>WJLW01000081.1 GCA_014728295.1 Chitinivibrionales bacterium | reverse complement strand
GTACTGGGAGATCTCGGCAAACTCGGCTCACGCTACATCTTCAACCTGAAACTCATCGACGTCATGCGGGATAAAACCGAAAACCGGGTCAGCGATATCGTTTCCGACGATGTCGGTCTTTTTCTGGATCGCATCCCGCAGATGGTGGATAATCTGATAACAAAGGATCTGCGTAAAACCAAGCGCAAGGGCGGCGGCACCTCCGGCGATGCCGGGCTTGATCCGCCGAAGGGCCTTGCCGTGCCCGCCGATATGGCCTACATCCCTGCCGGGACCTTTTTAATGGGCTACCAGAACGAACAGGGCGATGAAGATGAATGGCCGCAGCATGCCGTGAAGCTGGATGCATTTCTCATTGACAAGTATGAAGCTACCAAGCGTGAGTTTGAGCGGGTGATGAATTACAGTACGTCAACCCAGAAGGGGTGCGCCACGTGCCCGATCGATAACGTCACCTGGTTCGAAGCAAAGGAGTATTGCGACAAAACCGGCAAGCGCCTGCCCACCGAGGCGGAATGGGAATATGCCGCTCGCGGCGGGGAAAGCACCATATTCGCCTACGGTAACGTACTTTCCAGTGATCAGGCCAACTTCAACGGGCGCAAACCCTTTGGCGGCGCTCCGCAGGGAATATATCGCAAAAAAATAATGCCGGTAGGCTCCTTTAAACCCAATGATTACGGCTTATATGATATGCATGGTAATCTCTGGGAATGGTGCGCCGACTGGTACGGGAAAGAGTACTACCGCGAATCGTCCTATGAGAATCCCGAAGGCCCCTCAACGGGGATGTATCGTGTCTTGCGAGGCGGCTGCTGGGTCAGTGAAGGCGGATGCCTGCGCTCGGCCAACCGCATCGGCTATAAACCAACGGTACGGTTGAATATTTTTGGTTTCCGGTGCGTTAAAGATATCCCCGAGACAAACTAAATCTATTTGCAGGCTTGCCTATCGGATTAAGATATGGTACAATTTCTCATTATGACTTGAGCAAGGGTGCGTTGTCTTGTTTATTCACTCCGATAAACGACATGGCTATAAAATCCTGCGCGTCAAAGACGATCTGGGACGCGAAACTGATTTTGCCGAGTTGAAGAATAAAGTCAAGGAATGCGTAGACCAGGGCGATACGAATGTCGCGCTGGCATTTACGAAGGAATCCTATTTTTATACTTCGTCAATTTCCGGTCTTGTTCAGTGCCTCGGACTGGTACGCGAGAAAAACGGCAAACTGGCTATCATCCAGCCAAATGAGGGGATGCTTGACACGTTGCGCATTGTCGGGTTGGGCAAGCTGATTGATATCTATTTTTCGGAAGATGAAATAAGCTCCGATAACGATACCGCATCACGTCTCAGCGCAGATCCGCCGCTGAGGTCGGCTTTCGATGGGGACGAGGGAAAAAATGCTTGACAAAATTAGCAATTCCGGGTACAATTAATTTTAGTATTTATATCAAGGTTTGTCGGATCAACCTGCGATAAGCAGGCGTCAAATTTTCCGGTCAGCCGGCCGGGAAGCCAGAATTATTGGCCCGGGGCCGTGTGGAGTGCGCACGGCCTTTTTTTTATTCTCCTCAGGCACTCGTTTCGGCTGAAAAGCTGATTAATCCGCTCTAGTAAATTATTTTGTGATATGGCATCTCATTCCCGGCAGTTTTCGGATAAGATCTTTGACGCAATAGAATATGCCTCGCTGGCCCACCACGGACAATTCCGCAAGGGCATGTCGCTGCCCTATATTTTTCATCCAATTGAAGTTGCCCGGATCGTCTTTGATGCAGGCGGCGCCGAAGATCAGGTGATCGCCGCGCTGCTGCATGACGTTGTCGAAGATACTGATACGAAACTAGCCGATATACACGATGCATTCGGCGCCGAAGTCGCCGCTATAGTAGAATCCGCCACAACCATCGGCCTGCCTTCACGTTGGGAGCAGCGCAAAGAAAAATCTCTCGCCCAATATGCAAATGCTTCTCCGGAGGCCCTGCTTGTTATATTTGCCGACAAACTCAACAACCTGCGATCAATCCATGCCGAATTCAACAAGGTCAACGAAAAAGTCTGGCAACGTTTCCATCGAGGCAGGCAGCAGCAGGCATGGTACTACCACGAACTGGCGATGCTCTTTCGTCGACGCACCCATGAGCTTGCGCACCGGGATTTGCTTGATGAATTTGAAGATAAAGTAGCTTTCCTGTTCGGATAATTTAGTGTTGCACGATTTCTTTTTTGCAGTGCGGACAGATAATCGTTGTCTTCTTTTTCTTGCCAAGCGGCGTAGCCGGGTAGATGTCGCCGTAGCCGACCGTCGTTAACGTGGCAACCCCCCACCAGAGCGTGCTCGGTATGCTCGAAAATGCCTCCGGCTGTACCTCGTTTTCAACCGCGTACATAAACGAAGTTGAGAGCACCAGCATGAACACCACAAGCACCGAGGTCAACACCAGCTCCTCCCGCTTGTTGCGCATGGCATTGCCGAGGTTTTTGATGGCGCTGCTGTAGCGCGCAGGTTGATCAGGCGAGTCAAGCGAAACTGCCGCAGCAAACGAATACTGCGCAGGTCGATCGTGAAAAGCATTGGCAAATAAAAAGGCAGAATGGCCAGAAGACGATTGTCGCCATAAATGAAAACGCAAAACGCAAGCGTCCTTATACTGGATGGACGTATTTGGGGTTTTCGGTGCATGTAATAATTCGCAGGAGGTATTCAATGGTAAAGATGCAAATCGAGGCAATTTCAAAGCCGCTCAGCCTGGGGCCTGCCGCCGCCCTGACGTTCCTCACGGTCTTGAGGATGTTGGCGATCACGTTGAGAATGATGAGACTGATCATTCCCGCATCGAATGCTTTGGATGCGCTGTCGTCCGCTGAGGCTTTCTCCAGGATTTCGTAAATGCGCTTTTTCAAAAGTCAACTACAGACGGCGGGTGAACTCATGCATAAAAATAGCATTTTAAATTTTGTTTATTTGTGCAATGTATGATTGCGAAATGTAGAGGCGGGTGAAAAAAATGGAGCCGGACGGGTTCGAACCGACGACCCTCAGACTGCCAGCCTGATGCTCTCCCAACTGAGCTACGGCCCCATTTTGGAGGTACTATGAAAGCGTGTATAAACTACTATATGGCGGCGGGAAGGTTCAAGTGATGACCCGACGTTACCTGCGCTGGCAATAGCTGTGCGCATGCTTGGGGAAGGATCAACAGGTAGAGAGCGGAAATGCGCAATGATTTACGGGAAATTATGCTCTGCATATCAAGGGCTGTCGCCGGGAAACGCAATCAGTCCTTTCGTTTCTGCATTTGCCTTTGATAGCCAAATCAAGAATTCGGCGCTTCCGGTGTGCTGCTATCGTTTTCTTCGATACCGACATTTCTTCGGTCAGTCGGTCCGACGCGGTCGGCGAGATCGGTGCGCCCTGCCAATTTAAGCAGTGCGCCGGCCCGACCCGGATTGCTGGAGTTATACAACAAAAAGGGCATCCTCGCGTATTTGCGCGGATGCCTCTCATTTTATAAACGGAGGACGAGGGACTCGAACCCCCAAGTCCTAAGGACGGCGGTTTTCAAGACCGCTGCATTACCAATTATGCTAGTCCTCCCGAAATTTAAGACATCTAATATACAATAGCGTACCATAAAGGCGCAAAGGGCTTCAAGGGGGCGGATTTCAGGCCCGGGCAAGAGAAAAGACCGTAACCTTCGAACAACCGGCTTGCAACAGGACGCGTGTGCACTCACTGGTTGTTGCGCCGGTCGTAATAACATCATCTACCAGCAGCACGTGCTTTGCTTTGAGCTGAGGTTTAAGCTTCTGCGATACTTGGAATGCATTGTGCAGGTTTTTGCCGCGCTGGGCTTTGTCAAGTTTGGTCTGGGTCCTGGTGTGGCGGACGCGCCTGAGCGCGCTGGCAAGCAGCGGCGGTGGGTTGGGCAGTGCAGATGTCAATCCATGCGCAATCTGCAGCGATTGGTTATAGCCGCGTTTCATCAATCGCAGAAAGAAGAGGGGTACCGGTACAATTGCCTGAATGGATGAGAATGAAGAGTCGCCGAGCATCCCGGCCGCAAGCGCGCCCATAGACCGGGCCAGGGATTTTTTATCCTGATACTTGATCTCGTGCATGATTTTCTGGAGTGCATCGTCAAAATCCCATACCGCGATGATTTTTTCGAAATCATAATCCCAGGCGGATTCGCATGCGCAAAGGTGGTGTTGCTTGTTGATTGAGCATCGCGGGCAGGCTGAGCGGTTTTTTGCGCTGGTGCGCAGAGTATTCAGGCAGGAAGCACACAGCCAGCGATAGTTTTGATGCATAGTCGAGCAGAGCAGGCAAACGGGAGGATAAAGGAAAAATGCGGCATTTCTCAGGAGGTGCGGCAAAGCTTCGGCGGCACGCATGCTAGCGGTTATCCGGGAGCGGTTCAGTTGCCGGATCGGATGCGGGCGAGCTTGTGGCCGAGCGGCCCGACATGTCTTCGTCGTCATGCTTTACGCCATTGCCCGCGTTATGGGGAGCGGCATCGCTATTGAACATGGCGCCCTGCAGCATCAGGCCCAGAAAAATAATGAACAGGACAATACATACGATCTGGTTGTGGCTTAGCGGACCAAGCTTTTCTGTCGCCGAATCGTAGTGCCGTGTAAAATCGACGGCAAAACGATGCACACTGTACAATGCTCCGGTAAGATAAAATTCGAAACCATGAAACAGCCTTTTGTGTCCGGCCAGCAAAACGATGACGCCGATCAGCAGACCGCCTGCAGACAAAAAGAGCTGCGAAGGAAAGAGCGGAACGGTATCGATGTGCTCTCCCAGCAAGGCGGCTTTTTCAGCGGTCAGGTGCAGTTGATAATTTCCGGCGGCGCATCCCCGGGGAAAGACAACGCCGATGGGTGAAGTGGTTGGCCCGCCGTAGCAGCAGCCATTGAGGTAGCATCCGATGCGTGTCAGGAAAATGCCGAATCCCAGGCTGGGTGCGATAGCATCGGCATAAGGGAGAAACGGCCGTCTCTTGAGGCGAAAGTAAAGCAAGCCTGCTGCAATGGCGCCAATGAATCCGCCATACATGACCAGACCGCCAATGCCCACTCCGCTTTGCTGAAACGGATTGATGATCGAAAGCGGATTGCCCTTGAATTCATCAAAATGCAAAAAGACATAATAGATTCTGGCTCCCAGGATTGCGGCGACGATGATATACAATCCAACATCAGATACGACTTCGGAATCGAGTGCCCTGTTTTTTGCGCGGAATGATGAAAGGATGATACCGGCGATAAATGACAGCGCCAGTGCAATGCCGTAGGAATGAATCGGGAAATGAAAAACGGGAATTTCGAATAATATCGGATGCATTCACGTCCTTTGTTGTTTGGGAGCGGGCCTGCGGGCTTTATGGAAAATACTAATTTGCGTGCAGCTTGGTATTAAAAATCTTGGCGTCCGACTCTGGCATTGAGCACGAATCCCAGCAAAATAGAAATCGTAATTGTAAACGATCCGCCGTAGCTGAGAAAGGGCAGCGGCAAGCCGGTTACCGGCATCATGCCCAATGTCATGGCGATATTGACAAAGATGTGAAACGCCAGAATCGACATGGCGCCGACGATTACCAGGTTGATGAAGCGATTGCGTATAGACTGAGTGGTCGTATAGCCTCTGACAATTAAAAAGAGAAACAGCAGCAATATGGCGATGCAGCCAACCAGGCCGAACTGTTCGCCCAGCACCGAGAAAATGAAATCGGTGTGTTGTTCGGGCAGAAATGACAGGCGAGTCTGGGTCCCTTTGAGATAGCCTTTGCCGTACAGGTGTCCGGAGCCGATAGCGACTTTGGATTGTATCACCTGATAGCCAGCGCCGAAAGGATCCTCCTGCGGATTGATAAAGCTGATGATCCGTTTCTTCTGATAGTCTTTAAGAAAATTATTCCAGAGTACATTGGTTATCGTTGCACTGAACAGATTCGATACGATTACGGCAACCAGGATAACAATTCTCGGGCGCGCAAAGTAGAGAAACGCGCAGAGAAAGAGAAAGAATACTCCCCAGGGAATCGAGCCGGCAATACCGGCCGGACTATCCGTGCCGAAAGCCAGGATGAGGGGTATTGCCGAGAGAATAAGTGAAATCGTCGGCGAAACAATATAAAAAACCTCCACCAGCGTAAGGCCGGCCCAGAAAAACATGGGCAGCGCCATCGCACAGAAAACCAGCGCGGTGCCGAGATCGGGCTGTTGCAACACCAATGCAAAGGGGACGGCAATGAATACTCCCGGCAGGAGAAATGAGGTGATTTTGTCAAGACTGATGCGGCGTGTTGCCAGTTGACGTGCAAGCGCGAACAGCAGGCCGATTTTAGCAAATTCCGACGGCTGAATTTTGATGCCCGCCACACTGATCCAGCGTTCGGCGCCTTTGGTCGCTATCCCCGAAAATATTACGTAGACAAGAAGCAGCAGCCCGAAGCCATAGAAGACATACGCCAGGGAATAATAGATTGACGGCGGAATCGAAACAATTGCCAGAATGATTACCAGGCCGACGGCAACCATAACAGCCTGTTTGCGCGCTAAGCCTGCCAATGAACCGGATGTGTGGACATGGGTGGCACTGTATATCAGCAGGACCCCAATGAACCAGAGACCCAGCGCGGCTAAGAAGAACGCGAAATCAAACCGATTTTTCTTTTGCAGCTCCTGCATCATAAGCTTTGATTTCGGAAGGTATTATCTTTTGTTTCGATCCAACTCGGCATATTCTTCAACCAGGCGTTTACCTTCTTCATTATGCTCAAAGAAGTGATTGAGCACCTTGCCGGCTATCGGCGCCGCCACCGAGCCGCCGTGTCCGGCATTTTCGACAACCACGGCAACGGCAATTACGGGATCATACACCGGCGCGCAGGCGGCAAAAAGCGCGTGAGTTTTTTCCCCATGCGGATTTTCGGCGCTTCCGGTTTTGCCGCCGACCGGTATGCCTTTGACGCCGGCTCTCCAGCCGGTGCCGCCCCGGTCGACGGTGCTTTTCATCGCTGCGTGTACGGCCTGGCGCGTTTGTTCGGAGATGCTGACAGCATGCTTGACACGTGGTGCATATTGCCCAACGACAACGCCGTCACGACCTCGGCTTTCCTGCAGCAGGTAGGGCTTGTATATCGTTCTGCTGTTGCCGATGCTGCCGACCATGTTTGACAATTGCAATGGCGTCACCAGTTGGCTCTGGCCGATTGCCATGTTGAGCAGCAGGCCGCGAGTCCATTTCCAGCCGCGCTTGCTAAACCGTTCATTGTAAGCTTGTTCACCGGAAAGCCAGCCATTATCCTCGCGAGGGAGGTCTATTTCGGTGGGCTCTCCCAGCCCAAACTGGTGCGCATAGGTGTTGATGTTGTCATCTCCCAGGCGCAACCCCAGTTGGTAAAAGTAAACGTTGCAGGAATGCTTCAGCGCGTCATGCAGTCGAAAAGATCCATGACCTGAAGCCTTCCAGCAGCGTGCGATTCTGCTGCCGATTCTGAACGCCCCGCGGCACGAAACCGGCATGCGCGAAGATGGTTGTATTTCGCCGCACTCCAGACCTGCCAGAGCGGTGATGAGCTTGAAGGTTGATCCCGGCGGATAGGTGCCGAATGTCGCCCGGTTATTCAACGGCAGCCGAGGATCGAGAGCAACGCTCGCCCACTGCTTGCTGCGCAGGGACGAGGCGAGGGAAAAGATATTGGGATTCACCGACGGCGAGCTTATCATGACCAGGACCTGCCCGTTGCGCGGGTCGGTAACGACGACTGCACCCTTCAGGGTGTCGGGAAATGCATCGAAGGCAACCTGCTGCAATCCGGCGTCAATTGTCAGGTAAAGATCCTGGCCCGGTTGGGGCTCGCGGCGCGGCATATTTTCAATGGCCCCGAGCCGTTTGCCGTATGCGTTTACTTCGATGTATTCCTGTCCGTCAACACCCCGAAACAATGTTTCATATTGCTTTTCGATACCTGCTTTGCCGATGAGGTCTCCATAGTAGTAACCGACTTCTTTGAGAGAGTCGTACTGTGTTTCGGGGATTTCGCTCATGTAGCCCAGAACATGGAAGGCTGCCGGACCCAGCGGGTATTCCCGGCGTGATTCAATCAATACGATCAGTCCGGGAAAGTCAAGCGCATGTTCTTCGATGATGCTGACTATCTCCAGCGACACGTCTTCTTTTATGCGGGTTGCATCGAACCGGCGATACTTTGCCTTGTGTAGGCGCTTGACCAGATTGGTGCTGTCAAAAATCCGCACGCCCTTTGTGTTGGTTATTTTGAGCAAATTCGTAACCAGTGAGTCTTCCTGTTTCATCTGATAGGGAAGTATGCTCAGTGAATAGGAAGGACGGTTGCGTGCTAAAGCTTTGCCGTAGCGATCGAATATGCGGCCCCGCGGCGCCTTGATAATTTTGAGCTGCATCCGGTTTTCTTTTGACAGCTTTATATTGACGTCGGCCTGTACGACTTGAATGACGAACAGCCGCAGAATAAGAACCGCAATGAGCGCGGCCGAACCGATGCTGAGCACAACACTCTTGAAGAGGCGTTCCTGTTGATCGTCCTGTATTATTGATCCGCGTGACATCGGTTATGTTACCGTCTTAAGGATGGTTTAAAAAGATGTGCCCAGAGCGAATAGAGCACTATGAAGACTATCGTATACAATCCTCGCGGTATGCTATTTGTCAATATCTCGGGCAGCAATATTCCCCATGAAGCCGATGTTTTTATGATATGCGCAGCCAGAAAAATGGTATCATGCAGGAATATGGACGAGAGCAGAATCACCGCTTTCATGACCGGGTCGGTACTCATGACTTTTTCATTAAAAATGCCTATGAAATAGCCGATGAGCGTTTTGGCAAGCGCGTTTAGTCCCAGAATGGCCGGGGAATAAAGATCCTGTCCGAGTCCGACGAAAAAGCCCGCGTAAACCCCTGCAATGCTGCCATGTCGAATGGACAACAGGAACAAAGCAATAATTACAAAATCCGGCTGGATATCAAATACGGCTATGGTGTGCGTCAACGTGCTCTGCAGCACGATACACACCATGAACAGCACCAGCCATTTAAGTATGTCAAATGCCATTTTTTTCTTTCAGCGAATCTATTTCAGTGCGAAAGGCGGACCATTGCGGCGGCAATTTGATCACAAACACTTCTTCAAGATGACTGAAATCGACGAACGGTTTGATATACACGCGCTTAAACAGCGGTTCCTGATCGTCTTTTATTGCAATTACTTCGCCCACGAGCAGGCCTTTGGGGAATACGCCCCCAAGACCTGATGTTTTTACGGTATCGCTTACGCGGATATCCGCGTGCGTTCTGCACAGAATGAAAAAATCTTCACCATTATCGGTTTCCAGAATGCCGGCGGTTCTGGTGCGCACAAACATAACGCTGGTGCGGCAGGCCGGATCTTTCAGCAACTGCACCATCGATATACCATGCATAGGATGAATAATCTTACCGACCACGCCGCTTTTGTGGATAACGGGCATATAGCGCTGGAGCCGGTGCTTTTTACCGGCGCTGATCACGATGCTTTTAAGCTGGTGGGAAGGATTTCTTACAACCACCCGAGCCGGCTCCAGGGCATACTCGAAATCGTCTTCCATGCCCAGCATTTTCTTGAGGCGTTCATTTTCTTTGGCGGCCTGCTCCAGCTCGGCTACCCGGGTACTGAGGTGGGTGACCTCTGCACGCAATTGCTTATTTTCGGCGAAAATATTTTTAATATTACTTGTTAAGTTCAGCGAATATTGAAACGGATAAAAAATGCTGACCAGCAGAGCCTGCGAAATTCTGTTTTGGCGCTCCTGATTTGAGGAAAGCATCCACAGACTGAGAACAACAGTTAAAAACAGGGAGGATATGTTGCGGTTTTCAACAATAAACTGTAGAATCCAGTGCATTCTTTGCCGTTCACTGAGCTGCAGCGCTCAGGTTGAAGTTATCGATTCCGGCGGCCGCCGGAAAAGAGCACAGGCCGGTATTTATCGAGATTTTCGATTATTTTGAGCGACCCGCGCGCAACACAGGTAAGCGGTTCGTCGATAACATTTACGGGAAGGTTGGTTTCCTGGCGCAAACGCTCGTCCAGCCCTCGCAACTGGGAACTGCCGCCGGTCATAACAATTCCTTTGTCAAGTATGTCCGCCGAAAGCTCCGGGGGGGTCTGCTCCAGAGCCTGCTTGACAGCTTCGACAATGGTTGACACCGGTTCGTTAAGCGCATCACGGATTTCGGTCGAAGTAATGCGCAATGTTTTCGGGATCCCGGCAACCAGGTCACGCCCCTTTACTTCCATCTCCAATTCGTCTTCAAGCGGAAAAGCTGAACCAATTTGGATTTTGATCTGTTCGGCGGTGCTTTCACCGACCAGCAGGTTGTAAGTTTTTTTCAGATAGGAAAGAATTGATTCATCCATTTCGTCGCCGCCGACGCGCAC
Organism: Chitinivibrionales bacterium; assembly: GCA_014728295.1. Taxonomy (GTDB): domain Bacteria; phylum Fibrobacterota; class Chitinivibrionia; order Chitinivibrionales; family WJKA01; genus WJLW01. Next base: position 102,659 of record WJLW01000081.1, on the reverse strand, counting down.
CGACATATCACAGACCATACCGGAAAGCGCCAACACCGCAATTTCGGCCGTCCCTCCGCCAATGTCAATAACCATGTTGCCCGACGGCTCCTCGACCGGGATGCCCATACCAATGGCGGACGCCATGGGTTCGGCAACCAGATAGACTTCCCGCACTCCGGCGCTTTCGGCCGAATCGACTACGGCACGCTTTTCAACTTCGGTAATCCCGGAAGGCACGCCGATGACGGCGCGGGGACGAAAGAACGTCGGGAATTTGCGATCGACTTTGCGTATGAAATATTTAAGCATCTGTTCCACCAGGTCGAAGTCGGCAATAACGCCGTCCTTCATAGGGCGTATTGCCTCAATTTCTCCGGGTGTGCGGCCGAGCATGCGCTTTGCTTCGAGGCCGATTTTTTCTACTTTTTTAGTGTCACGATCGAGCGCAACCACCGACGGCTCATCAATCAGCAGTCCGCGGCCACTGGCATAAATGAGCGTGTTTGCCGTTCCTAAATCAATACCCAGATCATTGGAGAAAAAGCGGGAAAAAAACATTGAGCCGTCCTTTATTCATGCAACTCTGATTTTCAGCTTCATTATACAATTGTGTGAATTGTAATGCCATGAAAATTAGAAAAATACTGCAATCACCTGCAGTGGTTTCATAATACAATTTTGAAAAATACTATTATATAACGGGTAATGAAAGGAAATGCTTCCAAAGCGCAGGAATCCAGTTGAAGGTAAGCAGGCTAATGGTATCCTGCAGACGGCTATTCGGTGGATTCTTCCTTCGAAGCTGGAGCGGGTGTTACCAGATCATAGGTCAAGGATGCCAGCCATCTCAATTCGACGTCATCTACCAGTCTGGGGATTCTGAAACTGACATCGAGCTTGAGTGGGACTGCATTGATGCCGAAGCCCATGCTGAGCATTTGGGTCGGATGCAGGCCATGCTTGCCGATGCGCAGGGAAAGCGCCGGTATCGGGGTAACTTCAATTCCGATCGGCAATGTCACCTGTTTGTTCACCTCTCGCACAACGGCATCCACCGACAGAGCATAGGCTACAGTTCCGATTGTGTCAATCCAGGCAACTCCCAGGCGGCCGGTCATCGGCAAATCGCCGCCCTCACCCAGGGTTTTCTTTTCGTCCAGCATGGGCGTTGTCGATCCCAGATTAAGCATGGCCGCTCCGGCAAAAAGTTTTTGGGGGACAACGGCATATGCAGCACCGATATCTCCTCCCAGACCGTAGCTGGTGAAATGAAAAAGTTTGTGCTGCATGCCTTTGAGCGTTGCCCCTATGCTCAACCGGTTAATGCGGCGCCCGACCGTCAAGGCCAAAAACGACTGTTGATCGGAGGCCGGATTATTCCATTCGACCCCCTGTTCGCCGGCCGGAAAAATATCATCAATGCTGAAGGTGCGAAAATCAATGCCCAGGGACCACGTGGGCAGTCGCAGTACCGTTTCGATATGGGATCGGCTAGCATCGGCCTGTGGCCAGCGACCGTAATCAGCACTCAGATAGCTGGTTGGATAGAGATTGATTTGAGCCGGGCCGTAAAAGGCGAAACCCCGTCCCGGTAACGCGGTGCCCGCGCCGCCCATGGCGATGATGCGGGGATTTACCGGCTCTTCAAGCATCTGAAAATCAATATTGTCAACCGCCAGCGAATCGATGTTGCGCGCAAATGCCGACTGAAAAGTCGCAATAGTCAATACTTGCAAAGTGATACTGATGCGTTTCATGTTGCGTCCTAAAATGAATATACCAGATCGAGCTGCTGATTCATGCCCGACCAGATTTTGGATGTTGAGAAGCTGTAGTGAAGCCGCAGGCCCTCGAGGTTTTCTTTAAATGACGCCAGATCCAGTGCAAAGCCTGATGATAATCGCAATGAGAAGGTATTTGCATAGTTGCCGGGATCACGGAACAAATCTGAATCAAGCGCAATTTCACCAATGCCTGCCCGGATAAAGAGCGATTTCCAGCGTTGCCATTCCAGACCGTTGCTCCACAAAGCCACAGAGCGGTGCAGTGCCTTGAATGAGCCGTCGATGAGGTATAATGCAAGGTCCGACGTCCAGTGCAGCGGCTTGCTGTATAAAGTAAACTGGCGAAACTTTCCCCCAACGATAATTACCGGTTCGAGATTTTTTCTGTCGACAGAGCTTTCCAGCCCATCATCTTCCCACGCAAACAGGGGCCATTGCCATTCGGTTGCTGCATTGATATTTTTGATAACCAGGGCAAGGGTGGATTGCCTGTTCAGCTCATAGCGGGCGCCCAGATCGATTCCGCCGGCACTCCAGGTGGACTGGTTTTCAACCGTGCTCTGGTTGTCGTAGGGCAGTTGCTCATAGTAAAAGCCGATATTCAATCCGAACGAGAGACGCCGCGAGAATATATAGCTGATGGTAAATTTCGGCGTCAGCGTCAGGTACGGCTTCGAGCCGAGCAGGTCGCCTTCACTGTCGTAAATGTCAATTTTAGGGTCGCCCCGATACAAGGCGGTCAATCCTACGCCCATGCGTCCCGACGGCAGGCGATACTCAAATCCACCGAAGCCTTCCATGCGCTTGAGCGAACGTTGTCCGGCGCCCAGCATGAGACGCTTGGCATTTTTTACGGTTATGGCGGCAGGATTCCAGAAGCCGGCCATATATGCCGGGTCTGCCGAATTTGCTCCACCCACAGCCTGTCCGCTCGCACCGACCGGCGGGCGCAGGTAAGCGCCGGGCAGACCGCCGATATACGATGAGGCGTTGCAGAGTGTCCACACGGCACACAGCAAGAGTGTCGTGTGGGCGATTCGATTAGCGGGCGACAACAATTTTGCCAAAATCTCGTTCTCCGTTGCTTGCGCTGATTTTGTAGTAATAAATACCCGGTGCGACAAGTTCACCCAACTCGTTGGTGGAGTTCCAGGTGTCGTGAGTTTCGGTGCTGCGGCCGCCTTTCTTGTTTTTCGCCGCCAGCCGGGGGGCATCCCTGATGATCGTCTTTACATGATCCATATTCCAGTCGTACACGGAAATCGTAACATCGGCATTACTTGACAAATTGTAGGCAAAGATGCCTTCGGTACGGATAGCGGTAAGTACGGTCGGCAGAAAGTAGGTCTCGGAGAGTCCCGACTTTATTTTTTTCTCTCTGAAATTGCGCTGAAACGGTGTTCCGGCGGCGCCGTCCTGTTGTTCCTGCAGGCTGAAAAAGAGACCTTCATTGGTTGCAATCCACAGGTTTCCGTCGGTATCATCGGGGTGCGGAGCAAAATGCACATCGTAAATTTCCAGATTCGCTGAAGCTCCGGCAGATGTCAGGCGATTGTTGAATTGCCGCGACTCGATGACTACCTGGTTTTCACCGCGTTCTTTGAATCCCTGCAGGCGTTCCCCCCTGACGGCCGCATACACGACGCTGTCGGCGGTAAAGGTCAGCGAAGAGATGGAACTGTTGATAAACGGCTTCCACTGTGCCGACGCCGAATCATAAAAGTAGGTGCGGTCGGTCAGGCTGTCCTTGCCTATGTCAACAGCCATGATCGCATAGAGTTCGCCGGGAGAGGCGCCGGGCTTGACAAATAATTGAAAATAGTTGGCAAAGGATACGGAGGGATCGGAGATGGTTGTGCTGAGGGTGTCCCAGGTACTCTCGGCGGGATTGAAAATCCAGATGCGCTTGTAGGAAGTGACCAGCACTTTGCTGTTACCGCTTGAATCACTGACGGTATGCACATCTATTACTTTGGTGGAGGAATCCGGCAGGCGCGCCAGAGATGCGCCGGAAAAATCTTTCATGAGCACCATTCCCGCTTGCCCGGGAATCGAAAGTGAAGTGTTGTTCATATCGATTGCGCCGGCAGCAACCGGAATTTTAATCAGGCCAGCATCTATTCCTGCCGCCCACCACGCCGCATCACCAAAAGCAATGTCTTCAACAATGAATGAAATGGCGGTGTCTTTATCGTTGAACGTGATTTTGCCGTTTTGAATGTTCCAGGGAAATGAAAACCGCTGCGGAGCCGGATCTGTTGCGTGCAGGTCCAGAGACCACAGAATATTGGGATTGAGCGGATTGCTTTGCGGCAGGGCGACCAAAGCCGTACCGTGATCGTATGCCAGGGTCGGCCAGGCGTCGCTTGACACCAGCCACTGTGCTTGAGCTGCCGAATAGCCGCTCCAGCTCAGCGCACTGTCGGTTGCCAATGCGTAGTTCAGGCCCTTGGCGGTTACCATCCAGAGCGTATCGCCCGAGCCGTCCAGCTCGATGATGGTGTTGCTGGTGATGGCCGAGGTGGGCTCAAGGTTTTGCGCGCACGCAGCCCCTGCTGCCAACAGGGCGACAATTGCAAGCCTAGTCGCGTGTGTCAAGGATGTTCGCATCGCTTGGGGGTTCAAAAGAGAAGCGCTCCCTGGGAATCGAAATACCGGTTTTCAGCTTCTTGAAAGAGTACGTGCTGGTATTGCCTTTAGTGTCGGTAATCAGGATTTTATCCAGCATAGCCTCCTTCTTATCGATCCGTATTGATATCTTCTGAATTTGCGATTGTGTATCACCTGCGCCGGGAACAGAGGTAACTACCATCTGTTGTGAACCGTCCTTTTCAACGGCATAGGAGTGATCATGCAGATAATTCTTCAGGATTTGCGACGGATGCAGGGAGAGGTCAACGTCAAGCAGGTTCTTGATGATTACCTGGTTGGAGTTCTGGTTGTATTGCCAGTAGGTGGTGCCGTTGCTGACCCACAGCGAAGCTCCGAGCTCTACCCGGAACTTGTCCCCGGGCCCCAGCCAGAATAGGCCGCTTTTATTTTCGGTTTTCTCGCGCACCGCCCAGTAAATCTGCAGATCAAATTCGGCTTTGATCGTCTGAGCCCGGTTGAGTTTAGACTTGATCTTGTCAAGAATTGGCGGTTCGGCGGCCGAAAGTGAGGCGGCAACGAGAATTCCGACAAAGAAACCTGCTGCAAATTTTGATGTATGCATATATCCTGCCTTAGCTTATGCGTGCAAGTACTTCTTCAAGTTCGTGCGGAGCCACCAGCACTTCCCTGGCTTTGCTTCCTTCGGACGGACCGACAATGCCGGTGCGTTCGAGTTCATCCATAAGACGTCCCGCCCGGGCGTAGCCGATCTTCATGCGCCGCTGCAGCATGGACGTCGATCCCTGACCGATGCTCACGATAATCTCGGCCGCATCCTCAAACAGCTCATCTCTTTGCTCGTCGCCGCCCATCCCTTCGACCGCCGGATCATCTGCGGCGTCTTTGAAGCTGTCGAGTTTGTCTATTTCGAAAAATTGACTTCTGATAGTATCGACCAGCCGCTCGACATCCTCTTCGGCAATAAAGGCGCCGTGATAGCGTTCGATATCAGGGGCACCGCTGCGCAAAAAGAGCATGTCACCCATGCCCAGCAGCTTTTCGGAACCGACATGGCCCAGGATCGTGCGTGAATCGGTCGACTGGATCGTTCTGAAAGCGATACGGGATGTCAGATTAGCTTTGATCGGGCCGGTAATGATGTCAACCGACGGGCGCTGGGTCGCTACAATTAGGTGGATACCGACCGCTCTGGCCAACTGGGCAATACGCTGAATGCTTGCTTCAACATCTTTTGACGCCGTCAGCATCAGGTCGGCCAGCTCGTCCACCAGGATAACGATAAAGGGAAGCGGTTTATTGTCCTCTTCGGGAATAAGCCCCTCTTTGATGCGCCCTTCGGCAACTTTTGTATTAAACGATTCGATGTTACGGGCACCGACCTTGGCAAGCATGCGATAGCGCCGATCCATTTCATTAATGCCCCATTGTAAAGCCTTGACCGCTTCTTTCGATTCGGTGACCACCGGGGCCAGCAGGTGGGGAATGCCCTGGTAATACGACAGCTCGACCTTTTTGGGATCGATCATGATCAGTCGCAGCTCTTCGGGTTTTTTCGTCATGAGCAAGCTGCAGATAATCGAGTTGATGCAAACGCTTTTGCCCGATCCTGTCTGTCCGGCAATGAGCACATGGGGCATTTTAGTGATATCGGCAACATAGGGGTTTCCCGAGGTCGACCTGCCGATGATGACCGGCAGCTTGGCTTTGGATTTGACAAAGGCGTCGGCGGTGAGGACGTGCTTAAAGTAAACTATCTGGCGATCCTCGTTGGGCAGCTCGATGCCGATCGCCGCCTTGCCCGGGATGGGTGCCTGAATACGAATTTTCTGGCCGCCGACCGCCATGGAAATGTCATCCTGCAGATTGACGACTCTGCTGACTTTAATGCCGGGAGCCAACTCGATTTCATAGCTGGTGATCACTGGTCCGGGATTGACATTAACAACCTTGCCCTCGACGCCGAAATTCATCAGTGTTTTTTCAAGCGTTTGCGAATTTTGCTCAATGGCCATCCGATCGACAAAACTTGAATATTGCGGCGGATCGCTGAGCGTGTCGGGGGTCGGTACTTCATACGGCTTTACGTGTTTCTTGCGCTTGACTTTGACGCTTTCGGGAACTTTGAAATAGCCGTCCGGAAGGTCGCCGGTTTCCGGGTCAGGTGCGGGATCTTCGTCATCGCCGGATTCATTCAGCGCGAGTCCGCCGTCTACTTGATCCAGAGCGACCTCGTCATCGTCATATCCCGACCCGGCCTCTTCCTCTTCCTCTGCCTCGTCTGCTGCGGCCGCTGCATCGAGCGTGGTTATTTTGACCGGTTCGTGCCGGCGGGCTCTGAATTCGGCCAGTTCGGCGTCGAGCTGTCGCCTGGCCTGCTCTTCCGGAGAGTCATCGGAAGCGGATGCTTCGCGCGGTTGCGGGGCGGCAACCGAATCTGCGGCCTGCGGCTTTGGGTGAGGCGGGGATTGGTGCGCGGGGGCGCCGGTTGCCACCTGTCGCTTTTTATTGCTTTTGCGCCGGATTTGCCAGGCTGTGACGCTTTGGGATATCCAGAAAAAAACCGTCTTGACAAATAAAACAATATTTATTTTGAAGGCAAGGACTGCAGTAATGAAAAAAGCGCCGAAAGAGACAAAATAGGGTCCGAATCGCTTTTCGCCGAAGACCATTTGTAGCAGGTACGCACCGGCATTGCCGATGACATTGCCGGATAGGTGCGAAAGCGGAATGTTCTTAACGGCCAGTATCGTGCAAATCTCAAAGGTAAAGAGCCCCGCGTAGACAAACTCCCGCACACTCAGTGAAGGCTCCCGCAACCGGTTCCATCCCAGATACATCACGGCAAGCGGAAAAAAGAGCGCCGGTATGGCGCCGAAAAGGTAAACCAGTCCTGCCGCCAGCCAGGCGCCGACATACGGGCCCAGAATATTGTCGGTGGTTTTTGTATAGTGCGAAACCAGAGAGATCAACACCAGGAGCCCAATAGCCAGGAATATGAGTCCCCAGATTTGGTCGATCGGATTGAGGGATTTTTCAGCGCTTTTTTCTTTTAATGCCATGGACTATCGCAAAGAACGGTTTCTTCCTGTACACGGTACGACTTATCACCTGAGTGAAGATTGGGCAAGCCTTTAAAATAGTTGAATCTAAACCTTCTCAAAAGAGGAAACATACCGGTGTTGCATGGAGAGTTGTCGAGGAATATCAGCCAAGATGCCGTTGGAAAAAGCGCTGATTACATCTCCGGATGGTTCTTGAGAATGCCGGCGATTTGCACGACATGCATTTTTTCTTCATCGATGATGCGATCTATTTTATCTTTGCTGATAGTTTCGGGGACCGTGTCTCTCAGACCGTGGTAGTAAAGTATTGAGTGCATTTCCTGCTCGATTGCTTTATGCAGTGCGACTTTGAGGGCAACATTATCTTCCAGAGCTTCCGCACTATGCAGATCACCTTCGTCCTCATAGGCCTCAATCAATGCGTCGAGATAAAGCGCGGCTTCACCCTGGGGATCAAATGACTCGGTCAGATGTTCGTTCGCCGCCACTTCGTTGCGCATGATATTGAAAATTTCCTGGTGACGTTGCTCCTGATGCGCCAGGCTGAGCAAAAATGATTTTTTATCCGGTTCACTCTGTAACGCTGCTATTTTGCGATAAAACGCTTCACCGTTGACTTCAATAGTGATTGCAACTTTGAATATTTCATCTATAGTAAATGGTATTGCCATGAATGCTCCCTGATGCGAAATACACGTTGCTCCCTAAGTATATTATTTCGAACACTATCAGGCCAGTTTTAATATAAACTCTGGGTCTGAGATCCGTAAGCGCTCTCTGCAGGCAAAACAATGAAAGCCGCTGAAGTGCAAATGTTTCCCGCCCGACATATATGATGACGACCCGTCGGGTCAATGGCGCCAAAAGCCTTAAAGGTACCGTCGTTTTTCCTCAGGAATATCCTGAGCTTGTGCCGCCGGTTGTATGCGTGGCGTGTGTCCGAGGTGCGTGAATTGCGTGCGTTTATAATCCTGTTGCATCGCTGAGTATGCACCCAATCTGGTGATCCGGCACTCAGCCAGGCATATACACCCTTGCCGAGGACGCAGATTTTGTTACTGTCCACATTGAGATAACGCAGATTCAACAAGTGCGTGAATGTTTCCGGAATGGTGGTAAGATTATTGTTTTGCAGTTGCAGCTTGCGCAATTCCGGCAGATTTCCCATTGAGGCGGGAAGGGAATCGAGCCGGTTGCCGTTGAGACGCAGCTCTTCCAGTCGTACCAGCCGCTCTATCGATGCTGGAACCAGCCTCAGGCGATTGTTATTGGCCCAGACAATTGTCAGACCGTTTAAGTTGCCAAGCGTCTGCGGTAGATGCGAAAGATAATTGTCCTGAATCCACAAATGCTGCAGTGCGGTCAGACTCCCCAGCGTGTCGGGCAACGCGGAGAGTTGGCGTGAATACAGATTAAGCCTGGTAATTCTGCCCCCCGAGGAGTCACTGACCCGGTCAACTTCGAGGGTGCCCAGCCCGTTTATATTGAGGATATGCCGGACAGTCAGCGAATCGAATGAATACGCGGTCATGTGCGTGTCGACCACCGTCTGTGTATCTGTCGTGCCGGTGTCGGGGAAAGCCGGTTGTGCAGGCGCCGTTGATACACCGAGTATCATGGCGAACATGACCGCGATTGCCAATTTCATAGCTATAAATTACATAGCGAGCGTGCACGCGCAAAGTGCACTGCTTAGAGCGTCCGGGGCCGAGATATATTTTTTCATCATTTCCTGTGAGTACGAACAGCATGACACCACGCACACTCTGCCCCCATGCCATTGGTATCTATTCCGTCGGATTGCTGGGCGGTTCCATCGGACTGGCTCTGAGAGCATCCGGTTTTGACGGCAAGATCGTCGGCTTCTCATCCTGTCGGGGGCTGGATACTGCTCGCAAGCTGGGATGTATCGATCAGGGGTATCCTTATGAGGAGCTCGCCGATCAGATCGATTCGCTCGATATGCTTTTTCTCTGCTCGCCGATCAGCGTGATACTCGATACGCTTGCTTTTTTATCTACCCTTGAGTTGCCGCAGGATCTGATTGTTACCGATGTCGGCAGCACGAAAACGGCCATCGTCGCTGCGTCCGGGCGCCTGCCCGAACAGGTGAGTTTCATCGGTGGACACCCTATGGCCGGCAGTGAAAAGAGCGGTCCTGCTGCGGCCGATCCGTATTTGTTCCAAAATGCCGTATATGTTGTAACCGTTGACCACAGGGGTGCCTCTGCCCTCGAAGAGGCTTTTGCCCGGTTTATTACCGCGCATTTTGGATGCAGAGCAGTCTTTGTGGAGCCGCATATCCACGACGAAATTGTTGCGGCCGTCAGCCACGTACCGCATCTGCTGGCAGTAGCATTGGTAAATGAAGTTGCAACGCTCGACATTCGTCATCAGGGAACGCTTGAACTGGCCGCCGGAGGATTTCGGGACCTGACCAGAATTGCCTCTTCACCCTACACTATGTGGCATGATATTTATCAGACAAATAAACCGGTGGTAAGCAGCCTGCTCGATACATTGCTGCATCGCCTGCAGGGCATGCGCGAGGCGTTGCAGCAGGATACCCTGCAGTCGCATTTCGATTCGGCCGCCGATACCCGCAGCGCGCTTCCATCCCGCAACAAGGGATACTTGACGAATTTGAGGGAGATACTGGTGGTTGTTGCGGACAGGCCCGGCGTGATTGCATCCATTAGCTCCGCGTTGTCGGATAGGGGTATAAACATTAAAGACATAGAAGTACTAAAAATTCGTGAAGGTGAAGGCGGCACGATACGGCTCGGTTTTGCATCGGACGACGTTGCCCGTTGCGCAATTGATATTTTGCAGGCACAGGGATTCAACGCCCGGGAAAGGTCGTGAATGTGATCGAGGTTCGCACAACAAAAGAGATGAGCGGTGCAGTTTCCATGCCGGGAGATCCCGACTATTTTTTTCTGGCCGCGTGTATGGCGGGAATTGCCCGGGTGAATGCCGAGCTCGAGCCGATCATTTCAGGTGAGGAAATCGACCGCTGGATACGAATACTCTCACCACTGGTGTCTGTCGAGACGGGGGAGCAAACCTGCAAAATCGTGCCGCAGGCTGCGGAGGGGACTTCGATCGTCACATTTGACAATTGCCACATACCACTGCGGGATTTCATCGTTTTTGCGCTTCTGGGGTCCGGCAAATCTGTAGCGATCAGGCATATCAGCGATGCTCGTATTAATTTCTTTGCCCGCAGCGCGGCCGATCTGGGGTGCACGCTTGATAGCAGTCGCCGGGATGAGGGAGTGCTGTTTACACTTAAAGATACACAAGGGTACGCCGTGCCGGAGGGTGAGGTTGAATGGATCGCAATATACGCGCTGCTTGGACTTGCCTTCGGGCTCAAGCGCGCGATACGCTTTGCCTCGGAAACGAATCCGATCGGCCCCATCCGGGCTGTCCTGCCGCACTTCGGCTATGAGGTGGAAGTCAAGAGCAGCCAGGGCGGCGAAAGTACCGATCCCCTGGAACGGCGCATCCGGTTTTACAAAAAAAAGAAAAAGAGCGAAGCAGAGCTTACCTTTACCATTTCTGTTGACTTCAGTAAACCGGCCGTCGAAACGGTGAGACTGGCGCTGCCCGGGGACAGTTTGCTGGCAGGACTGTTTATTTCAGCAAAGTCACTGCTGCAGCGCGGTGTTTTGCAGATCAACAATGCACCTCTGGATGCCTGGAATCTGCCGATGCTTGACTTTGTGCGCAAAATGGGCTGCAAACCGGCAATTGAAGAGACGCTGCCAACCTCCTTTGGTGCGGCCGGAAATATTCAACTGCAGCATTTCGAGTTGAACACGCGCAAAGTAACCTGTACCCCGTCCGCGCATTTTATTGCACATGTGCCTCTCCTGGCGATTACCTCATGTTTTGTCAAAGGCCAGTCGCTGCTGCGCGGGCTTGAAGATGCCCGCCTGGACAGCCCCGATCCGCTCGAGGAACTTGCCGAATGCATTGCAAAATTCGGAGCCCGCTATGGTGAACTGCCTGACGGACTGGTCATCGATGGAGCCGGCCAGTTTGACGGATTCGATATCGAGCGGCCCTATGAACCCGGTCTGGCGGGGGCGTGCGCTGTTGCCGGACTGAAATGTCTGGGAGCTTCAACGATCAATGACGCACTGCTGATAAAACGCTGGCCCGATCTGGCGCAACGCCTGGATGCTATTTGTGAGTACCGTAAATAAATGGAGTATTTTTATCTCAACGTAAACCGATTGCAACCTGATTGACCGGGCAAAGGCAAGCTATGCAGGCAATTCGATCTTTTGGAGTAATCTCTTTCAAGCAGACCGCTGCCGTTGCCGACGTGCTGGAGCGCATCTTCACCTGGTCGCGCAAGCACGAAGTCCATGTGCTTTTTCATCCCGTGCTTAAAGACATTGCACCCCCGAAGGCTGATGTTGCGAATGACAAACATGAATTGCTGAACAAAAGCCGGGCGGTGCTTTCCATTGGTGGTGACGGCACGTTTTTGTCGGTGATTCATTTGTGCAAATTCTCTTCCATTCCGGTTATCGGGGTAAATATGGGCGATCTGGGCTTTCTCACCGACATCGGACCCGAGCGTCTTGAAGAGCATCTCAGCCGGCTGCTCAAGGGGGAGTATGCTTTGACCAGCAGAATGGTGCTGGAAGCCAGACTGGTTCGGGACGGCAAAGAATTGCACGTTTTTCATGCTCTGAACGACATCTTTATTAACCGGTGCGACAAGCCGAAATTGATTTCAATCTCCGCCTGGTACGGCGATGAATATATTACCGATTTTCAGGGTGACGGCCTGATCGTTGCGACACCCAGCGGATCGACGGCTTATTCGCTGGCGGCAGGCGGACCTATTGTCGAACCGGATGTCGATACACTGCTGCTGACGCCCATTTGCCCGCACAGCCTTACCGAACGCCCTCTTCTATTGCCGGTGCACAAGAATATTCGCCTCAAGGTTGACGCAGGTAATTGCGAACTGCTGTTGAGTGCCGACGGCCTTGATACCGTGCGCGTTCAAGAAGGCGATATCGTTACTGTCGCCCATGGCGGACAACTCAACAATATCGTCAAGCTATCCGCTCGCACTCATTTTGAGTTGTTACGCACCAAATTGGGCTGGGGAAAAAATTTCAAAGCACGGGATGCCCACTTGTATGATGCGTAATATATCCATAAAAAACCTTGCGCTCATCGAAGATATCAGCGTTGTGTTCCATGAAGGATTTTCGGTGTTCACCGGAGAGACGGGCGCCGGCAAGTCGCTGCTGATCGGAGCTATCGGTCTGCTGCTGGGCGATCGTGCCTCGTCGGAGATGGTGCGGCGGGGAGCCGATGAAGCAGAAATTACCGGCGTTTTTGAGCTGGACGATCCCCGTGCCGGTCTGCATGAAATTCTTGACGAAAATGGAATCGGTCTTGAAGGCGATCAGCTTATTATCCGCCGCCGCATAACTATTGCTGCTAAAAATCGTATCTTCCTCAATCAAATCCCGATCACACTGGCAACGTTGAAACGTATTGGCGATGTGCTGATCGACTTCCACAGCCAGCACGAGCACCAGTCGCTTTTGCAACCCGAAAGCGCATTTGCAATCATTGATGCCCTTCCACACGTTGCCCACTACCGAGCGGAATATGACCGTGCCTATCATAGTTATGTCGAAGCCGGGAGCGCCTTGCGTGAGCATGGCAAACGCGCGGCCCAATTACGTGAGCGCAAAGATTTGCTTGACTTTCAATACAAAGAAATCTCGGCTCTTAATCCCCGGCCCTCCGAAGAGCAGGAACTTGAAGAGGAGCTGAAACTTTTGTCAAGCAGGGCGGAGCGCATGCAGTATGCTGCGGGTATCAGTGCGCTGTTTAATTCGCATTCATCGTCGCTAAGTGACGCACTGGCGCAGGTGCGGCGCCAACTGGAGGGATGGGCAAAGTATGACGGCTCGGTTGCCAACTGGCTTAATGATGTCGACAACGCCGCAGCGCTGTTCAATGAGCTTGAGAGCTTTTGTGCGCGCTATGCAGCCGATGATGAACAGCCCGATCCAAACCGCATAGAGTCAATTAATTCCCGGCTTGCCCGCATTCAGCGCCTGAAAAAGAAATATCAGTGTGATATCGAAGGGCTTGTCGAAAAAAGACGCGCTTTGGAACAAGACCTTGCCGCGCTCGAAAATGATGAAGCTGATCTTAAGGAGCTGCGTAAACGGGTTGAAGCATGCGAAAAGAAATGCCGCAATGCCGGCGCGCAGTTGACCCGTCAACGCACAACGGCCGCTAATGCATTTGATGGTGCGATCTCAGGGCATATGGAGCGATTGGGTTTTGCCGGCGGCAGGTGGCAGACATCTTTTACGCCGCTTCAATCTCCGGCCCAGCATGGCATGGAAATGATTGCCTTTATGGTACAGACAAACCCGGGCGAGCCGTTTTTGCCGCTGGCGAAAACCGCATCCGGCGGCGAGATTTCCCGGCTCATGCTGGCTACTAAAAGCGTGCTTGCCGGTCACGATCATATCCCGACCGTTATTTTCGACGAAATCGACGCGGGCATCGGCGGCGTTGTGGCCGGAGAAGTTGCGCAGGCCTTATTAGATCTCAGTGCTTCACATCAGGTGATCAGCATTTCGCATCTGCACCAGCTTGCCACGGTAGCTCATCATCATTATCACGTATACAAAGAGACGTCCGGCAACCGCACAGTGACGCATGTCAAGGAATTGAGCGACGCCCAGAAAGTCGATGAAATTGCCCGCATGCTTGGTGGAACAACCAATATTGCGCGTCGGCACGCAAAAAGCCTGTTAAACAGCGAACGATAAAATAACGCCGATGTGAAGTGTGGTGAGGGCAACAGCGAAATGCCCGCGTCGCAGGTCGGCAACGCCTCGAGAATTGCCTATGGCCGCACTTACCGATTTAACGAATTCAGTCGCACTGATAACCGGCGCAAGCAGGGGCATCGGCAAAAGCGTTGCTTCAGTATTGGCGCACTGCGGAGCGCTGGTATATATCGGTGCACGCTCGCTTGATGAATTGCGCAATGTAGAGCACGGATTGACCGCAAACGGTTGCCGGGCCGCATCGGTCAAGCTCGATGTGAGTGATGAAAGCAGCGTCGGCGCCTGTTTCCGTCGCATCGAGTCCGAGCAGGGCAAGCTGGACGTTCTTATAAACAACGCCGGCATCGGTTCGTTCGGAGAACTGGCCCAATTGTCACTGGAAGAGTTCGATCACACGATGGCTGTCAATCTGCGCGGCACGTTTCTGTGTTGCCGGCGGGCGATGCAAATGATGGTCGCGCACAAATCCGGATATATAATTAATATGTCGAGCGTGGTCGGGTTTAAAGGCTATCCGCGTCAGTCCGCCTATGCTGCCAGCAAACACGCAATCATGGGCTTGACAAAATCGCTTTCGGTAGAAGCTCAACCGCATAATATCAGGGTATCGGCCGTGCTGCCGGGAGGAGTCGATACCGATATGGTCACACGCGCCCGGCCCGATCTCGACCGGCCTGCCCTGCTGCGCCCCGAAGATGTGGCTCAGGCAGTGCTCTATTTGCTTTCGCTTTCCGAGTATGCGGCGGTAGACCAGATTTATCTGCGCCGCCGAAATTCTGCTCCGTTTTGATGCTGATGCACAGCAGGGACTCCACCACCGGGAGCCGGGAACAACCACCGCTTTCCGGTTCTATTCCTGATGGTCGAAGTATGCCTGACGATAAAAGAATAGCTTCGGATCGGTCAATCTGTACCGTTGGTTGCCGAATCGCGCACCCCTCGCCGATGGGCTGGCGATACCGTAGCCAATGTGAACATGTGGGCCGCTGGTGCGTCCGGTCATCCCGATAGTTCCGATATCGTCTCCTTTTTTAACCCGGTCGCCTGTTTTGAAAAACCTTGTGTCAAGGTGGGAGAAAAAGATTATCGAACCGTCTTTGACCACGCCGAGAGTGCGTCCCGCAGAACGGCTGCCGTGCCGAACGGCCATGCCTTCGATAGGGCTTTTGATTTTGGAACCCATTCTACCCGCAACATCGATGCCGTAGTGCGGCGTGCCGCCACCGGTTCCCCGTTCACACCAGTCGCCGGTAATATACGGAAACGAATCTGCAAGCAGAGAACAGAAATATGCATACACCGGGCGCAGCTCCCCTTGCTTGCGGTTAGTTACTCCTGCCGGCGGGTAAAAATGGAGGGTGGTACCGGCGGGTATCTTGTCAACATTGAAAACCGGCTCTTCTCCGGCAATGCGGGTTTTGTTGTGGATGTGAACGGTTTCGAGTATATACTCATTCACCTGACGATGGCTTGGCACCTTGGCTCTGAAAAAACAAATCGCATATTTAGCCATTTTATATATGGAATCGCCTTTGCGAAAGGTATGCGAGAAAATGCGTTCGGGTGCTTCTTCAAGTTGTTGCGGGGCAATAGGACGCGGGGCGGATGCATGCCTTACCGGTGAATTGCCAAAAAACAAACCAATCAGCCCGATCGTGCACAGCACTGTAAGTGCAGCACTGCCGTGGGCAAGCAGCGGTGAGTTCAGCAGCGCATGTTTTCTGTCCGGGACATGCATGTTAAGCACATACTGTACGCGTTTTGCCAGCTCGGTAAATGATTTCGACGCCTGGGAATATTGCTTGACTTCCAGCACCGGTTTGCCCTTGTCTTGCGCATCCCGTATGCTCGCCGATTCCGGTATCTCAATGTCAAAGAGAATTGATTTGGGCAGAATCGATGTGCCGCTTTCGCCTTTAATGATCACCTGATCGCACAATGATTCAAGGAACCGGCGATTTTCATGCATGGTTCGTGTTTTGCCTTTGATGGTCGAACGCTTTGAACCGAACACTTCGTTCTTGACAATGCGAATTCTAACCCGCGGGTTGCGCTCTGCCAGGTGTTTAACATTTTTCAGATAGTCCTTGAGACTGCGCGTCGAAAGCGCATTCAGGGTAGCCGGAATCAGATTGAGATCGCTGTTGCAGTACAGCGCCCTGGTGAGGCGATTCCAGACAGACGGGGTATCAAGCACGATGTACTTGTAGTACGAACGGCATACATTCAGATTAAAGAGAAAGTTACGCAGATTCCAGAACGATACCTGATGAAAGAGCTGATCGTTGGCCGGCATGAGATCGAGCCCGGTGTTGATGTTAACGCTGATATCAGTAATCTCCCCCGTGCCGAAAATAGCGGGGAAGAAGCGCGATTCCCATTTGTGAACAACACCGGTGATCGTGTTTGTCAGCGAAGGAATTGCAGGATGATTGCCGGCGGCTTCGGAAAAACGCTGCGCAAACAGCGACCACGACGTGTATTCGCAGTCGGGCGGGTTTTTACCGAAGGCATGGGTTGCACTTCCCTGTGCGTCGAGGTCGATCAGCAACGTCCGGCCTTTGCGGGACAGTGCTGCAGCCAGACTCGTCGCAACCGTTGATTTACCTACTCCGCCTTTGATGTTGGCAACATGGATGATGCCGCCCTTGTCTGTATCGGTAAAGATGAAAACCTTTGCTCCCTGCCTGGCCATGCTTCCTTTCCTATGCGAATTGTTCCGCAGTGCTGATGATGTCGTCGGTCTTGGCCGGATGAGCAAGCACGCGATCTTTTTCGTGGGATTGACGACCGGAGATGGCATAAAAGCCTTCCGGTGTGTTATAAAAAAGTATCGGTATCATTTTAAGTTTGTTTTCGATGCTGAAATAGGTGTAAATAGCTGCACCTTCGCGCCAGGTCGACCAGTCGATTAAGATCCGGTCAATGGAGTTTTCGTCAAGCGCGTTCAAGAATTCTCCGCTGCCTTTGCAACCAATAACATTGTGACGCCTGAGCTCCAGGACTTCGCAGAGTTGTCTCTTACGTTTGTAAGCGTGATCCAGAATAACGATATTCATGTCTCCACCCTCCTAGGTATCGCACGGAATGGTAATGGTAAATGTGGTTCCTTTTCCCAGCATGCTTTTCAGTTTGATCCTACCTTCATGTTTTTCGATTATGCTCCGCGCAATCGACATGCCCAGGCCGGTCCCGTTCTTTTTGCCATAGGTAACAAACGGCTGAAAAAGCCGTTCCTGCACATGTCCGGGAATCCCCCGCCCGGAATCAATAATCTTAATGATAGCACTATTTTCTTTTTTGCGCAACTCGATAGTTATGGTTCCGCCATCCTCCATTGCCTCCTTTGCATTCGAGATGAAATTGGTAAAAACTCTTGCCAGCCTGTCTTTGTCCGCCACGACGTTTATCTCCTCCCGGGCCTTCAGTTCGAATGAGATGTTGCTTTGGCGATATTTTTCCGAGAGAAGATACGTGATTTCTGCAAAAAGGTCATTGAGCAAAAAGCTTTGTTTTTCGAGAGTAATTGATTCTCCCCTGACGAAAAAGAGCAGTTCCGAATTCATTTTACCGATGCGATCAAGCGTTTCCAGCATAATATCGCAATAGCTCTGGATTTTAACGTCATCGGATTTACGTTTAATTAGCTGAGCAAATCCGGATATGCCGCTTAGCGGATTCTTGAGATCATGAACAATATTTGACAGCATTGCTCCGAGCAGGGCCTGTTTTTCGGAACGTTTCTTTTCGTCAATCGCTTCCATTTTGTTCAGCAGTGAGACTGTCTGTTCGGCCAGGATTTTAAGATAATCCACCGGGATATCGTTAAAAAGGCGTTCTTTGGCCGGTGCGCGCAAAATGGCAATGTAGCCAAGCCTGAGGTTTTCGCGGGTCAACGGTGAGTAAAGCAAGGTGCTGTCGGCGTAAAAAGGGCTTTTCATAAGCGTTGCAGCCTTCTCGTCCACCTGGTCGAGCAGTTTTAAGAGCTGCTGCGGACATGAGCGTCGATCGTCCTCTTCCCAGAAGCGCGAACCGAAGTCGGGATGAAACCCGTGATATCCCGTAATGCCCTGCGCGGTGACGGTTTGTATGATGCCGCACTCACCCTTAACCGCCGCAATGACTTTAGAAAGGATTATTTCAAATATCTGCTCGATCTCCATCGACACATTAATATTCTTCTGAATATCAAACAGCAACTCAAGCTGCTTTATATTGTGTCTGATATCCTCGTTCATTTCGATGTGTTCGATAGCAAGACCGGCCTGGGCGGCAAGTATATTGACCAACTGCTCATCATGCGCCGTGAACGCACCATTGTGCTTGTTGAGTAATTCTATGGCGCCCAGCGCAGCACCCTCTCTGTTTCGCATAGGCGAGCAGAGCAGCGATCTGGTTTCGTAGCCGGTCTGCTTGTCAACCTTATTATAAAAACGATTGTCCTTGTTGACATCGGCGACATTGCAGCTTTCGTTTTTTTTGATGACTTCTCCGACAATGCCTTTGGATGCGGGCATGTCGATAACGGTTTCGCCGTCGGCCATGAGCGTCCACAGTGATTTTCGCCGTTTGTCGAGTATAAAAATTGAAGCGCGATCCGCATCAATCAATCGGGTTGCGATGCCTTTAATCAGGCGCAGCAGACCGAAAAGATCGATACGCGAATTAATTGCCTGCGAGAGCTCTATCAGAGCCTGGGTTTGGGTTATGTGTGCTTTTTTTTTCTGCAACTTCAAGCCTGTGTAATATCGCTGTTGCCCGGCATTGCGTGTGAAAGTGATATGAGGTCAAAGTCGAGCAGATGGAATAAATTCATGAACCTTTTGCTACAGCCAGCTCAACAAGCATATTGCGGGCTTTTTGCTGGTACGTTGCTGCACTGGTATCCGCAACTATCTCCTCACAATATTCCCGGGCTATATCCGCATTGCTGAGCTGCTTATTGATCAGTGCCATTTTCCAGCGTATTGCCGGGGCTCGAAAAGCCAGTTGATCATTCTCGAGTGCCTGTTTGAAGTAGGTGAGCGCTTTCTCGTATTCGCCTGTGCGTTCATAGCAGGTAGCAATAGCCTCCAGAGCCGAGGCGGACACAAAATGCGAAGCGGAGGCTTTGCCACGGGCTGTTTCGAACCAGCTCAACGCCTGATCGGCCCGGCCTTGCTTAAGGTAGATATTGCCCAGCAGAAAAGCGCTGTAAGCGGCCTGGGGGGAGTTGCCGTGATTGTCGGTAACCAGAGCAAATGTTTCGACGGCTTCGTCAATGCTGCCATTTGAGTAGGCGATCATTGCTCTGCCGAACGTTTCCTGAGCTTTGCGGAGTTGGTTCCGCTTTACCGAATTGTAGAAGGTATAGCCGACAAAAAGCAAAACGATGACGCTAACCGCGCCTAAAGCAGCGCTGTTATTGGCTTTGAGCCAGTTTCTGGCTTTGAGCAGAAATTCCACCAGCGGATCGCGTTTGATTTCCTGCTTTTTTTTGTTTTGTTGAATATTCACCTGTGTATCCTTTGTACGGTGTAATGTCAGGCATGTGAGTGACTATAAGGACACAAAATATACGCGAATGCTGCAAAAGAAAGCAAAAACCGGGCTGCTGCCGGCTTTGTGCTTCACTTTGCGGCAGCCAATGTCCTGCAAAGCGCCACTGCATCTCCCGGCTTGTCTTCCCGAAACACAAATGATACCATTAAATTATCCGGAATGCCATTGCAAGTATATCTCACACGTCAATCTCCCCGCAGGCGGCTATGAATACTCTAGACCAGGTAAGGCAACTCACCGAGCACAATGAAATGCTCAAAGCCCAGCTAATGAATACGTCGATGATTACCGAGCTGACCAAAGTGATGCACAGTAATACCGACCTCGACGGAATTCTTAAGACATTGCTGCTCGGCATGCAGGACATACTGGGATTTGACCGCGCTATTCTCTTTAGCATCGATGCCGAGCACTTTTGTTTACGTCCGCAAGCCTGGGTCGGCTGTGACGACGGACTGGTCGAAACGATAACGATTCCGCTGGGATTTGAGGGCGGAGAAATAACCGATTCCATTTTTCTCAACAAGCACCTGATCATTGATCAACCCGATACTCAATGCGATATCTTCAGCAGAAAAATGGATTCGCAGTCCTACCTTGTCATTCCGCTGCTAAGCAAAGCCACGAAAAAGTGCTGGGAATTCAAGGTTTGCAATAAAACATCCTGCCCGGCCTATGGCGGCTACAACCCATACTGCTGGAGCATCCCCGGCGCCGGAGAGGCCATGCCGGCCATCAGTGAGGATGAACGCAGACGCCGTTGTGTAAGCTGCTCCTGCTTTAAGTGCACCGGCGTATTCTGGCTCGATCGTAATGCGTCGGGCCGGATGATTACCAGCGACGACGTTACCAATCTGACCTCGATTATCAATCAGGCCGGTTTGATTATCGAGAATTTCCGCATCCTCGAAGAGCTTGAAGTAACTAATAATGATCTGTCAAAAGCAAATAACCAATTGAAAATTGTCAACAATGACCTGCAGGTTGCCAATACAAAAATTAACAACGATCTGGACCATGCGCGTACCATACAGCAAGGCCTGTTGCCCCAGGACATTAATGTCTCCGAAGATGTTGCCATCAGTGCCAAATACATTCCTGCCTCTGCCGTGGGGGGGGACTACTACGATGTTTTCAAATTGCAGGACGATAAATACGGAATTATCGTTGCTGACGTTTCCGGGCACGGCGTTGCGTCCGCATTGATTATGTCAATGGCCAAAGTTTTGCTGAAAATATTTGCCAAAAATGAATTTTCGCCCCAGAAAACACTCGAAAACATCAATGAGACATTCTTGAAAGAGATAAAAACTGATAATTTCGTGACGATTTTTTATGCCGTTCTTGATACTTCAGAGCATATTCTCCACTATACCTCGGCAGGTCATTGTCCGGTACTGTTTATTAAAAAGCAGCAACAGAATTGTGAACGCATCAACGCCGACGGGCTTTTTCTGGGAATATTTCCCGATATGATGCTGAAAGAGACACACTATGCCTATGAGCCGGGCAAAGAGCGCATTATCCTCTATACCGACGGCCTGACCGAAGCTCAAAACAATGAAGAGGTTATGTATGATCTGCAGCGGTTAGAAGAGATTGCCCTGCAAACCGCGCATGAACCCGCCGACAAGACCGTCGTTGACATCCTGAACCATCAGCGTACGTTCTGCGGCCCCGATCGTCCTCCTGAAGATGATATAACCCTGCTGGTAATTGATTTATAATGGCCGAACTTAGAAGGCAAAGCGCATCGACACATTGAGTACATAGAACAGCAGCAGAGTATTAAATTCGTAGGAGGCGTCTATTGCCGTGTAACGGCCCAGCAGCGATTCAGTATTGAACTGCATGCCGCTGCCCAGAGTGATCTTCCATTCGGTATCAACATTTGCCTGAATCTCTTTTTCGATTCCAGCTCGCAGGCGCAGCACTCTGAACAACTCCTGTTCGATACCGCCGGCCATTTTCCAGGGCTGATCTTCATAGACCGGGGTTTGTATGTTCATGAGCAACAGCGTTGTGTAGCCAACGTGAAATGCTCCACCAAAATTCAAGGTAATCGGTTGTGTGGTTACGTAGCTGTATCCTGCCTTCTCATTATTGACATGCTCGAAATTTGGTGCGTTTTTAAGTACCATCGCACCTTTTATTTTATCTGAAAATTCGGCGAGCACCCCAAGGTCAACGGCCAGGCCGAACGTTTTCTGCGAGGAGTTGCCGTCTTCGAGCTCAGGGGTGGTGAGATTCATCAGTTTTATTGAGGCGCCGATCGAGAAGGGGCGCAAAAATGCCAGCAGTCTGTTGAATTTATAGGCAGCCGCGGTGATGAAATACATCTCCGTCAGTAGATCTTCCCTGTCGCCGACATACAGAAATGCATGGCCGAAGCCAATTTCCCGGGTCGCCTTGTTGGCATACGCGGCGGCGACATTATTCAGCTCGCCAAAACGGTATTGATAGGAAAGAGCGAATTCTCGATTGTGCACCCATGCCATTCCCGCCGGGTTGTACAGCACGCCGTATGCATCATTAGATTCCGCCAGATAGCAGTTGGCCAGCGATGCCGGACGGGCCGAAAGGGGAATGTTGTGTCCGCTGGTGGGGATGCCCGATTTATCCATATCCTTGATGCTTTCCGTCCAGGCCGGCTCACCTCCTCCTGCACTGATGCCGCCGCTTGCAAGCCCCCAGATCAGGCCCGCAAGAACTACACCGCCGGAGGATATGCCCCATTCCAGCTCATGGTTAATTTCAGGGCCAAAATACTTATGTACTTTAATTGCAAGATCTTGGTCCTGATGGCCATGCAACTTAGCCACCGTTGCCTGGATGAGCTCCTCGAGCTTGACGTTCGGTTCGCTTTCAAGGCTGACGGTTTCGATGATTTGCTTGGTTTCAACATCGAGCAGTTGCAGGGAGATGCCGAATGAATTTTCGCTTTTGTCTATTGCTCCGAATACCATGCGGTCCATGCGCACGGTAGCGCCTACCTCCCGCACACAACGGGGATCCCTGCATCGCCTGGGAAGCTTCATGTTCATCTGCGCGAAGGCGTCCTGAATTGCGGTCTGGTCATAGACGTCGTAGAAGCCGACGTTGTCCATACTTGTCTTAAGTGCCTGATTGGCGTTGTCGGCAAAGCTGACGTCGCCGCCCGAAGCTTCCAGATTCAGCAAACCGACACGGATCTTCGATTCGCTTATACTGACTTCATCAGCCTGCAGAACATGAAAATGCGTCAGCACGAAAATGATGAGCATGCAGTATGCAATCTTCACAGTAGCCTCCGCTCTGCTGTATTATTTAATGAGAATGACCTGTTGTTTATAATAGCGCTTTTTGCCTTTGGTATCTTTGAGCATCAGGACGACAAAATATCGACCGTTGCGGCATAGCTTTTTGCCGGGCGTGTAAAACGTTGCGTCATCTTGAGATTGCGGGCGTAATTCAATTTCGCGCTCGGTGGTTTTGCCGTCCCACCATAAGAAATAATCCGTGTTCGATCTTAGGTTGACATGAGAGACTGCATAGACAAGGTCCCCAAGTACTGTGTAGATGCGAACACGAGCCTGCGCAAAGTTTTCCTTTGACGATGTTTTAAAACGAATCCAGGTGCCCCCGGCAGTCGCGGCTATATCCGATTCGTTATATGGATCCTTGTAATTTCTGCTTACTGCCTGGCGATAGTAATCTTTATTGTTGTTGCTGCTGAATCCAAATGGTGAGAATGGATTGGGCCAGACACTGAGAAATCCCTCGGTTTTTTTCGCTTCCGCCAGAATGCCGAAACGTGAAAAGCGCGTCAGCGTTGCGCTTATTGTTTTCCCGTTGGCGGCTACCTGAGAGGTGCTGAGAGTATCCCAGCGCAAGCTGTCCACATGCCAGCGCGCTATGGAGAAGTTCATCTTGTTGCCGGCCGCGGCCTCGACGTGAGATTCCGGCATGTCAAGTGTGATCTCTGCCGAACCGGTGTCGGATAGCTGCAGCGCAATGCCGTTTACTTCATTAATCTCATAAGCTTGCCCGATTGCTTTCTGAGCGCCCAGGCCGCGTTCTATGAGGTTGCTGAGCGGGGGAGTTGTGACTGTCATCTTTCCGGTTTCATTGGCTCCCACGACAAAGGGCGGTAGCACAATGCGTGCACCCCTGAAGCTGTTAATCGTATCGGGTATGCTTTTTCTGCTGACGATATGCTGTACTTCCAGGCCCGACTTTGCCGCGTCGGTCGTATTAACATTGTACTGCCCGGTAACAGTACCGCCTTTGGCATAAATCTGTACTCTGCCTGCAAATGAGGAGTGTGCCGAGAAAACACCATTGTAGGCAATGGTACCCGCATTCGCCGGCTGAATAGACCAGGTGGGAGTCAGTGCGTATTGGCTGCCCGCAGAGTCCGTGGCGGTAGCATTAAATTGTGCATAATCTCCCGGCGCAGTCGTGATTGGAAGCGGATTGGCGGGATCGGTGCGGCTAACGGCAATTTTGCTGATGCCCTGCGAGGCGACATGAAATGCAATATACGCCGTGGCGGAAACTCCCGGCCACATTTTTGACGCATCGACAATGCTTGCCTTTACTACGACCGGACCGGACGTTGCTGTAGTTGCTCGGCTTGCCGTGGTAACGGTAACCAGTGTGGAGTCGGTGCCGTTCAGGGTGGTGCCCTGAGGATTTTCAATAGACCATTGCACGGCGTTTCTGCTGATCGTGCTGTCTTTGATAAAAGCCGAGCTGAAATAAGCCTGAAAGCGCAACGTCAGGTCGTAATCGGCCGGATAGGTTGCCGTGTCCGAGGATGCCGGAATTATTTCGAGCTTGCGATAGAGCGGATTTGGCTTTACGTATGATTTATAGGCTTCGCGCTCATACCCGTAAATTTGTCCCAGAGTATCCTGGCACACGAAATAATACACCATGTAATTGCCGTCTTTTTCGAGCAAGGGCGCAAAGCTGAACGAAGTTGCCGGACCGGCTTGCACTTGCTTGGTGTAGGTCGGTGAGGATATGGAGCGATAAAAGAAAGTGACGGTGTCAAGCGGTGTCAGCGAAGTAACTTTCAGCGTATCGACCGTATCCGGCGGCGTATGAAAAACGGAAAGCTGAACATCGTCTGTATAGGTTTCGACTGTGTCGGGTACGGTGAAGGCATGATATGCCAGGTCGATGATCGAATCTTCCACCGCGTCGACAATAACGACATAATCACCCGAACCTGCTCCGGTCAGGGAGTCGGTTGGCTTAATGGTTTTTTCGAGCGGTGATTGGATTTTGATCGAGCTGGTGAGATCGATGCCGTTGTTAATGGACCACTTGATAGTTTTCGTACCGGCAACCATGAAGACCTGTATATCCTGAGTGGCGTTGGTTATCTTGCCCGTTTTGACTTCCAGGGTTTCAACCGGCGCTACGCTGTCGAGAACCAGGCCGTCTTTTCCGGCCTTGATCACATAGTTGTCATCCGCGATATTGCGTAGCTCGAATTCGCCGTTAGCCTGCGAGGTGGCTGTTGCCGATACCCGGCCGGTTGTCGTGTTAACAAGTGAGATACTCGCATTGCCAACCGTTCCGACGGTAGCGCCGGTAGTGTCGTTAATCTGATTGACGACGCCACGTATCATGGCCAGTCCCTGGAGCGTGTCGTTGTAGGCCTTTGTTTTCCCGGGCTTGAGCTTAACTGTATCGATGGTGCCTGCTGTGACATATCCCTTGGCAGAGGTCGTGACGGCATAGTTTTCATCCCCAGGCAGACTGATGCGAAAATCACCATACGTTGCGTCGGATTGCACGCTGGTAATCTGTGTGGAATCCATCACATTGGTAAAGGTCAAGGTTGCCTTGGTTATTGGGGCGATAACTTCTTTGCCCGAAACCCAGGAGCGCCCGAACACATACCCGTTGACCAGAGCCGCACCGGCCTGCATCGTGATATTGATCTGGGACGAACTTGACAGTTGTACCTCTTTGCTGTAGGTCGTGAATCCGGTTTTGGTTGCTTCCAGCTTATAGGTACCGGCTTCGGCGGAAAAGGAGTAGACCCCGGTTTGTGAAGTGGACGGAAGCTCATCGACAACAACCCCCTCTCTCAAGAGTTGCACTTTGACGCCGATCAGAGCCCGGCCTTTATTGTTTTTTACAGTACCGGAAATCTGAAAGGGGACTTTTTCGAGTGCAATGCTTGAGAAGTTTACATTTTGCCCGAAAGTAACAAAGGTGTCGCGCGGCAATGAGGTGATGTAGCCGATTTTCTCGGCTGTAATTTTCCAGTCGCTCTTGTAGCAACTGAGTATAAAGCTGCCGAATTTATCCGTTTCGGCATACAAGGTATCACCCTTTTCCGAGATTCCCTTCACCTTTGCAAGGTTGATGCCGGCTCCCGATTCGTCAACGACTTTCCCGTATACCGTCGCGTCGGGGCGTTTGAGGTAGAGGGTGACCTCTGTTGTCTTATCATCTTCAATAACAATTGTCTTGGACTGCTGCTCGAATCCATTTTTGACTGCGGTTATACGGTAGGTTCCTACCGGTCGATCGCGCTTGAGGTAACCGTTGTTGTCGGTGTAAAACAGGAGCGGTTTTTCCAGAGAGCCGTCGAGTACTTCCACCTGGATCTCGACAGCCGAAACATTGGAGGTGATCGTGTCGTTGCCGGATACGATTTTCTCTTTGGTATAACAACGCAACACTCCGGAGGGCGAGGTATAATCGAAGCCCGTGGTGTCCCCGGCCCGCCCCGCGCCGCGATCATCGATGGCTATCACTTTCCAGGTGTAATGATTTTCGGTAAGAACCGATTGTGCATCGATCGTCACAAAAGCGGTATCTATCCAGGTGCCGTCATCGTTTTGAAATGTCTGTGCCGTGACTTCATTTTCCCAGACAACCAGTTGTGCTTTGACACCGCCCAGATCGTTGGCGACATAGACATAAATTTTATAGGTGTTTGCTTTGGCCGTGTCTAGACTGGTCCACTTGAAGGTAATGCTGGAATCCGAGGTTGAAATGCCGGCCGGCGATGCGTTGACCGGTGGGATCAAAGTATCATCTTCGTCACCTGCAATGGTAAATGTTTTGGGCAAACCAAACTTTGTTGATGTATAGGCGGGATGATTGCCGTAGTTGTTCAATACGACAATAGAATAGGTCTGGCCGGGCGACATGGGCGGGGGAGAAGCGGTAATCGTACCGGAGGGATCGGGAGCGCCGTAAACTATTTGCGTATTGGGCGTGATTGCCTGCCAGATAATGCTCAAACCCTCAACATTGAGCTCTTCGCCGGAGCTGTCGATCTGAATTTTCTCGTCGGAGAGTATGATATGGTAATATGGAACACCGGGATTAATCTCCCATTCGAAAGTTGGCGTCAGATCTTCTATGTTTGCCTGTGATGGTTCCGTCAGTTTGGTAGGTTCTGTTGTCTCCACAATAAGCTGGAGTTCATTCGAATAAAAAGTATCGTTTGGCATCGGCCAGCCGACTATGAAATAAAACACTCCCGCGTTCATGTCGGTTTGCTCTGAAGGATTGAAATATATCTGGCGTTGAGACGGACTGCCCTGAATGTGCGTATTTGAAATTGTCGGGTTGGTTACCTGGTAGCGATAATTTCCAAGATCGGAGCCTCCAGGAGCCCGGTCGTAGTAGATAATGCCCGAATCGGGGGTAACTCCCTGCAAAACAAGCTCGGGGCGGGCCGAACCCGCCCAGCGTATCTCCACCAGGGTATCCGCTTTAATTGCCGCAAGCGGAAAGCTGGTAAGAACGTAGGGCGTGCTTTGTTGTGCGAAGATCGTACAGCAGAAAATTGCTATAGCAATGCATGACAGCCTTTTCAATACGTGCATGGATTCTATCCTTTCATTACTGGGCATTATGCCAGATCAGAAGTAATAAATCACACCTGTTTTGAGCGCCAGAAGCGGTAGTACATCCAGCTCCAGAAGAAGCTGCATTTTAGTTCCCAGCGCCGATCCAAAATTGAGCACCGGGAGCATGGGGGCGTCGCCGAGCGTAATATACTGATAAGCGTCGGGAAGCGCCTGCTTCAGCGCACGCGACGCCACCTTTTTTTCCTGATCAAATTGCATATCCAGTGTGAAAATACCGATATTGAAAAACGCATTTCTGAAATTTCCCGAGAGCAGAATCATGTTGTCGGTGGTTATGCCGAACTTCAAATCTATTGTGTCTACGCTTGAAGTAAGACTGTCTTCATTTTCATTTTTAACGCGCCAGATATTGTTGAGACTGGTTTCCAGGTTACCTACCGTTTTGGTGTAGGAAAGGGTCAGCTTGTCCCTGATGATGTCAAATGCAACGGTGTGGCCCTGTGGCATTTTCCAGGTCATCGTTTCTGTTGACTTATGCGTGTATTTTACGGTGTCGCTTTGCGCCAACTGAGAAATAACCGCCGGGTCCAGTAATTGGCTTTCGGTGAGGGTAACTTCAAATGTTTCCGGATCGACGAAGAAGGGGAGGGTGTAGTCGGCAAACAGTGATCCCTTTGCTTTGGTATCGATGCCAAAACGTGACGTCCAGGTAAATCGCCAGTATCTGATACCGAAAGAAGGTGACCATGCTTCCGCCGAGTAGTTGGCGTCTGCGCTGCCCCCAAGTGAATAATCAAGGTTGATTCGCTCGCGCACGACGTCCTGATCGATATCGGCGTACCCCAGTAATTCAACGCCGATTTTGGCACGCATATTCAATCTGAAAATATGGCGATGCAGGTTGAAGGCAAACGTCAACTGGCGATTGACGCGATAGGCATAGCCAAATGTCATTGTTTCCCACGATGCATCAAAGCTGACTGGAACGCTGATTACTCCGCGAGTGAAAAATGAAACGCCCTGGTCTTTTATTTCACTGCCGGCCTGAGAGCCGGGTACGCCCAGTTGGTTGAGGTAGGAGAGCGACACATTTTCGATATTTGAAAATGAACATACGCCCCCCAGTGCAGGCACGTCAACGCGCAAGGTGTAATTGGGGCTTTGCCGGGCAGTAGCCGTCGGCTTGAACTCTTCCCCGTTAATGAGAAAGTTAGTGTCGGCGAACATGGAGTCGACAACCGGATCGAAAGAGCGGTATATGTCAAGCGGATTGACACTTTGCTCAAAGGGGATGTTGAAACCGAGGTATCCTTTGGGGTATTCGAACGAAACAGAAGTCGGCGGACGCAGCCAGTCGTAGTTAAATCCAAGTGAAATTGACGTTTCTACAAATGGCGTTTCTACCTTTGCATCATCTTCGTCAAATGAGATATCCTGGGCCTGCATTCTTAAAACACATGATGACACCAGGAGCGTACCGGTAATAAAACGCTTCATTGAGTACCACCTTGTAAGGGTAACATAATGAAAATCACAAAGTTATTATATCGCTTGGTATTCTAGGTGTCAACAAAAAAACAGCGGTGCGAAATTATTTTTTCGCACCGCTTTACATAGGAGAAAGTAATATACAGAAGGTAGT
Organism: Chitinivibrionales bacterium; assembly: GCA_014728295.1. Lineage (GTDB taxonomy): Bacteria > Fibrobacterota > Chitinivibrionia > Chitinivibrionales > WJKA01 > WJLW01. Next base: position 73,352 of record WJLW01000081.1, on the reverse strand, counting down.
TACAGCCCGGATGGGAACGATGACTGTTCCCTGGCTTTGAGTGCAGCAATGATTTCCTTTTTCATCTCATTAGAGTATTTAAAAAGAGGGACGACTCTCTCAGGCAAAGGCACAACTTCGCCGGTTTTGGGATTACGGGCCGGACGCGGCTTGCGCACTTTGGTGTAGAATGTTCCAAAACCGCGAATCTCAATGTTGCGTCCGGTCTCGAGGATTTGTGCTACCAACTCCAGGAGTTCTTCGACAACGATTTTCGTATCCGCCTGGGTAAGTCCGGTCGTTTTTGAGACATCTGCGACTAAATCGTGTTTGGTTGTATTAGTCACAAGTCCTCCTCAGTTAGTTAGATTTCTTTCTAACTATCCAATAGTTTAGATTTTTCGTCAAGATAAAAAAATAATCTTTTACCACTCAGGATGCAGATGGTGTCAGTAAAAGCCGGAATTCTTCGGGCGAGCAAAAGTGCTTTTGCAGATGTTGAGATGCTTGACGCGTGACAGGTGTAGGGGAAACGGGGCGGAAATAGCATTTATTAAACCGGCTCAGAAATGCCCGGCCGGCAAGCGTATCGGCTATGGCGGATTGATTGGCGCAAACGCGTTCAATGGTGAGTGAGGGCGGATAGAGGCGAGTCTTTAAATCTGGAGCATTGTTTGCGCAGGGTGAGACTCGTATTTGATCGAGTGCTGCATGCTGAGTGAGGAGCTTTTGAAGTACCGTAAATTGTGACCCCATGTCCAGCATGCCGAAATCGATATGATTTGATTTGGCGAGTAGTGGACGGGCCACCTCTTGAGGATAGCATTGTTGCATTGATTTGCGATAGGTATTCTGCAGGTCAGAAAGATCAATCCATGTGGCGGGTATGTTCAGCTCGGCATATAAATGATCTGTTTGGATCGTTTTGCCCGGCGTAAATCCTTTTGCATGCCTGCCGATCAGCGGCTTTTTGAAAAGCCAGGGCTCGTAGAGCGCGTAGCCGAATCCTTCGGCTACGGCTGTGGAAATACACGCATCGCAATTCCAGTAGATTAGCTGAAACGGATCGGTGTCGCTCAGAAAGCTGCAAACACGATTTCCATCGAATACGACCGGCAGGTGATATGCACGAACAAGTGACCGCAGCCGCGCCAGCATGTCAATATCACCTTCTGCGGTACCCGGGCCGCCGGTAACCAGGTTGGCCTTCAGCACCAGTGCGGCAATTATTATGGCTTCGGGGATGTTTTTTCTGCTGATACAGCGCACAGGGTAGAAAAAAAGCGGTCGATTCGCATAAAACGCCGCACCGTCATTGGCGGCAAGCTTGCCGATCGCTGCAACCAGCTCGTTTTTTTGTTGTGACGAAAGAGTTTTTTCAGGGCGGGGAACCTCAACGGGATTAGGAAGCAGACGCACCGGTAAACCGGCTGCCTTGACAATATGGTAAATACGTTTATTCAATACAACATAGGTAATATTCGGCAATGCCGGATAGAAAACCGAGTCTATTGTTTCGCCGAATTGCGTCACCTTGCGCATTTGGGCAAGCATGTCGGCTCTGCCTTCTTCGGCGAGATCATGAATCACGGAAAAGAAGTGCACGGTTGATCGAGGACTGAAGGTGTGGGCCAGTTGCGCGAAGGCTGAACTCAGCGCACTGTTTTTGCCGAGCGTAATATTGTGCGCCACAACAACGAGGCGAGTTGAAACAGTATCCGCCCTTTTTACATATTCGGCCAGCTGATGTGCCAGTTCATCTCGCATGCGGGTGAATTGCTTCTTGGCGACAAACCGGCGATAGTCGCAAGACGGCATATGCACCGTCTTCGCCGGTTCAAAAGAATGTACGCCTGCGCGGGAAGAGGCGCAAATAACGCAGTTTGCCATAATATCGCCTGCTGGTGTGATCTTCTCAAATGATTCTGCATAGCTTCGAATAACTTTTCCCACACCGCCTAATCGGTCGTGATAGTGTATTTGAATGAATGCGCGGTTCATGGCCTTGCCGGTCGGTGTGGTATGCGATATCGGGGGTGAAAGCTGCGGTGCACTTCTTTGAGATACTCTCTGTCAATATGCGTATAAATTTCGGTCGTAACGATATTGGCGTGACCCAGCATTTCCTGAACCGTGCGCAGGTCGGCGCCACCTTCCAGCAAATGCGTTGCGAAGGAATGGCGAAACGTATGCGGAGATATCTTAGTGCGAACGCCGGCATCCACAGCGCATTGGCGAATGATTTTCCAGATTCCCATGCGTGAGAGCTTCCCCCCGCGCACGTTGAGAAACAACGTGTTGTCGCTTGTCGGGCGCATGAACCGGGGACGCTCGTTTTCGCAATAGGTTGCAACCCATTGCAGGGCCTCGCCGCCTACGGGAGCCAGTCGTTCTTTGGTTCCCTTGCCGAAAATACGGATTAATCCCTCTGCGGCAATAATGTTCTCAAGGCTCAGGCTCCTTAATTCGGATACGCGCAGTCCGGACGCGTACAGGAGCTCCAGCATTGCGCGGTTGCGCAGACCGCCCCTTTTTTTCGTATCGATCGCCGCCAGGAGTTCCTCGATCTCCTCAACGCTCAGCACCGACGGAAGATAGCGGTTGGCTTTCGGGCCGTCGATCAGCTCCGCCGGATCGTGCTGCAGCAGCCCTTCCGCTATGACAAAAGCGAAATAGCCGCGCAGCGATGACAAGGTGCGTTGAATTGAAGAAGGCGCAAACCCGATGTCATGCAGTGCGTGAAAATAGCCGGTTAAGCATTCGGCAGTAATGTCCTTGATTCCGGCGATTTCCTGTTGTGAGCAATACTGTACGAGTCGCTGCAGATCAAAGCGATATGACGCAATCGTATTTTCGCTCAGCGATTTCTCCAACTGGAGATGCGCCAGGAAAGGTTTCTGATAGGGTAATTCTTTCATTGCAGAAACGGGTTGTGTTTTTTTTCGCGGCCGATGGTTGTGCGTCCGCCGTGTCCCGAGTGCAAAACGGTGTCGTCCGGCAAGGTGAACAGTTTCCGGCGGATGCCGCTTAGAAGAGTATCCATGCTGCCGCCGGGAAAGTCGGTTCTGCCGATTGAGCCGGCAAATATCACATCGCCGCAAAAGCAGTTGTTTTCGATGCAAACCACAACGCTGCCGGGGCTGTGCCCGGGAATATGCAGTACATCGGCTTCAAATTCTCCAATGGCTACCCGGCCTTCTGTGAGATGGCGAACGGGACCGGTGTAGGTAAACTCGATTCCCATCATCGCTGAGGCATTGTACATCGAATTGGTCAACAGCAATTCTTCTGCGGGGTGCGCCCAGACGTCTATTTCCCCGAAACGCTCCCTGACTTCGGGAATGCCCATAATATGATCGAAATGTCCATGGGTCAGAACGATTGCTGCGGGTTTGAGTTTGTGCTCATTGACATGGCTGAATAACTCCTCACAACCCTGCGAGGGATCGATTATCAAACAGGCATTTTCGTCATTGGCGACGACATAGGAGTTTGTTTCTATCGGTCCGAGCGGCAATCGTTTTATCGTTAGTGGCATGTGGGATCTCTCCTGGAAAAAAATCAATATAAAAAATGGGTGACCTCCGGCAGCTTATGTGTGGTAAAACATGAGGTGTATATTTTTGTTCAGAAAAAACTCGACAATATCGCCGTCCAGATGGCCGGCGGCGACTTCTTCTCTGAGTATCCGCGCGGCGCGGGTCGGCTCGATTTTGGGCTTGTACGGTCTGTCCTGCGCAACCAGGGCTTCATATATGTCAATAACCGCCAGCAGGCGGCTTTCCAGCGGAATTTCTTTATCGGTCAAGCCGTCCGGATATCCCGATCCGTCAAGTTTTTCGTGATGGTGGCAGGCAATGTCGGGAATATCTTCCAGTTCCCGGGTCCAGGGAATGCGAGCCAGCAGCCGGAAGGTGCCGTCGGCATGTGAGTTGAGAATCTCCCGCTCCGCCGTGGTGAGATTGCCCTTGCGCACCGAAAGGTGTTCCCACTCCGAGGTGGTGATGAATGGCTTTTCGGAACCGTCAATATCGACGAATGTCTTCACGCGTATTCGCTGCAGTGACGCCAGCACATCTTCTTTGATAAATCCGATTCGATTTACCGAATCAATCAGTGCCACATCGGCATCGACTTCGGCTTCGGTCTGCCAGCCCGATAGCTGCGGCTGTTGATTGGTGCGGAGGTAAAGCCTGATATAGCCTGCGCGCGCCTTGACAAAATCGAGTTCGGCCTGCGACAGACGGCTCTCTTTGGTCAAAATTTTTTCCGGCACGCCAATTTTGCCGAAATCGTGCAGCAGCGCGGCGTAGCGCAGGCGTCGTTTACGTTCGGCATCAAAATGCATTTCCCTGAACGGTCCCCGGCTATCCTCGGACATCGCATCGGCCAGGGCCAGCGCGTAGCCCATGACCCGTTTTGAGTGGCCGGCGGTAACTCTGTCGCGTTCGTCAATAGCTGCCGCGGCCGAATTTGCAAAACCCTCAAAGAGATTCTGGATGCTGTTGTAAAGCAGCGCACGTTCGATACTGGTTGCAGCCAACGAAGCAACCGAGAGCACCAGCTCTTCATCCGAACGCGAAAAGGAAAGGATCTGCTCCTCGATATCGGATTGATCCGATATGGGTGTGTCAAAATCTTTCTTGCGATTCATTAATTGCATAATGCCGACGACTTCGGATTTGAGATTTTTCAGCGGTACGGTAAGCATCGACTTGGTGCGATACTTGAAATCAAGATCGAAGTGTCGTTGCCATGCATATGGCGCTTCACCATCGAGCGTATACACGTCGTCCAGAGACAGCGGCTTGCCGGTTTGCGCAACGTATCCGCAAATAGTTTCCTGGCTGATCGGGATCACAAACTCGCGGGACTTGAGGGATACATCAATGGAGTCATTCTGGGCTATTTTGAAGCGCAGAGAGTTGCCGAATGCCCCGCCCGGAGACGTAAGCTCACGAATGTAGATACTGCCGGCATCTGCATTGACCAGCTCTCTGCTCCTGGTAAGGAAAAGCTCCAGCAGTGAATCGAGGTCATTGACCGCCGAGAGCGCCGAGGCAATCTGCAGTATCCGGGATTTTTCATTGCGATAGCGCACGATTTCGCTTCGCAACTGACGATTGTTGGCAACTATCTCGCTATTGTTTGCGATTTGCGAAAGCATGGCTTCTGCCGGCAGCTCAGAAAGCGGACTTGCAAAGCAGGAAGTTACCGGAATAGAGTGCCGTGCCTCGCAAGCTTTTGAATTGCTTGACAACTGGAAGAACGGAATATCCCGGCCTGTGCCGATCGGTAGTGCGCCGAACGCCTTGATCAACGTATCCTGAGAATCGTCAAGATACGAAAAAAAACCCAGCGGGGGAGTGGAAAATTGAGGGATCGCCTCTAAAGATGATACATCGACAAAACAGCCTTCCACCTCAATTCTGTTCAGAATAATTTCCAGCAAACTCCTGTCGGCGGCAGGAACCGAACCGAGCAGATATATGAGGTTAGTGGTCTGCATGCTGTGCCGCGTCCTGAAATGCATCACGGGGTAAAAAAAATACAGGAGCGGTTTCCCCGTTCCTGCATCCGTCGGCAACAAATTCTATTTGAACGCTAAATTGCGTTACCCGCCTTGCTAATTATTCGGAAACGATAGCTTCAGAAGGACAAACATCTGCGCAGGCGCCGCAATCGGTGCATTTTTCCGCGTCAATCGTGTAAATAGGATCGCCCTCTTCGATTGCTTCAACAGGGCATTCCGGGACACAAGATCCGCATGCTACGCATTCGTCGGTTATTTTGTAAGCCATATTAACTCCTGGTAAAGGGTAAAGGTCTGATAAAGCCGAAACGTCTAAAATTAGCTAACTCATTCCTGTCAAGTCAAGGGCAAAGTAGCAGGAAATTAACGGAATGCTGCTGGTTCGATGTTTTTGCTCTTGCGCTTCATTCATTATTTTAGGATTATTGATAAAATAATTCAATGTATCCGTTACCGGAGTGGCAAACCTGATATGCATGAAAGTGAATCCATACTCCTCGAAGATGCGCTTGCCGCAAAGCGTCTGCCCGTGCTGGAAACATTTGCGTGTCCCTTTGATTCCGGCGGCGAAGGCGGAGGGATTATTCGCGTTATCTTTCCCGAATTCACCTGTTTGTGCCCGAAAACCGGATATCCCGATTTTGCTGCAATAAAGGTGTTTTATCTGCCCGATAAACTTTGTATCGAATTGAAATCATGGAAACTCTACCTTAATGCATTCCGCATGATCGGTACCTTTCATGAACGGGTAACTGCTCATATATTTTCCACACTTAACGATATTTTGCAGCCCCGGTGGCTACTGGTGGCGGGTGATTTTCTGCCACGGGGCAATGTCGATACAACTATTGTATTTGAATCATCATCGCCCCGGCCGCAGGGAGCGGATTTGCTTATTGGCAGCCTTGCGCCACATTGCGGCGGATTTGGCGTGTGAAACGATGTACCAGTCGAGATGTTCTGTTTTCAGTTAAAAGATAAGGTACTGAATGATTGCATTTTCGCAGGCAGCCACCCAGATGCGTTCTTCAGAAATCCGCAGGCTGATGAAGCTTGCCGCGGATCCTGCCATTATTTCATTTGCCGGGGGTATGCCGAATAACAGCCTCTTTCCGGTTGAGCAAGTGGATGAGCTGATGCGCCGGATTGCGCTCGAGCACAAGCAGGCCGGCTTCCAGTATTCTCCTACCTCGGGCTATCCGCCGTTGCTTGATACGGTGCGCGCACTGTTGCGCAAGAAACGGATTAAGGTCGAAAACGGCGCACTGTTGATTACTACCGGGGCTCAGCAGGCCATCAATTTAGTAACGAAAGTGCTGTGCGATCCCGGTGACCGGATAATTACCGAGTACCCCAGCTTTATTGGTGCACTGGCTGCATTTAAATCTTACGGTGCTGATACGGGAGAGGGGCTTGCGCTGTCATCTGACGGCATTGATCCTGCTGAGCTGGATGCCGCACTTGCCGCGGGGGGTGACCGGGTAAAGCTGGTTTATCTCAATACGCACTTCCACAATCCGGCCGGCATAACCTACACCCCGCAAAAAAAACAAGCACTTATCTCCGTACTGGAAAATCATAACGTCGTCGTGCTCGAAGACGATCCATACGGGGATCTTTATTTTGAGGATGAATCAAAGCGTCTGGTCACTCCGCTGGCGGCGTTATCAGAGGGCACGGTTCCGGTGTGTTATGCAGGATCATTTTCAAAAATATTCGGACCGGGAATGCGCCTGGGATTTCTCTGGGGGCCGGCGGAGCTCATCGAAAAGTGTGAACTTGCGAAACAGTCAATGGATGCATGCTCCGGTGCTTTCACTCAGGTATTGGCGCATTATTTCTGCAGCTGGGGCTATTTGGAGCCCTATCTTGAGAAGCTGCGTCGCGCATACCGACATCGTGCAACGCTCCTGCTGGAAGCTCTCAATGCTTCGATGCCCCAGGAGGTTGGCTGGACAATTCCGCGAGGTGGGTTCTATGTATGGGTGACTCTGCCGCAAGCGATTGACGCTTCCGCCGTATTTGACAGCAGTTTGTCGCATGGTGCCGCGTTTGTGATCGGCAATGCCTTCGATCCATCCGGCAGCCGCAATGATTGCCTGAGACTGGCCTTCTCGCATACGCCTGAAGAAAAAATCGAAACAGGTGTAGGTATCATTGCGGCGGCGGTGAAAAAATTGATGTAAACAGGGCGGAACGGCGCCTTAGCGTCTGGATATTATCACGGGAAAATAGTATACTAGTAATAACTGCCCGGCTACCTCGTAATTTATGATAGTAGCGTACCAAGTGAATCAAGGAAGGCAGGTTTATGAACAAGAGGATGGCCTTATTTGCCCTGGCGACAGCGGTTTGTATACAACTGGCCCCTGCTCAGACCGCGCAGGCGTATGCGGATGATACCCAAAGCTCTCCCAATGCCGGGCTGCTTGATCCGTCGCGCCTGAAGGTTAATCACAGTATGAGCTTCGGCATGTCGGCAACCGGAAAGGACGATGTAATATCCCAAAGCTTGTACGCTACGATGCTGCAATACAAATTCACCGCACCAGTTACGCTTAATCTTAACTTCGGCTTCCCTCTTCATTCGAGTTATGCGCCTGACCGCAACCTCAATGCAACCAACGTCAAGTCAGCGGATTATTTTCGCAATATGCCCCTGAATATGCATTTGACCTGGCAGCCGAATGACAATTTTATGATGCGATTTAGCGTCGTGCGGGATAACGACCCCTATTACTCTGAAGGACCATTCCCCTCCTTCGACAGAAATCTCAGATTCAACTCCTGGTAGCTTGTTGTCTAGTAAGTTTTCACGCCGAATTTGATACGTGCGGTGACATGTCGCTTCTCAAAGGACACTGCCGTGACTTCCGCCAGGTAGGTTCCGGATGAAACAAGGCTGCCATTGTGCGAGACGCCGTTCCACACACCCTCAAATGAGCCTTTCTGCGTACTGAGCAGGCTCAGCGGTCCGGCAATTTGAACTCCCCGATAATCGTAAATTACCGCTTTGGCAGAGAGAATTTGCTGCAGGGATGTGGCTGATATTACTATTTCTTTCTGCTCGGTGGTATGCGGCGAGAAGGGGTTGGGAGCGATGGCGATCGTTAATTGCTGCTTTTCATCCAGGATTACAGAATGCCCGCCGGTGTCGGAGGCGGATCTGCCATAGATATCGGTCAGGTAGTCACTGCCTGCCTGCAGAGCAATCCGGTCCCCTGTTTCCAAGGGGAATTGCGGACTTATATGCAGGTGTATTGCTGCCATTTCTTCAGGCGGCCCCGCACTCACCCGGGTATAGGCGGCAAATGCATCAGTCAAGTCTTTGTCCTGTTTGGAATAGGTGAAAATTTTGCCTGTCGGTACGGCATCTTGCGGATTGAGCATGACCGGCTCGTTGAATTCGATGATGAGCGTGCGCTGTTTTGACGCACTCCCGCCGGCTGGTGGCTTTTGCAGAAAGATACGCTGGATTCGCGGCCCGTGCTCGTCAAGGTTGACAAATCGCCGGGTAGTCGTTGTGCTGTGTTTATGCCGGCCATACGGCAGGTAGGCTTTTGCCTTGATCGTTGAGCCGGAGGAAATGGAAATTGGCCGGGTGTAAAGCGTGGAGGCGCGCGTTGGTTCACTTCCGTCAAGCGTGTAAAAAATTGATGCCCGCGGCGTGGAGGACGTGACGGTAATCTCCAGGCTTCCTTTAAATTGGGTATCATGTGGCGTGATATGCGGCGGTGCTATCCCTGCGGCACTTACGTCAATGATCGATATCCCGCTTGCTGCCAAAGCTGCGGCAAGCATGAGTTGAATTATAGTTGCTTTCATGACATTCCTGTTTCAATTGGCCGACTCAGTACTCTTTCAGTCGCACAAATCAGGATTCTCGTTCATTTTACCTTATCTCCGAATCGGAGAGCAAACTCGGGCGAGGCGCCGCATCGTATTTTTATGTTGTTATGAGAAAAAGTACATTGCACTCTTTCCTGCTGTTTGCCGTTCCGGCTACTTTCTTAATGAGCGCCTGTGCTGCTCAGAATTGCGGAATGTCCGATCATCGCAAACATTGCGTTCCTGAATCGGTATTTGTTGAGGCGTATGCTGCTTTCGCTTTTGACGCGATGAGCAGCATATTCGAGGATTACCGTGAAAATGCGGTCGTGTCCCCGGTTAGTATCGCGCTTTCGCTGGCTTTGGCGGGCGCGGGAGCGCAGGGGGTGACCCAACGAGAAATACGGGCAGCGCTGCACCTTGAGGAATATGCAGCGGGCAAAACACGCAAAAACTGGGCTGCCATTTGTCAATCACTTAGGAGTCAGAAAGGGGTCCATACTGCAACCTCACTCTGGTACCGCAAGGATATCCAAATTCACGATCAATTTAGTCACACGCTGTCGGATATTTTTGCCGGGGATGCGTATCGCAGCAATTTCGCCGATCCCGCACTTACCGATACGATAAACGCATGGGTCGGGCGTCAGACTAACTCTATGATCGACCGTATACTATCAGGGCCTGTCGATGAATCGGCCTTGGTGTATCTGATCAATGCACTCTATTTTAATGGCAAATGGCAGAATGCTTTTGTCAAGGACGACAGTTACGCCGGTGGGTTCCACATTCGTCCCGACTCGACTGTTGCCTGCACGCTGATGTATCAAATGGGCATGCATGATATCGCTCAGCTTGCAAGTTGTAGATTGCTCAGGCGCGGCTATGGAAATGTCGATGCCGACATGGTGCTCATCCTGCCCGAACGCGGGCGCACGTGCGCCGAGGCTCTTGACGAGATCAGCGATTCAAACTTTGCCGCACTGGATTCCGGCTTCAGCACGCGGCAAGGCGATATTCATCTACCGAAATTCACCCTCTCTCACCGTACCGAATTGACGGAGGCGCTGCAGGCACTGGGAATAACTTCTGCGTTTACCTCCCTGGCCAACTTTTCCGCAATCAGCGACGCAACGCCGCTTTTTATCAGCAAAATACTGCATACGGCTAAAATTGCTGTTGATGAAGCCGGTACCGTCGCAGCGGCTGCAACACTCATTGAGTTGTCGGAAGAAGAACGATTGCCGCTTTTCAAGTGCGACCGGCCATTCCTCTTCCTCATTATTGACCGAAGCAAAGATATGATTCTCTTTGCAGGATATGTGGCCAATCCCGCCGCTTGATTTTGCGCTGTGCACAGTTGTCTGTTATTTTTCTGGTGCAGTGCCGGGCAATCATTATAGAATGGAGTAGCTATGCGTTTACGAAATTGCATCTATGTACTTACGGCCTTTCTGACCATCCTGTCATTCTCAGCCGATGCAGCCTCCTGGTTTTTCGGTCGCAAGAAAAAAGACAAGGAGGAGGAAAAGATTGAGAATGTTGAAGCAGTCGAATTTGAGGAGCGGAAGGACATCCAATTGACCTATCTGGACACATTAAACCGCGGCAATGAAATCAGATTGACTGAAAGCGATTTTGTTGAAATCGTTTCCGAGGAACTTGCCAAAGTCGGTCCGGATGAAAAGAAAAAAAATCTCATAGACGGTTTTCGTATCCAGTGTTTCGCTACGAGCCAGGTTGAGCGTGCAAGAGCCGAGAAAAAAAATCTTGAGATGAGAACGCGGCATTCGGTGTATATCTCATATAATGCACCTTATTACAAATTATTTGTGGGGGATTTCAAGCATAAAGCCAACGCCCAAAAAGAGCTTAATGCACTGCGTGAGGAAGGCTATCCGGATGCATGGATCGTATCGACAAAAGTTTTTGCGGAATAGACCAACTGGTTGTCAATTTTATTTCGGTGGAGGAGAATATGGCAGAACAGCAAGCTGATCAGGTACTCACCAGGTTTAAGCGCGGAGACTGCTTTTTCAGGCAACATGATGTTTCCAATGAGCTCTATATCATCAAATCCGGCCGGGTCAAAATTTTCAAGACCGAGGGAGATATCGAAGTCGAGCTGGCAACGGTCGGGGTTGGTGAAGTTGTGGGGGAGGTGGCCGCCATTGACGGAGGGCCGCGCAGTGCTTCGGTTGTTGCTCTGGATGAGACCGAGGCGTATGTTGTCAGAAAAGAAAGCTTCAGGAGCACTTTTGGCTCAATTCCCGAATGGTTTAAAAAGATTACCATGATACTCGTGCAGCGATTGCGGGAGGTGGATGAGAAGATCGACAATAGCGTCGGTTGTGACAAACTCCCGCATGTTGCAGCCCTGCTGGCAATGATGGCCTCTGCACCGGCCTGCGAATGTAACGATGGCAATCTTGAAATTGCACTGACTTTCGCTCAGAACGAAATACTGGATATCCTCAACTTGCAGATTGGTGACACCCTGGAAATTCTTTCCCGATTAGAGAAAATGCATTTAATTCACGTTTCGCGGGGCAAAATCCGCATTATAAAGCCTAGCGCACTTGAGAAGAAAGGAAAGGACATATTTCAGGATACAGAAGAAGCGCCGGTCACCTGAATTGTTCATTTCCCATCAATTCCGACCGGCCGGAAACATCTATGACAGCAGCCTCACTTTTAGCCGGGAACAGGCCCGTAATCGTATCCGCTGTGGCGGTTTTGCTGGTACTGATGCGCTACCCGACAGCAGGGCAAGAACCGCGCTTGCACGACGCGCATGGCACGGTGAGTGAAGCCCGGTTCGATTCACTGAATACTGGCTGGAACGCCCTGCTGAACATGGTGTGGAGGTGTGATTCGGCCGGTGCTTCCCGGATAGACCGGGGCCTTGACGTTATCGACCTTAGGGGCGAGGATGACGGAACGGTTCTTATGTCGGCTGCCGCTTCAGGATGCTTTGATATGTTTATCTGGTTGCTGGAGAGGCATGCCAATCCGTTTGCAGTCAATAACCGCGGCGAAGACGCGCTCATGCTGGCGGTTATCAACGCAAATACAGAAATCGCAGAAATCCTGCTTGCCGAAGGGGCCGATGTCACCCGTGAAGACGACAGCAGTGTTGCCGCGCTGGGACATGCAATAGGGCGCAAGCAGCCGGAGCTTGCTATATTGCTGCTCAGATACGGTGCCGACCCATCCGGCCAAGCCTATGGCGGCGAACCGCTGCTGATATCGGCCGTCAAGCACCATAGTTCGCAAATCATCGAACAGTTACTGCTGGCCGGAGCCTATCCCGACATTCCCGACAGTGATAAGCGGACGGCATTGGTCCATGCGGTCATCCGCAATAAACTTGAAATTACAGAATCATTGCTCAAAGCGGGAGCGGATGTAAATGTTGTCGACGAATCGGGCAGGACGCCGCTGATTCATGCAACTCAGCGCAACAAGCGCCATATGGTTCGGCTGCTTCTTTCTGCCGGCGCCGACGTTGATTATGCGGGCAGGCACGGCAGGACGGCGTTACAGATTGCCATGGAACGCAATTATCGCAGCATCGAACGGCTGCTTTTGCAGGAGGAAGCCGACGGCTACACCAAATTGATGTCGGCTGCACGCAACGGCAATCTCTCAGAAGTGCGGGAAATCCTTGCGACACAGATGGTGGATCTGGAACGGCGCAACCGCTATGGCAGCACGCCGCTGATAATTGCCGCATCCCGGGGGCATGTCGAAATTATGTACGAATTGCTGCACTATGGCGCTGATATCAATGCGTCGAATGAAATACTGGGAACGGCCCTCATATATTCGGTTGCGCGGGGCTATGTACCTGCCGTGCGCATGCTCATCGATTCGGGCGCAGATGTCAATATCGAGAACCGCCGGGAGCACACGGCTCTGTGGTATGCGCGCAAGTATAACCGGCGTATGATTGAAAAAATGCTGCTTGATGCCGGTGCTGTGAGGTAATCCGCTTGCTCATTCAGCTCCGGTGCGGTCGTTGCCAGCGAGACCAGGATAATTCCGATGACCAGCCGGGGCAGGTTAAACCGGTCGGCCAGACCTACCGACGAATCGACGAACGAATCCGCCGATTTTGCCAATATGACAAATGCGACAACGAGCGCAGCCCAGGCAATTGCAGGCGAGCCTTCGACAAGGTGAAGGAGTGGTCCGAGCAATGGCATGATATTCCGTTTGGTAGCCGTACCGGATTAAAAATATTGCTTCGGGGAATTGCCCGAACAATATGTATTTTGAAAACCTCTAAGCAAGATAATTATCTCATATGTTAATAAGGACGGCAAATGAATTTGATTGGAGATCTTCGCTGGCGGGGTATGATTCACGACAGCATTCCCGGCATTGAAGAAAAGCTTGCTCAGGCTCCACGTGTCGTGTACGCCGGTTTTGATCCTACTGCAGAATCTTTACAGATTGGCAATCTGGTTCCCATAATGCTGCTGATGCATTTTCAACGGGCCGGCCATAAACCGATTGCGCTGGTCGGTGGAGCGACCGGGATGGTAGGAGATCCCTCGGGTAAATCGGAAGAACGTGTTTTGCAGACAAAGGAAGCTATACAGCATAACCTGGAGCGTTTTCGCGGCCAACTGGAAAAATTTCTCATATTTGGCAGCGGTGACGAGGCGGCTGAGATTGTCAATAATTATGACTGGTTCAAAGATTTTAAATTTCTGGATTTTCTCCGGGATGTCGGCAAGCATATTACGGTTAATTACATGCTTGCCAAAGATTCGGTAAAGCAGCGCATGGAATCGGGGCTTTCGTTTACCGAATTCTCATATCAGTTGCTGCAGGGCTACGACTTTTACCGGCTTTACTGCGAAAAAAACTGCACGATACAGGTTGGTGGCTCCGACCAATGGGGCAATATTGTAACCGGAACCGAGCTTGTCCGCCGCAAAGCCGGGGGAGAAGCCTACGCTCTGACCTGTCCGTTGCTGACTAAAGCGGATGGCGCCAAATTCGGCAAATCTGCCGCAGGTGAAAAGATATGGCTTGATCCAAACCTCACCTCTGCTTACAAATTTTATCAATTCTGGCTTAACTGCTCGGATGAAGATGTTGGTCGCTTCATAAAAATATTTTCGATGAGGCCCCGGGAAGAGATAGCTGCATTGATTGAAGAGCACGAAAAAACCCCGCATATCCGCACGTTGCAAAAAGCGCTTGCCGAGGAGATCACCGAGCGGGTTCATTCTGCTGTTGAGTTGCGCAAAGCACAAAACGCTTCGCAAATTTTGTTCGGCAAAGGAACTACCGATCAACTCAGGACGCTGTCGGAAAGAGAATTGCTCGACGTTTTTGAAGGTGTGCCGCAATTTGCCGTGACAAAGCAAAAGCTGGCCGCCGGCATTCCTCTCATTGACCTGATCTCCAAAGAAGCGGCGGTATTCGGCTCAAAAGGCGAGGCGCGCCGGATGATTAAAGGAGGTGGCGTAAGCGTCAATAAAAAAAAGGCCGTCGGCGAGGATACTTTATGTGACGCACAGGATTTACTTAACGGGAAGTATTTGCTGATACAAAAAGGGAAGAAAAATTACTATTTGATCACGACTGCTTAGCCAAGGTGGAATACCAGGCTCGTTGGTGCTTTTCTCTATCTTTTCCGGTTTTTCTGATTTTCGTAGTGGAGTATGGGATCACACTTGCCGGGAAATTTGACGGTAACTTTATCTTCGCAGCCTGACGGCGAAAGCTTTTCGCAGGTGGAACAGACTTTTTTGTACCATTCATCGGTAATGCCGGCCGGTTTGTTGCCCTTTTTGCCGGCGGGCTGAAGATTGTCGAGTTTTTTCATAATGCCCTGGGCGATGGCTGCAATCTGCTCTACCTGAGCCTGGGGCATCTGGCGGGCAACAATCTGCAAATAGACCTGCATGGATTCTGCAATCAGAGATTTTTCTTCCTGAGAGAGTGACATATAATCTGCCTTAGTGTTGACATGAGATACAGTTGGTCATTGCTGGTTAACAATGGTAAAATAATATATTTTCAATGGTGTTTTATTAATCTGCTGGAGTTGTCTTTACTTGCACAAAGTGATATTTGCATGCACCGGTAATCTGTGCCGCAGCCCCATGGCCGAAGGAATTTTACGTTCGCGATGGATGGAGCTTGGACGTAACGATCTGCACGTAGCATCTACCGGTATTCATGCACAGGAAAATCAGCCCGCAGCCTCACTCGCTGTTGAGGTATGCCAAGAAAATGGCATTGATATATCCCACCATTTATCGTCGCCGCTTAACGGCAGGGATCTTAAAAGTTCGGATATCATTTTCGTTATGGAAGCCGTGCAGCGGGATTATATAACTCTGTTTTTCCCGCAAGTCAACGATCGCACGTTCCTGCTCGCAGCCTGGCCCGATAAGCCTGGCCGCAAAAGCACTGTTGCCGACCCCATCGGCGGTACTCTTAAAGATTATCGCCGAGCCTTCGAGACAATAGCGCTTCATATAGATCGCCTTCTGCCGCAGCTCACCGACATGTTTTGAGCATACCCAACGGTTGATCTCAATCTCCCTTGACAACATGCCAGCCTCCGTCGACATACAAAGTCTGACCGGTGATATACTCATTAGTTGTCAGAAATGCAAAAGCCTGCTGCAACGCAGTGATGTCTCCAACACGGTTAAGCGGGATGCTGGATGCTCGACGCTGGAGATGCGCTTCGTCTTTACCCGGCGGCGGCAGCATGGCGCCGGGCGCGAGTGCATTGACGCGGATAGCCGGGGCAAAGCACAGCGCGCATTGTTCAGTCAGATCTTTCAGGAAGTGTTTTGACATGCGATAATTCATGAAGTTGACACTTGCGCCATCATCATGTGCATCGGTAATATTGATGATAAATCCGGATCCAACACATGCATGAAAGGCATGCGAAAGCCGTAGTGGCGTCAGTGCATTTATCTCGAATGTCCGGGTGAAATGGTCGAGACTGTCAATGTTGCCTTCCGTAAAAAGCGATGCATTGTTCACCAGGCCGACAAGATCGCTCGCCTGGTCCAGGGCGGCGGGAATGAGGTCCTGATGCATTTCCAGTAAATCACCGCGAATATAGCCAATACGGTCTTTGAACTCACGATGCTGGTCCGTCCACGCAACCATCTCTGAATTGTCCGAACGGTAATGTACCAGAATATTATATCCGATACTCAGCGCCTGTCGGGTCAGGGCAAATCCCAAACGCTTCGAGCCGCCGGTAATTAAAAGTGTCCCCCTGGAATTCATAGTGCCTCTTTTCTTTCCGGGTGGTGATAATTATCAGCTCTATATAAAATAATCAGGACAGTGCCATGCGGGGAGCTTTGGTCGGTTTATGCCGGTACATACTAAAGAATTCAATAGTCAAATGAATTACTTAGCGCTTGACCGCTTGCAAAGTGTCCTATCCAAGATTCATTTTTAAGTTTAATTTTGTTTATCCTACCTTTGAACCTGGTCATCACCGTGCTTACTATTTGTACAGAAGGAGGTTACCGACATGCCGAGGCACCTTTTGCACCTTTCCGTTACAATGGTTTTAACCGCTTCACTGCTTATCTATGCCGACGAGGCATTGGACAAGCTGATCAAGAATAAAAAATACAAAGAAGCGATTGAGCATGCCGACAGCAATTTGCCGCCAACCAAGCGTACTGCCGACGAATGGGTCAAAGTCGCCAAAGCCAATGAAGAACTCGATCTCACAGAGAAGGCTCTTGCATGTTACCTGGTCTCTTCCCGCAGCTTTCCCAAAGATTACGGATCTTTCTTCGGCGCAGCACGGATTTACAATAAACTGGAGCAATATTCCAGCGCAGAAACCATGGCCAAAAAAGCTCTGGATATCAACTTTACGGCCGAAGCCAGTTGGGAGTATGGAAAAGCCTGCATCAAGCAGGGAAAGCCTGGCGAGGCCAAGAAGGCGCTCGAAAAGGTTATACAATCCGATCCGACAAATGCTGTTGCAAACAAAGCACTCGGCAACATCTATTACGAACAAAAAGAATACCAGAAGGCAATTCCACTTCTCAAGAAATCATACGATAAAAAACCCGACGGCGAGATTGCATTCATGCTGGGAAAGGCCAACGCGGAAGCCGGTGACCCGTCCGCCGCTATCCAGTATCTCAAAGAAGCACTCAAGAAAAAGCCGATCCTTTCCGAAGCGCAGCTTGCGTTAGCGCGGGCCTATTATGAAAAAGGTGATTACAAGCAGGCGGCGGATGCTTACGACAAAGCAATTCCCAAGAACAAAACGACTGCCGAAGACCAATATTATCGTGCCATATCCAAAGAAAAGTCTGGTGATATACCGGGAGCCGTTGCCGGCTACAAAACCGCAATTAAACAATTCGGTGCATCAAAGCAAGAGGAAGCCCTGCTGGCCCGTACCTTTGTTGGGCGTCAACAGCTCAAAGGCAAGGAATACCAACAGGCTTTAGGTCATTTCAAATTTGTTGTCAACGCCGATTCCAAAGCCCGGACGGTTAAGGACATTTATTTCCTGATGGCCGATGCGCAAGTTGGGCTCAAGCAATACAAATCGGCAGTTTCCAGCCTGGAGAAAGCCATCTCCATGGACACCAAGAATGTAGAAGCCTATGCTCGACTGGCCGATTTGTACAAAAAGACGGGGCAGGGACAAAAGGCCAAAGAAACCTATGAGAAAATGATCAGCCTCAGCCCGAACGATCCCAATGTCTATCTTATTCTGGGACAGTACAATTTCAAATCGAAACAATACGCCAAAGCAAAAGAGCAATTCGTAAAATCCAACAGCCTGAAAAAGAGCGCAGCCGCGCTTGAGGGAATCGCCCTGGCATCGGCTCAGTTGAACCAGTGGGAAACGGCCAAAGATGCTGCTCGTTCGGCTATCGATGCAGACGGGAATCTTGTTGACGCACGCGAGGTCCTCTACCAGGCTTTGCTGAAGGAAAAAAACTATCAGTCGGCTGCCGGACAGCTTGAAAATCTGGTAAAAAAGAACAGTTCAAACAAGACGTACTTGGAAGATCTTGCCTTGTGCTATGAAAAAACCGGCAAAAAAGACAAACTGGCCAATGCCGATAAAAAAATCATTTCCCTGGACACGAAGAATGTAGAAGCTCGTATGCGCTATGGCGCCTACCTCATCGATAATAACAAGCCGAAAGAGGCGTTGGCCATTTATAAACAACTGGCCTCTCTGGCGCCCGGCAACAAAGAGGTTTTTCAGAATCTCTACCAGCTTTCAATGAAAACCGGCGACAAAACCTCAGCATTGACCTATGTTAATAAATATCTGAAGCTTAATCCGAAAGACGCGGTTGGCTTTCGTGATAAGGGAGACCTGCTTTACGAGAAGAAGCAGTTGGATGGTGCTCTGGCTGCCTATCGTCAGGCGCTCAAGCTTGATCCCAAAATATCCGGATTTTATCAAAGATACGCAGAGATTGTCATTGCCAAGGGCCAGCATGACGAGGCCATCAGGGCTTTGAAAGGCAAGATTAAATCGGGCAGTGCCACCGTTGAAGACTACACGACCCTCGGTACGATTTACCAGAAGAAGAAACAGTACCAACAGGCGCTTGACAACTATCAGAATGCCCTCAAGCTAGACCCGCAAAAACTGGATGTACTCACTTCGCTGGGTGAATGTCAGGCCGCGCTGAATCAGCTTAACGAAGCCATCATCACCTATGAGCAGGTAATCATGATGAAACCCAAAGCTGTTGATGAACTCAAGGCTCTGGGAAAATTATACGAGCGGCAAAAGAACACGGCTCAGGCCATTAAAACCTACAAGAAATACCTTGACAAGAAAAGCGCCGACAATGCTGTCGCAAAAAAGGTTGGTATGCTGGCTTTTTCAAAGAAGGAGTATAAGGACGCTATTAAATATCTTTCGATGATCAAGGGCAAAGAAGCCAGTGGTTTTCTTGTGCAGCTCAATCTGGCAACTTCCTACTTTGAGACAAAGGAATATAAAAAAGCTATTCCTCTGCTGATTGCCTTGCGAAAGCGCAACCCTAAACTTGCTACACTGAAGGAAATACTTCTCATGCTGGCAAAAGGCTACGAAGCTGAAAAGCAAAATGTCAGCGCGGCTAAAACTTACGCGGCCTATACGAGCCTCAGGGGCGTTGTTGATCCAGAAGCTTCGTATAAGGTTGCTTTTTTGCAGGAAGAGTCCAATCCATCGGGTGCACAGACAGTATACCAAAAAAATATTGCGCGTTTCCCCAAGGATTACCGTAACTACCTACAGCTTGGTTTGATGTATGCCAAAAACAAAAGCACTTTGTCAAAATCCATTACACTATTCAAAAAAATTACCGCCATGGCAGATTCTATTCCGGTTATCTGGCAAAATCTGGCCGAAGTGTATGGAAAACTCGGCAAAGCAGATGAAGAGCTCAAAGCCTACAAAAACTTTGTTAAAAAAGAGCCTCAAAATCCAGAAGCAAACAAGCGGATTGGCATAATTCTTACCAAGAAGCGCCAATTCAAAGAAGGTCTGATCTACCTTGAGACAGCCAGCACCCTTGCTCCCAAGGATATCTCAATCATGCTGGCGCTATCCAAGGGCTATGAAGGTACCCGGCGTCCCAACGAGGCCATATCCGTACTCGAAAAAGCAAAAGAGCAGGCGCTGAAAAATGAGCAGGGAAAGAAGTACATTGCGGAATTAAGAAAAAATCTCTACCGCTTATACGCCCAGGTCGGCAAAGACAAGGAGGCCAAAAAGGAGGTCGAAGCGCTTCTCAAACTGGATCCGAATGATCTGGAAACACGCATGGTTTATGCAAAGATGCTTTTCAGTGAACGCAAGTACGATGACGCCGCAAACGAAGTAGAAAATATTATGGCTATGAATCCCGATCTCGAAGTGCTTATGCTACTGGGCAAGATCAGGACGGCGCAGAAAAAATACGAAGAAGCGCTTGGGGTGTATGATGAAATAATTGCAATGGACAACTACGTCCCAGCCCTGTACGAAAAAGCGGAACTCTTTCGTGAGTACGGCAAGCAACTCGGTAAAAGCCCCAAATGGGCCGAAACCTTTTATAAGCGCGCATTGCGCACGGATCCTAATTACGGGCTTGCCTATCTGGGTCTGGCTAAGCTGCAAAAGCTTTGGAAACGCGAAGCAGAATACGAACAAAACCTTAAAAAAGCCAAAGAGCTTGATCCGAATAATGAGGAAATCCTAAAGGAATACAATAAAGCCTTTAATTAAGCAATTGATACTGCAGCCCAAAATAAGCGGACAGTTTGAATTATATTGAATCAAGCTGTCCTTTTTTATTAGATTTACCTGTAGTCGTCCGCCTGGCCGGGCGGATGACTAAGGCTCCGGTATTCAATTGGTTACAATCTTTCGTGGCGGATAACCTGGTTTCGGATGAAAAAAAGCAAGGCCTAAACAATAAAAACTGGAATTGAACGTATTTATTTATGAACGAACGAGAAGAAGATAAGGTCCTGGTAGAGCTCTGGGCCAAAGGCGATCAAAAAGGATTTTCGCAGCTCTATGATAAATACAAAGATCGGGTCTTGGGATTTCTTCTCAGATTAACGGCCGATATGGAAAAAGCCGAAGACCTCTTGCAGGATACTTTCATTGCTGCTATGAGGAATCTTGACCAGTTCGATCGAAAGCGAAGCTTTCTGAGCTGGCTCTTTGGCATAGCGCACAAACGAACAATCGATTTTTTCAGGCATGCAAAAGTCGAAATCGAACACAAACAGGATACGATTGGTTCGGTTGGAAGTAGGTTTGACTCGCCCGAAAGCGAGGTTACTAATCGCAGGATGCGGGATCTGATTAATGAAGCGGTGCAAGTATTAGATCCCATTCAACGGGAAGTCTTTCTGTTGCGAGAGCTTGGCGATGTGCCTTTTAAAGATATTGCAAGAATAATGAACTGTCCTATCAATACCGCTCTGGGAAGAATGAGGTTAGCTTTGAAAAACATTCGCAAAGAGCTAGAAAAGAGAGGTGTCCATGGAGTGTACTAAATGGGGAACCGACGGACTTTTGTATACATCTGATGAACTTACTCATAAACAGAAAGCGGCCTACGAGCGCCATCTGGATAAATGCGCGTATTGCAGGAAGCACCTTGCCGACTATCGGGTATCATCACAATCGCTCTTTACCGTCGAAGTGTTGGGAGCCTCGCCCTCAGCTCAAACTGATGCCGAAATCTTACGCGTTTGCTCCAGCTCTGCAAAAACAACCTCGCTTGGTTTGTTTTCAGGCTTATTCAGGCGGGTTGCCGTTTCGGCACTTCTGGTGGTTATTGGATTTGCCGGTGCCGGCTACTTTGTCTATCTGATTGAAGATACCCGGCAGGAAGCTGTCAGGCTTGCAAAGGAGCGCAATGCAATCCCGCAGCAACCAACCTCTCCGGTAGTAGAAGCTAATGATAAAATGCAGCTTGCAGGGGACCTTCCTCACGATTCGTCAAAAGCGGAAGACAGTACAGCAATACAGCGAGTTCGACCATACAACGGTAAGGGCGAGAAAAGCATATTAGTCAGCGAAGAGCAAGAATAAGCAAGCAATACCTTTTTACCAGGTTGATAAAGCCCGGGACTTGACAAATCCGGGCTTTTTTTTGTGTACGAATTGCGCTGCAAATATCGTATTAGTTTGAAGCTTTTTTCAATTCCTTCAGTATCTCTTCATCATTCGGATCCAGGGCTGAGGCCTTTTTTACGAGCTTGGCGTAGTCGGCATTTTTGTTTTGTGCTTTAGCTACCAGAGCAAGTCCAAGCGTCGCTTTTGCGTGTTTTGCATCGGATTTGAGCGCCTTTTGAAAATAGTCAGTTGCCCGCTCGTACTTGGACTGCATGAGATACATTTGCGCTCTTCCATAGAGCGCGGGCGCATAGTCGTCCTTGATGTACAACACCATTTTGTACGATTCGATCGCTTCGTTATACTTTTTTTGCAATCCCTGAATATCCGCAATGAGCATAAGCGCGTCCACATTTACCGGATCGTTCTTTTTAATCTCCTGTGCTATCTGCATGGCATCCTCATAGCGTTTGGTCTCGATCAGGTCCTGTGCATACATTGTCCGGTATTCATTCTTGTTTGTTAATTCGATTGCTTTCTTCAGGGATGCCTCGGCTTTTTGCTTTTTACCGGTCTTCTTATTGAGCTTATAAAGCTGGACGAGGAGTGCGGGATCATCCTTTTTAATTTTTTGAGCCTTTTCCAGCAATTTTACAGCATTTTCCAATCGATTAGTTCGCATATACCCGTCGGCCAGCAGGAGCATAATGTCAACATCTTTGGGCGCCATAGTTGCCACTATTTCCAGAGCGGCCAGGGCATCTTTGGTTTGCCCCTTTTTCATCATGATGGTACCGACGCGTCTGTTGGCCTGCAAATTCTGAGGTGCAAACGTCAGGAGTTTCTGATATGCGTCGAGTTCTTCGTCTTCTTTGTTCAGTTTGCCGTAAACCTGACCGAGTTTTTGCCAGATATCCGGTTTGTCATCGGCAAGTGCGGATGCTTTTTTCAGCATGCTCGCCGATTTGGAAAGCATGGCTTTGTTATCGGCATAAATCAGACCCAGCCTGAGGAAGTTGCGGGAGTCTTGCGGATATGATTTTATATTCTGAGTGTAAATTTCAACCGCTCGATCTTTATCGGTTTTTTCTCGCAAATAGCCGTTGAGGTAGGCAGCATCCGCATCTTTTAATCCCAGGCGAAGATATGCTGCATATGCGTTGGCGGCTTTAAGTTCATCCCCGGTCTTTTCGTAGGATTTACCCAGCTTTTTCAGAAATTGTTTAGCTATGTCCGATTTTGCCTTTTTGGCCTGCAATTGCGTATATGCCCGGGCAGCATCCGCGTATTTTTGCAGTGAATAATACGAGTTGCCCAGTGCAAGCAGATATTCGACATTCTGCTGCGAGACGTCGCTTACTTTTTTGAGATATTCGATGGCTTTGTGGTAACTTTTCTTCTCGTATTCATAGAGGCCGACTTTTCGGGCGATTTTCTGATCGGCCGGCTTTTTCTCCAGGTAGCTTCGGTAGGACTTCATGGCGTCGTCGACTTTCTTCTGCTTGAGCTGCAGGTCACCGAGTGCCTTGTATTCGTCCGCAGCGTCAGGCTTCATCATAACTACCTGCTGGTAGGTAAGGGCGGCGTCACTGAGCGCACCGCTTTTTGACTGAGATTCAGCCAACAGTGTCAGTACATCCGCATTCTTCGGATTTTTTTCGAGTGCCTTGTTGAGATAGTTCGAAGCTGTTTTATACTGCTTCTTCTTATGGTACAGCTTACCCAGAGTGATGTAGGTTTGCTCTTCGGCCTCGCCTGTTGTGATTGCGCCTTTTAATGCGGCGATTGCTTCATCATCCAGTCCTTTCGCAACAGCCAGCTCTGCATATTTGGGATAGAGCCCTTTGAGACGGACATCAAGTTTTTGTGCTTTGCGGTAGGCTGCAAGCGCACCGTCTTTATCTTCGCGGCTGTAAAGGAGGGCGCCGAGATTGCGATATGCCTTGGCGTTGTTGGGATTGAGTGCAAGATATTTGCGCAGCCAGGTAGATGCATCGGTTTTGTTTTTCTTCTGGACCGAAATCTCATACAGGCGCTTGACTATCAAAGTGTCTTTGGGCTTCATGACAGCAAGGTCTTTATAATGATCATATGCTTCATCAAAGGATTCTGTATCGTATCGATAGTGGGCCAGCCGTTCGAGGGCGGCCTTGTTTTTCGTGTCCTTTGCTACGGTTTTTTTGTCTATTTCCGCCAGTTCTTTTCGTTCGGCCTGAACCTTGTCTTTTTGCCCGGCGGCTTCATAAGCATCGATGAGCATAATTCGCAATTTGACATCATCCTTTTTGTACGTCTTGGCTTTTGCCATCAGCTCTGCCGCTTTGGCCGGGCGGTTTGTTTGAATATATCCTTCTGCCAGCAGCAGCATGATCTCAACATCTTTGGGAGCCTGTGTCGACACGATCTCTAGCGCAGCCAATGCTTCGGATGTCTTGCCATTGTCCAGCATGAGAGCACCGATGCGTCGATTTGCTTCGAGGTGCTGTGGCTCGATTGCAACCAGCTTTTCCCAAGCGGACAGCTCACTGTCGGTGCGGCTCAGGCGCTGGTTGACTTTCGCAAGCTTGTGCCAGATAACCGGATCATCTTTTTTGAGTTTTCCGGCTTGAGCCAGCATCGTAGCCGACGTTGACAGCATCGCCTTGTCTTGGGCATAAATCATGCCCAGACGCAGGTAGTTTCGATGATCATTGGGAAACAGCTTGGTGTTTTGCCGGTACATGGTGAGCGCTGCTTTTTTATCGCTTTTTTCCCTCAAAAACGCGCTCATGTATGATGCATCCGCATCCTTGACCGAAGAGAGTTTTGTATAAGCTTCGTAGATCCGCGCCGCTTTGAGCTCCTGGCCAATCTTGACATAACTGTCTGCAAGCGTCTTTAAAAGCCCGGGCAAGTCGCGTGATGCGGGGCTTTTGGTGCGGGCTTTGGCAAGGGCGTCGGCGGATTTTTGAAAATCCCCGGTATGAAAATATGACTGCCCCAGGGCCAGCAGGAGGTCTGCATCCTGAAGAGATTCTCTGTTGACTTTTTTGAGATGCTTGATAGTCGTCCGGTAATCTTTTTTACCAAAAGTATACAGGCCCACTTTTTTGAGAACATTCTGATCGTCGGGAGTTTTGGTGAGATAGGTGGAATAGGATTTCATGGCATCGGCCTGCTCGCCTTTTTTCAAATGCAGGTCGCCCAGAATTTTATACTCCTTCCCGGCCTTGTCGTCCATGAGCACCACTTGCTCGTAGGTTATTATGGCATTATCCGTATCGCCGGTTTTAGCCTGGCATGCACCTAATGAACCAAGCACCCCGACATCCTTGCTGTCAAGCTCAAGCGCTTTCTGATACATCGTAATGGCCGCCGCACAGTTTTTTTGATTGCGGTAGATGTTTCCCAATGCGACATAGAGTGCTTTGTCGGCTTCACCAGCGTCAATCGCTTTTTTAATAATGCTAATCGCTTCTTTCTCAAGCTTTTTTTCGATGAGTATTCGGGCGTAATTTTTATAAAAACCTTTGATGTCCGGATCAATGCGCAACGCTTTACGGTATGAGGTAAGTGCCTCATCGTATCGCTTTGCCTCAAAGAGGAGATTACCGTAATCCCGATTCGCCGTTGCATTGGTCGAATCTAGAATCAGATAATTTTTTCCATAAAGCAGGGCGTCTTTTTTCTGGCCTTTTGCGAATGCTATTTCGTACAGATTCTTGAATACAACAGGATTTTTTTCCGATAAAATCGCCAACTCTTTATAGAGGCTGAATGCAGCAGAGGTGTCTTGGTTGGTTAGTGTGTAGGCTGCGTAGCGGGTTCGGCTGGGGATATTTTTCTCATCAAGCTCTATAATTTTTTTGTCTGCTTGGGCAAGTTTGTCTGTGTTGCCGGTTTGGGAATAGCACAGGGCAAGCTGCTTCCAGTATTTGAGTTCCCTGGGCTTTTGATTCACAATGAATTCAAGGTGAGTTGCAGCGGATGCGTATTGTTTATCATCCAAAAAAAGCTTGGCAAGAATAGCTCTGGAATTAAACAGGTCCGGATCAAGGCGCACGGCTGATTCTGCCGCATCACGAGCCTTCTCGAAATCTTTGATATGGTATGCGCAAATTGCCATACCTTCTGCGGCTTGTGCGGTGTTGTCGAGTATGTAGCTTTTCTGGAAGTACTCCAGCGCTTCCTTATATTTTTTGGATACAGCGTAATATTTCCCAAAGCCAAGGGCCACGCGAGGATCACTGGGGTTCTTTTTTTGTGCTTCTTTGTAATAGACGAGCATTTTCTCTTTTGAACCGCGCGACTCTTCAATCGCTTTGGCCATTTTTATCCATATCTCAAGGTCGCGATCGGCTGGTTTGATCTTTTCATCCGCATATTGGAGTGCTTTGTCGTACTTTCCCGCATTGTATATTTCGTCAAATTTCTCATCACCCAGAACAGGTAACGAAACCATCAGCAAAATGAATACGTGCACGAGGAGATGCATCAGGCCTGCATTGCATTTCATGCGAAGCTCCTTTCTCCAAAGTGTGGAGTTAAAAAATGAAAGTCGAATTACAGTACTAGTACAGGCTAAAATAAGTTTTCGCAAATTCGGTCTGGGATTCGGGGAGCGTTCCACCGTTTATTGGCGAAAATCATTTGTGTATTCGCCTAATTTGCTTATCGTTTTTTCCCTCAATCGTTGTGCTGGGGTGCAGCGCCTAATCGAGCCATTCTACCAGGCAAGCCATCATGCTTGCCTGACGCAATTGTGGATGCGAAATTTGTGTATTTTTAACAGGCAATCCAATTTATGCTCATGAAATACTTCAAGCAAATAACCAGCGTGCTGCGTATTCTGCAATTCGGCGCCGCCTGTGCCTTGACATATATGATGGTCAGGGCAATGAAGCTGCTTTACCTTGTACTAAGTGGGGACAAGCTGTTGTGATTTACTGTTCGGTTCTCAGTCCGGCACTTGACGTTACCTACACTGTTTGCGGATTTGAGGCGGGCCGTACCTGGACGGACGTACCCGCACTCGTTACGCCGGCCGGGAAAGGAGTTAATGTCGCACGGGTAATTACAAGGCTGGGAGAAGAGGCCGGAGTTATCGGCCTGATGCCGGCGGAAAGCTATGAGCAGTATCGCCGCTATTTACATGAACGGCACATCACTGCACACCTGTTCTCTGTTCCGGGGGGTGTACGTGTCAATGTCACCATTGCCGATGCATCAGGGGGAATCACCCACCTAAACAGCAGGCAGCCTGATACCCTGGCCGAAAAAGCCTTTGCCGATTATTTCGACTTTGCCTGTTCATTTATGCGTGCAGGAGACGTATGGTCACTTTCCGGCAGTTTGTTTCCGGGACTTCCCGATGCAGCCTATGAACGCCTTGTTGCACAACTGAAGGGCCGCGATGTGCAGGCTCTTCTGGACAGCCGCGGAGCGGCTTTTGCACATGGGCTCAGGGCTCGGCCGACCATGATCAAACCAAACCATGCCGAACTTGAAGGCTATTACGGCGAAAAAATCCGCGGTATTCGCCATATGGCTCTGCGGGGAAAACGGTTGCTCGATGCCGGCATTCCGTATGTTTTTATTTCGCTTGGAAGCGACGGCATGATTGCCATTCATGAAAATGACTGCCTGTTGTGTGGTGCCCCCGCAATAGATGTTGTCGATACGGTCGGCTGCGGCGATGCATTGGTGGCCGGGTTGCTGGTGGGGCTGGTGAGAAAATATTCTTTTAACGAAATGTGTCGCCTGGCGATTGCCTGTGGAACTTCAAATGCGCTGCATCGCGGGGCCGGGACTATCGATCGCAATGAAGTCTGGCAATTGATGGAAGATACTACGATCGAGGCGGTCTGAACGTGCTGAAGAACCGTATCGTCGCAGCCGGTCAGTAGAGTACAAATCTCTACATCAACTATTTTCTTACTTTTGTTACCCTGAATTCGCCTATCATACCGACAGTATAAAGAGGTAAACTCGTGGCCCACTTTGATTTTGAAGCCATCGAAGAAAAATGGCAACGTTACTGGGAAGACAACAAGACATTTTCGGTGACCGAAGATTCCCAACAGCCTGCGGATAAACGTTTTTACGTACTGGACATGTTTCCCTATCCTTCAGGTGCAGGATTGCATGTCGGCCATCCGGAAGGCTATACAGCCAGTGATATCATCGGCCGCTATAAAAAGATGAACGGGTACAACGTACTGCATCCGATGGGCTGGGACGCTTTCGGTCTGCCGGCCGAAAATTATGCCATCAAGACCGGTACGCATCCGCGGGTGACAACTCAGCAGAATATCGAGCGCTTTCGTCAACAGATCAAATCAATCGGCTTCGGCTATGACTGGGATCGAGAGTTTGCCACAACCGATCCGGCATATTATCGATGGACCCAGTGGATTTTTCTGCAGCTTTACAAAAAAGGGCTGGCCTACCGCGCCGAAGTGCCCATTAATTGGTGTGATTCGTGTAAAACCGGACTTGCCAATGAAGAAGTCAAAGAAGGTGCTTGCGATCGTTGCGGACATCTGGTTGTTAAAAAAGTGATCCCGCAATGGATGCTGAAAATTACCAGCTACGCCGAACGTTTGCTTGCGGATCTTGACAAGCTGGACTGGCCCGAAGCCATCAAGCTTATGCAGCGCAACTGGATTGGCAAATCGATTGGCGCAGAAGTCGACTTTGTGGAATCTTCGACCAGTGAGGTTATAACTGTCTTTACCACTCGTCCGGACACGCTCTTCGGGGCAACTTTCATGGTGCTGGCGCCTGAGCATCCGTTGCTTGACAAAATCGTATCTTCGCGCCAGAAACAGGCTGTGCACAACTACATAGATGCGGCTGCCACCAAAAGTGACCTTGAACGTACCGATCTGGGTAAAGAGAAGACCGGCGTATTTACCGGTGCCTACGCCGTCAATCCGGTCAACGCAGACAAAGTGCCGATCTGGATTTCGGATTATGTGATGATCACCTACGGCTCCGGTGCCATTATGGCCGTTCCGGCTCACGATCAGCGCGATTTTGAATTTGCCGCCGAATTCGATATTCCCATTATTCAGGTTGTTGCCGAATCTCCGGGACAGACTCAGCAATTGGGGGAAGCATTTACGGATCAGGGATATGCAATCAATTCCGGCCCGTACGACGGTCTGCCGACTGCTGAATTCAAGGAAAAAATTATCGCCGATCTTGAGCGGCAGGGAAAAGGCAAAAGGGCCGTCAACTACAAATTGCGCGACTGGGTTTTTTCCCGGCAGCGCTACTGGGGAGAACCAATCCCCCTGATACATTGCGAAAAATGCGGAATTGTGCCGGTTGGCGAAAAGGATTTACCATTGCGTTTGCCGGATGTTGAGCGTTATGAACCGACCGGTACCGGTCAGTCGCCTCTGGCAAATATTGCCGAATGGGTCAAAACCTCGTGCCCCCACTGCGGTGCACCCGCACAACGCGAGACGAACACGATGCCGCAGTGGGCGGGATCGTCGTGGTATTTTTTGCGCTATGTCGATCCGCACAACGACGAGCATTTCGCCGGCCGTGAAAAGCTGGACTATTGGGGACCGGTCGACTTGTACATCGGCGGCGCCGAGCATGCGGTATTGCATTTGCTTTATGCCCGGTTCTGGCACAAATTCCTTTTCGATATCGGCGCCGTGCCGTTTGACGAGCCGTTCCAAAGGCTTATCAATCAGGGCATGATCCTCGCCGAAGACGGCCGGAAAATGTCCAAATCGCTGGGCAATGTCATAAATCCCGACGATGTAATCTCGGAATACGGCGCTGATACCTTGCGCATGTACGAAATGTTCATGGGGCCGCTGGAAGTTACCAAGCCGTGGAACACGCAGGCCATTGGCGGTGTCAGAAAGTTTCTCGACCGGGTCTGGCGACTCGTGGACCAATCGGACATTGTCGATGAGCAACCCCCGGATTACGTCAAAAAAAGCCTGCACAAAGCCCTTCACAAGGTCACCGCGGACCTGGATAATTATCGCTTCAATACGGCTATCAGCGCCATGATGATCCTGGTCAACGATCTTTACAAGGAAGAAAAGCAATTCCGGTCGGTGCTCAATTCCCTCGTGTTGATGCTGTCTCCCTTTGCGCCGCATATGTGCGAAGAGATGTGGAGCAGGCTGGGCAACAATCCCTCGGTAGCCGAACAGTCCTGGCCGCGTTTTGATGAATTGTATTTGGTTGATGAAATGAAAACCATTGTCATACAGGTAATGGGCAAAGTCCGATCGCGTTTGGAAGTTCCTGCCGATATCAGCAGGGAAGAGCTCCAAACGCGTGCCCAGGACGATGAAAAAGTAAAGCACTACCTCACCGGCAAGCACATTCAACGCATAGTAGTCGTTCCCGGAAAACTGGTCAATATTGTCGCAAAGTAAAGGAAACAATGCACACGCTTATTGTCGCAACAGGAAATAGGGGCAAGCTCAAAGAAATCACAGAGATGCTGTCGGACTTCGACGTTGCAGTGCAATCTCTGGCCGACATCTTCGATCCGGTGCCGGCGATACCCGAAACCGGCGCAACATTTCTGGCCAACGCGCGCCGGAAAGCCGACTGGGTTTACTCGCGCAAAGGCTTGTGGACCCTGGCCGACGATTCTGGTCTTGAAGTCGATTCCCTGGAAGGTGCTCCGGGAGTGCGCTCTGCCCGGTATGCCGGTGAACCCGCTGATGACGTCGCCAACAATGCGAAGCTGCTCGAGGCCATATCCGCCTGTCCGGTCGATCAGAGAGCGGCACGATTTCGCTGCGTTATGGTTGTGAAGCTGAGTGACACCAGCGAACTGGTCGCAGAGGGCACCTGTGAAGGCAGGATCGCGCAGAAGCCGTCGGGCAGCGGGGGGTTTGGCTACGACCCCCTCTTTGTCCCCGCTGGTTATGACCGGTCGTTTGCCGAACTCGAAGCCGGGGAAAAAAACCGGATCAGTCATCGGGGGAACGCATTGCGGCAGCTCAGGAGCAAGTTGGCGGCCTGGCTTGACGCTTAATCGAGCGAGCGGCGTTTTCGTATCCACCACTCTGCGCCGAAAAGCACCAGAATTGCCAGTAGAAAATGCCAGGTTTGCCGCACCGATATGTTCATTGCCGAGGTTCGCGGAGAGCTTAAAACCTGCTTTTTGTTCGAAAGTAACTTAACATAGGCTTCTTTTGAGGGGGTGAGGGGGTGGCTGATGCGATTGAGCAGCGAGTGATTCTGCCCGGTAATCATCAATTCGTGATTATGTCCGAAGACAATGAGCTCATCTGTGTAATGTTGGGTTAAAGCACCTGTACGGGCCGTAGCCGAAAGGCTGTAGCGCCCCGGTGGCAACGGCGGGAAATGGACTTGCTTTTCAAAAAACCCCCCGAGTGCAAGCGAGCAGGTTGAATCAAAATGGATCTTATGTGCGCTGTCATTCAGATTTATCGCAACCTCTGCCTTTTCGATCTTCGTCCAGGTAGCCGGAAATAGTAAGCGCAGCGAGAGTCCCTGAGCTTGCGAAACTGCAGAGCCGCTGCTGCGATGTACCAGAAAGCTCCCGGCCGATTTGCGGATAAGCTTCGCTTTCATAATGTCAAGCAGTGCCCGGGCGAATGTCTCCTGCTCTGCACTGTTTATGCCGGCAGGCAAAAAGTCCCATTTCCAGATACCCGCCGCTCCAACAATGAGCATGTCGGAACGTTCAAGCACTATCGGAACGGTATCGGCAAGAGTGCGGCCCTTAAAGCGATAGACAACGGAAGCGTCGAGCAGCGACAGGGGCGGATCCGTACGCCAGGATCCCTGCAGAATCAGATCCGGAGCGGGAATGCTGCGCCGGGCCTGGATGCGCATCACATCCGGGGTTTCATCATGCGCAATCAGTGTTACTTGGCGCACCTGCAGGGGTGAACTGCCTGCTGCTTCCGGCAAACATCCGATGCATGCCGCAACGGCGGGCGTGCCCAAGGACGCGGCTTTTTGACGCGCCGTGCGATTCCAGTCAAAGCAGACCAGCGCATTTACTTCACCGGGTTTGGTTGCCGAATCTATGCGCCGCCAGGACGAATCCCGGTCAATCGCCAGCGCAAAAAATCTTTTGTCTAGCCGTGGTTGTGCGCAATAGAGGGCGATGCCAAATTTCTCCGGGATTACCGTGTGAACGAACGAGGCTGTTGCAATGACGGAATCTGCAGCATCTACCGCATGCAGCTTGTGCAGCCGGCGCCCGACCGAATCTGTTGCGAGTGGAATCCGGAGTGTATCGTTGAATCTGCCTGCCCGCAGAGCTGTCGAATGCAGCCGCTCGGCATGGCGCCCATGGCGATGTACCACTAGCAGCGTGTCGTCGGCGGACCTGCTGCCGCTCAACACAATCAGTGCCGAGGCTGCTTCGTCCTGCGGTGTTGCGTCTGGTATGTCAAGAAGCCGCATGGCCGTGCGGTCGGAAACCGAGATACTGCCCAACTCCAGAAAGTGGATCTCCCTGTTGCGTACTGTCTCATACGGGATAGCCGTATTGGACCAGTTGCCGTCGGTAAGGACGATCATGAGTGGCGCCCGGTCGACCCGTTGATTGGCAAAGTGGCCGGGAAAGCTGCTGTGTTCGTCATTAAAATCTTCGGCATCGATGCTCGCTACGGCGCGCGACGAATCGCCGAAGAGAATGAGCGGTACTTTCAGATGTAGCTCTTTCGCCGTGTTTTGCAGACGCGTGATATATGCAGTCAGTGAATCGGGATCAAACATTTGCATGCTCTGCGAGCCGTCGACAAGCAAAGGAATGATCGCTTCGGGGTGGCTGAGACGGTTTATGGTGCAGGAAGGCTTGACAATAACAAGGGTGAGCACGATCAAGAGTGCCAGCCTGATACCCAGGAGTGCATACGCATTCCATGATCTCCTGCAAAAGCGCAGGTAATAAAGCGCTGCGTAGATGGCGATGAGACCGGCGGCACATATCCAGATGGCGATTATGGCATTCATTGACGAGTTTCTTTACCAGTGCATTGCTCAGTAGCGCAGCTTTTTGGAAATGATGGTATCGCGTTTCCAGCGCCGTTCGTCCTGCTCGGGATAGTCGGTGGTATAGTGAAGACCCCGGCTTTCATGCCTGCGCAAAGCCGAGTTGACGATAAGCTTGGCGGTAGTCACAACATTGCGTAAGTCAAGTAGTTCGGGAGTAATTCTGGTACGTTTGTAATAACTTTCTATTTCGCCCTCCAGCATGCTAATGCGTCTGCGGGCGCGCTGCAGCCGCACATCGGAGCGAACGATGCCGACATAGTCCCACATGGTTGCCTGAATTTCGTAGATATTGTGCGACAGCAAAATCCATTCTTCGATGTCAATAGTACCACTATCATCCCAGGCATGTACGGCGTCAATGGGTAACTGATCGACGCCGTGTATACGGGCGCCGGCGTCATGCGCGGCACGGTGTGAGAAAACCACCGCTTCCAGCAGTGAATTCGAGGCCAGCCGGTTCGCGCCGTGCACGCCGGTGCAGGCCGCTTCACCGCAGGCATACAGATTTTCGATGCTGCTTTTACAGCAGGAATCCACTTTAATGCCGCCGCAGAGATAGTGCGCAGCGGGTACGACGGGAATAAGGTCTCTGGTGATGTCGATACCCAACCGTTTGCAGCGCTTGTAAATTGCCGGAAAACGCTTGCGGGTCTGAGTCGCATCGGCGTGACGTATGTCAAGGTAGACGCAGTTTTGTCCCGAGCGCTTGATCTCGCGATCGATAGCCCGGGCCACAATGTCGCGGGGGGCCAGCGATTTCATCGGATCGTACTCGTCCATAAATGCACGTCCGCAAGCGTCTTTGATGACGGCGCCAAAGCCGCGGATCGCCTCGGAAATCAGAAAAGAATTGCTCTGTTCGTGACACAGCATGGTGGGATGGAACTGAATGAACTCCATATTGGCGATCTGGGCACCGGCCCGGTACGCCATGGCAATTCCGTCGCCGCGGGCAACGTCGGGATTCGTCGAATGTTGATATACTTTGCCGGCTCCGCCAGTGGCAACACAGGTGATTTTTGCGCGTATCGCGCCGATGTATCTGTGCTGTGTGTCAAGAACATATGCGCCATAGCACTTGTTCTTTTTGCGACGCCGCCTGAGATGATGGTTGGTGATCAATTCAACGGCGTGATGGTGCTCGTAGATGGAAATGTTCGGGTGCGACCGGGCTTGTGCCAACACGGCCGATTCAATTTCTTCACCGGTGGTGTCGGCGGCATGCACGATACGATGCGCCGAATGCCCGCCCTCCTTGCCCAGATCGAGGCTGAAGGCGGCCGTGGATTTTCTGGCCTGCGTAAAGTGAACGCCCCACTCTAACAGCTCGCGTAACCGATCGGGAGCATTGCGCACCAGTAGTTCCACCGCCTCCGCATTGCAAATGCCGTGGCCGGTTGAAAGCGTATCGGTGATGTGATTGCGAAAGGAATCTCGGGGATCGAGTACGCAGGCAATACCGCCTTGCGCATAGCGGGTATTGCACTCGTTGCCGGATTTTTTCGTAATAATGATGACGCTGCCGTGCGCAGCGGCGTGCAATGCAAAACTGAGTCCTGCAATGCCGCTACCAATAACCAGAAAATCGCACTCAAGCTTCATCCGGCAGCCGCCTGGCGGGCCTTAAGTCCCAGATACCCCCCATGGTGGCGCAAGCCATAGTCGTCGCGGGTGACTTTTTTCTGTTCCATCAGTACCAGCGCCAGCGCATCGCTGATCGCCAGCATGGCCACGGTACTGGCGGTCGGCGTCAGACCCAGCGGGCAGGGCTCTTCAATGACCCCCATGTTGATGACAATTTCGGCACAATCGTGAATTAGCGAATCGGGGTGTGAGGTGATCCCGATAATTGAGACGATGCCGAGGTGGCGCGAAAGCTCCAGCATTTCGATAACTTCTCTGGTCTTGCCACTAGTCGAGTAGGCAATGATAACATCACCCGGGCCCAGCAGACCCAGATCGCCGTGCTCGGCTTCACCCGGATGCAGATAGCAGGCAGGCGTGCCCGTGGAGCTGAGGGTGCCTGCCATTTTGTGAGCTATTTTGCCGGCTTTGCCCATTCCGGTCGTAATGACTTTTCCGGTGCACTTTCTCAGACAGTGCAGGGCGCTCTCAAAATGCTCATCAAGGGGTATTTTTTTGAGGATCTCGGCCTCAAAATCGATAATCTCTCTGGCACGGTGCAATATGCTGCTCATCGTTTGCTTTCTCATGAATCATCTCTTAGGATGATATAGATTCTTATATTTCACCTGAGACTAAAATAAATAACTTCGTGCATGTCTTTGCGGGTGACCTCATAAGTTGTATATTGTATTGATCTTAGCCCATACTAATGGTATCTTTTTACTATGCTCGGCTATAAGCTATTTGCCTTTGAGATTGACATGAAAAACTGGTTTACCTGCCGTCGTGTGTTTGTCGCATTGCTCTGCCTCGCGGCGCTGGTTCCCCTGCATGCTTTTGCTGCAAAATCCGGCAAAAAAGTCCGTATCATTTTTGAAGAGCAACGTATTGAGGGAAAAATCCGTCGGCCCCAAATGGTGCTTATCAAGGCTGATAAACGGCCCGAATTCGGGCCCATGGTTATCCAGAGCATGGGCGCCGCCGAAAATTTAATTGACTTTGTCGACAATACAATTATAGAAAAATCACCCTACGACGGCGCGTTTGAATTTCGAGACAAGCAGATTATCAACTACACGCCGTAACAGCCGTCAAAGCAGGGTAATGGCTTACTCGTGCCGATGGTTCTATTTGGTATTGTTCGCTGGTAGCCGTACTTACTTTGCTCGTTCGAATAATGTATCTTACTAGCTTTTATTGGAGATATGTAACACAATCAAAGGGTTTTATTCAAGTGGGTTCAGCCACGTCCGCCGAACCAACTAAGGAGTCTGTATGAATTTCTTTGCCAAGTTTTTCGTATCGTTCAGTCCATCGGAGCCGGGCTATGTATTTATGTGGGTTCTGCTGGTCGTCGGAATTTTCTGTGTAGCCATTGCAATCGAGCGCTTCGTCTTTCTGATGAGCAGGGCCGGATATAAAACGGAACTTTTTATGAAGGAGATCCTTACCAAAATCGAGCGCGATGATATCGACGGTGCGAAACAAATGTGCAAAAAGGCCGGCAAAATGGTCATCGCTACCGTGGTTAACGCCGGACTGGCCGAAGCGAAATCCGGCGCGGATCGCATACGCAATTCCATTGACGAAGCGATGCTGAAAGTCATTCCCGATCTGGAAAAGCGTACCAACTACCTTGCCACTATCGGAAATGTTGCAACACTGCTGGGGCTGATGGGAACGATTTATGGATTGATACTCTCCTTTGCCGCCGTTGGAAAGCCGGGTATCGACGCTGCCGAAAAATCAACCCTGCTGGCTTCGGGTATTGCCGCCGCTATGAACACGACCTTTACCGGGCTGCTGGTTGCTATCCCCTCGATCATTCTCTATGCGCTTTTTCGTGCCAAAACCCAGAAGATCATTGATGAGATTGACGAATACAGTTTGCGACTGGTCAATACCCTGGTCGAGCGTTCCTACAAAACGCACAAATATCACATTAGCGCCGCACAGCTCAAAGAGGGCGTCGGTGTACATGTTACACACAATAACATCAAGATATTTACCGACAACAAGTTGATCAAAGAAATCAATGTCTGATCTTGTATGAATCTTTTCACTGAGCTTCTAACAGCTTTTCTACCGGGCCAGGACGGTTTCGTTTTTATGTGGGTTCTGGCGGTCATCGCGCTGCTGGCGGCGCTGTTGATACTGGATCGCTTTTTTGACATCCGCAGTCGCACCGATGTGGACGCACCGTCCTTTGCTGATAAAATTAAGCAGCTCATCGAAGAGCACAAAATGGATGAAGCCTATCAGCTCTGTCTGGCGGGCAAGCGCAGGGCTCTGCCGCGCATTATCGGGTCGGGGCTGCAGCGCGCGGCCAAGACGCCTCAGTTGATTCGCTCCTCAATGGAAGAAGAGACCATGCACATGATTCCTATTCTGGAAAAGCGGGTTGATTTTCTTCTGATGCTGGGAAATATTTCAACGCTGCTTGGACTTATGGGAACGATTTACGGTCTCATATTATCTTTTGCCGCGGTTGCCCAGCCGAACGTAGCGGCGGTTGATAAATCATCCATGCTCGCCTCGGGAATATCCACCGCAATGAACACAACCCTGATGGGGCTGATGATCAGCGTGCCGTGCATACTGGTCTATTCGATGCTGCGTGCCAAAATCGACCGGGCCGTGCAAGAGATTGACCGCTATGCCGTTTCGGTGCTAAAGGTGCTGACGCCCTTTGACATGATGCAAAAAAATTACAAGGTGTCTTCCCGGCGACTTAAACAGGAAGTCGATACCGAACCCAACATCGCCCCCATGATGAATTTAATGGTTATTCTCATTCCGCTTCTGCTGACTTCGGCTGAATTTGTCAAAATCGGCGCCATCGAGTTGAAGCTGCCCAAATCACAACTCGGCGGCGGAGGCGGCGGCGCATCTGAAAAAGCGCAGCAGGCAAAGCTGAATCTTGGAATCGTCATCACCGAAAAGGGCTTCAACCTCTTTCACTATTTCAAATCTGATGACAGTACCGCAACTGAGCCGGCGCAAGCATCCGATACTCATGCCGAAATTCCGAAAAATGGCCGGGAGTATGATTTCGCACAGTTGAACAAGGAACTTGCAGATGTAAAACGGCAGGCATTATTGCAAATTATCCGTTCGATGCATCCCGGTATCCCGGATGACGCCTCCTTGATCAAACTCTATACGACTTATGCCAAAAATGATTTCTCCGGCATTGCGGCCTTTGAAGATCATGAAAGCGTCAAAATTGTGGCCGAAGACAAAATTCCCTATCAGGTTGTCGTTTCGGTAATGGATGCCGCCCGGGGATTTGCCGATCCCAACGGCAAAGTAACCATGTTTCCCAATGTATCTCTGGCAGGAGGGATAATCCAGTAATGGCGCTCCCGCGTGCAGGCAGACAGGCTCGCCGCAATCGCAGCGAAGGCGACGCCAAGCTCAATATCACCTCTATGATGGATATGTTTACTATTATTCTTGTCTTCCTGCTCAAAAGTTTTTCCACTCAGGGCCAGCTTATCACTCCCGCCGAGGGCTTGACATTGCCCGCATCTTCCATCGAACGCACCACCGGGCAGGCGCTCAGTGTCAAAATCTCGCGCAACCAGATTGCCGTTGAGGATGCTCTGGTAGTTGATAAACAGG
This sequence comes from Chitinivibrionales bacterium, assembly GCA_014728295.1. GTDB lineage: Bacteria > Fibrobacterota > Chitinivibrionia > Chitinivibrionales > WJKA01 > WJLW01. The sequence continues at coordinate 35,160 of WJLW01000081.1, read as the reverse complement.
ATTATGAAGCGATCACGGAACAGAAAGATTTCATGATTCAAAGCCTGTACGAGGTGCTGCAGAAACATGCCGGGGAGGCTCGTAAATCTGCGGAGCTATTCGGCAAAGAGTTTTCGGGTGAAATTACGATTCAGGGAGATGTCGAGATTCCCTACAATGTGCTGACCCGCATCATGTATACCTGCGGACAGGCCGGTTATCCGGTGATGAATCTGATAGTTTACAGAAAAGACTGAGCATGAACGTTAAGCAAACCGGTATTTTTTATGCGAAATCTTCGGGAACTTCGGCGGCGCTGAAGAGCTTTCCGAACCAGTTTCGCGGCCGTTTGCTGGGCGGGCTCGATAAACGATTCCTGATAATCCTGCTGGTTACGGCGCTCGTGCTGTGCGGTTTTTTTGGCTATATGTCTGCCCGTGAAGTTCCTCGGGAGGCTACCGAAAAGGATATCCTCAAAATCCAGGAGCGTTATGCCAGGCTGGTGCTGGACCAGCCCAAATCCAAGCCGCAGGAAGTTGAGGAGGAAGCTGCTCAAACAGCAGAAAGCGAGGCCGAAGCGACCCGGCAGCAAGAAGAAGAGGACAAGCCGCAGTTAGATCGGGAAAAAGAATCATTTGCCGAAAAGCAGGAACGCAAAGCAGCCAGTGCCGAGCAGCGCAGAGCTAAGCGCCGGGAGGTAGCATCGCAGGTGCAATCCACCGGCATTTTTGCCGCGATTACGGCTTCCGACGGTTCCGGCGGCGGCAGATCGTCGGGCATCTCAGATCTGTTGGGGGCTACGGGCGGGGTAAGCGATTTATCCGGTATTTCCGTATCCAAAGGAACCTTTGCTACGAAAAATGTCGATCCCGAAGAATTGACAAAAAAGCGCGGCACCCGGACCAGCGGTGTCGGTATTCAAAAGCAGGAGTTGGGCAAAGCCCGCAGCGATAGAATTGCGTCAACCGGCGGCGATGTGGTTATGAGCAGCAACCCTCCCGAAGTTAAGTCCGAATCCGGCGCCGCGGTTACCAGCCAGGCCTGCATCGGCAAGGTTGTCAACCGGCAGAAACCCCGCATCAAACGCGTGTACGAGAACTGGCTCAAACGCGATCCGGGACTGTCCGGTTCCCTCAAGATCAAGTTTACCATCCTGCCCTCGGGTGCCGTCTCAAACGTATCCATCGTGAAATCGACCATGAATAATTCAAAATTCGAGCAAAATCTTCTGCGCTATGTACGCCGCTGGAAGTTTGGTTCGTGTCAGATTTCCGAACCGACGGAAGTGGTTTATCCCTTTGCATTCGAAGGCAATTCCTGATTTTGCGGGTTGACGGACGTGCTGGCCGCGTGTGCAACCCGAATCTATACATTTTTCACCGGCAACATCAAGGAGTCTCTGTATGGCTTCCATGAACGAACGAGGCAGCGATCGGATCGAGCAGCTCAACTCCGATACCGAAAATCGCACTTTCTTTGATTTGAGTACCACCGGTGTCTGTTGCCTTTACGACAAGGCATTGAACAAGGGGGCGCAGGTGACGGTCAGCCTGAATGACATTTTGCTGGCCGCAAAAGTTGCCTACTCGGTCGACAGAACCGACGGCTACCGGATCGGGCTGCAGTTTTTGAAAATACCGCCGCAAAGTCAGGCGGAAGTGGATTCTGTTGTTGAAAAGTATTCCCGGGGCGTTCCGGTTGCCTGCCGGATAATGGATGCAAAGTAGTAGAAACCTGATCGATGACTGATTCGGCGTGGCTTGCAAAGAAAAAAACAACCGCACGGATATGGCTGCTGGTCATTATCGCAGCAGTGACGGGCGGCATTGCTTATCTGGTATTTCGCAATAACAGTCAGCCCGGCTCACCCGGGCCCACTGCCGGTACAGAACACCTTTCCCGAGTCTATCAGCCTTCCGCAGAATCGTCTGACACCGATGCGGCTCAACCTGCTGAAATTACCTCAGACGCCATGCAAGTTCCCGAGAATGCAGCTTCTGCATCCGGCGCTGCAACCGTAATATCCTCCGAAAAACCCCACATCGAGCTTAATACTATTTCCTGCAAGCTGCTTGATAATGCTGAAATGACGGTTCACCTGTCACTTTTCGTATTTTATAACGATACGTCATCCCGCAATGAGCTTCTTTTCAAGCGGGAAGACATGAAAGTGATGGTGCAAAACGTACTAGGCAGGAAAAAAATGGAAGACGTTTTGATTAAAACGCTCCGCCCGGAACTGATTGCTGAAGTCAATAACGTACTACGCGAAAGCCGCGTGATCGATATCGAATTCAGTGACTTCCGCATAGAAAAGGATTAGCACGCATGAGCTTGATGAATATAGTCGGCAGGATATTCGGTTCAAAACAGGATCGTGATGTAAAGGGTTTGAATCCTGTGCTTGATCGCGTTAATGGTTTCCCTGAGACCATGCATACTCTCTCCGATGAGCAGCTTCAGGACAAAACCGCTGAATTCCGGCAGCGATTGACGCAGGGAGAGACGCTTGATGATATTTTGCCCGAAGCTTTTTCTGTGGTGCGCGAGGTGACGCATCGGGTGTTGGGTGAAGGGCGTGTGGTCAAGGATCCCTATACCAAAAAAGAGATCCCCTTTATGGCGCATTTTGATGTGCAGATCATGGGCGGCGTTGTTTTGCACCAGGGCAAAATAGCTGAAATGAAAACCGGTGAAGGAAAAACCCAGGTTGCAACCCTGGCCGCCTATCTCAACGCGCTTGAAGGACGCGGCGTGCATGTCATTACGGTCAATGACTATCTGGCCCGGCGCGACAGTGAGTGGATGGGAAAAATATTCAGCTTTCTCGGCCTTACCGTGGGCTGTCTGGACAATACCGAGCCCAGCAGTGAAGAGCGGCGGGAAGCATACAATTGCGACATTACCTATGGTACCAATAATGAATTCGGCTTTGACTACCTGCGTGACAATATGGCTTTTTCGGCCGACCAGTGCGTACAGCGCGAGTTGAATTATGCGATAATTGACGAAGTGGACAACATTCTGGTAGATGAAGCCCGGACGCCCCTGATTATATCGGGTCCGGTGACCAAATCGAACAAGGAATATGAAGAGCTACGCCCGCGTGTTGAAAAGGCCGTCTCCGCGCAGAAAAATCTGATCAAAAAGCTCTTTGACGAAGCTCAGAAATTGCTTGATGACGAAGAGAAGCATTTTGAAGCCGGTTTGAAGCTCCTGGCTGTTCGGCGCGGCTCTCCGAAATATCCGCCATTGCTCAATCTGCTCAAAGAGCCCGGTATCGGCAAAATAATGAAATCGGTGGAAGCCGAGTACCTGCGCGAACGCAAGCTGCATGAGATTGACGAGCAGCTCTTCTTTTCGATTGACGAATCGGGACACAGTGCCGAGCTGACCGAAAAGGGGCGTCGGCTGATCAGCGAATCTGACCCATACTTTTTTGTGGTACCCGACCTGGCCGAAACACTCAATGCCGTGACGAAAAATGATGTAGTCTCCATTGGCCAGAAGGCCAAGCTGCTCGAATTTGCACAAATCATTGACGTTTTGACACCGCAGGAGCGTGAATCACTAGTTGCTTCGATTGAGAGCAACGAGCCGTTGAACTATGACATGGTTGAAAAAATCCAGAAGATCATCGATGAAAATCGCGGGCTGAACGACACCCACAAGCAGAAACTGGCCGATTTTGTCAAACAGTCAGAGCCGCTGTCACAGCAGGAAAGTACGGAGTTGTGCGACATCGACGCTTACCTGTATGGCTCAAGTCCCGGCGATGAACTGCGCAAAAAGCGTTTAACCGAAATTGTGGAATTGTATAAAATTTTTAATGCAGGCAGCAGTGCGGCCTACCGTGATTTGTTTGAGAAAATCAAGGACAAAGATCTGCTGATCGCGCAGAAGCGGGAAGAATTCGAAGCAATTATCGCCAAAAATATCCCCTTGACACTTGCCGAGCGCAATGAAATCATTGACATTCTGAATAAAGATCCGGATTCCGATTCGCGCCAGATAACTACCCTGGTCGATGCATTGAAAAGGAATCAGATTCTTACCGCAAAACAGCTCGACAAACTATTGGAGCTGATTCAGAATAATGCGTTTTCTTCCCTCCCCTATATGGATAAAGTCAACGCCCTGGACGAAGACGTACGCCCCTATCCCGAAGAAAAGCGCACCGATCTGGTCGAGAAAGTAAACGCTATACCCACTTTGACACAGAAGCAGAAAGATGTTGTAATCAAGCAGGTTATAAAAAAGTGCGACAATCTTTCCGTCATTGACATCAAAAAGCTTGAAGCGCTCGTGGCCTTGCTCCAACCGCTTTCGGCCGATGAAAAGCAAACAATCACCTCAATCGTTCAGTCACAGGCAAAGATAATCCAGAAGGTACAGGCCGAAGTCGAAGCGAAGTTGGCCGGCAATGCCAAGCTGTCGTCTGATTACTATTCGGGGCTCAACCATATAATAGAAATTGATGCTTCTCTCAAAGAGCAGGATAAGGTTGAACTGAAGAAGATAGTATCCATCTACTACGACTGGTCAAAAGAAGACAAAAACGAGGCACTGGAGTGCCTGAAAAGCTACGATAGCGCCACATTGAATGAGCCCAAGCGACTTTGCGAACTGCTGCGGCGCGAAACTGCCGGGGACCAGGTCGCGCTGGCGCGAATTGCCGATGCAATTGCATCGTTTGCCGATGTTTCCCGCAATGAAAAAGATGAGCTGTACCGCATCGTTTCCGAGACAAACCTGTCAGCCGATCTCAGGGAAAGCCTGCTTAGCTACTTTCATAAGTATGACCGTCTTGACAAGCAAGATCAGGAAGCGCTCGTGCACATAGTTTCAGATTCTGCAAAAACGCTTTCATCCCGTGAGCGCTCGCAATTGACGCAACGCCTCAAGAACAACCATCGGCTGGCCCCTTCAGAAGCCAAACAGATCAAACAGGCGCTTGATGCGGCAAAAGGAATCAAAGCCGGGGCAAAGGAGATCGCCACCCGCGCCTTGCGGCATTGCCCGGCATTTGACAGCGACGAACGCGCACGTCTGTTCGAGCATGTGAAATCCATTCAAACCGTAGACGTCAATCAGAAAAATGCGATGCTCGAGCGCGTGGGTAACAACCTGCCGGTCGGCCCCGAAGAGAGCCAGCTTTTGCGGGAAGACGCCCAGCGTCAATACACCGATAAGTCGGAGCGTATTCATTCGGCGAGCCAATTGCTGCGCGCCTATTCGATGTTTGAGCGTGATGTTGATTATGTCGTGCAGGACGGCCAAATTCTGATTGTTGATGAATTTACCGGCCGTATCCTGCACGGGCGACGTTACAGCGAAGGACTGCATCAGGCGCTGGAGGCCAAAGAACGTGTCCGGGTAGCCGGTGAAAACCAGACTCTGGCAACGATTACGTTTCAGAATTTTTTCAAGATGTATCGCAAAATTGCCGGCATGACCGGTACGGCGGCAACCGAGGCCGGCGAATTTCATGACATTTACAAACTTGATGTTGTTACTATCCCCACTAATCGTCCGCTGGCGCGCACAGACTACGATGATGAAATTTACAAGACGCAAAAAGAAAAAGTCGGGGCCATTGCAGATGAGATCAGCCATATGAATGAAGAAGGCCGACCGGTTCTGGTGGGCACGACCTCTATTGAGAAATCCGAAGTGCTCAGCAAGAAGCTTACGCAAGTCGGCGTTCAGCATTCGGTACTCAATGCCAAGCAGCACAGCCGGGAAGCGCACATTGTGGCGCAGGCGGGGCGCATCGGTGGGGTAACGATTGCCACCAACATGGCCGGCCGCGGCACCGACATTGTCCTGGGCGGCAACTTTGAGGCAATGGTTAACCAGGAGCTTGCAAAAGAGGGGATTGAAGCCGACGATCTCAGTCGTGAAGAGAGGCGCGAGCGATACGCCAAACTCTTCCGCGAATTACAGGAAGAGCAAAAGAAGGTCAAAGAACTGGGCGGATTGCACATCATTGGCACCGAGCGTCATGAAGCCCGGCGCATTGACAACCAGTTGCGCGGTCGCGCCGGACGCCAGGGCGATCCCGGCTCGTCAAAATTTTTTCTTTCGCTCGACGACGATCTCATGCGTATCTTCGGTTCTGAACGGCTGGTCGGCATCATGGACCGCCTGGGCGCTGAGGATGGGGAGGCCATTTCGCATCCGCTGGTATCGCGATCCATCGGTTCCGCTCAAAAGCGGGTTGAAGGACGTAACTTCGATCAGCGTAAGCACCTCAAAGAGTACGATGATGTCATGAACCTGCAGCGAACCGAGATTTACGGTTTGCGGCAACAGATTTTGCGCGGCGAAAACATCAAGCACAAGATCATGGAGCAGATATCCATCTTTCTCGAAGAGCTGGTGCTCAGACATACCGAAGACAGCAAATATGCCGAGCAATGGCATCTCAAAGATCTTTATGTAGACCTGCAGGCGGGCTTTGGAATCATCTATAGTATTCCCGAAGAGCAGGTGAGCAGCAAATCTATCGAGTCGTTGTACGATGATATTGGCGCCGAAATAAAAAAGGCCTACGACGAACGCGAACAGAGCCGCGGCGAATTGTTCATGCGGAGTCTTGAGCGCAGCATCTTTCTGATGGTAATTGACAACCTGTGGAAAGATCATCTCTACGAAATGGACCATCTCAAGCAGGGGGTGCAGTTCCGCTCGTATGCTCAGAAGAATCCGCTGTACGAATACCAGAAAGAAGCGCTCAATGCATTTGCGGAATTACGCAGCACTATTGCCCGTCAGGTAACCATGAACATCTTTCGCTATGACGACGTCGTCGAGCAGCAGGATCGCATGGGACTTAACCGAGCGCAGACCGAGCATGACAGCTACAACGTATTCGCCGGGCCCGGTAGCGCTCCCGCTTCGGACGGTTCGGTTCCCGCTGCGGCCAGAAAACGCCGAATGATAACCAATCGGGCCGGCGGCGGGAAGCCTGCACCCGTGCGGGCTCCACAGCAGGTAGGACGCAACGATCCGTGTCCGTGCGGCAGCGGCAAGAAGTATAAAAAATGCTGCGGGAAAACAACTGCATGATTCCAAAAGGTCTTTTCCTCACTTTTGAAGGTGTCGACGGCTGCGGCAAAAGCACTCAGGTTGCGCGTGCGGTCGAATCGTTGCAGCGCCGTGGTGTTGCCTGCATGGCAACGCGTGAGCCGGGGGGCACCCGAATCGCTGAAAAGATCAGGTCGCTGCTGCTGTCTCCCGACAATGATGCCATGGTTGACCGGTGCGAAGTATTGCTCTACCTCGCCGCCCGCGCCCAGCATGTCGAAGAAAAAATCCTGCCGGCCCTTGCAGACGGCGTGGTTGTCGTATGCGACCGTTTTCAGGAGGCTACTTTTGCTTATCAGGGCTGGGGACGCGGCATGAATCTGCAAGCTGTGCAGCAATGCAACTCGTTTGCCACGGCCGGTATCACCCCCGATCATACGTTCGTATTCGACATCAATATTGACATTGCACATACTCGATTACACAATATGGATAAATCGCCCGACCGTCTTGAAGGCAATTCGCGGTCTTTCTTTAAGAGGGTTCGTCAGGGATATCAGGATCTGGTGCGCAGCAATCCGCAGCGCATGACGCTTCTGGATGGCGGTCGTCCCATTGATGAATTATCTTTGAACATAATCAGTAAACTCGACTTTTTACTGGAACAAAAGCGCATCGCGCATGCGTGAAGCACTGATAAGGGAGAAGACATGAGTACTCAGACGAAGAAGCATCCGCTGGGCAAAACGCCATTGTTGGGAATCGTCATGCTGGTCGTTGTTATTACCGGCTTGATGGCCGACAAAGTGCGCCCGGATGCCGAAGACGATAATTTTTACGCCGATATTATTCGGCTGGACAATGTTACCACCAAAATTCACCAGAATTATGTTGAAGAAGTCAGCTCAAAAGACCTCGTCGATAAAGCTATCGAAGGAATGATCGAAATCCTTGATCCCCATACGAGCTACTTTGAAAAGAAACAATTCGAAGAGCTACGCATTCATACCGAAGGCAAATTCGGCGGTCTGGGCATACAGATTTCCATCCGTGAAAATGTTCTGACCGTGATGACGCCTATCGGGGGAACGCCTGCCTCGCGTGCCGGTATTCGTTCGGGAGACCAGATTATCAAAATAGAAGGCAAGTCAACAAAAGGAATCAAGCTCGATGAGGCGGTCGGCAAGTTGCGCGGCAAACCCGGTACCGAAGTCTCCATTACCGTGCGCCGCAAAGGCGAAACCAAACCGCTGCATTTTACCATCACCCGCGAGATTATTAAAATCAAATCTGTTCCTTTCAGCGGCGTATTCGACGACAGTATCGGCTACATCCGCCTCAATACTTTTTCGCAGGAAGCCGGGGACGAGATCGAAAAATCGGTCAAGACTCTCGTCAAAAAAGGCATCAACGGATTGGTGCTTGACTTGCGCTTTAATCCGGGCGGTTTGTTGCCGCAGGCAATTGAAGTTTCGTCCAAATTCCTGCCAAAAAAATCACTTGTCGTTTCGACCAGAGGAAGAGCACCCGGCCAGAACAAAGAATTCTATGTTAAAACCAGCCCCGTTTTTCCCGAAAATATGCCGCTGGTCGTATTGGTGAACCCGGCCAGCGCCAGCGCTTCCGAAATTGTTGCCGGCGCCATCCAGGACTGGGACCGGGGTATTGTCCTGGGCGATACGACCTTTGGCAAGGGATCGGTGCAGAGCATTCTGTATCTTGACAAAACGCATCATATCAAATTGACGACGGCCTTTTATTATACACCGTCCGGGCGGTGCATCAATAAGCCGGAAAATGATGTCCGGGGCAATGGAGATGCCCAGGACGACCAGGAAAATATCGACACTGCTTCGCTAGGTTCACAGGCCACATCTGTGGAAGCCGCCGATACTGTGCAGGACACATCGGCATATCGCACCAAAAACGGACGTATCGTACTGGGTGGCGGCGGTATTATTCCCGACACAATCGTGGAGCCGGAGTCGTTTGATGACATTGTGCGGGCGCTCTTCGGCAGGGACGCATTTTTTAAGTTCGCAAACCTGCAACACCCGATGCTGAAAAAGGCCAAAGCTCCGATCGATACCGGTTTTAGCATCAATGATAAACTCTATGCATCTTTCAGAGCATTTCTGGACTCAATTGATTTCGAGTACAAGACCATGGCGGATATTGCTTTTGACGATTTCAAGCAGCACGCCGGACTTGAAATTGAAAAGCCCGATACTGCGGATACGATTGACAATGAACCGGCAATCGTACTCACCCAACAGGAAAAGCAGGAGCTCGAATCAATCAGCCGGGGCATAGAGAGGCTTCTGGCGCAGGAGCGCAAACGTGAATTTGCCGAGGTGGAACAGGAAGTCCGCAAATACATCCGAGAAGCATTTCTGGTAAGAGAATACGGGCAGGACAACGAACTGGTGTATCGCACCAAACTCGCCGATGACGTCCAACTCAAAGCCGCATTGGAGCTGCTCTCCGATAAAAATCTGTATGCTTCAATTTTAAAGCCGAAAAAATGATTGTTGCAGGTTGTATTTATTATTTTTTGTAGTCTCCGCTTTTTGCGGACCTAGTGATATTGATATTGCCTTCAGGGAGAGACCATGATTAGCAAAATGCGCAACATTGCGCCGGGATTCATTCTGGCGGCTGCCATTATTTTCGTAATTTCAATTTTTGTCGGCGGCGGCATCGACCAGATGGCACAGGAGCCGAAGCAGGTCGTTGGTACCGTAAACGGCCGGGAGATCATACTTCGTGAATTTGACAATATGGTCAATATGACGGAGGAACAGCAGCGGCTTCAATCAGGCGGGGATCTTCCACCGTATACGCGGCGTCAGATCCCCGAGCAGGTCTGGGAACGAAAGGTTAGCGAAATTCTGTTGCAGAAAGTGTTTGATGACATGAATATCAACGCTTCTACGCAGGAAATCTATACCATGATCCGGAACAATCCTCCCCAAAACGTGGTTGAGTCGCCAATGTTCCAGACCGACAGCATATTCGACACCTTGAAATGGGAAGAATTCCTGAACGATCCTACATCATTTGAGGCCAATCCGGACCTGGTATTGTGGGAGCAGGAATTGCGACGCCTGCAGGCCCCGATGGCTCAGTTGCAGCACTTGCTTGAGGCGGGCAATTTCATCACCCGGGCCGAAATCGCCCATCAGTATCGGCTGGATAATGAACAAGCGGTTTTCGAATATGCCAAGGTGAGTCCGTTTTCGTTCAGTGTTGATTCTTCCGCTGTCACCGATGACATGATGCAAAGCTACTACAAAGCCAATGCCGATTCGTTCCATTCCGAAGAGCAGGCCGATCTCTATTATGCCAAAATTCCCAAGATGACGACGAAAGCTGATGAAGCGGAATTCTATAACGAGCTGCTTGCCATAAAAAGCCGGGTACAGGATGGCGAAGCAACTTTTGCCGACGAGGCCGAAATCGAGTCCGACGACGAAGGTTCGGCTAAAGACGGTGGGAATCTGGGATGGTTCGGCCGCGGACAGATGGTCAAGGAGTTCGAGAAGGTTGCCTTTGCCATGGATACCGGTACAATATCAGATCCGGTAAAGACCCAGTTCGGCTATCACATTATCAAAGTCGAGCAAAAGGAGCTGGAAGGTGATTCGGTAACCCGCATCAAAGCCCGTCACATACTGCGCAAACTAAATCCTTCCGCCGAAACGGTTGACAGTCTGGAAGATTTTGCCGACAGCTTGCGTGACCTTGTGGCTGAAAAAGGCTTCGAGGAGGCTTTGAAGGGTGATGAAAATGTAAAGCTTGATTCGACCGGGCCGTTTGTCCAGGGCGATATGGTTCCCGGAATCGGGTATGTCAGCGGATTGAATTTCTTTGCATTTACCTATAATCAGGGTGATGTATACGAAAATCCGCTGGAAAGTGAGGATGCCTTTTATATCCTCAAGCTGAAGAGAAAAATGCCGGAAGGGACGCAGCCTTTTGAGACTGTTAAAGAATCTATTTTTTTAACGCTGCGTGATTCGCTTCGACGCGCAAAAGCACGTTCGTATCTGGAGGATGCCTTAAAAAAGATTGGCGGCGAAATAACGCTCGCAACGTTGCACGAAGCGGATTCACTGATAACTTCCGCAACGACGGATACGGTAGCGCGCTCATCATACATCCCCGGCGTCGGCAACAACAATCAGGCCGTTGCAGCCGCATTTTCGCTGCCCGAGGCAGCAATGTCGGATATTGTCGAAACTGCGAACGCCTTTTTCGTTGTTCGCCCGGTTATGGTTGAACGTGTCAAGGATATTCCCTGGGAGAGTCCCGAGGTCGCTGCCGTCGAGAGGAAAATAACCGGTAATATGGCGCAGAAAATATATATTGACTGGTACCTGGACTACAAGAAGCGTCAGGACATCGAAAAAAACGTATCCCAGTACTATTATAATTAGGGAATATGCGCAACCGGGCGCCAACGTGCCATTCCGGCGCTCTGCTACTCGTCAATCGCCACACCTGCTCCCGCCAGCGCGTAATCATAAATGGTGCCGTGGCGCGTCACCTGAAAACCGACAATAGCCGACAGTCCTGCCGGAAAGCTGCACTGTAATCCAAAAATCTCTACTGCCATTACTGCCGAAGCGAGGGGTATGTTCATGGTGCTGGCGAGCATGGACGCAAAACCGCCGGCGATAAATGCCGCATACGTTGGGCTGCCGATCTCAACATTGAGAAAACAAGCGGCGGTCGCACCGAGCAACATGCCGGTTATTGCCGCCGGTCCCGCAAAGCCGGCACTCATCCCCGATCCTACAGTTATGCAATTGCACACTGCTTTAACCACCAGCGCAATGAGCAATACTATTCCCAGCGACTGTATCATGCCCAGGTTGCCGACAATCAGATGCAAATCTCCCTGGACGAGCGCATCAATCAAACTCGAGCTGGTTCCCATTAACTGAGGATGCACCAGCCATCCGATGATGCCGGCGACCCCTGAGCCGAGAGTTACCTTGAGTAAAACGTTGCCCTCTTTACGTTTAATAATTCTGGTGATCCAACTGTACAGGGTCGGATACGCACCACCCACCAGTCCGGCAACAAGCGCCAGAAGCAACAACCAGCCAATCATTCCGTGGTCCATGAAATCACTGCCGGCATGGGTTGGATAAAAACTGTCCCATCCGAACAGCTTGCAGATGATGGTGGCAGTCGCACTTGACAAAATAGCCGGAAAGAGGTCTTTATAGCCCATACGCGCCTTCTGGATTATTTCCACTGCAAAAATGCCGCCGCCGATCGGTGTGTGAAATATGGTTCCCACTGCTGCGGCAAGTCCGCATATGGCCGAAGTTTTCTGATCCTCTTCGTCAAATACCGAAGTAATCCGACGCAATCCCCGGGTGATCAGTGCCATGCTGCCCGCACTGGTTCTGCCCAGCGGGCCGACGATGCCCCCGTTGCCAAACGTTGCCAGTGTTGCCAGGGCTGCCCAGAATTTATAAAACGTGACCGAAAAGAGCAGGTCTCCCTTGTGCACACGAATGCCGCGGATATAGGACGGAATGCCCTCTCCCGCGGCATGAGGTTGCAGCCGATAAATTATCCCCCCGGCTACGAGCGCTCCGCATATCGGTATGAGGGGAAGCGGCACGCCCCAATGCAGTATGGCGGTGGATATGGAATCGAGCAGCAGCGAGAATACCCGTACAACCAGCGCACCGGTGCTGCCGGCCAGCAACGCCAGTACTACCCATTTGAAAAGGTAAACGTACGAAAGGCGGGTTTGACTGCCGATGGAGAAAATTTGCCTGAGATTCAAAAAGAAGTTGTCCCCGCTGGATACAACGAAGGTGATTGCTGCACAGGTAGGGCGCCGGCCCGCGAGGGCAACGCCCCGTCGCAGCAGTCCGGATGATTATATGGTAATTATATCATTACGTGCCCGGCCACCGTCAATCGACACCGGGTTCAGAAGGTGTATCCAATTGAGAAGTGCCATTGCCCCCGCTCCTCGTTAGCGTTGCGCCGCGGCGTTATTTTGTGCCCGTAGAGCAAGCCGATTGGTCCAATCGGCGTATGATAGCGCAACCCGCCGCCGGCTGCCTGCCTGAACTCATGCTGAATGTCGTCGATTTCGAGTGTGGGCGCCAGGCGGCCTGCATCAAAAAAAAGTGCGACTTCCACGTTGGAGAAGAATTCGATACGCGCTTCAATCGATCCGGAAAGTGAAGTTACTTCCGTACGCGGATCGCCGCTTTGGTCAACTTCCAGCTTATTTCGCTTGTAGCCCCGAACTGTCGATGTTCCTCCCAGCACGAAACGCTCATCATAGGGTATGGAATCGCCGGCGCCGGTTGGAATCACATAGCCGGCACGGCCCAGCAGGGCAAGGGTAAATGTTTCGGTCAGGGCGATGTAGCGCCGCGCATCAATTTCAATTCTGGCAAAATCAACATCATTGCGTCCGAATCCCTGCGTCAGGCTAATCGAGGCTGTTGCCAGGATTCCCGAGGTCGGCCTGATAAATGAATCCCGCTTGTCGAATGTCAGCGACGGTGTGAGCGAAACCTGATTGCGGGGATACGTGTCATAGGATATGCTCGTATCGGGATGCGAAGTGGTGACGTCGAAATTCTGTTTGCGGGTGAAGCTGGTGGTGAGGCTGGCCGCTAGATTGCGCGATATCGTGCGCGTAAAACTGAGCGGCACGCCCAGCGTATAGGTGCCGAAATCCAGATTGGCAGGAGTTTCTCTTTGCAAATATGTCCCCAGCGCTGCAGCAATGCGATAGCCGAACAGGCGCGGATCCAGAATGCTGAATTCGCCTCGCTGGATTACCGAACTGTACTGCCCGCCGAGCGAGATATGCTTATTGTAGCCCATGAAATTTCGATTGCCTGCTTCGACACGTGCAGTTATCAAGTCTTCACTGTGAAATCCGAAGCCTGCCTCGAACAGATAGGGCTTATTTTCCCCGACGTCCACCAGCAGGGTGATGGTGTCGGCCCGTTCCTTGAGCCCGAACGTTTTGAATGAGACCGAATTCAAAATATCAAAATCTCGAAGGTTTTGTTGTCCCTGGACAATCCGGCGCAATGAAAACGCATCGCCCTCCCGGGTACGAATCTCGCGCTTGAGAATTCTCTGGCGTGTTTTGAAATTGCCCGAGAAATAGGTGGAGCCCATCGTGACTTTACGGCCCTGCTTAGCCTGGTGAATTACCGCCACGCGGGAAGAATCATTGTTAAAGTGCAGGTCGGTTTGTATCGTTACATACGGGTAGCCTTCCTCGGCAACGAGGGAGGAGATAACGATCTGATCATGTTCGATATGTTTCATTGCAAGCGGTCTCCCGGTTTGGAGAAGCGTCTTGCGCAGTGCGGCTTTCTCGGTAATGACGGTCAGGCCGTTGAACTCGATTTCAGATAGAATCGTCTGCGGCCCCTCCACTACGTCGACTGTCAGGGCAACGTCGCTTGAATCTGGATCCCATGACTCGCTGATGTCAATTTCGGCTTTAAGAAATCCGTTTCTGGTATACAAAGAATGAATTGCCAGTTGATCGTTAAGCATCTCCCTGGCATTGTATGGTCTGCCGTGCTCATTGAGCATCTGCTTGACGATTTTGCGGTCGTCGTAGGTGATATTGCCGCTGATGTCAACGTGCGACACGCGCGTCTGCCGCCCGGGCGAGAGGGAAAGGGTCAGTCGCCGCTGCGGTATCTGTCTTTGCGTGAAAAATCCTGTTCGCTTGACAATCACGGTGTCGCTCAGGTCAATCCGTGGTTGGAGGTAGCCGCGCTCTTCGTAGCGTTTTTCAAGCTTGCGGATGCTCTGCTTGATGCCGGAAGCGCTTCTGAGCCCTTTGCTCATGAATGCGAATTGCTTTCTGATAGTGCGCCGGGTCAGCTTGCGCTTTCTCAGCCGGTCGGCAAAGATGAGTTTGTAGCGCGGACCTTCAGCTATCCGAATGTGCACGGTATGTGTGTTCGCAGATGAATCCGCAATCACGTTGTAGTCAATTTTACAGTCGGCAAAACGCTTGCGGTGATAAAAATCTCTGATGCGCGCGATGTCCTTTTCGATTTTTGTGGCCGAATAGCGCCAGGCCGAAAGCGTATAAAACCTGGTTCGCCAGGAGTCCATTTTTAATTTAAGGCTGAGATCCGATCTGGCTTTGTTCCCGCTGATACGAATCTCTTTCAGCAATGAAAAGCGCTTCTGTCCCACGTCCATGGTTATGTCGCAATATCCCTGCAATGAGTCGGTGGCAATGGAGAAGGAAATGGTATCAAGCTCGATGCCTTCCCGTCGGTATAATGTTTTGATTGTTGTGCGTGCATCGTCCAGCATCGCTTCATCGTACACACTGCCGGACTTGAAACTGAGTACCGTCATAATTTCGCCTGGAAAGAGTGGGAATGCGCGCTTGATTGCGATTTTTCTGACCAGCAGGTAGGGGCACAGTGCAAATGTAAACGAAATTGAATGGCCCTCCCTGAGTGAATCAACCGAAATCGTGCTAAATTTCTTACTTGCCTTCAACGCCTGCAAGGTTTTCTGAAGATGTTCCACCTGATAGGATTGGTTGCTTTTCAGCAGGCTGATATCTCGTGCAAAATTGAGGCTGCGCAGGCTGTCCCGGCGCGAGTCGCACAGCCTGAAATTGATAGCCGAGACGACAACCGGAGCCGTTGACGAGTCAACCGGTGTCTTAGCCGAATAAGCCTCGCTGAGTGAAAGGCAGAACAAGGCAGGTATGAGTATGCGAATTGCTATCATAGACACTTGTTATCTGAATTCAATTTTAAATTTTAACTCGCCGCCGTAGTTGCCCCGGGAATCGTTCATGCTCTGCAGCAGTAACTGTTCCAGAAGCTTGTATTCGATGATCGCTTTCTGGCTGATCTCACTGGCGTCCTGCTCCAGCGTAATTCTGGTTGCCAGTCGGCGTGAAATATTCTTGCCCAGAGTAACACTCAATCCATCCTCGTTGCGACCATTTGTGTTTGAGCCCACTTCAATCAGGTCAAGGCCCGTTGCCGATTTCAGATCCTCCGAGCGGGTGTTTACCAATTGCGCCAGCAACTGCGTCGGACTTGTTTGTCCTCCCTGTTTTCCGAACATGGTTTCGGGTCGTTTCCCCAGCACAATTATCATAAGTAAATCGGCGTGCTCCAGACTTTTGTCGTCGCTTTCCAGTTTGAAGTCGAGTGCCTCGGGAGTTCCGGAAACCGTGAGGGTAATAGTGACGCTGTCGATTGTGGCCTGCGCGATTATATCGATGCGTGGCTCGATCTTGTACGGATTGTCAAAGTCAATCACTCCCTTTTTAACCTCAAACATGCGCTTGCTGTATTCGATGAAACCTTCGGCGACCTCAGCCCGGCCTAAGACAATCGGCTTTTCCGGCGTTCCTTCAATTTGCAAATCGGGCTTAATGCTCAGTTGCGCAAGATTGTTGTTCACTTCAAAAAGCCGGCGATTGCTTACCGCAATATCAATCTGCATGTTGCTGAGGTAGGGGATGGGTTCGGATTGCGTCGGCGGCTTTTGTTCGCGTTTCTTGCGCGTCAGGCCCTCCAGGGTGATGATGTCGACCTCCTTATAGTAAAGGCCGTTGACAAGCTCGATGTTTCCCTGCAGAAACGAGAGTGTATCACTGCCGTTGAGATGCAGATCGGTGTTCAGCGTTACGTCAAGCAGGTCGGGAATAGAAACCGGCAGGAGGCTTGTCGTGACGTTTAGCCCAAAACGGCCGGGCTGGAAATCTTCCAGCTCAATCTTGCCTGCGCAGGTAAATACGCCGCGCTCAATGTTGCCGCTGATCGAATCGATGTGTATCGAATCGCGGTCGATGCGAATGGTTCCGTCAAGGGAGGTGACGCGTTGGTACAGTTGAGGTACCGTCAGCGCAATGTCCTCCAGGTGCACCTGCGCGTTAAGTTCGGGGGACTGCTGCGTTCCCGATGCCGTGGCCTTGAGCCTGACCGTTCCCCGGGCATCGGCAAAGTCCGGTGAAAATGAGCCCAGCAGGTCAGCGGGAATGGCGCCATCGGCATTTAGGCTGAGCGCGCCGTTGAGTCTGGCGTAGCCGGCGATATGCAAGCTGCCGCTGCGCAGTAAATTCAGGTGCAGGCCGGGGATCGATACCGAATCGCCGGTAAGGTGTGCGCGCAGCGATTCGCCTTCGACCAGTACCAGTGAATCGCGTACAATTTGCACGTCGTCAAGCAGCATTTCCGCCTGAACGGCTTTCACATCGTTTGCCGTGCCGCGCGCCGTAACGCTTCCGTTAATAAATCCGTCAAGGCTACTCTGCGACGTCAGGGCAAAGTAGGGTGCCAGTATCGTTGAGTCAAATGTGAGGTGTGCATCAAAATCCGATCGCTTGAGGTCGTAGGAAGTCTGCGCATGGAATCCCAGGTCGCCACGCACGTGGACGAAATGATCGGCGAGGTTTACCGATAGTGACAGGTCGTCAAGTGGACGGTTGCTGATAGCGACCTCCGATATCCTCATGTCGCCCCGCGCGTTTGGGTTGTCAAAGGTACCCCACGATCTGAGTGAAAGCTGCACATATCCCTGCAGCAAGTCCAGCGCTTCAATGCGATCAATGGCGGTGATGTCGAAAGAATTACACTTCAGTGAAATGTCGTACGCCTTCTCCGGCGATACCCAGCCGCTGAGCACCAACTTGTTGGCAGAATCGGTTTCAACCGAGCCATGTTGCAGGTAAATTCTCGAGCTGTCCAGAAGCAGATCGGCGGCAAACGTCCCAATCCGCTGCACGCCCGCGTCGACGTCCGCCGCCCGGATGGAAAAGCTGCCGCGCGGTATGGGCAGTGCACCGGTGCATGAACCGGCAATCTTTACCGTGCCGCTCAAATTGTCGACGAAATCCTGTATCGCTGCGCCCACCTGAAAATGGTTCACATCGATTTGAGGACGGTTACGTAGTTTGAATGATCCCTTTTGAAACAGTTCGGCACTGCCTCGCAATGCCAGGCGGGACGCGCTGTTTCTCAGCTCGAATGCTTTGCAGGTAACTGTATGCGCGTCCTTGGCTGCCTCAATGAACAGGCTCCCAATTGAATAATTTCGATATGTCAGCGAATCGGCCCGCACTTGAAGCAAAATATCCGGAAAGGCCGGAGTGCCGTCTACCCTGAGGTCGACCTGCCCTGCGCCGTGTATGCTTTTTATGCCGGCCAGCGGGAGCAGCCGGTGCAAAATAATTGAGTCAATACGAAAATCTGCTGCTATATTCATCGACGAAAGATCGAGCGTTCCTCTGCCGGTGAGCGCAAGGTCATCGATATCGCACGCCAGTCTATTCCAGGCGGCAATTCCTTGATCCATGCGTGCATCAGCTTCTATCGCAATATCGGCTCGTTCCTGCAAATACGTTATATCCGGACTGCCTGACTTCAACGCTAACGAAAGATCGGCGCGCATACGCTCAGGTATAATGCCGATGCCGCTGATCCGCTGGCGGCCAGAGATGAACCCCTTGACATGCGGTGCAACCCAGGGCAGAATTGCCGAATTGAATTCATCTTGCACGAGCGTCAGATCATAGGCGAGCGAATCAAGGTTTGCCGTGCCGAGGAATCCTTCGGGGAACATGCCTGTCAGGCTTGCGGTTGCAGCAAGAGAGAAAGAACCGCCGCCATTTTTCAGGTCGAGATGGAGCGTATCTACAACGCGATCGTGGACGGCAAGTTCAAGGTTGCCGGCGTCAACGCCTATGCCGTTGATGAAGCCGCCGCTGTAGTGCATTTTCAATTGTGCGTCGGGATTGTCTGCCGGGCCCTGTGCCGTCAATTCGATGCCGGCATGTCCTGTGTACCTTTCCGGCAGATCAAGCAGGAAATCGAGATCAGACAATGAGGTTTTCGAGCTCAGAGTGACTTCGACTACCGGAGTGGGACTCAGTATCGATTGGGCCGATCCATGCACGTCAATGCTCGATTTGCCGGTCGTCGCCGTCAAGCGCACAGCGCGCAGCGTATCCCCGTTCATCTCTGCCTGTGCAGAAAACTGCGAGACGACCAGCGATGTTTCCGGCAGGCCGATGTGCGCGCTGTCAAGACTCAGGTGCGCGGTGAGATACCGGGGAGAAAGCTGCCCCCCGGCGGTGAATTGTATCCCCGAGGCCGAGATTGAAAATGCCGACCTGGCAGCACTGAAGCCGAAAAGCGCTTCGTCAAGCGTCAGTTTCTGCAGGGTAACATCGAAGGTGTTTTCCGATTCGATTGAATCGTTTTGCATACTGCCGGTGGTGTGCGTTGCAACAAATGCCGAAACGATATTTATCTGCCCACAAGAGTCGAGTTCAAGCCGTGTAAATGGCCGCACCAGATGAAATTGCGTGATGTTGAGGTGTTGTGCAAATAGCTGCGGAATGTCGATATTCAGACGCAAACTGTCAAATCCGGCAATAGCGCTGTCGGCAGCATCTGCGAGAATCAGATCCGCAATAGTGACGGTGCCGGAAAAATAGCCGATTCGCAGGTGAGCCCATTCGAGCCTGCCGGGTATGCGCTTGTTGACTTGCGCAAGTAGCAGCTTCTGCGCGTGAGAAGTATTCGCATACAGCAAGGCTGCAATGCAGGCGATGAGCAGAATGGCGCCAATACATACGCTGCTTATTAAGCCCCATCGCAATGCTTTGTGTACGCTTATTTTCACGGTAGTGCGTCTCTCATTGAGCAGTGGCAGGTAGATGGTGAGAGACAAAAATAATTCAGCCCTGAAGTATCAGAGGCGGGATTTTCTATTTGTACCGGTGCCCAGGCTGGATGCAGACAACCGGCAGTGATGAGCCGCGCTATAATCCGGTCAGCATCTCTAAAAGCTGCTTTGTGCGCGCAGAGTAGGTATCTCTTGTGCGTACCATCTCGATATTGGATTGCATTGCCGGATGAGCATCAGGATATGAATCCAGCATTTGTCGTACAATCAGCACTATGTCCTCATCCGGCGAAAACGTGCGATACGCGTAGCCGTCAAGCAACTCGGATGCAAGCGGCGTTTTCTCTGTCAGAAGCAAAGTTGCGGATGCCAGTATATCGTAAGCACGCGGACTGAGCTGAGCATCCGGATTGTCAATCGGGGGAGCATACGAAAGATTCAAACCGATCCTGGCTGCCGACAGCAGCTTCGCGCCGTCCCGGGCGTTAATCCAGTCACTGCTCATGATGCTCCCTGCAAGTATTCCGGTATAGCCGGTCCAGCCGCTGCCGGCTATGGCGAGGCTCAAGCCGTTGTGTGCAAGATTTTCGAGTATCCGTATGCGGTAGCGGCTGGGAATACCGATAAAAGCGATATCGTAGTTTTTGACCGTTGAGACCGTTGCCGAGAGAGATGATGCTGTCGGGAGCAGTGCGAAATCGATATGGCGTGCTCCGCAGACGCGCTCAATCTCTCCGCGCTGCACGGCATAAAACGCATCGTACCCGGCGACAACATCTTGCCAATAGATTGCCCGCTTAAAGTCCTCATAAAACCAATGCGCCGTTTTGATGTTGTGCTTTCGCAGCAGATTAAGTGAAAAAAGGGTCACCGGCGAAAGGGCGGTAACGAGAACGTGGGTTGCTGCGAAATCGAGTGCCTGCACGATGAGTGACTGATTGAGCAAATCGACTGCCAGTTCTTTGCCCGGCGCTTTGAGCATTGCCTTGAATGCGGTGAGGTATTTCGCCGTGTCAAAAACTTTGAATTCGGGAATAGTGAGTGCTGCAGCTACCTGCTCCGCAACCTCTCGAGCCGCACCGTCGGGGGGCAGTGTCAAAAACAGGCGCATCAGGCAATATCTTCAATCGCGGGAAGTGAGGCCAGCCCGCCTTTGCGGCATGCCTTTGCAAATGCAACCTTGTTGGCAAGTTCGGCTGCGGAAAAGGGATCCTTGCCGGATGCGATATTATGCAAAAATCCGCCGTTGAACGAACTGCCGATCAGGGTCAGGTTCGGATCGGGTGTTTCCAGCGGGAGTTGCGGAAATTCCTCTATCTTACCGTCGTAGCCGACCAGGCAGCCGTTTTGTCCGCTCTTGACGGCTACTATAGATACGCCTCGATCCCACAGAAAACCGATGACATCCAACGGGCGCTCGTAGCCGAAGAGGGCCTTTGATTCATCCGGCGCCGAAGGAAAAAACACGTCGATCAACGGCAGAACGCTCCACAGCCCTTCCTTGGCGTCGTCCAGTGACCAGCGATTGAGCCGCAGATTGGGGTCGTAGGCAACCATGATATCGTTGCGGTGCGCATGCGTAAATGCCTTGAATATCGAGTGCCGGGCTGCTTTGGAAACCGATTGCAGCTCACTTGATGCATAGATGATTTTGGCGTTCTCGATCAAATCATCATATACCATCGCCGGTGCAATACTTTCGGAGGCACTGCCCGGGCGGTGGTAGAGGTATTCCCTTTCGTCAACATTGCGGCTGCTGGTAAAATAGATGCCGTTATAGCCTTGCGTGGTATTGACATGGTCGATGTTGATGCCTTGTGCCAGGAGCTGTTCGCGCAGAAAGCTGTGAAACGGATCGCGGGCAATGGAGGAGAGCATCGCCACCGACGATCCCAGCCGGGCGGCGGCCGAAGCCACGTAGACGTCGGCTCCCCCGGCATCTTTGCTGAATTCATGCGCATGTGCAATCGAGCGGTTACTGGCGAATTCTACGAAAATTTCGCCAATAATCAGGATGTCAAAATCGCGATAGTGAATTGGCTTCATAGGCTAAAACGGTGAATCCATCAGGCACCGCAACGGATCTTTCTCATCCTGTGAGATTTCGGTGAATTGGACTCCCCACGAATAGGTTTCGTCAAAATGGCGGGACCAGACGATCCTGCCCTTGCACTGAGAATCTCCATACGGTGTTTTGATATTGAAAGCAACCTCATCATTGGGCTCGAGCACCAGTTCTTCATCGCTGTGCTCGATTTTGAATCCGGCGCCAAGTTCCGAAACATCGCGCATGAGCGCCCGATACCGGCTGTCCTTGTAGCTGAAGGTGGTGGGACAGAAAGTAACGAGTTTGGTGCGCTGGGCACGACGGCGTTCGGTTCCTTTGTAATCCGCCATGGAGTTCTCCTTATGATTGCGACTGCTTGAGGGCAGTGTCAATGAATGAATCGATTAATGTAGTGACTTCATCTTTTTTAGCCAGTGCCTGCAGCCACTCGTCGGGAATTGAATCCAATCCGTGTGCCAGACCGGCAAGTCCCCCGGCGACCATGCCGTTGGTGTCGGTATCCAGGCCCAGATTGACCGCTTCAAGCACTATGCTCCTGGTGGAATCGTGCTGGAAAAAAGACCAGATCGCAGTTTCTAATGTGTCAACAACATACCCGGAGGACTGGATGTCGTCCGAGCTTAAGGTAAGCACTTCGTAGGAGAGAATGCGCATGAAATGCCGCAGTTCTTCTTTGTAGTCCTCGGTTGATTCATACTGCTGCAGCGCCAGGCTAACCGTTTCCTGAAACGCCGCTTCTTTGCCTTTTTCGTCCAGCAGCGCACGAACAAGCAGGCTGTAGATTCCGCAGGCAATTTGAGCACGTGGGTGGGCATGGGTTATAGCCGAAATTTCGTGTATGCGCGCGAGAAAAGTCTCTGTTGCTTCGTTGCGGAAGTAAAGCGCTGCGGGCAATATGCGCATCAGCGAACCGTTGCCGTTGTCGTCTTCACTGTCCTTGCCGCTTGTCAAGGCCGTGCACTGTCCGCTGGTAATGCTTTCCAGCGCCATGAAGGTCGTCAGCCCGCTGTCGAACACATAGCCCGAGGCCGTCCGGTATCCTTCAAAAAGCCAGCGGCAAAATTTCTGAGCGATATCATGAATATCATAGCCTCTGATCAGGCTCTCCATGGTACACAGCGTCATCGAGGTATCGTCGGACCAGGTTCCGGTGGGTTGATCATATCTTCCATAACCCAGCATGTTCTTGACCGAACACAGCGAAAGCTCCTGTCGCGTTGAGCTTTCTACGGGTACGCCAAGTGCGTCACCGGTGATACCGGCCGTTATCGCAGCGCGCATCCGCTCCTTAAGTTCCATGCTGTCGTGCTCCTCCATAAAGATGCAACTCAAGCTTAACTCTATGATAATAAAATATATGATATAAGGTAAAAGAGCACGTTAAGTATATTAGTTACGGCTGGATGACAGCAAAATACGTCTGGCAAAGTGCTCTATGCCTACACGTGAAAGCGTATGTGCTTATTTGTCAATACTTTGTTATATTGTATCTTTCGGGTGGGGAAAAGTACAGTAATAAGTTTCGTGTACATCCAGATACAAACGAAATAAGGCGGATGCATGAAGGTACTGGCGGATGAAAATATCCCGTTTGTAAAAGAGGCGTTTGCAGATTTCGGATTCGTGAGAACGGTTCCGGGCCGCGAAATAACGCGAGGTCTGGTGGAAAATTCCGGGATTCTCCTGGTCCGTTCCATAACCAGAGTAGATCAGGAACTCCTTGAGGCAAGTACGGTCAGGTTCGTTGCAACAGCGACAATTGGTACCGATCATGTTGACGAGAACTATTTACGTCAAAACAGCATCGGGTTTGCATCCGCGCCGGGCTGCAATGCCGATTCGGTTGCAGAATATGTTTTGTCGGCCCTGTTTCATCTTGCGCAGAAAAACAACTATGCCCTCCAATCGATGACGCTGGGGATTGTGGGCGTCGGCAATGTCGGCTCCCGGGTATTGAAACGCGCGCAGGCACTGGGCATTTCATGCCTGCTGTGCGATCCGCCGAAGCGAAGACTCAGCGGCAGCGACATTTACCTTTCGCTGGATGACGTGCTGGCGCAATCGGATATTGTTACGGTTCATGTTCCCTTAATCATGAACGGCCCCGAAGCCACGTACCATATGATTGATGCGGGATTTATTGACAAGATGAAACAGGGAGCCGTCCTGATCAATACCAGTCGCGGCTCTGTCGCCGACGAACAGTCGATGCGCGCCGGAGTGAGCAAACTTGGTGCGCTGGTGCTTGATGTCTGGGAAAATGAGCCGGCCATCAGCCTCCAAACCATGAAACTCGCCGATATCGCTACGCCCCACATCGCCGGATATTCTTTTGAGGGCAAGATGAAGGGCGCCGGGATGATTTATCAGGCTGCCTGTTCATACTTTTTCAAAGATGCATCGTGGTCGAGCACACAAGCACTGGAAGGCGAGCAGCGAAAAGTAATCTTCGCCGAAGACAAGCACGATCCGGTATCCGCCGCGGTGATGCAGGCCTATCCTGTCATGAACGATGATACCGAGCTGCGAAAAATTGCGCAAATCGATACTTTTGAACAGGGAGCGTATTTCGATTCACTACGAAAAAATTATCCCGTGCGCAGGGAGTTTACCAATTTTGATGTTCATACCGGCAAAGAGAGTAATCCAATAAAACGAAAGCAATTGGAGGCGCTTGGATTTAGTGTCGTGGAGTAAATGCGCGGCCCTTATCCGGGTGCAAAGGCGGGTGATGATACGGTAGGCCGTGCGACGGAGCTGTTGCCCGGTTAAAATTGAGGTTACACTCGAGCCATAGCACGTGTCTAACTAAAAATGCCCGATTTGCTTCTTCGTTGGAAACCTGCCGATGTTCAGCACGCGTTTTAATTTCAGCATACTCCTTTTTTCTGGATTTTTGAGTTTCTTACACGGTTTTCCCTATCCTGATGCTTCCGGTTTTCACAACGTAAAATCGCTCGGGGCCAAAGGCAACGGTGTAGCTGACGATACGAAATATATTCGGCAGGCTGTCTCCGATGATCGCAAGCGCCACGCCTATTTTCCTGCAGGAACCTACCTGGTCGGCAGCCGCATCAAGTGCGGTGTTGAAAAATTCAAGCGGCGCACCCTGCACGGAGAAGGGCGCGATAAGGTTGTTATCAAGCTCAAAGACAATTGTCCGGGATTCCAGGATACGGCCTACCCCCGGGCAGTAATCAGTTTCGAAGGCGGATTTCCCGATCAAAACTTCCACAACTACGTCGAGCATCTGACCATAGACATCGGCAAGGGTAATCCCGGCGCGGTCGGATTAGTGTGGCAAACGGCCAATTCGGGAGCCGTGTATGATGTGACCATCAGATCGAGTGATTCGGCCTATGCCGGCAGTATCGGGCTGGGCTTGACCGCCGGCAACAACGGTCCCGCCATCGTCAGGGATGTTTCGATTATCGGTTTTGACATCGGCATTAAGCTGGTCTCGTCTCTGCACTGCATAATAATTGAAAAGGTGAAGTTGACACATCAGAAGAAAACCGGCGTTTTCAATGCGGGAGGCCTGCCGCTAATCCTGCATCAAGTAACCACTGCGAGCAAAGCTACGGCAGTCAAAGGCGGTGGCTACCTCGGCATACTGAATTGTGCGTTTGACGGTCTGGGCTCGCATCATCCTGTATTCGATTACACAAGCCAACTCTATCTCAACGGCGTTTCCACGCTCAATTATAGCGGCCCGGTTATTGTCAATGCACAAGACAGCACAGACGTCGATCCGGCCTATTTCCAATCGGATGAAGCCGAAAACCTGCTGACAAACGCTACCGCTATGCTGAACCTGCCGATTGCGGATCCGCCCGGGCCCCCTTACGAACCGGTCGATGAATGGCTGAAGGCGGACGATTTCGCCCGGCGGCCGGGATGGGGCAACGACTATACGCTCCAAAGGGCAATTGACGCCGGTTTTAAAAACGTATATGTCAATTCAAACCATGCAATCCGGCAGCCCGTCCATTTTCGTGGCAGCATGCAGCGCCTGGTTGGCATCGGGTATACCGGGTCGGGCTATTTCCAATACGATTTGCCGGGTGATGATTTTGCTTTTATTGTCGATGACGGCGCATCGGAGACTGTCATTTTCGAACGTCACGAAAAAGGCGGCCGTATCCTGCATAATTCACGACGGACGCTTTACATAAAAGACTGTGGTGTCGATCACTACGAAAATACGGTTCCCGGCGGCAAGGTTTTCATTCAAAATGTTATTGGCGGTACGTTTCGCTTTCACCGGCAGCAGGTCTGGATGCGTCAGATCGATCCGGAAGGTTTTAACGATGTCAAAATCCTCAACGACGGCGGAACCCTGCATGTTCTCGGTATCAAAACCGAAAATCCGGGAGTGGTGATTAAAACAATCAATGGCGGTCGTACCGAAGTTGTCGGCGCAATGATCTATCCCTCCGATGAATTGCCGCAGTGGCAGCCGTGCTTTTTGAGCATCGATGCGCACGTGAGCTATGCAATGGTTGCAAACAGGAATTACGTCGGCAAAGGATATATGTACGTTCCCTATGTCAGAGAAATACGCGGCGATGCCGTGGAAGAGCTTTTTCTCTTCACGGCGTTCTACGCCGGATACGGAGAATCCTTACCAATCCTAAATCCAATCGGCAGCGGCATGCTGAGTGTGCCTGCCTCGACGGGTGACAAGAACCGATATGTTTTTGATATGCGCGGCAGACGGGTTGTTCCAGTTCCCGGCCGTGCGGTGAACCGCCGCGTGAAACACGTCCTCCCCGGCGGCGTATATGTCAATTCGACCGGATCGGCTGAAGGCAGTGGCGCCGCTACTGAAAAAGTAAACCTGCGATAATGAATTCCCGACGCTACCAGAAACCAATGCATGCATTTCTGTTGCTCTGCGCACTGCGCCTGAGCGTGCCGGCCGGTGTACACGATGACTGGCAGGTGTTTGATACGACAAATTCTAATCTGCCGGGTAATGCCGTCAGTTGTCTTGCTCGTGATTCGGCCGGCCATATATGGGCGGGCACCAGCGGATATGGATTGCTGAAATTCGATTCGGCCTGGCGCCTGTTCACCCAACAGACAATGCGGCTTCCGGATAATTTTATACAGACAATTCATGTTGATGCCGTCAATAGTGTCTGGGTGGGTACGCAGAGTGGCGGCATTGCCCGCTATCGCACATCGTGGAAAGTTTTTACGACTTCGAATTGCGGACTGCCTTCAAATAATATTACTGCGCTGCGGCACGATAAAAACGGGACGCTGGTTGCCGGTACGGGCGGCGGCGGCCTGGCGCTGTATAACGGGTATCGATGGACGGTTTTCGATACGGCAAATTCACCGCTCTCTTCGAATTACATCTCGGCCGTCAACGTCGCACATGACAATACTTACTGGATTGGTCAATGGCTGCCCCGATCTCCTTTGAATGGCGAGCTCTCCCTGGTGCGCGGGGCGCAGTGGGGCGTTGCATCCAGCCGGTACGCGAACCTGCCTGATGCGCATGCCCAGGTCATTTGTGAACTTGCCGCGGGAGCAACCTATATTGGGTGGTTTCAGAATGGATTCTCTATCGCAACCGAAACGTTCGACACGACCATCGTATCCGGAAATAATCTACTTCACAGCAATGACGTTACCTGCCTGCTTTCCAGGGCAAACGGGGAGATCTGGATCGGGACCGCCGAAAAAGGTATTGCCGTTGTGGCGGGGTCGACCTGGTCATACCTGCACGCTGGAAATACACGCCTGCCCGCAATTTCCGGCTCCCGCACCATTGTCACCGGCATGGTCGAAGATGCCCATGGTGCTGTCTGGGTGGGAACTGCTCACGGCGGCATTGCGGTTTACGATACGGCTCATCGTTATGCCTCCATGAACGCAGCTCCCCGCAAACAGAAAGCAATATCTTCAATTGCAATTGTCGTCGAAAATGAAGTAATGAAAATAAAATCGCCTGCGCGCCGCAGCGGCACTGCCGAAATCAGCCTTGTTTCCGGTAGCGGCAGAATACTGTACCGGGGCCGTGGCGAATTCGATCGTACGTCGCAGTGGCGAATTCCGTTGAATTCGTTCCGTTCGCATAAGATCCTTTTTGCAGTTGTCAAAGAAACACCTTCAGCCAGATCGGCTCAGCGCATTGTGGCGCTCCCGAGTCGATAAAAGGGGGTTTTGTATGTATGAATTATTCCGCATTCAACAATGGCTCACCGGCGGCTTGATTGTCCTTGCGGCGGGGATACTTGTATCCTGCTCCGATACTGATGATCCGCTTGTGTATCATTACGGCTATCCGCAATCGGTGACGCTGTATGAAGCTGCAGATGTGGGCGAGCTCAGCGTCTCGCTTGCCTGGACAATGAGCACGGATGATGATTTCCTGGCTTACACGGTCTATTACGATACCACGTCGGCAGTTGACACCTCGGATATATATGCAGGAACGAGCGCGAAGGATTACGATACTGCACTTACTATTGCATCGCTCGAGCGCGGCAGAAAGTACTGGTTCAGGGTTTTTGTTCGCAACAGACTGAATCTCAGCGTGGGCAGCAATATCGTAAGCGCACAAACCAGCAGTGGGCTCCCCGATTCGGTGACACTGTATCGGGTCGAATCCGTAAGCGACACAACAGCCCGGCTGGTCTGGTCTCCGTCCCGTGTCGACGACTTCAAGGCGTACCGCATACGCTACAGT
This sequence comes from Chitinivibrionales bacterium, assembly GCA_014728295.1. GTDB lineage: Bacteria > Fibrobacterota > Chitinivibrionia > Chitinivibrionales > WJKA01 > WJLW01. The sequence continues at coordinate 6,694 of WJLW01000081.1, read as the reverse complement.
ACCAGCACTACCGTGAGTCAATCGGACAGTCTGGTTGACTCAGTCTCCCTGGTGAACGATACAACAGCCCGGGTGTACGGTCTGCCCCGGGGAACCCGGCTGACGGTGAGTGTTTTTGTGGTTGATACCAGTAATCTGGAACGAGGAAGTAATGCGCGCTCTTTCACCACCTTGAGTCAACCGCCCCAAAAAGTGTATTTGAATAATCCGCCGGCGACAACAGATTCATCGGTGTATCTGAGTTGGGTACCGCTTGGTGAAGAGATATTCAATTACTTCTCCGTTTATTACGATACCGCCAGTGCTGTTGATCGCAGTGATTCTTTGCTGGCCGACAGCCTCCACCGGGACTCAAGCAGCTTCACCATCAGCGGCCTCAAGCCCGCCACAGCCTACTGGTTCGTGGTGTACGGCATAGATTCTCTGGGCAATGCATATCGCAGCAACGAAACGTATACGCTGACCGATGACGGCACACCGGCGCAAGTATCTTTTTTGAAGCCGGATTCGGTAACCGACACTTCATTCTATGTGCGCTGGCATTCCAGCAGCGAACCAGATTTCAATCGCTATCTACTGCGCTGGGACACGGCCTCAACGGTCGATACGTCCAGTCCGGTGCTGGCAACCTTTACCAACCGAAGTGATACCGTATACCAAGTAGGCGGCTTATCATTGAGCACACAGTACCGGTTCAAAATATATGTCGAAAATCTCGACGGACTCCGATCGGGCAGCGCTGTGCAGGTGGTAACGACCACCGGAATTCCCGTGCCGGTCAAGGGGCTGCAGTATTATGTGCAAACGCTTACCGACTCTTCGGTGCGTATCAGTTGGAATTCGTCAACGGAGCTCGATTTCAGGCGTTACCTGGTGTATACCGATACACTACCCACCGTCGACACCTCAGATGTGCTGCGTGATTCGATTGCGCAACAGGATTCGGTTATCACCACCATTTCCGGATTGCGTCCGGGAACACGCTACTACATTCGTGTATACGTTGAAGACGAGCACAATCTGCGCGGCGGCTCCGATGTGATATCGTGCCTGACGTACGGTGCGACCACCTGTCCGGCATTCGTCAAGAAAGAAACCTCCTCGGTCGGCAACCTGTCAGCTCTTCCCGTCGGCTGGTATATTTACGCTCTTGAGAATGCACGCGGCATATACCGGTCTCCGCTCAACTTGTATCAACCCTACGTTATTCCCAATACCAGCCGTGACGAAGCCACGCACCTGAGCATTTTGCCGGATGGAAAATGGATTCTCTACCTTGACAACAACAGCCATACCCTCTATATGATCAAACCCGACGGTTCTCATAAAACCGAGGTGCCCCTTACCGGACAGCTCGAAAGCGGATTTCCCAGAGCCTGCGGCGTGGTGTATGACAGCCCGCTCGGTACCGAAATATTTTACGCCGCCGGCTACCAGGTGCTGCGCGCCGTCAAAATAGAATTTGTAAATGGTATGCCGGATTTCAGTCAAACTCGTACGCTTGCCGATTTTTCCGCGTCCGCGCTCAATCCACGATTCAATACCGGGGGGGGAATTGAACGGATCAACGTTAACAAAAATCACCTGTTTTCACAAATCGTCATGAATCGTGGAACGGCAGGAGACCATCGCAGTATGGGATTCATTACGATTCCCGACAATGGCCGGGGAACGGCAACCGGCGATGATATCTACCAGTTCAGCGATATGCCCGACACGTCAATTTACGGGTGCGGCCCGGCAATGTCGCCCGACGGCAATTACGTAGCTCACACTCCCGGAAGTCAGGGCAATCCCAAATGTGTGCCCAACCGGGAAAACGCGTGGGATCATAAAGGTTTTGTAATGGTTCCCTTTCAGGAGTCGGGCGATCCGCCCATCGGCAGGCATGAAATCGTCGATGTACACGCCCGCAGTATCAACTGGTGTCCGCCGCAATATCGCTACGGCAACTACAAAGGGCTCGATTTTACCAGCTATCAGTTCGGTAATCACGACGATTATCTTATATGCAAACTCAGTGGCACTATGGTGTCGGACAAGGGAGTGTGGCTTGTCAACTGGAAAACAAATGTATGGACCGAATTGACGACGCTCAGTGTCGATGCAGAGACGCCTGCCGTCTTTTTCGGAGATACGCTCGATCCAAATGATCCCCAGTATCGCGTCGTCAGGCCCAATGGCGGCGAGGTCTGCTACGTCGGAGAGCAGTGCACGGTGACGGTCGCCTCGGCAATTGACGGCAATGCTGCGGTAAATATATGGATCGGTGACAACGCATTTGGCGTCCCCGGCATTGCCCAGAGCATCAATCCCCGCCGCGATTCGAGTTTTGTATTTACTGTTCCGGAATATTTCTATAAACCGGGCGCCTGGAATCCGGTTACCCAGCAATACGAAACCGTTGCCGTCAGTGCGGTATCCGATTCGTGCGTTATCGAAATAATAGACTATTCCATCTCAAAATATGTAGATTATTCAGACGATTACTTCTCTATTCAAAAACGATAGAAAGCACTTGTCTGAATGGCACATTCATCTCTCAGGATATTTCAGCTCATCGAGCATTTGCGCATCGGCGGGGCCGAGCGTATGTTCACGACCTTGCTGCCGGAGCTGCAAAACATTGCGGAGATAGAAATTTTTGCCGGAGTGCTCTACGAAGGCGGCGAGCTGGAAAAGTACCTACACCGGCACAATATACCGCTTTACAAAATTCGCAAAAAGAAATTTCAACCCCACGATACGCTCACTCGCTTGCACAGGCTGCTGCGCGAGCTTGAAATAGACATCCTGCACATGCATGAATTTTCGGCGGCGTTCTGGGGCAGGATTGCGAGCGTTCTCTCCGGCGTCAAGGCCCGGTTAATCACCGACCATGCCGTTGCCGGCTGGCACAATCCGGCAAAGCACAAAATCATTAATCGCACCTTGTTGCCGCTCACGGACAAAATCGTTGCACTCAGCGGGGCGGCCGGAGAATCTCTCATGCGGGTGGAAGGCATACCCGCCCAAAAAATTATTTCAATTCCCAATGGCATCGATCTCGAGCCGCTGGAGCGCCCGGCGCATAGAGATGCTCTGCGGCAAAAGTACGGTATAGCGTCCGGGGAAGTGCTGATTGGTATGGTGGGAAGACTGTCACGCGAAAAAGGTGCGGAGGTTTTAATTAAAGCAGTGCATGAGTTACGCAAATTGACCTCCCGGCCGTTTCGCGCAATCATTGTTGGTGACGGTGATCAAGCCGGTTCGTGCAAACGAATCGCGCGTGAATTTGATGTTGCCGATGCGGTGATATTTACCGGATCAGTTGATCATACAGAAATTGCCGGCCTGCTGTACAGCCTTGACATCGGTGTTGTTCCCTCGCATCAGGAAAACTGCTCGATCGCGCTGATCGAGCAGATGGCCTGCGGTCTGCCGGTAGTTGCCACTGATGCGGGAGGCAATGCTGAGCTGCTCGATAATGGAAATTGCGGCATAATCGTCTCCCGAAATAATCCGCAAGCTCTCGCACAGCAAATCGCACTCTTGATGTGTGACGCGCAACTGCGAATATCATACGGCGAAAAGGCAAAGGCACGCTCCCGCCGGTACTTCACCGTTCAAGCAATGGCCGCAGCCTATCATCGCACCTACCGGCAACTGCTGTCAATCCCCTGACCCGTCAAGGCTTTCGAGTATCTCGGAACGACGGGACGAATTTTTCGATATATGCCCTCTGCCTCTGTTCCTTGACCCTCCCCCGGGTTTCACCTATTTTTCTGACGTTGTACCAGTGCTGAATGAATTGACATTGGCAACACCCGGCAGTTTTCTGTTGCGCTATTGCTGTAACCTAAAAGGAAGGATCGGCATGCCTGAATACTCCCCGGAAATTCTGAAAAGTTTTGCCCCCGAAAAGGAATTTTTCATCGGCATCGATTCCGACGGCTGTGTCTTTGATTCGATGGAAATCAAGCATAAAGAGTGCTTCTGTCCCCCATTTGTCAATCACTTCGAGTTGCAGCCGGTTGCAAAGTATGCCCGCGAAGTATGGGAGTTTGTCAACCTGTATTCCAAAACCCGTGGATACAATCGCTTCAAGGCGCTCCTTCGTGCTCTGGAGCTGTTGGCAAAACGCAAAGAAGTTGCCGATCGGCGGGTGACAGTTCCTCAAATGCAGGGCGTAATTGACTGGGTCGGCCGTGAGTCACGACTCGGCAATCCGGCGCTCATCGAAGAAGTCAAGCGCAATCCCGACCCCGATTTACAAACGGCCCTGCGGTGGTCGACCGAGGTCAACGAGTACGTTGCCAAAATAGTTCGCAACGTCCCGCCGTTTCCTCTGGTAACGGAATCTCTGCAAAAATTGACTGAGCAGGCTGATGCGATTGTTGTCTCTCAAACCCCCTGTGAAGCCCTGGAACGTGAGTGGCGCGAGCATGGGATTGGCGCGTACGTGCGCATCATTGCCGGCCAGGAGATGGGCGCCAAGGCGGAGCATCTTGCACTGGCGGCACACGGCAAATACCAGTCGGATAAAATGCTGATGATCGGCGACGCACCCGGCGATTACCGTGCCGCAAAAGAAAATGGCGCCCTCTTCTTCCCGATCAATCCCGGCCATGAGGAAGATTCGTGGAAATTGCTCTATGCCGAAGGACTCGGCCGATTCTTCGACGGCTCCTACGCCGGCAACTATGAAAACGAGCTGGTAGACAAATTCAACAGCCACCTGCCCGAAGAAACACCGTGGTGAGAAGACTGAACGCAGAGACGCAAAGATAACGCAAAGGATGCACAGAGTGCCGCCGAGTTAGCTTAATTTTTCTCTGCGTTCCTAAAACCTTTCGCACAAGGAACAAGCATGCTGTTCAAAACCGGAAGCCCGACAACGCACCTGAGCGGCGAGGATCTGAAAAACGGCCTGTTCGCCGCATTGGATAAACTCGGCAATCGCAGCAAGGTCTTGGTCATCCCACCCGATTTCACCAGATACCACTCTCGAGCAGGTGACCTCACCCGCTTTGCCCGGGAGTATTATGGCGACAAATTGACCGACATCCTCCCCGCACTGGGCACCCACTTTCCCATGACCGATACCGAAATCAGCAAAATGTTCGGCGATGTTCCTGCCTCACTTTTCCGCAATCACGACTGGCGCAGCGGATTAGCTACATTAGGCGAAGTCCCTGCCGAATATGTCAAAGAACAATCGGAAGGCAAACTCGATTTCTCCTGGCCCGCGCAGGTTGACAAAATCCTGGTTGATGGCGGATATGACCTCATCCTCTCTATCGGACAAGTCGTTCCACACGAAGTGATCGGCATGGCCAACTACAACAAGAATATCTTCGTCGGCACCGGTGGTGTTGACGGCATAAACAAAAGCCACTATCTGGGAGCCGTTTACGGCATGGAGCGCATCATGGGCCGCGCAATCAATCCGGTGCGCAATGTCCTCAACTATGCCGCCGATAATTTCGCAACCCAGCTTCCCGTCTACTATGTCCATACTGTTGTCGGCAGAGGCCAAAGCGGTGATCTGGCAACCCGCGGCTTATTCATCGGTAACCGGCTCGACTGCTTCACCGAAGCAGCCGAGCTCAGCTTGCACGTCAATTTCGAGATGCTCGACAAGCCCGTCAACAAAGCCGTCGTCTACCTCGATCCCGATGAATTCAAAAGCACCTGGCTCGGTAACAAAGCCGTCTACCGAACCCGCATGGCCATTGCCGATGGAGGGGAACTGATCGTGCTGGCGCCGGGTGTGCGCGAATTCGGTGAAGATCCCGGTATAGACAAGCTTATACGCAAATATGGCTATGTCGGTACGCCCAAAGTACTCGAACTCGTTGATCACAATCAAGACCTCGCCGCCAACCTCTCGGCCGCCGCCCACCTGATCCACGGCTCATCCGAAAATCGATTTTCAATCACTTACTGTCCGGGACAGCTCACCAGAGATGAAGTAGAATCCGTAAACTTCAAATACGGCGAATTGCGAAACATGACCGCCAAATATGATCCGGCAAAACTAAAAGATGGGTACAATACACTCGATGACGGCGAAGAAATCTTCTTCATATCAAATCCCGCCATCGGCCTGTGGGCTTTCCGGGAAAAATTCGAACAACAATCCTGAAAAAAAGAACGCCCCCATTTCCAGTAAATGAGGGCGTTTTCGGAGCTTCTTATGCTACTTGTGCTATGACACGAGTTACATGAGGCAGTTTACGGTATTAAAATCAGTTATTTATGTTCGGGAATTATGAGAATGGGGTTATTTTTTGGTTACAGGGTATGCAATGATGGTTTTGCGTGCTAGCATAATTCTAACAAAAACGAAATATTTAATTATCACTACAGTAATTATTTTATTTGTTAATCGTTTTTGTGAATATTGATCGTATAAGGAGAATGCTTTGCTACGCAGACTTGCGCTGGTAATATTGACGGTGCCGGCAGGTGTAAATGCTCAGCAGAGAGTTCTCCTGCTGGGAGAATGCCTACCGCCCGCATGGAAGAAGACGTGCAATTTTTGTTGAATGACAAAGCGGATGTCGAATATTATCCAGCGTCCGGATTCACTGGTCATATGATACAATATGTCCAATCTGCTGCTTCTGGTTCTTGGGATGCCATTCAATTCGTGTATGGTTTAATCGCTATGCGAAGAACAAAGCTTTACCCAAATGACATCTGCTGCATC
>WJLW01000080.1 GCA_014728295.1 Chitinivibrionales bacterium | reverse complement strand
GCTCTGGGCATATGTTCTCATGTCCAACCATGTACATCTGCTGCTTTGGCCAGTTGTAGTTGTCACACATTTGAATAAGCACGGCCTAAAGGCACGTGCCACACGCTTTTGTGTATTTGTTATAACAGGGCAGGGCACCCGTGCGCTTCGGCAACGGGATATTATCTGGGCCTGACGCCGACGCTCAAAGCCAAAACTGGCCCCTTTATTCTGCTGAATTCATTCGAATTTGCAAAGGTATATCTTAGTGTTGACAAGCCCTATTACCTCGAAGTGCGCACGCATGAACTCTTCGCAACCGGGGACATAAGCCTGACTAATGATCTGAATGCCTGCTACGAATTGTCATCGGCCACTCTTTGCGGGATCAATTATCATTTCGTGCGGGTTATTGAGACGCAGCGACGCGAACATCGCTTGTCGGCTATTGCTCTTTTCCTGCCGCAGCTTTCGGGGGAGGACGGCAAAAAGATACCCAGATCCGCGCTGGCTGCGCAGATATCCGCCCTGCAGAAACGAGAGGTTGCAGTAAGGGAGGTAGCCTGAAAAAGACGCCCTTTGCACACTCAAAGGGCGTCTTGAAGTGGTACTGTTATTGTCGTAGTTAGCGGTTTTCCACCCACGAATCGGATGCTTCCAGATTACCGTCGAGATAGGTCCAGGTAATCTTTTGATAGCGCATGCATATTTCTTCGAGATGCGTGTAGCGTTCTTTTGTGGGGTCTTTTACATTCGGCATGAAAGGCTTGACAGAGCAGATTTTAACGCCTTCCATTTTATGATGAAAATATTCAACTTCCGAACCGGTGTCGTCGATGCGAAACCAGTGAAAGTTGACTTCCTGGAAGGTCTGACCTTCGCAGACGGCTTTATACAGATAGGGTGAGGAAGCATCGTAGGCTTTGACCAGACGAATTGCCTCGTGTTTGCGCGTTCCCGTCAAACGACCGGTATCCGGATCTGTCGGTATACGAACTTCGTGTTCGAATTCCAGCACCTCAATGCTGCCCTCGCGCCCGGCAACGTCCACAGAGCCTTTTACTTCGCCGCCGTTGTCATCGGTCATGTACATATAAGCAGGAATTGGCATACCCCCGCTCCTTTCAGATTAGATGGTTGATGGTAAGGTTGTTGTTTTCATAAATTCAGTTAAAAATATAAAATGATTGTTTGAGCTTTGTATGTGATCGAAATCACACTTGATGCATTTTTTTAATTTTTTTTTGCCCGGGCAGCGGCGGATGATCTGATAGAAACAAAAGCGCCTCGATTTGCAGCAAAGCAAGATACTCGAGGCGCTTGATTCTGTAGGGTAAGCAGATTATTTGCCTTTGGGCATCTGAGAAACCAGTGAAAGATTGATGTCGATTCCCTCGATCTGGAAATGCGGCATCACCGATAAGCCGACCTTGAAGAAACCGGGATTGTCTTCAATTTCAGTGACGGCCACTTCGGCAGCCTTGAGCGGATGCGTGGCGATCAGCTCCGGTCCCGGATCGTTCATTTCGGTTACCAGCCCGCCAATCCACTCATTCAGTTCATCCTCGAGAACTTTGCGGCTCTTGGTCGAACCGATATTTTCACGTTGAATAACTTTGAGATAGTGGGCAATGCGTGAAACCAGAAAGATATAGGGCAATCGGGAATTGATCCGCATATTGGCGGTAACGATCGGATCATCGTACTCCTGGGGCTTCTGCGCCGAGTTGGCAGAAAAGAAGCAGGCGTAACTGCGATTTTTGTAAAAAGACAATGGAATAAAGCCTTCATTGGCAAATTCAAATTCCCGGGTTTCGGGGATGAGAATCTCGGTCGGGATTTTAACCTGACTGCCTTTACCGACGTCATAGACATGAATCGGCAGATCGTCGACTTTGCCGCCCGATTCCGGTCCGCGAATTTGCACGCACCAGCCGTTGGAGATAAAGGAGGCAACCATGTTTGTCGCAAACGCAAAGGAAGCATTGCCCCACAGATACTTCTCGTGATCGTCGCCGGTCACGCCTTCTTCGTAGTTGAACTCCTTGACGGGGCTGGTCTCGGATCCATAGGGCAGGCGCAGGGCGAACCTGGGCAATACCAGACCTACGTAGCGGGAGTCTTCAGATTCGCGGAATTGATTCCACTTCAAAAATTCGGAACGATCCATATAGTTGTGCAGGTCTTCGATTTTGGTCAGATCATCGGCGCTGTCTTTGCCGAAAAATTTCGGTATCGCCGCGCCGATAAACGGACAGTGGCACGCGGCCGAAACTTTTGAAATCTCCTGCAACAATCCGACGTCGGCCGGTCCGCTGTTGAAGTCAAAATTTGAGATAACGGCACCGTACGGCTCGCCGCCGGGAGTGTCATATTCTTCGGTATATACGTGTTTGTACAGTCCCGATTGTATTGTTTCGGGTGCATCCTCGAAATCTTCGGCCAGGTCGTCTTTTGAGACGTCAAGCAGGTCGATTTTAATATTCTTGCGAAAATCGGTTCGATCGACAAGAAACTTGAGACTGCGCCACGATGACTCCATTTTCTGAAAATCGGGGTGGTGCATGATTTCGTCCAACTGTGCCGACAGCTTGCGATCGATTTCCGCAATATGGTGATCGAGCACGGTTTTGTCGATTTTGTCAACTGACTGACCGGATTCGACGACGCTGCTTACAAAAAACGCCAGCGCGGCGCCAATCCGTTCATTGGCCTGACTGTCGGCAAGGGCTTCGGCATTCTTGAAGGTGTCAACTTCGACCTCGCCTTGCGGGACATTCAGATCCATTGTCTGGTAGATGTACTCGAGGCCCTCTAATTCCTGCGCCTGAGCATCAGCTTGTTTTTCTTCTTGATTTGCCATTTCATCAGCTCCTGAAGATGACGTTTAACCTGAAAACGTATGAGTGAATTTGATTATTCGCTTTTTTCTTCGCCTTCCGCTTTTTGCTGCGGTACAAGCTTGCTTAACTGATCCTGCAATGCCTTTGCCGCCTGGGGGTCCTTGATGACCTCCTCGAGGCGCTTGCGGAATTCTCGGTTGTCAAGAAGGTTTGATTTCAAATCTTTCAGCAGGTTGCGTGCTGCAAGCAGGCGTCCCATTTCGGGAATGTTTTTGGCCACATTTTCGGGCTTGAAGGAATCCATGTTTTTAAGATCGAGATTGACTTTTATCTCCCCTTCGCCGGCCATTTTGTTCTCGACGGAGTAATTGGTTTTCAGATCCATCGATTCCATGACCTGGGTGAAATTATTCTTGTTGATGTTGATTTTTTCGCGTTCGGCAACGCGCTCATCATGTTGCTTCTGCGAAAAATCTCCCATAACCATCATTTTGAGCGGCAGCTCGACTTTCTTTTTTGCATCGCCCTTGCCAACATCAAGCTTCAGGTTAATCCGGGCTGCGGGGATTTCATTTTGAAAACTTCCGGCCATATCAGCCTCCCTTTCATTTTTAGTTTGGTTATATTATTTGTTAATTTCCAATGCTTTCACAGGATGAACCTGACTCAGTTTTTTTAATGTCCGGTTGAGTTGTTCGGTCATTGCCATCTGCTGGTTCTGGGGCTTATTGGATCTGCCAACCTTGATGCCCTGAATCAGCAAAGCCCAGGCTTCGGCAGCAAGATCGGGATTCCAGGAACCAAGGTTATATTTTTCGACTTTTTCGTCCAGTGATTCCAGAATCGATACGGCAAGGTCGGGCTGCTTGACTTTAAGCATAAGCCGGGCAATGTGCAGGGTGCGCTTGAAATTGTGCACTTCATCACCGCCGGTGCGCACAGAGGCCTGCAAAAAAGCCACTGCTTCGCCAATTTTATTTGCCGCGGCCAATGCGTCGACCTGCTTGCGTTCCTCTTCGAATGGATCTTTGTTTTCGCCTGATCCTGAATCGCCGCCCTCACCTCCGCCGGACAAAGCAGGCATGACGTCATCTTTCAGCCAGTCTTTGGTCGCCTGATCACAAAACGGGGAGCCGTCGTTAAAGCACAGCTCCTGGATAGCGCCAACGCGGGTGACAAAAAAGGCTGTTTCGAGCAGGATTGCCGCATGAACACCGGCATATTCTGCGCCAAGCTCCTTACAGGCGGATGCAAGATAGCGTTGCAGGTCAAGCCACAGGTGATTGCCGGCTGCGGTGAACGTTTCTTGGCCTTTTTGCAGTATGGTCTTCCACTCTTTTTGACCGACCAGATTCTGAAAGTATGTTCGCTGTTGCTGATTGGGCCCGGCAAGAGCGGTTTTTCCGTCGGTAACCGGCGGAGCCTTCTCGACCATATCCCAGCGCAAAGCCCGCAGCAAACGATAGCCCATAATTTTGTGCGGCTCTTTTTCGATAAGAAACAGGGCGGATTTACGAGCCTGTGTCTGGGCGTCTTTCGGGCTTTGCAGCTCTGCCGGCTGTCCCGGAGCGCCAGCGTCGCCGCCGCCTGCGGGCGCGGATGCTTGCGGTTTGGGTTTGGGCTTGGTAGCTTTCTGCCAGACGAGTGCTTTTGAATAGAGGCCCGCGGGAAATGGCGAGTTCTCGGGGAATTTTTCCTCGAGCCGTTTTTTCAGCTTGCTTAAAGAATCCACCAGCCTGTTGATAGCTTCGTGATGCTTCTCTCCCGGTTTTTTCTGCTCGAGGATATCTTTGAATTTGTCTTCGGCAAGCCACTTGAATGCCAGGTTTTTACCACGCGGGCGTTGCGGATGGAGCTGGTCAAAATCGCTTTCGATCAGGTGGGCAAGCCCATCGTAGACATCGGCGAATTCGGCGAACATTTCGTTGCGCAACAAAACAAAGCTCAGAAACGCGCAGACGCGAATGTCTTTAGACTTTTCGCTGAGAATAGCGCGGCACTTCTGCTCAATCATTTCATAATCCGACTCCCCGAGCTTGCCCATTTCGGTTTTGACCGCATCAAAGTCGGCGTCGTAGTTAACGTTTTCGCCCATTGGCTCATCACCGGGTATCGGGGTTACGATCGTGTCAAGCAATGCAGCAATAAGGCTCCTCCTCTGCCCTGGCTTGATAATAGGATAATTTAAAAATCCTTAAAATATAATAATGTACCGCGGCAAACGAATAGTTTTTTGCCGATATTTTTCCTGTTGCGCGGTTTGGTATGCTATGGAAACCCCTATCTGAAAATAATAGTTTGTTCCGGATACTACTTTTTGTTTTTACTCGGCGCCCAAAAGAGTATATATTATTGGACTTTGCTTGATGAGTATTTCGGCCGACCGAGATCAGAAACGCAACATGAAAAACTATACGGGGCGCTCAGTTTCCCTCCACATTTTGCAAGGAGCGTATTTATGAAGGGAAAAAAGGCTTTCTTGACATTTGCAGTCAGCGCCGTCGCCGGCTTGATCTTTGTAGCTGCGAGCGGCGGGAAAAATCCGTATACGATGCATACGGTAAAAAAAGGTGAATCGATCAGCCTGATTTGCATTGACCTGTACGGCCATTATGCCGCAGAGGTGGGTGAAATTATTCGCCATGACAACCCGTCTGTCAAGGATATCAATATCATTCATGTCGGTCAGAAACTGAAGCTTCGCAAGCCGGGCGCACGCGTTGGCGCAAAGCCGGACAAGGTGGAAGTCGGCAAAACATCGCCCAATGCGTCACCGCTTGCCGGTCAGGTGATCGAAAAAAAAGTTAATGCCACACAGGGCGTCGTCACCTACGTACAAGGCTCGGCATTTCTCACCCGAAAAAAAACCGCTTCGAAGAGTGCTCTTGGAGCCAACACCGTCCTCTATCCCGGTGATGTCATCGAAACCGCGGCCAACGGAAGGGTCGAAGTGATAATCAACCGGGAATCGGTCGTCAGACTCAAAGAAGCAACGCGGCTGACAATCGGTGCTTTCCGCGACAACGCCGGGCAACGGGGCACAAGCGAAGTCAAGTTCAGCATCGGTTCGGTCTGGGCGAAGGTGCGTAAGTTCAGGGACGACATTTGCCGGTTTCAGCTTGAGCTTCCCACCGCATTGGCCGGGGTTCATGGTACCGTCTATCAATCGACGGTCAACAGTGATGAATCAGTCGATGTAAAAGTGTATTCGGGCGAAGTTCAGGTTCAGCAGCACAGCAGCGCAGGCGGTGGATCGCCCGGGCCCTCCGAAGTTCCCGGGCCGCATGAGGTGAGCATGGAACAGTGGACTCACATTGTGCGCTCGATGCAGCAAATTCATATTGGAAATGACGGCTCGGCGCAGGAGCCCGAATCATTTGAAAAAAATCCCGATGATGACTGGGAACGATGGAATGAAGAACGCGATGAACGCATCGCTCATCTGTTTGCGGAGATCTGATTATGAGGGCTAAAAAGGCGCTGATCCTCGGCGGCGGCTTGATTCTGCTTTTTGTGCTCCTGCTGGTAAGCAGGATGATTGGCTTGAACGACCTGTTTTACAATTTGAATTTCAGTTTCGCTCCTCAGCAGGCGTCTCAAGAAGTCGTTATCGTCGGTATCGATCCGAAAAGCGTGAGTACCATCGGCGGCTGGCCGTGGTCACGCGCCGTTCAGGCCCGTTTATTTGAGTTGATCGATCTCGGCCGTCCCAAAGCAATTGCGCTCGACTTTCTCTTTCCGCGCCGTGAAGGATCAGAAGCAAATGACAGCCTGGCCAATGTTTTCTCCCGCATGGATGAACTCGTCCTGCCGTTTCGGATCGGCGAAATACGTGCCGAAAATGAAAATACCGCCTCCTTTGTTGATGAGAAGCTGATAGCACATTCGTTTCTGATGATCAAAAATGAGCAGAAGCTGCCGTTAACTTCTTTCTATACTGGTGGTTATGTAGATTTTCCCGATACTGCATTCAGTGCTTTTGCCACGCGCAGCGGATTTCTCAATGTGTCAACGCGCAAGGCATCTCAGAAGCTGCTCGATATCATTCACGTGATCAAGGTCGGCGAGCACTATTTCCCGTCTTTCGGGCTCTCTGCAGCGGCAGCTTACATGGATGCAGACAAAGATGAGTTCGTGCTCGACGGCAAGCCCGGCGTCAGGATCGGTAATACATTCTTGCCTCTGACGACCGAAGCGGCGACTGCCTACGTTAATTTCAGAGGACGTGCCGGAACGATCCGCACCTACTCGGCTGCCGAGGTCCTGGACGGGACGATAAAACCAATCGAGTTCAAGGACAAACTGGTTTTCATTGGCGTCACCGACCCGGCGATCACGGCTGATTTCATGATTACTCCGGTCGGCAATGATTTCCCCGGCGTCGAGGTCTGGGCAACCAGCGCACTGGATATCATCAACAAAAGCTGGATTACCTATGGCGGCGGCCCGCTGGCACTTGCCGGCCTGCTGCTGCTGCTGCTCATCTACCCGGGGCTTGCGCTGATATTTCCCGCAAAAAAGCTTTTTACGGTTTCGGCCGGGGTGGTTCTGGTTGCCGCCTCCATCAGCCTCAGCTTCGTGTTGTTTCAAACCAATTATTTCTGGAATCCGGCCGGTCACCTATTCGCCTGGGTACTTTCGCTTGGCTGGCTGGCAATTCAGCGCGTGGATCCAACCCTGGTTACGGTGAAGCCGCTGGAGCTCGAAAATCCCGAAGGTCATGCCGAGGACACTCTGCAGCCTCCCGATGATGGTGATTTCCTGACCGAAATTCCCGATTTTGAGAGTGCTCAGTTTGCCTACGCACAGCTCCAGAGGGGCGCAGCATCCGACGATCCGCTTGCGCAAATGGGCAAAGGCGGCACGCTCGTTGAAGGTAACGCCGAAGTTGCGATGGACCGGGAGAGTCGGCTTATCGAACAGTTCCGCACACTTGCCAATGGCGCCATTGTGAGACCACTGGGCTGCGGTGGTATGGCTGACGTCTATCTGATATGGAACGAGAAGCTCGATGTTTATCGGGCCGTAAAAGTGCTGCATCCCGGTCAGTCAACCGCACTGATCAGCCGCTTTGAAACCGAAGCGCGCATTGTTGCCAGCCTGAATCATCCCAATATCGTGCAATGCCATACGGTTGGGCACTGGCATTCGCTTCCATATCTGGAAATGGAATATGTAAACGGAACCTCAATGGATAACTTTCTGGATAAGTGCACACTGATTACCCCTGCACAGGCGCTTATTATCGGAATCCTGGTGTGCAAAGCCCTGCACTATGCGCACCGGCATACGGTCACGATTTACGGCAAAACATACAACGGGGTGGTTCATCGTGATCTCAAACCAGCCAACATCATGTTAAGCAAAGGGGGAGCAATCAAGCTGACCGATTTCGGCATCGCACGGCCGCAGGAAGTCAGCTTGCATACGGTAAATGCCGGCACAATCGTCGGTACCCTGCCCTATCTGGCTCCGGAGCAGATCGAAGGGCATTCGATTACCGGTCGAACCGACCTTTATGCATTGGGTGTCACACTTTACGAATTTCTTACGGGCCGACGTGCCTTGCCGCAAAATGACGTTACGTCGCTGATCAGTGCCAAAACCTCGGGCAATGTGGAGCCCATCAAAAAATCGCCAACGATTACCGCAGATATGGTTGCCATCATCAACAAGGCGATTGCCGTCAAGCCCGAAGATCGCTATGAATCAGCGCTGGCAATGAGCCGCGATCTCGAAATTGCGTATCGCGCAGTCTCTGAGCGTGCCGGCTATGCTGTACTGGAAGAGTTGACCAGACGCTATTGGACCATATGACGGGGAAATTATGAGCTATTACTATTTTGAAATAATTAAAGGAATTGAGTGCGGTCGCAGGTATTTGTTGCAGGACGGCGCTATCAGCATCGGCAGAAGCTCGCAAAATGCCGTTGTAATGCATGCCGGAGAAAAGACGGTTTCGGGACATCACAGCATTGTCTATAAAACCGGTGAGAGCATTCTCCTGCAGGATATGGACAGCACCAACGGCACCTTCTGCAACGAAGAACGCACACAGGAGAAGCAGTTGGCCGAGGGAGATGTCATCGGCTTCGGCAAATTCGGCCCCCGGCTCAAGGTACTCATTTCAGAGAATGAGCTTGATACCGAATATAATCTCGACAGTTCGCAGGGAGATTTTGCTTCGGGATCAACGAATGCCCGCACGCTGGATGATGCAGGCAAAGCCCGGCGCAGCCACCACCAGCAGGAGCCAGACCAGACCGCAGACACCGATCGCATGAAAGGTGAAAACATATCCATAGTTCAGCCCGAGCACGATCCGTTTGCCGATCCGCCTTCGCATACGATGGAAATGGAGCGCAAGCTGGTGGAAAAACGGATGGATTCGGCTGACATGCACCAGCTCATGAGAAGCGGCAAGCGCATGGAGAAAATTCTGGATCGCGGTCAGTTGGGCCAGACACAAACGGGTTTGCTGCGCGCAGCATACCAGGCCAATCGCAAAATGCGCGGTCAATGGCGGGTGATTCTGGGTGTTGTCATTGCTGTTTCGCTTGTGGTTTCGTCCTTTTTCGCCATACGTTCTTTTCAGTATAAAAGATTAATTGACAATGGCTTATCTATCGATGAAATGATGGATAATCTCGAAAAGCGGATTGCCGAAGAGCGAAGGGGGTCAAATGATCCGGAAAAGCTCAAAGCGCTTATTGCCGAGCTTGAAAATAAGCAGAACGACATGCAGGAAGTAAAATCTCAGATCAACGCGGAAGATTTCGGCAAGTTTTATGACGATCCCATGGAAGAGGCGCTTGACAAGATATTTCGCCGGCTGGGTGAGACCGAGTATCATATTCCGCCCATGATGATAGAGCGGGTGAAACATCATGTCGACATTTTTTCGGGACGCATGCACAGAACGGTGGAAAGATACCTCATTCGCAAAGACAAGTACTTCCCGATGATTCTGAAGGCGCTCAAAGAGAGCAGGCTCCCGCTCGAACTGGCCTATGTCTCCATGCTTGAAAGTGGATTCAATCCAAAAGCATTGAGCCATGCCGGTGCACGGGGCTTGTGGCAATTTATGCCGGCCACGGCCAGAAGGTATGGCCTGAAGGTCAATAATTCGGTGGACGAGCGCATAATTCCAGAAAAAGCGACCCGGGCAGCGATGGAATATTTTAAAGATTTGATTGCGATATTCGGCGGAAAAAGCTCGGTCATGCTGGCTATGGCCGCCTATAATGCCGGAGAGGGGCGCATCATGGGCGCGTTGCGTAAAATTGATGATCCGATGCGAAACAGGGATTTCTGGTACATATATCGGCTTGGCTGCCTGGCCGAGGAAACGAATGAATACATTCCCAAAGTGCTGTCGCTCATGATAATTGCCGAAAATCCAGCCAAATACGGATTTGACATCCAGCCTGCCGCAACCGCTGTTCGTAATGATGAGATTGGTGAGGCTGATCATTTTAATCTCGATTTTGGGAATGAGTAAATCGCCCGTATGTCGTTTCAACCCGCATATACTCATCTGAGCGATGCCGAATGGAAAGCAAAAATCGGCCGGGCCTATGACCTGGCGACCGAGTGCATGCTTTGTCCCAGAAACTGTAAAATCAATCGGTTGGACGGCAATATCGGCTTTTGCCGCGCACCCAATGTCATGTGGATTTCCAGTGCATTCGCTCACCATGGCGAAGAGCCGTGTCTTTCGGGAAACAAGGGCTCAGGGACAATATTCTTCTCCAATTGCACGCTGAAATGCGTCTATTGCCAGAATTACCAAATCTCGCATGAGGGTGAAGGAGAAATGTATCCCAACGACCGACTGGCGGAGACGATGCTCTGGCTGCAGCGCAGTGGTTGCCACAACATTAACCTCGTAACACCTTCTCATTACATGCCTTGGATGCTTGAAGCAATTTATCTCGCTTATAATCAAGGACTTAATTTGCCTATTGTATATAATTGCAGCGGCTATGAATCCGTGGAAGTTATTGATTTATTAAAAGATATTGTCGATATATATCTTCCCGATATGAAATATGCCGATGGGGCTTCGGCTAAGGAATTATCTCATGCAAGTGACTACGTCAATATCAACAAAAAGGCAATTGTCGCCATGTTCCGGCAGACAGGCTCGCTTCGCCTCGATGAAGATGGAATCGCGCGACGAGGTTTATTGATTCGGCATCTGGTACTGCCGCACGATATGGCGGGAAGTGAAAAAATTGTGGATTTTCTTCAATCAACCTTTGATCCTGAAGACGTTGCCGTGAGTGTGATGGCCCAGTATGGACCACGATACAATGCCTGCCGCTATTCAAAGATCGCAAGAGCCATCACGCCCGAAGAGTATCGACGCGCAAGCCGTTGTTTTAAAAATGCGGGATTTTCTGGCTATTTTCAAGAAATGCAACGACTTAATGATTCCTTTTTCATTAACTTCAAGCGGCGTAAAAAAGAGGCGTTGACCGGCGATGAACGCGAGACGGGCCTGCAATAAGGTTACCCTTCTATGGTGTGTTGCCGGTGCATGTTGCGGGAATAAAAAGCCACAGAATAGTGACGACCCGGCGTTTATTCCACCTGAAGAGCGGTAATGGCGGTGACGGCTACGATGTCTTCAACAGTGGCCCCGCGCGACATATCGTTAACCGGCCGGCCAAAACCCTGCAGGATGGGGCCGATGGCCCGTGCTCCTGCGAGGTGCTGCACGAGCTTATAACCGATATTGCCTGAAGCCAGGTTCGGAAATATCAGTACGTTAGCATGTCCGGCCACCTTGCTGTGAGGTGCTTTTTTCCGGGCGATTGACTCCACCAGCGCCGCATCGGCCTGGAGCTCCCCGTCAAAAGGTATATCCGGGGCTTTCGTTCGGGCAATTTCAAGCGCTTCAACTACCCAATCAATCTGTTCATGATTTGCCGAGCCCTTGGTGGAAAAGGAGAGAAAAGCCACTCTGGGTTCGATTTCCATCAAACGCGCTGCGTTTCGGGCGGTGGAAACAGCGATATCGGCCAATTCAGCCGGCGATGGTTGGATGGCTACGGCACAATCTGCAAAAATCAGCGGCGAGCCTCTCCCTGCAGCTCCCTCGAGATCCATGATGAAAAAACTCGATGCCGCCGATATACCCTCTTTCAGACCAATTGCCAGAGTTGCCGCCTGCAATACCAGCGACGTCGGTGATGATACACCCGCTACCATGCCGTCTGCATCCCCGCTGGCTACCATCATTGCGCCGTAAGTCATTGGTTTCTGAACGATCCGCCGAGCGATGTTTTTGGGCATATTTCGTTTATTTGCATAGACTTGTGCGTATTCCTCCAGCTTATTGGCGGATTTTGGTTCACCCAGTGATATGACATCGCAATCCAAACCAAATTTTCTGGTTAAGTGACTGATATCATGATTTTTAACCATTAAAACAGGATCGGCTGTCCCGAGGTGTGCCGATTTGGCTGCGGCATGAATGATGCGCTCGTCCGGCCCTTCCGGAAATACGATGCGTCTACGATGCTGTGCCGCCTGGGTAATAAATGCATCTAGCAGGGAAATGGCAAACCTCCTGAGTTTGATTCAAGGGTGCACGGGTGGAAGTGGCTGGGCAACAATTTGCTGAAATATCCGGTAATAAAAATACATCGCCAAAAAACTATGAGTATAGTGCAGAGAATAAACGGCTCCGGCTTTGAATATTATACGATAGTTCCACGATTGTTGCAAAAGGCGGTATCCGGTCTCCGGTAGCGGCAAGCGCTTCCCGGAAAACTGGCTTCGCCTCAAAATTGCAATTGCGCAGTCCATCTTCCCCCTTATATCTTTATAGACCAGATAGCGTAACCAACCTCATTCCGACAGGAGCCCGGCATGGCTACAAAAGCAATGATTGATGAATTTCTGGGGCAGAAGAAAATTGCGCTGGTTCGCCAGTCGCGCTCGGCGCAGGTACACGGATTCGGCATCGACACGGAGCTGAGCAAAAAGGGCTACTGCGTATCGGTGGTTTACCTGGACGAAGCAGGCAACAACGGCAAGCTCGGTGATCTCAAGGAGCCGGTCGACGGCGTCATCGTTGCGGTGAAACCGGATCAATCTTCACATGCGGTCGGGCAGGCCGTCGAGGCCGGGATCGCGCGTGTCTGGCTGCAAGAAGGCTCCGAATCCAGGCAGGCGATTCAGCTTTGCGAAGACAACAATATCTCTACAATCCATGGCGAGTGCGTGATGATGTATGCCGAACCGGTGAAATCGGTTCATGCCATTCATCGCTGGATTTGGAAGGTGCTGGGCAAACTGCCGAAGTAATGGCGCGGTGCTATTTGACGATCACGCCACGCTGGCGAAAATACGTTTGGAATTCACCGGCAACTTTGCGAATGCCGGCAATGTCTTTTGTGGTATAGTAGTCCGGCAGCGTGTTTGTGCTCAGCAACTCCTGTGCACGCGTCACCGAAAAAATACGATTATCCCGCCTGCCTCTGCGTTTTGCGTATGAAAAATAGGTCGGCATGAGTTCCAGGCCTGTCGGGCGGATAATGCGGACGCCTGAGGCATTTGTGCCGAATTCAAGCCTGATCCCGGCGATTGCAGCAAGGTTGCTGACAGCCCGCGGCAATGTCTGGCTGGTGATGTTGCCGAGTGAATACAGGCAGAGGCAGGTGCGACCATCCGCGGCCGTGTATTTTTCGACCGGCTTGAGAATATGCGGGTGATGGCCGATGATCAGGTCAATCCCCTTTTCCATGAGGTCGCGGGCGCGGTCGATAATCCGCTTGACGGGATAATATTCAAACTCGATACCCCAGTGATTCATCGCGATGATATAGTTGGCGCCCCGTTTTCTGGCCAGGTCGATGTGGTGGTAGATAAGTGACGGATCGTAGTCGGAATTCCGCAGTGCATTGAACCGGATAACATTGGCGCCATGCTCGTTGCCCCGGTCGAGCGGTATGCCGTTGGTGCCAAAGGTGTAGGCCAGCAGCGCGATCTTTGCGCCTTTTGCTTCGAAAATGGGAAAGCTATCCACGTCATCGCGGGTGAGTGCAGCGCCGGCATGTTTGATCCCCAGGTGGTCAAGGTGCTGCAGCGTTGAAGCAATACCGCCTTTGAGCGAATCGTTTATATGATTATTGGCGAGCGAAACGGCATCGAACTGCCCGTAGCGCCCATCCCGCAGCAGAGGCAGTGCATAGGAAAGTGGAATCGAAAAGCGAATTGTCTTGTCGATGATCCACTGCTCATTGATGGCAAACTCCATGTTCGCAATGGTAATGTCACCCTGGAATGCGTATTCACCTACTTCATCCCACAGATGTTTGCTTCCCTCGCCGACCAGATCTTTGCGAATCATCAAATCTCCGATCGCCTTGATAGTAATAGTTTCCTTGTCGGTCAGCGGACTGCAATCAAAGCGCACGTCCATATCTCGAAACATCTCTTCGATTCCGCTGTTTTTTGCGGCGTGCTTGACCGGGTGGAGAAATTTGCTGGCATAATACACATGAAAAATGCCGGGAATGCTGTGTGAGAGATCGCTTTCGGTTTTGAGGGGATACTGACGCGGCCGGAAAACAAAGCCCAGGAGCAGTGCCAAGGCTCCAGTCAGCACATAGATTAAAATGGCAAGCATGCTCTAGCGTCCCGTCGAATTTTCTGAGTTACGCGATATAAATAATACATTGCGCTGCAATCCTTTGTATCCGGCTCGCTTTACGGGGGATTTTCTGAAAAGGTGCAGGTATTTTTCATGCGATAGTGATTGCCACTGCATTTTTGACAGTTTCATAAGTTCGGCAGAAGGATTAAATTCCGGGGCGCTATGCGGTCTGGTCAGCGCATTCCAGGGACAAACTTCCTGGCAAATATCGCAACCGAACACCCGGTTGTCAAAAGAATCGCGCAAGGCCTCGGGCATAGCCTCTGTGCGATTTTCGATGGTCCAGTACGATATGCATTTCCCGGCGTCAAGCGTGTGTGGCGCAACGAGTGCATTAGTAGGGCAGGCATCCAGGCAGCGCCGACAACCGCCGCAGCGATCGTTGACCGGCTCGTCATAGTCAAGCTCGAGGTCGAGTGCTATTTCACCGATAAAGGTGTATGATCCGTATTTCGGTGAAATGAGCATCGTGTTTTTGCCAATCCAGCCCAGCCCGGCCCGCAATGCCCAGGCCCGATCCAGCACCGGTGCAGAGTCGACAAATATGCGGGCGCAAATTTCCCGTTCACATCTGTTCTGTATCTCATCGAGCAATCTGCGCAGCATCCGTTTCATGACAAAATGATAATCCTCACCATAGGCGTAGCGCGATAGAACCGGTGCGGAGGGGTCCGATTGCGCAACGTCGGTATCGTATGACAGCAGCACCGAAATAACCGAAACCGTGCCCGCGTGCAACGTGCGTGGGTCGACACGTTTGTTAAAGTTGCGCTCCATGTAGTGCATGCCTGAGTGGTAGTCCCGCTTCAGCCAGGAGTGAAGTCGGCGCGCTTCGTCCTCGAGGCGTTGCGCACGCCCAATGCCACAATCGGTGAATCCGATTTTTGCCGCCAGATGCTTGAGCTGAGCAGAATTAATCATAGCATGCGCGCAGGGTTATTGGCCGGTGTGAGTGGGTGTGAGTGAAAATATAGAATATAGAGCGCAAGACTTCTACGGCTGCGCCTGTCGATGGCACTGGCCGGGATGATGCGAAAACATAATCACACGCAAACACCATGCGGACGCGCTGCACTGCAGTATTGACAGAAGTGGTTTTGGAAAGATTTCACCCCGGGCCCCGATTGCTCATGTAGTATCTTTATTTTCTGCGTCCAGGCGGCGTCCAGCAGTATTTTAGCAAAAATCGGGCAATTCACATTTTGCAGGAGGTTTGAATAACCATGTATACCATCGGTATCGATTATGGCACCAATTCGGTGCGGGCACTTGTCGTTGATTGCACCAACGGAGACGAAATCGGCGGCAGCGTATATGCTTATCCGTCGGGGCGCCAGGGCATAGTGCTTGACAAGCGTGATCCCAATCTTGCCCGCCAGAATCCGGCAGATTACCTGACCGGTCTGGAAGCGAGCGTTAGCGCTGCGCTCACCGAAGCATCCGCCAATGCGCAATTCAGCGCGGACAAAGTGATTGGCATTGGCGTCGATACTACCGGATCCACGCCCATTCCTGTCGATAAAAAAAATAGTCCCCTCGCCATGTCGGATGCCTGGAAAGACAATCCTGCCGCTTACGCCTGGTTGTGGAAGGACCATACCGCCATCGACGAAGCGGCTAAAATTACCGCCGTGGCCAGGGAGCACCGCCCACACTACCTAGCCAAGCTCGGCGGGGTTTATTCATCGGAGTGGCTGTGGTCGAAAATCTGGCATTGTCTGAATGTGGCCCCGGAGGTGTTTGCGGCCGCCTGGAGCTGGGTGGAATGTGCCGATTGGATCCCTTCGATACTGGCGGGTGTACAGGATCCGTTGCAGGTAAAGCGGGGTGTGTGCGCAGCCGGACACAAGGGACTCTATTGTGATGAATGGGAAGGATTGCCGGACAAAGAATTTCTTGCCATGCTCGATCCCCGGCTTGCAGATTTGCGTGATCGCCTGTATGCCAGGGCATATGATGCGAGCGAGATCGCCGGTTTGTTATGCGCGGAATGGGCCGGCAAGCTCGGATTGCGAACCGGTATTCCCCTTGCCATCGGCGCATTCGATGCGCATCTGGGCGCTGTTGGCTCAGGGGTCCGGGAAGGCACGATAGTCAAGATTATCGGTACATCCACCTGTGACTGCACCGTAGCGCCCAAAAGCAGAGACGTTGCCGACATTCCCGGCATTTGCGGCATTGTCGACGGGTCGATTCTCCCCGGCCATTATGGCATAGAAGCCGGGCAATCCGCGGTTGGTGATATCTTCAAGTGGTTTGTCGAAATCGTCTGCAAAGGTGATGATGCCACCCATCAGGCGCTGACAGCAGAGGCCGCTGAGCTCAAACCGGGGCAATCAGGATTGCTTGCCCTCGACTGGAATAACGGCAACCGCACTATCCTGGTGGACCAGCAACTGACCGGCCTGCTGCTTGGACAGACCCTGCATACTACGCAGGCCGAAATCTACCGCGCCCTGATCGAAGCTACGGCATTCGGCGCGCGTGCAATTATCGAGCGCTTAGAAGAATATGGCGTTGCTTCGGACAAGATTATCTGCTGCGGCGGTATTGCCGAGAAGAACAGCCTGCTAATGCAGATTTATGCCGACGTAACCGGATGCACCATGCTGGTTTCAGGTTCGGCCCAGAGCTGTGCGTTGGGCTCGGCCGTTGCTGCAGCGGTTGCTGCCGGCTCTGCCGGTGGCGGTTTTGAGACCTTTGCCGAGGCCCAAGGCGCGATGACGTCGCTCAAAAGCATTGCCTATACGCCCGATGCGCACAGCCGCCGAACGTATAATCGGCTTTATGAGCTCTACATGCAGGTGCATGATGCTTTTGGCGGGGTATCCGGGTCTGCCGATCTCTGCGGTGTCATGAAAAAACTCATTGCAATTCGAGAGGCTGGTTAGCAAGCATGTTGCACCGGGCCAATGACGCGGCATGAGCGTGTGGTGTCCGCCGTTGTTGCTTTCAGAACAACCCGGCGCAATCGTCCAGCCTCCCGGCATGTCTGCCCACGACAGGGGAACTGCCGTTTCGGGTGAAGAGTTGGCAATGGCGGTGCCATCAGAAAGTATATTACTATACATAGCTGATACGTGCATAAAAGCGACCGCCATAAAATTCATCATGTTATGTGCTGGGCCGTGCTATGAAACAATTGACCTGTCCTGACTGCGAAGGCTCGGGCAAAACCGAAAAATTCAATATAGACCCCCGAACCGGCGAATACACTTCCGAAGATATCGCATGCGGCGTTTGCAAGGGCACCGGCAAGATAAAAGTCCGTACTCTTAAAGACATAAACTACTTCTTCAAGGGCAAATACACGAATTAAGCTTTTCCTGCCGTTTCTCCATGTTCTTATGCGACAATTATTTTCTTTGCCCGAACCTGCTCGTGAAAGGCCCGTATGCTTCGAGACGATTTACTTGAAGAATTGCTGAAAATACCGGTTATCGACGTCCATAGCCACCTGCCGCGCGACCGTATGGCATCCCCTAAACTCGATACGATTCTGCGCTATCACATGATTAATTACCCAATGCGCAGCGCCGGTATGCCCGAAGAAATATTATGGCCGGAATATCCTGATGCAGTCAGCGAAGATGAGCTCTACGCCAACTGGATCAAGCACTGGCCCGGCATGGAAAATACCGGTTTTGCCTGGATGCTCAAGCGTATCCTCAAAGATTTGTACGAATTCGATGAACCGATTACCGAAAAATCGCTGCCCAAACTCAGAGACGCTTTTGCCGCAAAGGTCGGCCGGCCGGATTGGGCCCGTTCGGTTATGGAAAACGCAGGCATCGTTAGGGTGCTTTCAAGTCATTGCGATGTACCACCGCTTGAAAAGGGCGACTGGGACGGCAATATCCGCTTCACCATCGAAGACACGCCGTCCAGCGGCATGCGCGAGTACCGTACCTGGCGTGACCGGCTTCGTTCGATGTCCAAAGGATTCGGCAAAACGATCGACTCGCCGCGTCTGCTGCAGGAGATGATGGAAAACTATTATGCACAGTTTGACTGGTCGGATAAAAACACCCTGGTTGCCTGGATCTCGGCGACCGCCGACTTTACCCCCATTTCCAACGACACCCTGCAGGCGGTTTTTGATAAATGCCTTGCCGGCCACCAGTTGAATGATACCGAAATCGGCTATCTCGAGGCGGCTTTTTTGCGGGCCATCTGCCACTCGATTAGCGGCAAGGCCGAAATTTTCCAGATTGTCTATGGCATACAATATCTGACCCACAATTATGGCCGTTCGGTGCAGCGCGCCAGGCCGCAATTTGCCTCGACCATGGGCTACCTGCTGGGAGAGTTTCCGCAGATTCACTTCAATATCATGAATGGCTTTGAGCTTGACGAACCGGTCCATTGTTCGTTGTGCGTGGCGTACAACAACGTTTCGCTCAGTAATTTCTGGTGGCAGTCGTTTTATGCATCGGTTATGCACGCGGGTTGGAGCCGGCGCCTGGATGTTGTGCCCGTGACGCGCTTGATCGGTTTTTTTAGTGACGGGTACTGCATCGACTGGATATATGCGCGGCTGTGCATGGTACGCAAAGTGCTGGCAAACGTGCTGGCTCAGAAAATTGAATCCGGATTCATGAACCGCGAGCAGGCTCTGCTGGTAGCGCGGAACATCTTTTATCGTACACCCCGGCGCATATTTCTCCCCGATGAATCATGTGAGATTGACTAGCTGATGAATTCAACCAAAAGCATAATCTATCAATTTCGATTTGGCGACGAATGCGTCAAGGAGATTCCGCTTACTTTTGACGCCGAAACGTTTGACCTGCAAACAGAGCCGTTGATTGATGCGCCTGCCTGGACGGCGCTTTCGTTTCATCAGTGTCCCAATTGTCCGTTGTTGCAACAGGAGCATGCCTGCTGCCCGGTTGCAAAAAGCATCCAGGCCTATGTCATGGGCTTCGAGGGATTGAAATCTTTTGAAACCGCCGACATTCGCGTGATTACTGCCGAACGGGAGTATTTCAAACGTGACGCCCTGCAAATTGGGCTGAGTTCGATGATGGGCCTGCTTATGGCAACAAGCGGCTGTCCGGTGCTTGACAAGCTGCGACCCATGGCCTATATGCATCTGCCCTTTGCCAACCATCGGGAAACCATGTATCGCACCGTTTCCATGTATCTGCTCTCACAGTACTTTCAACAAAAGCATGGGCAGCGCCCCGACTGGCAATTTAGGAAGCTCATCAAAATTTATACGGAAGTGTCAAATGTCAATCAGTATTTCTCTAAACGCCTGCGTAATATCGCCCAAAGCGATGCGAATGCCAACTCGCTGGTGAGACTTGACTGCCTGGCCTCAACCATCACGCTGTCGATTGTCAGTGACTGGTGGGAAGAAATCGAACACATTTTCCATCCTTATTTTTCTCCCTGATACCACAATACCCCGCAGCTCTCAAACCCTGCAGATTTTATTGTTTCGAGTCCAGCGTCTCAGTTACGGTAAGTACTTTGTCTAGATTCGTGATTTCAATTAATCTGTTCATGTACGATTCGGGGTCGGTATTTGAATTGAGCAATACCAGTTTGCGTTTTTCGTGCTGGAGCGATTTATGGTAGTAGATAATCACTCCCAGGCCGTGACTGTCAATGTATTCTGCATTGCTGATGTCAATGACGACCGTTTGGTGATCAAGCTTGTCCATCTCTTCGAGTTTTTTGTTCAGCTCTTCGTTGCCTTCGCCTTTGACTTTGCCGCCCAGAACGAGGATCGGCAAGCCCGTAGTATCGTCTTTTTTAAGCACAGAATGCATGAAATACCTCCCAAGTATCTTCCGGTTGTCAGGTGCCGTTCAGCAGGATGACAACGCCTCTTTGTTCGTAATTACCGGGAACACGTTTATCAGGCCTGTCGACTCGAAAAGGCCGTTCATATAAGCTTGCGGATCTGAATTGTTGTTGATTATGATCAAATTGCGGTTTTCTTTGCTCATGTTCGTATAATGGAACACCAGAATACCCAGAGCATGGCTGTCAAAAAAATCGGCCCGGCTTACGTCAAGCGCGATGCGAATATGACCGTCTTTGACAAGTTGCTTCAGTTCCCGGGAGAAACGAAATACATTGGTATCCATGAGGCAGCCCTCGAGCCCGAGTATCGGTATTGACTTATGAAAGGTTTTCGTTATCTCAAAAGACATGTACGGTATTTTTCTGATGACACAGTCCCGGCAGGTGCGCCTGAGGATCAAGCTGATTTATTATATCACTATTCCAACACTCACTTCAACAATTATTTTTAATCTATGACCGTAACAGCAATTACAACGGGTGCAAGGTTACTGGCGTGTACCGCAATGTGCTGCCTGTTTGCCGCGTGCACCCCAACCTTTGTCGTGCCTTCGAAGGTAGACACGAGCAATAAGCACTGCCGCTATATGGAAGAAGTATGCAACGATCTTGAGCAATTCGAGCGATCGTATGCACACATGGATGATGAATCTCGTCGGGAGATGGCTACGATACGCCTGACGCTTCAGCAACAGTGCGCCGACGCGGCAAAGCGATGCAAAAAAGCAAGTAAAAAACACTAACCCGGAGCGCTATTGTGGGGATGCCCAGAGATGATATCATTGAATTGGCGATGCGCTATATTTCCGAAGATGAAATCGTAGACTTTCCGGCGGAGGACGATTTGTTCTGTCTTGTCGAGCGGCCTGTCCGGCAGCAACCGGATTCCGGCAAAGAAGTCAGCAACGAATGGCAATTTGCCGGCTACGGAATCTGCAAAGGCTACACGCAGGATGAGGATGCCAGGCCCCCGGGTAAATGGGTCTGGATGCATTTTGTCGCATTGTCAGCGTTTCCTCCAGCTAAAACGGCCCTTAAACTTCAGCCGCCGCATATTGTCAAAGGACACTTCCAAAACCAGAACCGTTCGGCCGAAATTAAAATTGTCAAGGTTAATACCGACGCCGAGAATCTTGTCGACCAGCCTGCCGGGAGTCGCACTCAGGACGATGAATCCGGTACAACCGCCCCGCCGCGCGGCAAAATTCTGGAATTTCCCCGTAAGCGAAATGAGTGAGCATGTGCGGGAGATTTGTACGTCGTACCGATACCTCCAGGCTGGCTGAAAAGTATGCTATTGGCGATATAGCGTCCACTATTGCGCCCTCCTTCAACATTGCTCCGCGTCAACCGGTTGCTGTTGTGATAGAAGATGGCCGCAAGAAAATGATAACAATGCAGTGGGGGCTTATACCTTCCTGGGCAAAGGATGCCGGTATCGGCAACAAACTCATCAACGCGCGTGCGCGGGTAAATTCTGCGGGGATAAATGATGAGGATTGCATACGGCCGGTCTAATTTTGTTCCTTTTTGGCATTGCTCGGCATGCCGAGCATCGAAATCATAATGATGAAAATCCAGCTTACAAAGATTATTGCTGAAGATCCCGTCACTGCCATGTTTCCTCCCGGTAATGAGCGCTGTTATTGGTGCAATCAATCATATTGATTGTACGCCCGATCGGCAAATAAATACGGAAATATGATTGCCGAATCTGCTGTTTTGGGCGTGTGCGGGTGCATGTAGTATCTTACTCGCACCGCCAAGGCACTCGCTATCCGGGATTATGTCTTTGTATGTGCAAACCATCCAAACAGGCTATTGCCCACGCATTTTCTTCAAAAGCAGCTACATACGAAGAATTTGCCCACTGGCAGAAAGAGTCGGTCGATCATATCATTAATTTTCTCGGCTACCTGCATCCCGCGCGTGGTACATGGCTCGATGTTGGTTGTGGAATCGGCCTGCTGGAAAAATCTCTGCCCAGGGAGCATCAACCCGAACGAATTATCTGCAGTGATATCGCGGCGCACACTCTGCAGCATATCGCCCTCCTGAAAATGCCCTGCACATTGTGCTCGCTGCGCATGGACGTAGACTTTCTTCCCTTTCGCCGGCCGTCTTTTGACGTAGTGATTGCGGCTTCGGTTCTGCAATGGTCAATCGACCTTGCGGCAGCCGTAGAGGGACTTGCGAGCTTGATTGCTCCGAATGGGTACCTGATCTTCTGTGTTCTGGGAGATCAGTATCTGCAGGAGTTGCGTGAAACCCGGCGCCATTTTGGGGTGCAAGACCCGGTGAGCTTCGCGTCGGTCAAAAAAATATCGGCAGTGCTTGGGCACTCGGGCCTGCGACTCATTGCCTCACGTCACATCAAAAAAACGAAGCGCTTTGCATCCCCGCTGGCTCTGCTCAAAAACCTGACGGCAATTGGAGCAACAGCACTGGGCAATCAACCGGCGCGCATCCGCAGCATCCCTGCTTTTTCACGAAAGTACCGCGAGCTTTTCGGTGATGCAACCTCGATTCCGGCAACGCTTGATATGATTGTGGGATTCGCCCAAAAGCAGGCTTGCTTTTCGCCGTCGACAAGATAGTGTGCGATCGGGCATACTATGCACACGGAATGCCATCGGTTCAAAGCGAAGCTTGTGGAGTGGAGTGAAGCCGTTGTCGCTATTTCTCTTCGAAATGAACAGCGTGATAGCGTTTGACCTGTGCGGATTTCCATCCGTCTTTCGGCATGCCGCCTTTGAGCGACAGGCTTTCCAGAAACCGCACTTTATCAGGCATCTGCTGCCAGACCTGCGGCAGGTAGGTTGATTGACGGCTGCCGCTGTTCAGGATGATGCCGTCGGTACCGGCGTTAATTTTGTCGAGCAGATCCTGGGCAGAGCCATAGAAGATCTCTTCCGGAGCGGTCAAAACTGAAATTTCTATTTTGATAGCGGCCAGCTCTTGCGGCCGTACAGGGCCGAAACGATGATCTTTGAGCGCTGCATTACAGGCATTGTCGATAATGCCCCGGTACAGCGGTTTGTATCCGACAATCGTGCCAATGCAACCGCGCAGATTTCCTCTGGATTTCAACGTTACAAAGCAGCCGGCAACTTGTTGCGCCTTTTGCGGCGGTGTTCCCGGGTTGGGCGGCGGCCCGCCTTTCACGCATGTTTCCAGCGCCTGCCGTGCAAGCCGCAGCAGATAGCTCTGATAATCAACGCTGCGTGTTGATGTTGGGCCTGAGCTTCGGGGAAAAACGATCGAGGCGTAACCTACGACATAATCCGCATGAGGACGCGGCAGGATTTCCTGGGAATTGCGTGCGTCCAGCAGGTGTGGCTTCAGTCCCAGATGTGTGGCAAGATGCATTACCACCCGGATAGGTGTTGCCCCGCAGGCCTCGATCGGGCCGGAGATATTCATCGAGATGATCGAGGCAAGTGTCTGCTGATCGAGCGATTTGCATTTCTCGAAACTAGTTACATGCGCAAGGTCGGATGAAGCGATCACCACGGTTGTTTCGTTGACAAATGGCAACAGCAGATCGGCAACCGGCTCGGGATCGACGCGTCCGGCAAGTATCGGTACGATGGAGAAGGAGTGCAGTACTTCCTGTAGAAACGGGAGCTGAACTTCGAGGCAATGCTCGCGCACGTGTGCGGGTGGCCGGGCGCCGACGAGACTGTTTTTGTGCAACTCGGCGACTAAGCCGGTGTCGAGAGGGATTTGACCCAGCGGCGTTTCGTAGTAGTCGACATCGGGTATCGATATGCCGCTGAACGGGTGGTGATGCGTGGGACCGATCAGAATAACGGTGGATACTTTTTTGTCAAGTGTCGCATAGCCTTTGCCGGCTACGGGCCCGGAATAGACATATCCGGCATGCGGGCTGATCATCAATTGCGGCGGTGATACCGGTGAATCATTGCCGTTGAGGTGCTTGTGTATTTCCCTTTGCAAAGCACCGACCTCTGCGGGATAAAAGGCGCCGCCTACGGCTGCTTTTCTGACGATGACATCGCCGTTTGAGTGGCAATTCAACAAAGACATAACCATAACTCCCCACCAAAATAAAACGGGTACATTCGCTAATTCAGTTTTTGTCATATCCGGTTGCGGTTCCGAGTGAGCGCGGATGCTGTAAATATACTAGTGTACCGTATCTCAAATAGGTGTGTGTTTGCGGGGAGCCATTTTTCGTTCCTGTTGAGGCGCGAAGATGGCGAATACCGGGTGTATTCAACTGATAAGCAACGAAGACAGGGATGAAAAGGGCCCGTGGTAGCATATTCGTATTTGAGATACAGTACACTAGATCGGCCGGCACCGAAAAGATGTGATCACGGAATTGGCGCGCCGAGCACAGTCTGTGTTCCACAAGAGAAACGGATGCATAGCCCGGTCCTATGTCGTTGAGAAAAAACGTTGCGAAGAGCCGCCTTCACCAATCGGCACTCGCACATACGAGCCGCATTTGGGGCATCGTCCTTCGTAGGCGGTTGCGTGCCTGTTTTTATAAATACGCTGATAAACGTTGCAGCAATTGAATTGGATGCCCAGATACGATTTGCCGGCATGCTCGCGTTTTTTTTCGGGCGACGGCGCCATCTTACTCCGATCGATAGAGTGCATGCGTGTCGATGTAGTTCAGCACCGCTTTGGGCAACATATAGGCACAGGAATAGCCCGCCTGCAGATAATTGCGGATGAGCGATGAGCTCACAGCCATCTGGGGCGATGGAAACTTTTTGAGCTCGGCCATTTTGATCTCGTCGGGAATCGACAGTTCGTATCCGGGACGGGCGGTAACGCACAGGATGACTGTTTTAAGTATATCACGATAGCGCCGCCATGTCCGTATCTCGCTGAGATTATCAGCGCCGATTACAAAATAGAGTGTGCTGCCGGGATGCTGCTGTCGCAGCTCGCCCAGCGTGTCTATGGTGTAGGAGGGGCCCGTGCGCTTGAACTCGCCGTCCCAGATTCTAAAGCAGGGGTTGTCGTGTACGGCTGTGCGCAGCATGGCAAGACGGTCGTTTCCCGATGCTTCAACCGAATCGGATTTATGGGGAGGTAGACTTGCGGGAATAAAGTAGAACGTGTCCAGCTCGAAAAAATCACATGCCAGACGCGCAATGGCAAGGTGTCCGTAATGCACGGGATCAAATGAACCGCCTAAAACGCCGATCGGAGATGCTGACATGGCTAGCGCGCCCGAATAAGTTTGTCCTGCAGGTCTAGTGCCTTTTCTTTTATCGCCGGCGCCACGCCCTTTGTGTCAATCAGGTCGTCAAGGATACTCCGGGCCTCGCTGTTCTGGTTTATCTTCAGCAGGCTTTCGGCCATGGCGAGTTTGGCATGCGGGACGTATGAGGTTTCGGGATGATCGTTAATAACGACGCGATAGTAAACGACGGCCGATTCGAATTCTTCAATCTTTTTGTAGAAGCTGGCGCTCATGAAATCTTTTTTGGCAAGCTTTTCCCTGCACGCAGCAAGGTCGGCTTTGGCGCTGTCGGCAAATCCACTGTCGGGGTAGCGGTCCAGAAAGAGGTTCAATTCACGAATAGCCTGCCGCGTTTCGGTTTGGTCTCTGTCCCAACTGGCGGAGGTTAAGTAGCTGCACTGCGCAATGCGATACCGGGTTTCCACAAAAAAAGGTGATTCGGGGAAGTCGCGGGTAAGCTGCTGAAACTCTACCTTGCCTTCCTGCGGCTTTTTGCCCAACATGTAGGCCCTGCCCAAAAGATAGAGGAGCGAGTCATAGACCGGATGACCATTGCAATTATATTTCATATCGGAAAGCCTGGATTGCACATCTCCGTACCGGCCTTTTTCGAATCGGGTGTGGGCTTTTTGATACTTTGCGGAGCAATTGTAGGCGCGTTTGCGTCGCGGTCCTCGCTTTGCTTCAATTTCGAAATGATGGCCAAGAAACGTCAAACACAGGGTGATGATTATTATTCGTAGCTTCATGGTGGCGGTAAACCTGTCGTATCGATAACGTGAACCGGCGCCAAGCGGCAAGCACAAGTATTCCGTAACATTACGGATAAGATGCCATTATCGTCACCAGCACCGGCAAAAAAGCTTCGGTGACAAATCCTATAAAACTCGTTTATGAGGCGGGAAAAAGCAAGGCGGATTATCAATCCATCTGTGCCAGGAATTTTTTGGCGCGTTTGACGTATTCTGATCCGGGATAACGATCGATTAATTTCTGCAGCTCTTTTTTTGCGGAGGCTTTCTGTCCCATCTGGTAATAGGTCCTGCCCAATTTGAACTGCGCGTCATCGCTTTTTGAGCTGCCCTGGAATGTCCGAACTTTTTTGAAGGCGACAATTGCTTTGGCATAATCCCCCGACGCGTAGTGGCATTCACCGATCCAGTAGTGGCAATTGTCAACGTACTTACCCGACGGATATTGTGCCAGTACTTCATTAAACAGTTTCAGAGACAGCTTGATATTGCCGGCGTTATAGGCATTGCGGGCACTCTCATATGCGTTGTATTCGGGGGTGGTGGGCAATACGGCCGAGGCTGCGGAAGGCGAGAATGACGGGGGGCCGGCCTTGCGGGGTGATTTGTCTTTGTTGACGCGTACGCGCGGCATTACTTCCAGCGCATTGATCTGGGCCTGCAGATCTTTGTAGGCCTCAATCAATAGCGAAAGACGGTTTTCCAGCTCTTCGATTTTTGCCAGGGATACACTGGATATTTCATCGTTGAGCATGACCAGTTTATTGTCCAGCTCGGTGAGTTTGGTGTTGACAACCTCCACCTCGAGCTTGGACTCTTGGGCAAGTCGGAGGGCCTCATCGGAATTCTCCTTGACCTGGATAACATCAATCTCCGGCAGCATTGTCTCGCCGGGCGCCGGCGGAGTAGTTGCGGCACACCTGATCAGAATAGCTGCGCAGAGGGAGAGCTGCAGAAGAGCCGCAGAATATTTCATGCGTTTCATGGTTTGTTCCTTATCTTGTGCTGAGCTGCGAGGGCATAAAAGGCGTGGACGCTGCCGCAGCCCATTTTGAAGTATATCATAGCGATGCCAAGACATCAATGGCAGCTTTCATACTGATTTATCGACGTAAGGGACAGCTTGCTTGATGGCTTTCCTGAAAGGTGGTATTTTAGGATTCGTCGCGGCAATGCGCTACCTTCATACCCTGTTTAGCACTCAATGATCATTTATCGCCACATCATTCGGGAACACGTCTTGCCCTTTTTCTATTCCCTGGGGATTCTGACGTTTATTTACATAATGCAATACGCCATCAAGATCCTCGACCGGGTAATATCACGAGGACTTGATCCGTTTATCGTGCTCGAAATTTTTATTATAAATCTGGGCTGGATTGTTGCGCTGGCCATTCCCATGGCTATTCTGAGCAGCGTACTCATGGCGTTCGGCAGGATGTCGGCCGATAATGAAGTTCTGGCAATTAAGTCCTCGGGGCTCAATCTCTATCATCTCTTGACACCAGTTTTCGTTGCGTCGGTCGTGATCTGCGTGTTGCTGATCTTTTACAACAACCTTATCCTGCCCGATGCCAATCATCGCACGGCGAATTTATGGTCCGACATCAGTCGCAAAAAGCCGGCGGCACTGATTGAACCGGATGTGCTGATCCGTGATTTTAACAACTATGCCATTCACGTCAAAGAGGCGGACGGGTACACCGGCAAGCTGAAAAAGATCAAAATTATCTCGGAGGATTCTCAGCAGGGTCCATCGACAACCGTGGCCGATTCGGGCAGAGTCGTGCAGACCAACGACGGCGCCTACATGAAAATGACCCTGTACAACGGAGAAACGCACAGCACCGATAAGCACACGCCCGACAGCTATTTCATCAGCCGTTTTGAGAAACAGGTGATTCTGATACCCAACGTAGACAGCGAATTGCGCCGCACCAACAGCTCCTACCGTGGCGATCGTGAAAAGAGCTCGCAGCGCATGCTCAAAGATATCGGGGGATTCAAAGCTGCCAAAAAGCGCCAGATGGACAAATATAACGCGGATATCGATTCGCTGCTCACCTGGATCGCGCGAACCGACAGCCTGACGAATGATTTGTTGAGCCATGATTCCGTCAGGGCCGGGCTGGACACGGCGGATTCGACATTTGCCGGCTGGATGGCATCCGTTGAGCAGAGCCGGGCGGCAGCCCATGCGCGGGTTCGCAACGAAAAAAATGTTTTGACGCGTACCGTGCGTGCGATCGCCGGTCAGAAAAAACGTATTGCGCAGTATTCTGTGGAGGTGCATAAGAAATTTTCCATTCCGGTAGCCTGCATTGTCTTTTTGCTGGTCGGAGCGCCACTGGGAATTATGGCCCGGCGGGGCGGATTGATGATCGGTGCAAGCTACAGCGTTTTCTTTTTTATTCTGTACTGGGCGTTTTTGATTAAGGGCGAAAATATGGCCGACCGGCTGATGATTTCTCCGTTTACCGCGATGTGGTCGGGCAATATTTTGCTGGGAGTGTGCGGGATTTTTCTCATAATCCGCATGGTGAAAGAGACCACCTTTATTAGCTGGGGATGGCTGATCCGGCTCTGGCACGGCATTACCGCAAGTCGCATTGGCAAAACAATCGTGTTTGTTACTACGATACCCATCAAAATGCTTCTCTTTCCGCTGTGGGTGCTCAAAGCATTCATTGGCAGGATAGCCATTTACATTATCCGGCTGTTTTTCGGCTATGCGATAGGATTGATGGCGGCCGTGCTTGTTATCTACGTTGTGGTTGATTACGTGTCGCAGACAAAGCAGTTTATCGGGATACCGCTCGGGGATGTGACGCTCTATTATCTGTACTATCTGCCCTGGATTGCCCAGACGGTTTCACCTATTATCCTGTTGCTTGCCTCAATGTTTACTTTAGGCAAGCTTGCCAAAAACAGCGAATTAACGGCCATAAAAGCTGCCGGTCGCAGCGTCAAACTGGTGACCCTGCCGCTGATAATCCTGGGGCTGGCACTGGCGCCGCTCAATTTTTATTTTGGTGAGAAAGTGCTGCCCAAGGCAAATCTAGAACGCAGCCAACTGCTCGATTCGTTTAAAGATATTCGTCAGGGAGCGAGCAAATCAGTCAGGCATCGCAAAGAGTTCAGACGTAATTTTTATTACTTTGGCAACCCGAATACTCTGTATTACTTTCAGGAGTTTTCTATTCATCCCCAGCGCGCCAAAAACGTCGGCAGGGACGTATTCACCGATAAGGCAATTGTTCAGCGTGTCGAAGCGCAACGGGCATCGTACATCGACGGTGCATGGCACTTGATAAACGGTACGAGGCGAACATTTATCGACGACTCCTCCCGGGTGAGCTCATTTGATACGCTGCACGATTCGATTTTAACCGCAACGCCCGAGGATATGGTTGTCAAGCTCAAAAGCGCTGAGGAGATGAGCTACTGGGAACTGATAGAATTTATCGAAAAAATTAAAAAGCGCGGGGAAAAAATAACCCGATTTCGAACCATTCTTGATTTTAAAATTGCCTATCCGTTTATGAATTTCATTGTCATACTGATTGGTGTATCGATCGCGGCGCGTATTGGAAAAGGCGGTGGCGCCATTCTGTTCGGTCTGGGGTTGTTGCTGATACTGACCTACTGGATTATTTCGCAATTTGCACTGACATTCGGCAAAAACGGCAACATTTCTCCGTTTCTGGGAGCATGGCTAGGTAATCTGATTTTTCTGATACCGGGTCTGTGGCTGTTTCGAAAGGCGGACAAGTGAACCCCCGCAAGCGCGTACTTATTCTCGATGACGATCACGATACGCTTGACTTGCTGGAGCTTTTTCTCTTCCGTGAATTTGACGTGTTGACCGCGTTGAATGGATTCGAAGGATTGCGCAAAGCGCAGGAATTCATGCCGGATGTGATTATGACGGATATCATGATGCCGGTGATGAATGGTATCAGCTTTATCAATAATCTGAAAAAGCATGCTGCAACTTCATCCATTCCGGTTATTGCCGTAACATCATTCTCCGAAAAGCACCCCATAAAAAGTCTTATGAATATCGGTTTCCAGGATGTCATTACCAAACCGTTTGTCAAAGAAGACGTTGAGCGCTCGCTTACCGGCATTGTATATGATGCATCGTAGAAAGATCCGCTATGGAACCCAGAAAACTGCTTATTTATAGCGGTGCGCTTTTTATCCTGTTTGGCGTTGTCGTTCAACTAGGTGGCAGCGCGCTGGCAAGTTCGGCGCTGGCAATCAGCGTGCTGTGTGCCGGCATGATCTTCACGGCGACGGCAATTGCCGCCCGTTACGAGTCCGCACCGCCCGCTCCCGAGCATCATGAAACCGGTTTGCAAAACGCCCTGCCCCAGCAGCTTGCCAACGAGGTGCACGAACGGTTCGGGCAGGTTGATCTGAAGGTACTGGGCTCAGCGTATGCAAAATCGACCTGGCGTGAAGTCGACGCTCTTGTCGATGATGTACTGGACGCATGCATCGCGCTGGCACGATCCACTATCGATCTGAACACGATTGCAATATTTTTTCCTACCCATGACGGGGGCTATAAAATCCGCCGCTGGTACTCTCAAAGCGACTGCATAAATCAGGCTGCCATTATCTATCCGGGCGTCGGCGTCATCGGCAGCTTTCTCAAAGACGGCCTCAAGCAGCTCTCTCTTTCGGATATTGTCAGCGATTCCATGACGCTGTACTATTATACGCAGGATGCGCGCATCCGCTCCCTCATGGCTGGCCCGATTATCGTCGGCGGCGTTGATCGCGGGACGATTATCGTAGACAGCACCGAACCCCGGCATTTCAAGGAAGAAGACCACGCTTTTCTGCGCCACCTCAGCTTCCTGTGTGGTCAGGCCGTGTATTATGCGTACCTGAATACCGAGCACCAGCTCGACTACGCGCGCCTCTCGGCAATGAGCAACACCGAGACGTTCTTCTTTCAAAAGCACGATCTCGAATCGGTTATCGACAAAATGTTTGAAATTATACCTTTTGCCATATCGTGTGAGCGGGTTACGATTTCGCTCAAGTCTATTGATGCCGAAGAGGCGGCCGTTGTCAGAGCCGTGGGGCCCGACAGCGACCTGCTCATCAATAAAAATTTCTCGCTTGCCGAGAAGTCGCTGATTAGTTTGCTGTATGCCAAAAACATCGCTTTTTCCCGGGAGTTTGCGCAGGATCGCTACGAAAATCGCTACTTTGAGGGGGAGCCGCAAACGCGGGGCATAAAATCATTTCTTGCGGTACCCATCGGGATGGATCAGTGCAAAGGCGCCATTCTGCTTGAAAGCAAGCACGCCAATGCTTTCACCGATTCGGCGCGTGCACTACTGAGCCGGCTGGTCACCTCGGCCGGACTTGCCATCGAAAAAATTCTGGTTTTGCAACAGGCCCGCAATCTGGCCACCCATGACGGTCTGACCGGGCTGAACAATCACCGCCAG
The DNA here is from genome assembly GCA_014728295.1 of Chitinivibrionales bacterium. GTDB lineage: Bacteria > Fibrobacterota > Chitinivibrionia > Chitinivibrionales > WJKA01 > WJLW01. The sequence continues at coordinate 21,579 of WJLW01000080.1, read as the reverse complement.
TTCCAGAAGCTTCTGCGCGATGAGATGACCCGGGCCGACCGCTACAACGATCAGCTTGCGCTGGTGTTGTGTGATATCGATTATTTCAAAAAATGCAACGACACGCACGGCCATCAATTCGGCGACTTCGTGCTGGCCGGTATTGCAAGAACGCTCAAAGACAGCATTCGCGACGGGGTCGACATCGCAGCACGCTACGGCGGCGAGGAGTTTGCCCTGGTGCTCAGCAAGACCGGTCTGGAGCAGGCCGTCGAAACCGCAGAGCGCATACGCCAATTCGTGGGCGAAAAAGCATTTCGTACTCCCCGCGGTGAAGATGTGCACGTGACAATGAGCTTTGGCATTGCCGTCTATCGCAAGCATGCGAAAAAAATTAATGACCTGATTAAAAAAGCGGACAAAGCGCTGTACGCCGCCAAGGAGAACGGACGCAATCGCGTCGAGGTGTTTTAGGCTCAAAGCTCTTGACCGCTATGCCTGATTTAGTTATTTTTAGAGATTATATCTGCCGGGATTAGTTTCCCGGAGTTTTAAATGCGCTAGTAACTCAGTTGGTAGAGTATCGCCCTTTTAAGGCGAGAGTCGATGGTTCGAACCCATCCTAGCGTATTTTTTTTGCCCCCGGCATAGTCCTTCCCTGCGCCAGTTCTGCTTTTCTAAATCAACTCCCGCGCGACGCCATCAGCCAGTGCAATGCCGTTTTCGGTAAGCTGCCAGCGCCCATGCGTTCTGTGTAGTAATCCCCGCTCAATCAGACGCTCCAGCGTGTAGCGGCGATGGCCGGACGCAAATGGTTGTGCGTAGTGTTGCTCGAACTCCGCATCGTCAATTCCCGCCATCATGCGCAGGCGCAGAAAAATGGCCTCCTGCAGAAGCGTTGCCGGATTGAGCCGCTCGCATAAGCTCAATTCTCTGCGGCCCCGGCGCACTGAAGCAGACCAGCGCTGTGTATCACAGACATTGGCGTATCGGCGATTATTGACAAATGAATGGGCCGACGGCCCCAGGCCGACATAGGGCTTATGCAGCCAGTAAGCACTGTTGTGACGGCAGGCAAATCCGGGACGCGCGTAATTCGATATTTCGTACCGATCAAACCCATGCGATCGTGCCAGGTCACCGATAAGCCGTGCCAGGTCGATAATGAATTCATCCCCGGGAAAGCGGTAGCGATGCCTCTGTGCCCAGAGTGGGGTATGATCGTGCAGCGTCAATTCATAGGCCGAAATATGCGTAATCCGGTGATTGCCCATCAGCGCCGCGCAGGTGTGCTCCAGCGTCCGGGGAGTCTGGGCAGGTAATCCGTAGATAATATCAACATTGACGGATTCGAACCCGGCAAGCACCGGACTGTTTAGCGCCTCAAGGGCTATAGCTGCACTGTGCCTGCGTCCGAGAAATCTCAACTCCCGTTCGTCAAGTGATTGTACGCCCAGCGACAGGCGGTTTACGCCACATTCCTGCCAGCATACGGCTTTGTCGGTCGAGAAGGAATCGGGATTGCATTCTATGGTAATTTCTGCCCCTGCGCTCAGGCGTGTTTGCGAACAAAGGCCGTTCATTAATCGTCGCCATTGTCCCGGATGCAGCAAGCTGGGTGTTCCTCCGCCGATGAATACGGTATCAACCTCATGTTCATCACAACGAAACTCCCGCCACACCAGCCTCAACTCAGCCAGCAGTGTGTCGATAAATGCATCGAATTCATGGGGAAGGCCCACCTGCGAATAAAAATCGCAATAGCGGCACGTGTGCGAGCAGTACGGAATGTGCACATACAGGCCGATTTTGCCGGGTTGGGTGGTGACGGGCATTGCCTGCGGATTCATCACCGAAAAATAAGTATTTTTAGACTACAGTACACTTCTGCTTCACGGCAGCCACACGTCAATACCACCAGTGTCGCCCGGATAATTCACAGCAACCATGCTTCCACTGCGCTGCGACAACGTTGAGATAAAATTTCCGCTTTTTACCCTCGTTGTGATCGTGCTTTGTGCAACCGCATTTGTGCGTACGGATCTGTTGCATGATTTTGCGGAAGGATTCATTCCGGTCAATTTTGCCTATGCGCTTTTTCACCCGGAACATCTGGGAGATGCGCTGCTGGTGCTGGTCGCATCCTTTTTTCTGCATGGGGGAGTGTTGCACATCACCGCGAATATGTGGTATCTGTGGATTTTTGGTTCGGCTGTGGAAAGTACGGTGGGCTCATTCAGATTTGCCGTGCTGTATACTGCTGCGGGAATTGTTTCGATGCTGGTGCAGGGAGTCGGGGATCCCTTGTCCAAGGTTCCGGTGGTGGGCGCCAGCGGAGCCATTGCCGGCATCATGGGCATGCATTTCATGCTGCTGCCGCGTTCGAGAATTGTCGTCTGGATTCCCCCGATATTTTTCATTCCCGTGCCGGCCTTTATTTTTCTGATAGTCTGGTTCGGCATGCAGTATCTTAATTTTCGCAACAGTGAAGCCGGGGAAACCAGCATTGCCTGGTTGGCGCATATTGGCGGCTATGTCTTTGGCACCTGTACAGGATTTGTTCTGAGACTGATTCCCCAGGCCCATAAAACACACAAAAGGGAACAACGCTGAATGCATGACGATATTATTTCGCTGGTACGTTCTGCGGACAATGGCGTTTCCTCTCAGGAGATTGCCGAGCGCTTCCTGAAATTTAAAACCCCCAATGAGCGTCTGGCCCACGCAACCGTGACGGGCATTCTTGCCGGTGATCGCCGCTGCTTTTATGCGGATGATAAGCGATGGCATGCTGCAGAAGCGGGCTGTGTCGGGGGCGTGAAACTGGATTCCCTGCCGCTGGTGACCGTGTTTCCTCTGGCAAATCCGCATCAGCGCAACGAAATATGGCATTTTTCACTGTGGAAGGTGTATCCCGAGATCGTGCCGTTGTACAACCACTGGCTCATCGATCCGCGCAAGCTTGGCGCCGAGGAGCGGGCATTGCTGGTGAGTGCGACGGATGAAACCGAGGAGCTTCCCGTCGACCGGCAACAGGTTGCAGCACAGCTTGCAACTCATCTCGACAAGGCAATGCCGGTCTATCCTTGCTGGCGGGACCAGGCATTGACACTGCATTTTTGTCAAGCAAACGGGGAAACGCTAACCGATGATCATTTTGTCATGAGCAAGCTCCTGCGCCTGCTCGAGCTGCCGAAACCGCTTCCCGGAAGCATCGCACAGGTTCATGAAGCCCTGCTGGGTGATGCGCCAACACCAACCTATGCGCGACATGCCGGTCGGCATCTGGCGGCCGAAGCCCGTGAAATCATGCGGCGACTGGTGCAAACCGGATATGAAACACTGGATGCACTCCGGGAGCGGGAGCAGCAGGAAGAAGCATCCTTTGACTTTTCGTCAAAAAGCTTCACGGCAGCCAATATCGCGCAACTTCCGCCTGATCCCGGCGTCTATGCGTTTAAAAACAAGGCTGGTGAGTGGCTGTATATCGGCAAATCGCGCAATGTGCGCCAACGTGTCGGCAGCTATTTCCAGGCGCGGGATGAATCCCCGGCCAAGCTTGATCGTTTGCGTGCGGAGTGTTATTCACTGAACACCTTCGCATGCGGTTCCGAACTGGAATGCCTTATTTACGAGTACCGCCTGATTAGCACCTATAAGCCGCTGCTGAATACTCAGATTACTATCAACGAACGTACGGGAAGCTATGCGTCGCCCAACGACACCATTTTGCTTCTGCCGCACAAAGATACCGCCAAGATTATGAGTCTTTGGTATAAAAAAAACGAGAAAGTCCTGTTGCGTGAAGTCGATCCGAACCATGACGATGCCGACGAAGTGACCGCGGCAATCGAGCGCTTTTTCTTTGCCGGATCATTGCCTGCAGCAATGGATAATTTTGCCGAGCAGGAAATCGTACTCCGCTGGATAGCGCGAAATAAATCAGTTCCCTGCATACCGGTGTACAACCTGGCAGATGCCGCTGAGGTGTACTTTGCGCTGAAACAGGAATGCGCCGAAATGGTGAACAACGATATTTCCGGTTATGAGCATTGACATACGCGTGCCATTCTTTCACGCAGATCGCTCTACCAACACGGGCACCACAATATATATTTTACGTAAACCGTGCTCTTCTATCAGTCAACAAATACCAAAATTAATTGACATGAAGGATTCAATATGGGTTCAGTAAAGATTGCCGTTGACCATGATTCCTTTGTTGAAAAAAACAGGCGCATGGCCACTGCCGACAGCTTTCAGAGAAGGGACAGAGACCTTGAAAAAAAAGGTTTCTCTCAGACCAGGCGCGCACAGGAAGCCTCCTGTTTCAACTGCAAGTTCAAGCCAAAATGTCCGGAGTTTCGCAAAAAGCGCACCGGCTCCACAAACGGAGCAGCCTCTTTCGGGGGGGATGAGCGGCTGTATTGTGACAAGTATCAACCGGTTCCTGCCAATGAGAGCCGCTCGATGTCCAAAAAACAGATCAAATCGCTGCTGAAAAACGTGAAACGGAAATTGTAATCGAGGTTGGTGCGGATGGCAAACTCCCCCCTTGAGCTTTACGAAAAAGCCTATCGTCTCCAGTATATTGAAAACAACATTGCTGAAGCGTGTGATATCTACCAGACCCTGATTACAGAATTTGAGCATTCGAATGAGTGCGGTTATGCTGCAATTCAGCTTCAGAAAATCGATGCCAATTCTGCTTTGCAGCGCATGAGCCGGAAGCCCTCCGGTGCGCCCAAAGCCCTTGGTATTGTTTTGCTGGTAATCGGCTGCATAGCCCTGCTTGTTTCTGCCTCAGCGATCTATCTTCATTTTCGTGACGTCAACACGTTGAATGAAAGTAGTGCCCGCATTGGCGTTGCCGTCAGCAAAATGGTCTCCGGCAACACCGATGAAGCGTTGCAGGATTTGCAGCAACTGAAACTCGATCTCAAAGGTAATATCGCACCCTACGCTATTTCGGCTGAGATATATCGTCTCCGGAACGACTATGCGCAAGCCTTGGCCGAATACGAACAATTCAAGGGCCTCTACCCTCAAAAGTTTGTTCCCGAAACAGCGCTTGCCGCTATACGGCAGGAACGCGAGCAATTCGAGAACAGAATCTCGGCTGAAAGCTCTCTTAAAAAAAGCTCGCACCCACAACAGCAGAAAGCCACACCGGCTCGACGCAAAAAAAGGCCGACGCGCAAGCGCAGTGCTCCCCGCAGAAATCCTTCCGGTGAACAACCTCTTATTGTAAACCAAGACAGCATATCATTTTTCTAAAAGCCGGCTCATACGCTATGGATAAGATGAAAGAGATCGAACACAAGGTGCTTAATGGTCTGGTACTCGATGAAAAGGGCAGATGGGTGCCTATTGCCCGCAAAGTTGCAATGGAGCGTGAATTTTTCTCTCACCTTGAACGGGGACAGGTGCTGATCAACCGCAAATGGCTTTCCGTCGACCAGGCGCTGAGCTTAGGAAACGAACAGGGTCAAAACGAACAGGGTCAAAACGAACAGCCTCAGCCCGTTGCTGCAGCAGCTTCCCGGGATACGGCCGCACATGAAAGTGATACGGGCGTTTGCGAAACAGACTCGCCACCCGGACCGCAAAAGCCAATACGGCAAGAGCAGATATCCGATGATAACGCGGATGCTGCCGAACCGGAGTTTGCTGATGAAACAACAATGTTCGGCTCCGAATTTGAAAAAACCATGCCGTTGACGATTTCCACAGTTCGCCGAATTATGCAGGAGTCAAGTGAGGCAACAGAGGAGCCTGCAGCCGCAGTGACACCGGAACTGGACGCGAAGGACGCTGCCGGCGCTGTGCAGGCTATTACAGCACCAGCAGAGGATCCTGCACCCGAAGAAGCGGCGGTACGGGACGCGGACACCAAACGTATGCCGCCGCCTCGAGATCCGCCGCCAGCACCCGAACTCAATGATGCGGCCGGCGAGACGGACACCAGGGAGGCGCCTGCGCCGGGTGAAGGCGAGGCCGGCGCTAGCTGGGAGTCGGCCAGAAAGAGCAGTGCAAAAGTATTTGCCATTCTCTCGGCGGTGATAGCAGCACTTGCCGCTGCCCTTTTCGCAATCTTTCAGCTTGTGTTATAATGTATCCCTGCCTAAATTTTCAATTTCTGCGTAGATCTGCGGCACTTGGTTAGCTGCATTATAGAGGCGTGCGGCGCGTCGGCGTGCCTGCTCTCCCATTAGCCGAATTCGCTCCGGTTTTTGTGCCAGCTCAAGCATCGCCTTACCGAATTTGATTGAATCGCCCGGCTTGACCAGTATCCCCGTCTGTCCGTTATCGACCAGCTCGGGCATGGCCCCATTGTCAAAAGCGATTGTCGGCAGTCCGCACGCCATCGATTCGGCAACGACGCGACCGAACGGTTCGTTGTCGGAAGCGATACAAAAGGCGTGATGACGCTGCAGCTCTTCCTGCACCAGAGAAGTGCCGTCCCTCACAAAACAGCAATCTTGGAGCCTTCCCCCGTTAATCATTGCCTGAAGTGCAGTGCGGTAGGTTGCGGGCCAGTAAATCGTGTCGCCGATGAGCGTGAGGGTGCAATCCGGGCTGTCGGGTGATTGCCTGACATACTGGAATGCTTCGATCAGCGTTGTGCAGCCCTTCCAGGGAACGATCCTGCCCAGGTAGACAAATGAGATGAGTGACCATGTTGTTTGATGCCGAACCGTTTTCGGGATCGCAACGCCGTTGTAAACAACGCATGCTTTTTTTTGCATGCACCGGGGCAATGCTGCATAGACCGCGCGCGAAATCGCAATTGTGCGCGTTAAGCTGCGCGGATACAGCAGTTTGTACAGCGTGAGACTCAGTGACGCCTGCCGGAAAATTTCCCTGACATGAAACAGGCTGCGCAGCCGCAAACCGCTCCAGCGTATGATGGTCAGCGCAAAATGCGATTTGGGAACATTGGCGTAGACGCAAGCGGGCCGAAGGTGGCGAAGCTCTCGGCGCAACCTGAACACGTAGCTGCAATAGGCCGCCATACCGCGCCAGGATCGCAATGCGGTGAGTATCAGGTGGTCGCGCTTTACCTGCTTGATTGAATGCTTCACCACGTCCACGTGGCAGTGTACGCCGCACTGTTGCGCTTTGTCAACGAGGGGCCCGTGTTCGGTTGTAAACAGGTGACATTGCGCACGTTCGGCGGCGCAGCTCAGCAGGTCGATAAGGGAGTACTCCGCACCGCCAAGCTGGGCTGCCCAGTGATTGAGAAAGACCAGCACCGGTTTTGCATTACCAGACATATCGCTCGTATAGCCTCCGCGTGCCATTTTCAATCATGCGCCTGCGCAGGCCGGGGTCCCTGCATACTCTGAGAAGTGCGTCGCAGAGCGCATCCGCGTCGCCGGGCAGTACCAGCTCGGCACATCCCTCGACGACCTCGACAATGCCGCCGGCACGCGATGCAATTATCGGCAGGCGGTAGTACATTGCCTCAAGCAGCACAATGCCAAAGCCCTCGGCGCCCTGCGCTGCCTCCAGGGAAGGAAACACGAATATATCGCTGCTTTGATAGAGTTCGGTGAGTTGCGCGTTCGTCAATCTTCCGAACAGCCTGAGACGATCCTCCAGATGCAGATCCGATCTCTGACGTTCCAGTAATTTCCGTTCCGGCCCTTCTCCTGCAATGATGGTTGAGATGGTTGCATCCGAGGGCAGCTTTGCCAATGCATCGATCAGAAGAGAGTGTCCTTTGTGTTTAACCAGTCTCCCAACACAGAGCAGCCTGATGGTATTGTCATCAGCAGATCTGGTTGCGACCTTGGGGAACTCCGAGGTGTCGAGTCGGGGAGGGCACACATGAAGCGGTTTATCTATTCCCAGCTCGAGCAGAAGCTTTCGGGTATACTCGCCCAGAACATAAATGGAGTGCGCGCCGATGAGGACCTGTTTCAGCAACAGGCTTTTCAGGCCCGGACGCCGCAGGGCCACCAGCTCGGTTGCATAGGTGAAGACGCGATAGGGTCGTCGCGTTGCCGGTGACAGAAGCCGCCCAACGCATCCCGCCCAGATATTGCCGCACTCCAGCTCCACCTCCGGGCTCCCGGCGGCTAGGCAATAGGCGCGTATCAGTAGCGGAATCAGGGACAGCTTCTTATTGAAAAGCGACAGCGGCGTCGAGACATACTCCACGACAGCCCCCGTTTCAAATTGCCATTGGTGATGAGATCGCGCCGCGCCTGCCAGCACGCGATCGCCCGGAGCGAAGGTGTGCTTTACTATTGCGGCAAGATACTTTTGCATCCCCCCGTATTCGGGCGGAAAATCTATGGTAAGCAGTAGTTTCATGACGGTTGTTGCACCAATGCTTGCTGGTATTCGCCCGGCTTGCCCACAAAAGCGGCAATGCCGATCAGCACGCCGTTCCAGAACCAGAAATAATAGTCCCCCGGAAAATTATGAATATGCGTTCCGGTAATGCTGACAAGCGCAAATACCAGATTCATGACGGTAATGCCTTTTGCCAGAACGGCATATTCCCGGCCGGGGGCATGATCGATCATCTCAAGGCCTTTAAGGATAAACAGCACCAGAATGAAAATCATCAGAAAAAGCCCGGGGTACCCAAACTCCGCAAGATAAGTAAAATAGAGTGAGTCCGCCTTGAACGCGCCGGTGCCTCTGCCCATGAGTGCCATTATCGGATCGCTTGAGAGCATGAGTATTTCGCGCCAGAGGGTAATCCTTGACATAAACGAATACTCTTCAAACGGATTGCTGATTGCTGATGTGCGATTGGCAACCAGCAATTCCATATATTCCTGCTTCTGAAACTGCCCGCCCATCATGGACATGGTCGATCCTATATCCAATCCTCCGGAACCAAGCATGCCGGAGAGCCAGTCAAGAGCAACGTATGCCAGACAAACGGTAACCAGCACGGCAATGCGCTTGCGGGCGCCGCGTATGTTGACGAAAAAAAACCAGAATGCGGCCGTAGCCATAACGCCGATCCAGCTCGAGCGAACCGAGGTGATCAGTATGGCGTTAATGAGCAACGGGGTCGCGGCGATAATGAAGATTTTGCTCGTTTTTGCTCCCCATTGCCACCACATGAGAATTGCAATGAGGGCAAGCTGTATGTAATCGGCAAAGGCAACCGGCGCTTTTAAAAAAGAAAAGGGACGTACGATACCTTCGATAAAAAGCGTGGTAAAGCGTATTGACGTAAACCAGATTCGCTCCGACGCGGAGTAACCCAGGTAAAGCTGTTTGAATCCGTACAGTGCCGCAAGAGTGCCGCCGGCAATGGTGATGCCCCAGATTGCTTTAAGGTGCTTGAGCTGGCCTGCAAAAAGAATACCTATGAAAAAAATCAGTACGGGTGGACCGTAAAATTTGTATCTGGCGATACTTTCTGCGCGTGGGATGAAATTGAATACGAAAACGCGCAGCGTTACGAAAATGAAATAAAAAATGATGATCCCCGTATACAGCCTGACATTTTTTAACCTGTCGCGCTGCTCTTTGAATTCAAAGTAGAGACTGATTAAAATGATTCCCAGAATCAACTCGCTGGTTACGATCAGAGGATCAAGTTCGGGGCGATCAGCAACCAGGTAATACAGACGTCTGATATACGGAACGAATGGACTGACTAAAAATACGGCATATATGCCGACGATCGGAAAACGAAGTACCGGCAAAAACAGCGCAAGGCCCAGCAATCCGACCAGCTCGATCTGCGAAGGGATTGCAAACATTTTGTAGGCCAGGAAATGACCCGCCAGCAGTATCCCGATAACTGCCAGAACTGCCGAGATCTTGCGGTTCATTGCCACTTTCCGGTGTGCAGGCGATAAATACGTTCATACTGCGCGGCCATCCGCGCACTGGTAAACTTTGCAGCCGTACTTAATCCATTGGCCACCAGGCGTTTTCTCAAAGCCTCGTTATTGAGTGCCTGATACAGGCTAGTATACAATTGTGGCTGTGAACAAAGCAGGCCGTTGTACTTGTGCGTGATTATTTCACCAACACCGGCATTGCGCACGGCAACAACCGCGGTACCGCATGCCATGGCTTCCAGCACGGGGACGCCAAAACCTTCGTATGAGCTTGCCATGCAATAGACCCATGCCTGCCGGTACTCATCGATAATTTCCTGCTTCGATATCCACTGCAACGAGGTGATGTTTTTTCCCGAAACGGTTTCTGGGCCGATTATGGTCAGTGTGCAATCGGACATTTTCCTCTGCCGCAGCGCTTCGAATGCGGCGATAACATCAATGCCTCGTTTGCGGCTGTGCAGATCGCCGATAAACAGGATTGACGGCTGCTCTGTTTTGCGTAATCCCGGCGTATAAGCTGGCGTGGGTACGCCACACGGTATAACCGTGTGAATAAACGGCAATGCCCTACGGGTTGCTTTGGATATACCGATTCTGTGCCCTCCGTGCAACAGCGACGCCCACTCAAGAAGGTAGAAGAGCGCCTGATACACCAGCTTTTTCCAACGGTGAGCATGCAGGGCCTCAAACAATGCCGATCCGTAAAAGGTGCGAAAGCGATTTGCTCTGCCCTGCGCCAGATAATCATCGCCATGAAAATGAATGATGTCGTATGAGTCAAGGTTCAGGCGTGCAAAAGCAACGGCGGGAATAAACTTTCTGAGCACCGTGAAGTGAGTCCGGTAGTGCAACTGCACATGCTCGTAGACGGCATCATCAGGCCGGGGACTGAATGTATAGCAGGTCAGGTTATGCCCCGCTTCAACCAGTGCATTTGCCAGCCGGTGCACCTGACAGGAAACGCCGCAGGGTCTGTCGGATGGAAGCAGTTTTGTGCAGAAAGCGATTTTGATGGTTATGTCCTTTCGGCTGGTATGGTGATTATATCAGCAACAGCTTGCGGAATCGAACACTGCCGTGTGCCAGAGCAAGGGCAAGAACAACAGGTGCAAGGCCGAATTCCAGCAGTGACAACATCCGTGACCCGGCCGACATCCGCCTGCTGTGGCGCTGCGAAACGACAATGTGCACAAGCCCGTTGAGCAGACAGCCTGTTGCGGCTGTAGATTTCCCGCGCAGCAGGCACAGGCTTATGGCTGCAAGATCCCCCAGCCCTAATGTCAGTAAACTCGGCGTCCACGGAGATCGAAAATGATCTCTGCTTCGCCGCGGGTGCTTTTGGTAAAGCAGGGGATCAAAACGGCGATTCCAGCAGTTTTTCAGCAGGTCCCATGAATCATCGGCGCGAAAAGCGTGTTCGATATGCATGTGCTCACAATAATCAATCCGGTATCCCAGATCAAGTATTCGAAAAGCCAGATCGATATCTTCCCGCTGGTAGACAAAACGCTCATCAAATCCTCCTGCTTCATAAAACACCTGCTTGCGATATACGATATTGTTAGTGCGGTAGCCTCGCTTTTCAAGACGCTTGAACTGCGTATACATAGGCGATCCGCAAGCCGTGTTTTCGATTGAGGTTTTACCTTCTACTCCGGCGCAGTCGGGATGGCGCCCGAAGTACCGCAATGCATGGATGAGCCAGTGCTCTGCGGGGCGGCAATCATCATCAACAAAGGCGATATAATTTCCTTGTGCGCGGGCCACGCCGGCATTGCGCTTATGGGGTATTCCGCGGTGGTTGTGATATACCCAGAATGCATCCGGAAAACGCCCGGCCCATGCTTGGATTTGGTAGTCCGCCACGACAATGATCTCACTGTGAGGACAGGCCTTGCGGGCGATTCTGAGCGACTCGACACAACCGGCAATATACTCGGGGCGGTGGGACGCGACAATAACAGATATAAAATCACTCAGAGACATTTGATTACCCGTTCCAGGCGCTGCACTTGTCGTGACCAGAGATTACGTTCGGCGGTCCGGCGTGCCCGGATGCGCAGGTTGTGCAGCAATTCTTTATCGCCAAGCGCGTCCTCAATTGCCGCACAGTCTGCCTCAACATCGATATTTTCGAGCAGGATGCCGTTTGCGGCGCCGTGTATGAATTCGGTATGCGCTTGGATTTTCGAGGCAAATACGACACAGCCGTGAGCCATCGCTTCGAGCAGCACCAGCGTGTGACCTCCCTCGAAGCGGGAAGCGGTCATGACAAACGGGTGCTTCTGATACCGGTCCGTCATCGCCTCCATTGACACATGCGGCACGAGTTCCAGATCCAGATCCGGGTGGCGTCGCCTCAGGTATTCCTGCACCGGCTTTTTGGGACCACAGCCCAGCAGGGTCATGTGCGTATTCGGCATTTTCTTGTGCAAACGCGCCATGAGGGCGATGCAATAGGTAACATTTTTGCGCCAGGAGAATTGTCCTACGCATAAAAAAGCCGATGGAATTGTATCGCGGTAGTGCCAGCAAATTTCTTCATCGGGAAGCTGTGCACCATTGGGTATATAAAAATGCCGCTGGCGTGCGGGGTAGCGGTGAGCCAGCCATTTTATGTCGGAGAGCGTCCCGCAGATTACGCCGTCGCCGGCAAAATAGGTAAATCGAAGCAGCGGGAAGCGTACCAGTTGGGCCAGCAGGGTCGTCTGCGGAGCGGGCTTGTTGAGTGATGCGGCACGCGCTTCCAGTTCGTTGATGCGTTCTTCCCAGCCATGATTGTGGAGCACGACTTTAACAGGAATATGCAGCAGCGCTTTGAGCAACAGGCACGCACTCGCATCTGTCGAGCGCGCAATAATTGCATCGGGCGTATGTGAGCGCAGCGACCATACGAGGCGTATTCCCAACTCCAAGGCAAAGATAAGGTAGTTGCGGCGCCACCGGTGTTTTCCACAGTACAGCCGCCTGATCGTGTGGCCGCGGGCGCGCAGCCCTTCGGACAGCTCCAGCACATTACGTGCAACGCCGCCCGGCGAATGTGCATCTATTGCCGCTGCAAACCAGAGATACATATGCTACCGCTCCTCCGGCCAACCGAATTTTGCGAGCAACAGCCAGCAGCAGAATTGCTCGAACAAGCTGATAATAACAAGCCCTGCGGCCTGCTCAGGATGCTGCACAAGTTGATAGAGCGAGCGGCGCTTGAGGCATATCCAGGCATGTTTGAACAGCATGGTTCGGTAGGTTCCGGCAAAGGTATTTGCATACCGCATGCTTTTATAGCCTGCGGTATGCTTTGCGTAAAAATAGCGTTCCGCTCCAAGCAAAGCGTTGATCCGACGCCGGGAGTTCACAAAACGGGATTGCCAGTCAAGGTTTGGGCGGCGATGCTTCACCCGCAGATCAGGCGCAAAAACTATGCGCCCCTGCTGAAGCATACGCACTGCCAGCTCGTGGTCTTCGGCCATCGGCGAGGAGAAATGCTCGTCGAACATGCCCGCATGCAGAAAGGCGCTGCGCCGATAAATCAGGTGACAGGTCAGGTAGTTTCGGCCGTATTCGTTGCTGACTTCGCGGTCCCATAATCCGGTTCCCTGCGCAATGACTTTCCCTTCGATGCCAACAACATCTTCTATGTCAAGTTTGTCAAGCGTGGTGCAGAGCTTTGCATGCCAGTTCGGCATAACGATGACGTCATCGTCCAGAAAGCAGACCCACCTGCCTTGTGAGTTGCGCACGCCGTAATTGCGTGCCGATGCCGATCCGCGGGCATGTTGCAACAAGAGATAGACGCAGCCCGATTCCTCAACAATTTTGCGGGTACGCCGGCACTCTTGCCAGGACGAACCGTTGTCTACCACATAGACCCGCTGGGGTTGAACGCGCGTAGTGCAGGATAGCAGGCAGCTCAAGCAAAGCTGCAATGAGGCGCTGCGGTTTGATGTTGGTATTATTATGGAAACGTCATGCACTGCTATTTGCGGCCTCCCAGGCTTTGATAAAGCGAACACCAGTGTTGCGCCGTGTGTGCAGTCTGTTCTTTGTAGAGCCGCCCGGCAATCGTCGCCTTGTCTTGCCAGACGTTTGCAACATCTGCAACCGTGTGCATTCCCTGTGCAATATGATCAACCGACTCAGGATTGACATATACGGCGCCGTCGTGCAGAGTTTCGTGCAGTACCGGTATGTCACCGGCAATTACCGGGCAGCCGGAAGCCAGTGCCTCTACGGGTGGCAGGCCCAGCCCTTCGTACAGGGAGCAAAAAATGAAGGCTCGGCATGTGCTCAGGTAAAGCTCATAGCGCTCCATTGATTCAAAAACGATTTGCGGCTGTGCGCGCCTGGGGATTATGATGCTGGTTTGAACTTCACCGCATACGACAAGCCGGTAGTCTGCATGCCGGTCCCGGAATAGGGCAAACGCTTCGATCACCCGCTGTAAGTTTTTATGCGCCTGACCGCCCAGTGCCAGAAAAAACCGTTCACGCCGGACGGATCGATTGAGATAGGCGGGCATTGGCGGGTACAGTACCTGAATTCCCCGCCGGTAGGCCGGCAGGCAGGTGCGCAAATCCTTTTTTGTCGTGCATGAATTGCATACGATATGATCGCTTTGGCTTGCCAGCAGTTTCTGCGTCTTCCAGTACCAGCTTTTGCGCAGCGAGAGGTTTTGCGCAGCAGCATCCCAGAGCTCAACGCCCATATCATGGATTACGCAGATTACTTTGCAGGGATGAAACAGGCCCAGACCGATATGCCAGATGGGACCGAGGACCACCCAAAATGTTACGATATCGATTGCGTGTTTTCTCATCAGACCGGGAATAGTTATGAGATCCGACCTCCAGGATCCTTTGGTATAGGGTATCCAGTGAACGTTCCATTCGTGCATGAAACGGGGCACCACGCGCTTGTTGGCCCAGACGGCAATCTCCAGACCGGGATCGTGCTTCAGTATGGCTTCACACATGCGTTGTGTGTAAATGCCTACGCCCCTGGCAGCATAGCCGTATGAATATAATCTGAAATCCCAGAGTATTTTCATGAAGCCGCCAGCCTGGCATAGTGAGTGCATAATACACGCGACATCTGCACCGAACTGAATGCGGCACAATAATCATCAACCGCCTGAAATGTCCGATTCCGCAGCGGACGATCATCTGTCAACCTGTTGATCATTGTTGCTACCTGCCCGGCATCAGGTTCGACCGGAACCAATGCCGGAAACCTGTCGACCATCTCTTGGATAAACGGCAGGCGTGTTGCGATAATCAGCTTGCCTGCTCCCAGAGCCGTGGCCAGGCTTTCGGATGAGCTGCGCGCGCTGAATAGCGAGAGATAGATGTGCGCCCGGTCCATCAGGGAAATGTTTTTCGGATCGCAAGGAGCAAGAAAACCGGTGATACTAAATTTATCCTGCCACTTGTTGCGGGTGATTTTGCGGTGTAATTCCTGCAATACTGCTGCATCTTCATCCAGGCGCACCCCCCCGATCCAGACAAATTGCCAGGGGAAGTGCAGCCGCTCGAGCACTTCGAACAGCAATGCATAGTTGAAATTTTTATTGATAAATCCCGTCGATACGAGCCTGATTGGCTCGTTGCCGTTAAAGCGGGGCCCGGCTTTTGTCGACCGACGCTTAACCGGATAGGGGATTATTGCGATGCATTCGGGATCAGCCTGTTTTTCGATCAAAATGTCTTTTTGACACTGAGCATGAACCAGTACCAGATCGGCATAAAAGTTATTGCGAATATGTTTCGCCAGCGCAGTTTGGTACGGATGGCGGTAATCGTACAAAGCCCGGCGCAGCGCAAGTATCGCTCCCCTGCCCGGGAGATCTTCCCGTGCAAATACGTTGGGATGGCGACGGTATATTTCGTGCAGACTGACAACCAGCGGGCGGCGTATATGCCTGCACAGGCGCGGGAACCAGTCCTTGCGTTTGTTGAGAAAAAACGCCGTTTCATATTGAATATGCACGATGTCGCATCGATTCAATCGTGCGCATGATGCACACCAATCCCCGGCAAGTTCGTCTAGATCAACGTGCTCAAGCTCCACCATTTCCTGCAATGCTGCAACGTACTTGCGTGCGTAGTAGGCGATGCCGCATGGCCTGTTGACCGGGTACAACCAGCCGATTTTCAAGCGTGATGCAGACATCAGGCATACCTCGCAGGTCCGACGTGCCTGCGTAGGATACCGGCACAGTAACCGCTTGCCAGACCATAAATTCCAGATCGGACGACGGCAAAATTTCTACGTGCGAATCCTTTGCGGGAAAAGTACTCGAGGTCGTTTTTGTGTTTTGTGACAAAGGAGCATGTGTGGCGCAGGTCGATGTTCTTGGCAAAACACAGGGCACGGTTTCTGAAGTGATGGTAATAATATTTGACGTGCGAGGATTCCGCCCGGCATCCGCCGCCCGGCGACAGGAGATGTTCCACCTTTATGGTGCCGCAAAAGCGTATGGTCATGCCGCGTCTGCCCATGCGCAGAGCAAGATCGACTTCTTCAAAGTGTGCATTGCCACAAAACCAGGGATCAAAAAGCACGCGGCGAAACGTTGCGCGCTTAAACGACATATGGCATCCCATCAAACCGGCCACTTCGCATTCGCCATCGTGGCCCCAGTCACAGACATACGTGAGCGTCGGCTGATCAAACGCGACAAGTGCGGGGCGAGTTCCCGGATTGTTCGCATCTACCACCCGGCCAACGACAGCGTGTACATCAGGCAGGGCCTGATGCTGCTCCAGGTGGGCGGCGGCAAGATTTTCATCCGGGATAATATCATCATCCACAAACAGCAGTATTTCCCCCACGGCATGACGGATGCCCCTGTTGCGGGCCAGCGGAAGGTTGGCTTCGAACTGCCTGATAACCCTGACGTGGGCCGAGGCGGTGTCCACGTTGTCCCGGTCCTGCTTGACAATGATGAGTTCCGTTTCGTCACTAAGCTGCTTTTCCAGTCGCCTCAGGGTCTGCTGCAATATTGCGGAGCGTCGCCAGGAAGCAATAATGATAGAAAGGTGAGGCTTGCGCGGCATTGTCACAGACTCACTTCCGGCAGGTCTTTTTACACCATGCGAAACAGGAACCGCCTCCCCTCCTGCCGGTCAGCAGTTCGACATGATTGGTGAGTGCGTTCACGGTTCGCAGAACCGGCCCGGCGAGCGGATGGTGCTTGACTTTTGCAAAAACGGCGGTCAGCGCGCAGAAAGCGTACTTACCGGCGCGCTCGAACGCGATGCGATACTTCTCGGGGTATCCCAGCAGCCATCCCAGGTATCCGGCCGGACTGAAGAAGTCAATCACGCTGAAATGGCGTGCCAGGGTGTGAGCCAATTCTGCCGACCTTTGCATATTGATATGGCCGTCCTGCTCGGCCAGCACATCTTTGCCCAGCAACTCGATCAGCATGGCGTCGGGCCAGCGACTCCGGTAATCGGCGCACTCGCTGTGAACAAAAACGTAGCTTTGCTCGCGCACGGTACGCGCAAGCTCACCGAGAACGGCGTTGTGGTCGGCAACATGTCCCAGCGTGTCTATCGAGTAGGCTGCCTTAAACGCTTCGTCCTTGAACGGGAGCTTTCGTGCATCGGCGCAAACCCGCACTATAACGCCGCGAGGGGGTGGTGGAATGTTGCGCACCGCCTCAAACGCTACGTCGAGCGCGATAATATAAGCCGATGTTCGGGTGAGGAACCAGTGTGCATAAGCCCCCTTCCCGCACCCGAGGTCCAGCACCCGGTCGCCCGCATGCACGGTAGCGGCTACACGGTGTACCATCCGGCGCTTGTACGAGACAAAACGCCATATTCCGTATGTCAAGGGGTGGTAGGCGCTGGCATACCGTGTGTCCCACGCCCCTGCGCGATGCTTGTGCGCCGAAAAACCGGATGTGCTCTGCATATGCGTTGCTAATCGCTTTTTGATTTATAGTAATGGTAATAATATTTGTAGTAGCCGTAGGAGGAATAGCGGTGCGACAGATTGATGTCATTGAGAACGGTGCCGACAATTTTGACGCCTACGTTGGTAAGGCTTTGTACGGCGCGCATCGCGATTTCTCTGTCTGTTCGATGAGATTTGATGACGATGAGCAGCCCGTCGACCTTGCGGCCCAACAACGTCGCATCGGTAACGGCGACAACCGGCGGGGTGTCGAAAAAGACAATGTCAAAATTGTTGCGGAAATATTCGATATGCTGCACCAGCTTTTGTGATGCCAGCAACTCGGCCGGATTCGGTGAAAACAGACCGGCGGTCAGAAGAAAGAGATTTTCATGTCCCGTCGGCCGTATTGACGTTTCGTAGCTTGCATCTTCGGTGAAGAGTTCGGTAAACCCCGGCTCCCGTTTCAGTTTGAAAAGATGGTGTAGAATCGGGCGGCGCAGATCGGTATCGATAAGCAGTGTTTTGCGCCCCATCTGTGCATTGGCGATTGCCAAATTCGAAATCGTCAATGATTTTCCTTCGGAAGGTCCCGAAGAGGTGACAATTACCGTGTGCAGCGGTTTGTCGGGGCTGACATAGGAGAGATTGGTTCGCAGAGACCGGTAGGCCTCGGTGATGATCGAATCATCCCCCTTAAAAGAAAGCAGATTGCGCGGATATTGCGATCGGGACGTTCCGCCCTTTTTGCGCGAGGATTTGCGCTTGATCTCCAGCTCTTCTTTGCGACTGTAAGTTATATGCGGAATTGTTCCCAGAACGGGCAATTGCAGATAGCGCTCAATATCGTCGTTTGCCTTGATCGTCGTGTCATTGTACTCGACAAAAAAGGCCAGACCCAGACCCAAAGCCAGTCCCAGAATGATGCCCAGTAGATAGTAGCGTGTTTCGTTTTTGGGTATCGGCTTCTCCGGCATGCGTGCCGTATCGACAATTTTGATACCGGTTTTACTCGATGCCGACTTAATGCGTTCGTCTTCGGCCCGGTTTATGAGAAAGGTATAAATGTTTTCGTAATTATCGCGGGCCAGCTTGAGCCGTTGCAGCTCGAGCGACTGCGCAAGCATATCCGGATTGCCCTTTTT
Source organism: Chitinivibrionales bacterium (assembly GCA_014728295.1). Lineage (GTDB taxonomy): Bacteria > Fibrobacterota > Chitinivibrionia > Chitinivibrionales > WJKA01 > WJLW01. The sequence goes on along the minus strand of WJLW01000080.1, from coordinate 2,729 downwards.
ATAATTATCAATCGCTCTTTTGTAGGTCTCCAGGCGTCGTATGAACAATTCAAGTTCAGCTTCTTTATTCAACACCGATTTGCGCAGTCGCTGCCATTGACGGATTTCATTGGGATCAATAACCAGCTTTTTTTCGGTGCGCTTGTATTGAATGAGCTGCTTTTCAATCTCCTGAATATCGCGGTCGATTGTTGACATACCGGTCATTCTGATACCCAGATTTTCAAGCCGGATTTTCTCGCGCTCCAGTTCTTTTAGCTGGGCGCGCAGCTTGAGATACTCCGGTGACCGCTTTTTCTCTGCCGGTGCGATTTTGGTCTCCAGGCGTGCCAGCAATCGCTTCTCTGCCGTAAGGTTGGCCTCCTTGACGCCTTTTTGTGCGATGTCTTTGGCATACGCTTCCTGCAATTGTTTAAGTTCCGGGCTTGTTCCGCCCGTGATGTCGCCGGTCTTTTCCTGAAATGAGCGGTACTCTCGTTCGGCATTCTCCAGCTTGGTGCGTATCAGCTTAAGCTGTTTGTCAATCTCCACCACGGTGCGCCGTGCTTCTTCAGATGCAACTTCTTCACATTGCGCCCGAAAGATGCCGGTACCGATGCCGGCGATCAGATATGATAATTCTCTGGATTTGGCGCGTACATTAAACCGCAAAAAGGAAGAGTATTCGGTTTTCCGCAATGAGATTGCCGAGTTGATGTACTCGAGGGCCTTTTCACGGCCGATGTTTTGAAAGTTGGATTTGAAAATGTCCATTCCTATGCTGTCAAAAACCATTTCCTGAAAGGTGCGGCTGTTCAGAATGCCCTGATAGTAACTCAGCGGTTTGCCGGGTACCGTCTGCATGGCCTGGGAAATCAGGCGGTTGCTTTCCTCAATTACCAATGTTGCATACGATTCGTAAATATCCTCCATGCCTCTGACATAAAAAATGGTCGAGGCGACAACGGCCACGAAGGCGAGCAGAATAAGCAGCTTGCGTCTGAAAATAACGGCCAGATAATCCTTGAGATGAATACTTGAAGGCAACACGCGGATCTGGGTTGATTGCTCCGTCATTTGCTGAACACTCCGCTGAATGCCTGAATGGTGACAATGAACAAGAGCGTGTTGTTGAGAATGGTCAGCAATGTTTTCCAGTCGAACCACTTTGAGTAGACGATTATCACATCACCCTCGCTGACCAGCGGGATGTCATCCATATTGCCTTTGTCAACATATGACCGGACATCAATGACTTCTTCCATAGTTTTGTCTTCGTGTTTGAAAAATCTGCGAACGCGGCTGAGATCTGCTTTCTCCGAAGGACCGCCGGCCATATAGATCAGTTCAAAAAGGTTGATTTCTTCTTCCTGGAGATCGAAGAAACCCGGCTTTTGTACTGCGCCGATCACTTTGATTTTGGTCGACCTTTTTTCCGTCAGCAGGATTATTTTGTCCTTGTCCTGCAATGCCGGCAGCCGTTCGATGTTGCCGTTTACAAAAAATGAATCAAGATTAAAATATTCAGCGCTTTCATCGGGTTTTTCGCTGTGGACTATTTTGATCCGCCTGAGATCGGCATTTTCACGCGGCCCACCTGCTTGCTGGATAACTTCCTGCAGACTGACTCCCTCGTATGTCTGAACGGGTCCGGGCGTGGTTATCTGCCCCAGAACGGTTACGGCAATGTCGGGCATTTCCACTATACTCACGGTAACCACCGGGTTGTCGACGTATTTCAGCAGGCGCAAGGTGAGGTCGTTCATCAATTCGGCGGTGCTGATGTTGACAACCGGCTCGTCGGTGAGCATCGGGTAATTTATCGTGCCGTCAATCGCCACTTCGAACGTGCCCGAGAATTCCGGATGTCCCTGCACGTTGATTTCCAGCACGTCACCCGTTTTAATGATCGCACTGCTGCCTGCAGAAGCGAAACTCATAAGCAGGCTCAACACAAGGATCGACAAGTGGGGTTCATGATTGTTCATGTGCATGCTACTTTGATTGGCTGAATACAAAGGGATAGGTTACGGTAACGTCTCCGTCGCCGGTACCAAGTTCATCAAACTTCCAGCGCCTGATTCGCTGGCGGATATCATTTTCCAGAGACGCACTACCGGTGGTGTTTTCCAGTATCTCGACGCGCACGACCCGGCCCGAGGTTGCAATGGTAAAGCGAACGGTGATTTTTCCCGAAAGACTCGGGTCCGACCGCAGGTACCGTTCGTACGCCATGCGGATACTTCGCTTATGCATGCGCACGATTTTATTGATTGCCTTGTCGTCGCGTTTGGCATTGGACGAAGCCGCCCCTTCTATGCTTTCGGGACGTTGAATGACGAAATCGCCTTTCTTGGCGAGGCTGGTCGTTGCCGCCTGGCCGATGCCGGCAACCAGATCGCCGATGTCCTCTTTGTGGTTGACGGTCAAATCTTTGCTCTTGACGAGCTTCTTGTTGAGCACGTCAAGATTTGAGGCCTTTTGCAATCCAGTTGACTTATTCAAAATTGCATCGAGGTCCTGAATGTTTTCCTTGCGATTGCGGTTTTTTCCCAGAACATTAGCGATCTTCGGGCCTTTTGCGGTTTTGCCGACGCCGGTCAGCATACCCAGCACGCCGACGGTGCGAATTTTTTGCTCGACTTTCGCAGCTCGTTTGGCAACGCGTTTCTGAGCAACTTTTTTGGCTATTTTTTTCTTTTGTGTGGGCGTCGCCTGCTCATCTGCGGTTTCGGTCGGGGATTGCGTCG
>WJLW01000079.1 GCA_014728295.1 Chitinivibrionales bacterium | reverse complement strand
GATCCGATGCGCACAAGGTGTCGGGGCGCTGCTCCGTTTTTTGCAAGAGCGATTGCACCCATGCCCTCAATATTGGTATTCCGGTTGGCAGGGTAGCGGCCGGGCTTTCGCAGATGATGGCAGAAAAGGTGCTGGATTTGCTTGAGAAAGTGGATAATAAGCGCATCATTGCCGTCGGCGGAGTGACGCTGAATAATGTCGTAATGAAATTTCTCGATGAAAAAGTTGACGCGTTGCACATCCCGGAACACGCCGATGTCTATGAGGCGCTTGGCGCGGCCTGCTATGCATTGCACAACCGTACCGCCTGCACCATCAATTACGATCATATTTTCAATAACGAGCTTTCGTCGTTTACGCCGTTGCCGCCGATTAGCCGGGGCAATGCCTATGTCACTTTTGGCGAATTAACTCGGGGTACGGCACAGGCGGGTGACGAATGCATCGTGGGGCTGGATGTCGGCTCAACTACTACCAAAGCGGTGGTTCTGCGGACGCGTGACAATGCGCTGCTGGCATCCGTATATTTGCGCACCAGTGGAAATCCCGTGAAAGCTGCCAGGCAATGCTACGCAGAACTGGATAAGCAGTTGAAAGCCGCAATTACCTTCAACGGACTGGCGGTGACCGGTTCGGGGCGTCAGATAGCAGGTTTACATGCAGGAACCGACGCCATTATCAACGAAATTATCGCGCATGCCACCGGCGCGGCATTTTTTGATAAGGAAGTGGACACGATATTCGAGATCGGCGGGCAGGACGCCAAATTCACCTGCCTGACCAATGCGGTACCCTCTGATTATGCTATGAATGAGGCCTGTTCGGCCGGAACAGGATCGTTTCTGGAAGAGTCGGCGCGGGAAAGCCTGGGTATTCACTACCTCGACATTGAAAAAATCGCACAACAGGGCATTAATCCGCCCAATTTCAACGATCAGTGTGCGGCTTTTATCAGCAGCGATATCAAAACCGCCACCCATGAAGGTATCAGCCGGGAGGATATCGTTGCGGGACTGGTCTATTCGATCTGCATGAATTATGTCAACCGGGTCAAGGGGCAACGTCGCATTGGCAGAAAAATTTTCATGCAGGGAGGGGTATGCTACAACAAAGCCGTACCGCTTGCCATGGCAAATCTGATCGAGCACGAAATCATCGTACCGCCCGAACCGGGACTTATCGGTGCATTCGGCGTGGCGCTCGAATTGAAGGATCGCATTGCATCCGGATTCTCGCGGCCGCAGGCATTCGACCTGAAATCCCTTGCTGCGCGCGACATCGATTACGGGAAAAGCTTTGCCTGCGCCGGTGGGAAGGAGAAATGCGATCGCAGTTGCGAAATCAACATCATGATCATTGACGGCAAAAAGTATCCTTTTGGCGGGGCCTGCAATAAATACTACAACCAGGTGCATCACCTTGAATTTGACGAAAAAAGCAATAACCTGGTCAAGCAACGACAGAATTTCGTATTCGACACGTTTGTGGATCGGCCCGCTCAACCTAACGGTAAAAAAATCGGTATTCCGCGCAGCTACTTTACCAATACCTTTTTACCGCTATTTCAGAATTTTTTTACCGGGCTGGGTTATGAGATCGTCCTCTCGGATGACGTCGATCCGCAAGGCATCAAGCGCAGGCGTTCGGCATTTTGTTATCCAGGTGAAATTGCACATGGCTGCTACGCCAATCTTTTGAAAAAAAAGCTCGACTATATCTTCATTCCCCGCATTATCGAAATGCATGTCGAAAACTCGGTAAGCGACCAGAAGGAGCACCAGTGCACCTGCCTGCTGCTGCAAAGCGAAGCCTACTGGTTAAAAAGCGCTTTCAAGGGCAACTCCGTGCAGCCGCAACTGCTCTCACCGGTGTTGAATTTCTCCAAAGGCCTGCAGTCGCAGGAACACGTTTTTGCCAATTTGGCCGGGGAGCTCGGTCAATCGCGCCGCAACGGTCGCAGTGCTTTCCGCTTTGGGCTCGACAAATACCACCAGTTTTCGGGCCGCATCAAGGAGGAGGGGCAAAGGGTGCTTGCGGAACTGGAACACTCCCCCGCAGAATTTGCCGTCGTTCTTTTCGGACGCTCCTATAATGCTTTTGCCAACGAAGCCAACATGGGCATTCCTACCAAATTCGCTTCACGTGGGGTCAAGGTTATCCCCTGGGATTATCTGCCCGTTGGGCAGGAAGCATGCGACGAAAACATGTGCTGGGCGATGGGACAGTATCTGTGGAAAGCCGCCAATTATGTCAAGAAGCATCCACAGCTTTTCGGGGTCTGGATCACCAATTTCAGTTGCGGGCCCGACTCTTTTCTGCTGGGCTATTTCCGCGATATCCTTGGTATCAAACCTTCGCTGACACTTGAGCTCGACAGTCACACCGCCGATGCCGGCATCAATACCCGCATCGAAGCATTTCTTGACATTGTCGAGCGCTTCCGTGAGCTTGACAAAAAAGAAGAAACGCCGGGTCCGTTTCAATCGGCAAAAGTTATTATGGAAAAGAAGCAGCCGGTATTTGTTACCTCCGACAATCAAAAAGTAAGCCTGTACGATAAGCGTGTTCATCTGCTGCTGCCGTCGATGGGACCGTTTTTCAGCGAAATATTCGAGTCGATTCTCACCGGCGCCGGCATACGCACCTCGGCTATTCCGGTGTATACCTTCGATACGCTCAAGGTTGGCAGGGCCAATTCGTCCTGCAAGGAGTGCCTGCCGCTGCAATTGACGGTAGGTGGATTGCTGCGTTATCTCAATGAACGTTCCGATCCCGATGAATTGCTGGTCTACTTTATGCCGACAACAGGTGGTAACTGCCGCTTTACGCAATACAGTGTGTTTATGAACCGGCATATCGAAAAAAATCAGATTCCCAATGTTGCCTTGTTGTCATTGACTACCGAAAACAGCTACCTCGGCCTGCCTTTTGACGTTACACTCAATTTGCTCAAAGGCACCATAATCTCAGACGTCCTTGACGACATCAGCAATGCACTACAGGTGCTTGCGGTTGATAAGGTGGATGCCGCAGCACGTTTTCAACGGGAATTTGCGCGCATCAAGGAGTGCTATCGCAACGGCGCATCAAGGTCGCTGTATGCGGTGCTGGGATCGGTAGCTGAAAACCTGCGGTCTATCCCTTTGCGCTATCCGTTGAGCCGGGCGCGCATTGTGTCGATGATGGGGGAGATCTTTGTCCGCCGCGATCATTTTTCGTGCCAGAACCTGATAGAAAAACTGGCCGAACGCGAGATAATTCTCAAGCGCTCACACATCTTCGAGTGGCTCAAATATATCGATTATATGGTGCAATACGACGTGTATGAGCCTCGTTTTAATCTTAAGAGCCGGTTCGAGTATTTTGCCAAACGCCTGTTGCAGCGTGGCTACGAACGCAAAATCAAGCGCATTCTGGCCAGGTCAGGGCTTTTTGACTATGAGCTGGTCGACATGAAAAAAATTCTGGCATACGGCAGGAAGTTCTTTGATATACACTTTACCGGCGAGTCGATTATTGTTGCCGGCGCCTTTTTCAAAGAGGTTTTGCATTCGGTGCACGGCGTCATTTCGATCGGTCCGTTTGCCTGTATGCCGACTCGAGTCATCGAGGCGGTGCTTTCCGCCGAATCAAATTATGCCACTAAAAAAATGCTGGATACGGCGTTGGGCAACGGGCATCACCGCGGTGCGGTTGAAGACATTCATGAGCTGCCGTTTCTTTCCATCGAATCCGATGGCAATCCCTTTCCCCAGATTGTCCAGGCGCGCATCGAAGCCTTTTGCCTGCAGGTGGAGCGCTTGCATGCAAGGCTGCACGCCACACAGAAATTTTCGAATAGTGAGGAGAAGGTCACAAGCTAGTGTACTTTATCTCAAATACGAAAATAGCTCCCAGGAAACTCACACGTATTTGAGATACACTACACTAGGGGCCTCAACGGCCTTCTTCGAGGCGGGAAATTAAAAATTCCGGCATGTGGATGGAGCGCATTTTTTCCTGGCACTGGGTCAGATCGTATTTAACTCGACGGGTGAAATAGTATTTGGCGTCGGTATCGAGGATGCCGTAGCAACTGCGCGAATCGTGGTCGCGGGGCTGCCCCGCACTTCCCACATTTATGAGAAACCGGCTGTTGTTCAGATTCTTGTACTTGATCTGTGCGTCGTTGTGAAGGTAAAGCTCGTTTCGTTCGTTGACTACGATGATTACCGGAATATGCGTATGCCCGACAAAGCAGAATTCCGTATCAAAGAACTGAAAGTTGAACGCGGCTTCTTCCAGTGAGGTGATGTAGTGCCACATGTTTGGTTCGTAGGGGGTGGAGTGGACAAACGTCTGGCCGTACTGTTTTTCCTTCAACGGCAATACATTCAGAAAGGCTTTCGACTCGGTATTGAGGTGTTCGGTTGTCCATTCGATCGCCAGCTTCGCGTGGAAGTTAAAATTGTGGGTGGAAAGCATGCCCATCGCCGCCGCGTCATGGTTGCCCAGAATCGTCAGACGGCAGCGTTGTTTGATCAGATTGACACATTCGTTGGGATTGGCGCCGTAGCCGACAATGTCGCCCAGGCAGACCACTTCATCAATTCTTTGACGGTCTATGTCTTCGATTGCAGCCGAAAGCGCCTCGTAATTTGCGTGAATGTCGGATAGTATCGCGATGCGCATGATGCTACTGGTTTTCCATAAATCTCAGAGTGCTGGAGCCGATTTCAATGCGATCTTTATGTTGCAGACAATGAGACTTAACTTTTTTTCCATTGACACTGATTTTTCCCAAAAGCTTTTTACAGAGAAGCCAGAAATCTCCGTCCCGCTTCTCAATTGCCACGTGAGATTCGTCTATAAATAATCCATCAATAAAAATATCGTCGTTTTCGGAGTTGCCCAGAGTGATGTAATCTTTATCGAGCTTGTGTACGACATGTTTGTTAGTCTCAATTAGCACCGGATGCGTTATGGCTTCCTGTATTTTGTCGGACTCGGTGGCCATGGTATCCCGGTCGTCGTCCGGATTTTCATCGTCCAGCTCGAGCACAAGTTCTTCGTCGTCCCGGTTATCGGGCGGCATAATCTCATCCGTTGAGGTACCCCCGGGCTGCTGTTCAGGCGTCGCTTCTTCCTCGGGTGGGAGCGCCTCGGGCTGTTGCTCAAGCACGTTGGTTTCTTCGATAGATTGGCTGGACTCGGCTGCTGCCTGCGGACTATTTCCTTCAAAAATGATGGCATATTTGCCTATCAGAATGCGATCGCCTTCTGCCAACTCCGATTTGGTAATCATTTTGTTATTGACAAATGTACCGTTCAGTGAATTGAGGTCGCTTATGATATAGGAATTATCCGCACTGGCTTCAATGCGCGCGTGGCGGCGTGAAACACCCATATTGGTGATTGAAATAGTGTTCTCGGGTAGTCGCCCTATGGTTATGACCGGTTCCGAGATGTCGTATGACTTGATTGGTTTGTTATTATAGAGTAATGAAAAGCGCGGCATACACCTCGTCTCGTTTTTTTTGGTTATCGCTTAAAATAATCCACGGTGCAAAATGGGTGCAATAGCGCAGCCCCTCAGTGCTTATTAAATCAACTGATTAGACAAAATTGTCGATAATAACCATAGAATGTATAAAACGATACAGAAATCTGTTTTAACCGCTTCATAAATGATATTTTACTATTAAACCGGAATTAGTCAATTGTTTGTTATGCTCATTTTGCTGGAGCACAACAAGTTAGCAACAATGCATCCTGCAATTATGTAATTTTTTTGAGTGAGATTCAAACTGAAAATGAAAAGCGTTTGTCCCTCTATTGTCTGTTTGCTGATGCTACTGACGGGGTCGGCGGTGTATAGTGCCGACACTCTTGCAGAGCAAAAGGTAACGCTTACCGCCCGACTGGATTCACTGGAGCTTGAAAAGCAAAAGCAAAAGCGCCGGGGCAATTCGTTACAGGAACTCGAACAGCACACTGCGGTAGTAAAAGATTCTATCGAAAGGTTGCGAAAGCGAATTGCTCTTTCCAATACTTCTCCAGTAAAGGGATTTTTTAAGAATTGGTCCGCCTCCGGCGAACAAGCTCCCGGGCGTGTTGCCGAAAAGACGCTGGTGCCCGGAGACCTGTTTGACTGGATAATCGTCATCGTCGGCGCCATTGCCTTGCTTGCCGGGCTGGTACTGCTCTTCGGTCTGCTGAAATCATGGACGCGCCGGACCGGGGCGCAGCAGAAAAAAGCGCAGAAGTCCCCCCCTTCACCCGCATCGGTATCGGAAAGTGCCCGGCAAAACAGACCTGCGCAGCCTTCACCGGTATCTCCGGAAACTCCTCTCTACAAAGCAACGTATCAGCGTCCACGCTCGACTTCCCGTAATGCTGAGGAGGCGAAGAATACCAATCATGCAAGCCGCGATGAGGGAATCGAGCTGTTGCGACAACGCATCGGTGATGATATCCAGCGCATCAGGCAGTTTGACAAAAGCGAACGTCCGGCCGCTTTGCAAGATGAGAAATCGGGTACTCACCGCAGTGAGGCTGACGTAAAAAAACAGATACTTGCCGCTGCCCGGGCAGGAATGGACGCTGCCACGATAAGCAAAAAATTTCATGTTAGTGCAGACCAGGTGACGCTTATAATGAAAATGGCCGGCAAGTAAATTGCTGCACCGGCCGACACATCAGGTTTTCAAATGCTCGTGAGGTCTGTTGTTCATGGTTTCTCCCCTTGCTCATCTTGCCGCAACAATTATTGACGCAAGTCAACGTGCTCCCGTCAAAGGAAAGGGACGCGTTGTCAAACAGGTCGCGCCCCAACGCTACGCTGTCAGTGTTGGCGGCAAAACAATCGAGATCGCCCTGAGCGAGGGAAACCTCAACGAGGGTGACCGGATCGAACTCAAACGGATTTCTACCGAATCGCGTCAGGTAATCATCGAGACCACTCCATCGCGTCAAGCTCGGCCTTCAGGTGAATTGCCGGCATTCAATATCGAAGTTGCCGCTGCGTCTGCACCGGTGCGCGAGCGTCTACTGATAGCTGCCACCGCCCTTTCGGAAGCCGGCACCCCCAAGGAAGCTGCGCTTGCACTGGCCCACGCGGCACAGATTGTTCCTTCCCTGGAGGAAATTTCACCGGGACTTGAAATGCGGCAATTGACGGAAGCGCTCTCCAGGATTGACATACCGGAACGCACTTCGCTGCCGGAAAGAGTTACCGTTCAGCTTGCCAGGCTGGCACAGGATATCGTGGCCTTCGTTGCGAATTCGCCCTCCACAGGTGTCTCGAATGTGCCGGCAAGTGTCGTGTTGGAGAGCGATATTCAGTACAAAGAGAGCTGGTTGCGTTTTGAAAGCGTATCCCGGGCGGTCCAATGGTTGTCGCAAAACGGGCTCGAGAATGCAGTCAAAAAACTGGCATTTCCCTTGCAGAACAGCTCGCATCAACCTGTTGTTCTGCACCTGGCTCCCCGCGGGACAAGGCTGGAGGTTACACTGTTGAGTGAGCCTCAGGCAGCCGAAAACATGCACTTGCGAGTTGATGCCGAGTTGACCAATCCGCTGTGGAAGGGAATTGACGTGCACGATATGCGTATTCTGCTGCAACGGTTTGGGGCGTTGTCCTTCGAGCAGATGAGAATCATCGATCTGAGCATCAGCCTGGCGGAAAATGCACCGGCAGACAATCAAACGTCTCAACCTCGGCTCCCTGCTTTTGTGCTTGAGCAGGCGATACGCACTGCTATCGACAGCGAGGGTGTTGCCGGTATAACACTTTCGCAGCGACCGGTTTCCCTCGAATTGCATGATGTCGTCTCTGCCCGGAATGCTGCAGGGGTGCCGGAAACCCCGGCCAGAAAGGCGCTGAGCGGTGATGTAATCATACGAACGGAATCGTTGCAAAACACAACGCGCGCCTCAATCATACCCGATACGATCAGCAGCCTGGGGTATGATCTGGAAAGCAGACTGATGAGCTCGATTGAGAGCACGCTTTCCGAGGGTGACATCGATCATCTGCGTCGCAGCGTGAAAGCTGTTCTATTGAGCGAAAACGCAAACCGGTCACGATCTGATATGCGCAATACCGTGCCACCTGAGCAGTCTTCGCCAGCCCAACCGGTACGGATAGAGACCCTAATAGGCGAAGCCGTGGAATTAATTCGAAGCCTCGAATCCCCGTTGCGCTTCAATGAGATACCGCAGGAGGCCCTGGATGATTTTCGACTTATGGCGCAATTGCTCACGGAAAATTTGGGAGCAACAGCGTCCGGCTCCCGCCAGAGTGACGCGCCAGTACAGCCTCCATCGGTGTCCCCGGCAGACGTCGATCAGGCAACCAAACAGTTTGTGGTGTATGTGCTGAAACTGGCAAACGATGCTGATGCCCGGACCCTGGAAGCGCTGGCTCGATCCGCAAGCCTGGCTCTGGATGCGGTTAAAGAGTTTGCTGCCGTATCGCGGAGCAGCGAAACGTTTCGGCCGGATCCGTCGGCGCTCAGCAGACTAATTGACACGCTTCCGGTAGCGACACGTAAAGAAGCAGAATCTGTGGCTGCACTTCTGCGCGAATTGACTACTGCAAATTCGGCGACAATGCAGGAACGCACCGCTACGATACTGCGTAATGTGATTCAGTCGCTGCAGCACCTTGGCGCGAATACGGAACAAAATGTGCAGCAGCTTTTTGCGCTTGACGTCAGCAACGAGCAGGAGCTGTGGGCGAAGGTGCAGAATGAGCTTGCCGCGTCGGGTGACGCCATGAAAAAGCTGCTCGACCAGTTTTTCCCCGCACTGGGCAGCTCGCTCCTCGCCGACGTCGATGCCCGTGCGGCACTGGTCAGATTGCTGCTCAATTTTGCAGCGAAAGGGTATTCGCAATTCGATACGGAGGCGTCGATGCTTCAGTCGGGATTTGCCGGACATCAGCAGATCGCGTCGCAGATAGTGCAGGCCCTGCACCAGCCGGAAACGCTGCCGTTTCCCGTGCCTGAATCGCCTTCGGAAACCACCCGTTTGCCCATCCCGTCTCTGGCCGGATATATCGAGAAAACGCTTGCTCAAGTGCGAAGCGACATCGAAGTGCAGGTTGCGCAATTGTCGCAAACGCAAAGAACATTTTTGAGCCGGATGCTTAATACCGAGTTTGAAAAACTGCTACAGGTCAGCCGGGAGCATGTCGCAACATTGAATGTATCACAACAAACGGGAGGGCAGCTTAACGCATTGGTGAATATGCTTGAGAAGACGCTGGCTTCACTGCCGGACAGCTCGCCGCAACTGACTGCACAAGCAATGCACTCAATTGAACGTCGATTGGTAGAGCTTTCCCGGCAGGTGATGAAGGCCTGGCAACCCCTAGATAACTCTCAGGATCAAATGAATCCGCAGTTGTCACACGAATCATCCGCACTTCGGGGAGTAATCGATCAGCTCGAGCAATTGACGCATCGCATACAGTCTCATTACGATAATCTGCTCCCCCAGCTTTCTGCGGTCGAACCGAAACCGTCCAATGAACTGCAACGACGTCTGGCGTTGCTGATCAAGCAGATGCTGCCGGAGATACTCCGTGAAGATTCTTTACCTGTGCAACAAACGCCTCAGTCCGGCACTTCCACTGCACAACATGCACACCGGCCAACTGTTTCTTCGGAATCGCCGCAACTGATGAAGGAGCAGGTACATCAATTGTTGCAAAAGCTTCTGGCGGCCGAACCGAATCTGCGAGCAAGTGCGCAATCCAAAGGGCAAACCGCTTTGCCCGGCGATGCGGAGCGTGTCTCTGCACGCGATGCGCAAACACAAATCAAGCAGCTTGTGCGTGAGTCACTGATGCGTATGGAGCTTGCCGCCCGGCTTGAACAGCGCATGTCAAGCTTTACGCCGCTTGAACAGTATCGTACAGCGCTGGAAACGACGCTCAATCGCCTGGAATCGCTGCAACTGATGGCCAAACCGGCCCAGACCCCGGATGGCACCCAGCAGGTGTTCGTTCTGCCTATGAAAATCGGCGATGAGTGGACGGATGTCAGCGTACGTTTTTTAAAGCGGGAGAATCCGAGTAAAAGGAAAGCGCATCATGATGCCTACAATGTACAGATTCATGTCGCACCAAGCTTTCTGGGCAGCATCACTGCAACGCTCGATTACCTGCCGCAAAAGCGCTTTGCCGTTAACCTTGACTTTGAAAAGCAGGCTGCCAGAACATGGTTTGTGCGGCATCAAGACGAATTTCAACAGGCTTTGCAGAATCTCGGAATTGCCCCGACCCATTTTGCCTTGAAACACCTGGATAATCTGCCGAGATCAGGCAAGCGCCACCGGAATGCTCCATCATCCGGCGAAGGGCGTGTTGATGTTTCGGCTTAATAATGGTAGTGTAAAGGAACAGGCTATGGTTCATAAATCGGCATCGGCAAACGAACGGGCAATAGCGCTCAAATACCGACAGGAGAGCGACCAGGCGCCGCGTGTTGTCGGTAAAGGCGAAGGGCATATCGCCCGCAAAATCAAAGAAATTGCCGCCCAGCACGGTATACCCCTCTATCAGGACGATGATTTGGTCAATCTGCTCGCCCAGGTTGACATCGATCAGGAGATTCCTCCCGAACTGTATGCAGCCGTTGCCGAGGTGCTCAGTTGGATATACCGGGCCAATGACCAACTCAAAAAGGAGCTGGTTCCATGAGAAGAGCCGCGGTGATACTTGCTCTGATGTGCCTGGCCCTGCGTGCTGACAAAACGAAGATCATTTTCATCGGTCTTACCGAAGGGGGGGCGCCCTCGTTTGAAAAGAGCTTCGAGGCCCAGCTTCGCGAAAATCTGGCCGGCATTCGAAGTGTCGATCTGGTGGATTTTATCGAATGTCAAAAATATCGCGATAAAATCCGCTTTCGAGGAGATCCGTATCTCAGCAGGGATTTCCTCGTCTCGCTACGGAAGCATTTCAACGACAGCATGCTTATAGTCTGGGGAGCGGTCAGCGGCTATACTATTTACGGCAAACGCAAAAATCTTTTCGGCGCAATCGCCCGTGGGGATATCAAAGTCAAGTTGATCATGTATTCCATGCAAAATGAGCAATATGCCTATTCGGGCGATATCACTGCGCATGCCGAAGTACGGAATGAAGCGCTTTATTTTGCGCCTGTTGACAAGCTGCATATTTCAGCCGGTGATAGAGCCTCTCTGCTGGAGAAGCTCAGTAACAATGCGGCCATAGAATCAATGCATATGATCGATGCGGTGCACAGAACCCTGCGTGAACCGGGCACCGAAGTCGAGGAAAAGGTGTTTGAAGGCGTTCAGAAATACAAAGTGCCTTCGATATCCGACGTATTTAATGTGCCCAGTATGGAAGGGGCGCAGATTGGCGGAAGCACCGGCCTGGAAGATTTGCCTTCAGCTACCGTCGAAGAGCCGGCTGAGTCGGCACCGGGCGCATCAGAAATGCCCGCACAATCGCAACCGCCAAGCGAACAGGGCTCCCCTGCCAGTCAGATTACCGGTGAGGATACCGAGGGGCAGGCAGAATCGCCGTAAATGTGCTGCAACCTGTTTGCCCACAATTCTTTAATATGGATGATGACAGGCAATTTATTATATTATATACTTGACTGTTTTGTAGTTTTTCACTTCGCATTGGTGTATTTTCCGGTGCAGCTAACCAGTCCGGAGACAGCGAATGTCTAACATCGGCTCGTATAAGAATGTTTTTGATGACCAGAGCGAATTCAACAAGCTGAACGATTTGCTTTTGGGCGCAATTCAGCAATTCTCCGATTATCGTAAGGGAAACCTGACCTACGGTGAAATAATGTTTGTAATGGAATGTGTACTCGATTCGCTCAGAGCCTCGTCCGAAAAGGATGCACAGGTCAACGCAAAAATCAAAGGTCTTGACGAACCGCCTACCTTCACGACGCTTATGTCGATCAATGCGCGCCTCATCGAGCGCATGGTAAAAAAAGGCCTGATCACTTCCGAAGATGAAAAATTCATCCTGCATGGCGAAGAATAGCCGATTTATGGTAACTCGTAATTTAACGGGAGCATATTTTGCACCATGACTGACAACAACCGACCCTGCACTATTCGGCTGAAATTTCCCGGTGACATCGATTATATTCCACCTATTCGGAAATTCATCGCAGAAACCCTGCAAACTGTCGGTTTCGATTCGAAATTCTCATATCGCTCAGAAATTGTGATTGATGAAGTCTGCAACAATGCGGTGCTTTTCGGATGCACGGCTCCCGAATCTGAAATCGAATTCAACTTTACTATCCTGGATGATAAAGTTGAATTTATTGTCAAAGATCAGGGTGGCACGGAACTCAACCGTGAAAAGCTCAAAGTTGCCGTAGAACGCAAAAAGCAGGATGTTGAAGCGGAAATAAAAAAGCAACGCAAACTGGGTCTTGAAATCGTACGCATGTTGTCCGAAGAATTGCATTTTGAAATAGATGAAAATAATCTGACTTCAGTCAAAGTTGTCCGCAGGCGTGATCCGATACCTGCGGGAAAATAACGTCAGGGGCCTGCTATCGTCCCGTCATGTTGCCGAAACGGAGAAATGTGGTTCATGAACAGTAGCGTGCAGCTTTCGATTACTTCGAGCGAACATTCCGACAAAGTCACTATTTTGCAAATTGCCGGTGAGCTTGATTCATCCACTATCGAAGAAGTCAATAACAATATCGATGAAATCATCTCGCGGCATCCCCCCTTTGTTATTGCCGACATGGCGCAGGTAACCTACTTTTCTTCTTCGGCACTGGGCGGATTGATGGGATGTCGCAAGCGGTTGAGCGAGGTAAACGGTGACCTTGTTTTTGCCGGATTGACACTGGATATCAAAACAAAACTCAGCCTTCTGGGCGCAACGGCTGTTTTTAAAATTTATAACAATAGTATCGGTGCGATAAATGCCTATAACTGGGAATATGAGTGCGGATCGCAGCAACTCAATCTTGAATTTCCCTCGTTACTTAGTTTCGTTCCTCCCGTACGACAATTGGTCAGCCGGATTGCCAAGCAGAAAGGCTACAGCAACAGAGATTCTTTCAGGATAGAGACAATCGTTGATGAAGTCTGTAACAATGCCGTGGAGCATGGTGTGCAGGGCTCAGAGCACGAGATTCAGCTCTATGTCAAAATCGATCGAAGCAAAATCGAGCTCAAAGTAGTTAACTCAAGCGATCCTGAAAAAGTTGCCGAACTGGAAAAACTTTCGAAATCAATTCTCAAAGCGCCTGTTCCAAATTTAGAGCAGAAACGTGGCAGAGGCCTAGCACTCATCAAAATGCTTTCGAACGACCTTAAAATTGACTTGTCCGAAACCGGAACCAGCATACATGTTACCCGATTGCGAGGGGATTAGACTATGGAGTCTCAGATTGAACTTAAAATTGAGGACTATGAAGCAAATCCTAACAGCAAAATCGTACGTTTTGTTGGCGATTTGGATGCGACAAATGTCGAGTATGTCCTTGAGAAAGTCTGCAGCTTAATCAATGAAGGAAATATTTACATCTTCGCTGATTTTGAAAAATTACGCTACGTCAATAGCACCGGTCTGGGGGTGCTCCTGCATTTCAATAAATCGGCTAAAGAAAAAGGCGGCTCTTTCAAAATCGCCAATGTTAATGAAAACGTATACGAAATAATAGAAATTATCGGTGCAACCTCACTACTCGAAATTTTCGAAGATCTCGAAGAGGCGTTGCAGTCTGCTCGATAACAAGAGTGACGATTTTCCCTTTCCACAGTAGTTTGACACTTCTAAAGCTAAACGGATGTCGCTATTCTTTTTGTTAACCGTTCAAAATAAAATGGAGAGTTTGATATTATGAAGGTAAAGGTATTCTCAGGCGTGGCTGTTCTTACCGCTGTGTTGTTGACCTTGTGTCAGAAGTCTGTCGATAAGGAAGGCGCTCTTGCTAAAATCGGCAATGATGTGGTTACTCAACAAGCGTTTGACGCGTTCAAAAAAATGCAGCGATTGTATCCAACCGGTATGGAGCCTGCGTTTCCGGGCAAGCGCTCGCCGATTACGTTTCTGGTCGAAACCGAAGTGATCTACGATAAAGCAAAATCTTCACCCAGCAAACGTGAAGTGGAATCCAGCCTCGACTGGTCATGGAAGAAAAAATTCTTTCCGGCCCAGTTATACCTTACCGAAATGCTCGATAAAAATCTTGGCTTCAGCAATGAGGAACTGGAGAGCTGGTACAGCGAACACAAAGACCAGTTTCAAGATACGGTGACAAAGTATGATACGATAAAAGTGGATATTGCCACGTCCGTACCGGACAAAGATACCGATACGGCCAAAACGCTTTCAGGAACAAAAGATTCGCTGATTGCCCGCGATTCAGTGATGTACCGGAAGTTCGTGGAAGTCAAGTCACAGGTTGCCGAAAAGCTTTTTGGCGAAACCTATCAGCCTACCGATGATTTTATCGAGCAAAAGAAGGCCGAGAGAGATTCTGCAGACACGACAGAGCTTGACAAAGAGCAACTGGCTCGCGACTATTACTATGCGATGCGCAATAACCTGCCCGACTTTTTTATGAAGCAATATTATCGCGATAAATACGGAGAAGAAATGCCCGATTCGCTTTCCGAGTGGTATGGAAAGGGCAAACCGGTGACTCCGCAAGACATCGAAATGATTTTGATGTGGTTGCCTGAGTATCAACGTGAAGATTATCGTAAAGACTCTTCTCGAATTGAATATCTCGCCAAATGGCTGCTGAAATGGAAGCTTTTTTCCGAAAAGGCACGGCAATCCGGTTTTGCAGTCAAATCGGATGCCAGGACGGTTGTCGAATGGGCCCGCAAGGTTGATGTCGTTCAGCACTATGTCAAGAACGAGATGATGCCCAAAGCCGAGGAAGCCATCAGTGTTGATACCATGATGGCGCGTTTTGCTTACTATGATGATCAGAGTCGTGTTCCCGAAACGATCGACAGCGGAAGCTATAATTCAACGTTGCGGCTCATCAAAAACCGGCAGATAGAAATGACGCTGGATAAGCAGATCTATCAAATGCGCTCGAATAAGGATATCGAGTTTTTGCAGCCCGATTTCAAAGATGACAAAGTCAAAGATCCCGGCAATCTGCTGGCACAGGCGGATTCGGTGCGCGATTCGGGCCAGACTAAAGAAGCCGAAAATTTATATAAAATGCTTGCTGCATCATTTCCCTTTGCCGATCAGGGTATCAAAGCCTTCAGCGAATTGGCAAAGATACAGACCGAAAAAGAGTACTATCGCCAAGCTATCGACAATTATCGTCGATTCCTGCTCAACACCAGCGACCCTGAAAAGCGTTGCAATACGTTCTTTATGATCGGGTTTATCTACGATGAATACATGAGCAAACCGGAGTTGGCCGAAGCGCAGTATAAATGGATCCTCAAGCACATGCCGGATACCTCGGATTGCGAGCTTGCCGACGATGCCGAATTTATGGCCCTGCATCTCGATGAGCCGATGACCAGTATCGAAGAGCTTGGGGCCGAAGCCCGAAGGCAGGGGCGTATTGTCGAAGATGCAGAGCCAATTGACGAATCGGCCGTTGAAGTAATTGAAGAAGATGCGACCGAGAGCTAACGGAAGGGTTACCCCGGCAGGATTCTTCGCTGAGCATTTGTGCCCGACATGGGCTTGTGGCGATAGCCGGCCTTTAGATTACCGGTTGGGGGCTGTTGGTTTTGGGAAAGCACAATTCCCGGTAATTGCAGTATGAGCAGATTACCGGTGAGGGTGAGAGGGGAAAGGCTTCTATCGGTAACGGGACATTCTTATCTTTGTCGCTGCAATACCCATACATTTCTTCCGTCTGCTCTTTTGCATTCCCAATGAAGGCAACCAGATCCTCATTACGCAGGCTAATTTCAAATTCGCTGAATTCGGGATATAAATAAACAATCTTTGGAAAGATCCGGTTGAATACAATATCGAAATTATGGCCGGCGGCGGCGGCATACCCAATAAGCTGCCGGCCGTGTTTTGCAGTGTCGCGCTTGCCGGTTTTCCAGTCAAGAATGTAAACATCATCTTCGACTGGAAAAAGAAAATCCATTTTGCAGTACGCTTTTAATCCGTCAAGCCGGGTTTCACCATACCCGTCAGGTTCGATCATCCAGTTTTCTTTATTCAGCAATGCTTTCATATACAACCAGTTAAAGGTGGGGCTGTTGAGAAAATTGCTTAGGCATTTTTCGATTTTGTGCTGCACCTGCTCCATATCGATAATTTCAAGATCCCGGTAATACAACTCGATGAATGATTTTTTGGAAAAGTATTCCTGAGCCTGGTGGCGGGCGAAGGCAAAAAAGCGCTCTTCGTCAATATCGGTGTCGCTTTTTTGCAGCCGTTTGAGAAAGGCTTCCATCACGTCGTGCACAACATTACCGATCTCGAGGGGAATCGAGGTAAGCGCTTTAAGTAGCTTGATTTTGTAAATTGGAACACTGGTTGTATACCGGCCGTAGTAATTGTAATAGTATTGACGTTTGCATTTGTCAAAGGTCTCGTAGCGGGAGATCGACCAGCCTATCGCAGGAGTAAAATCGTAGGTTTTGTACCTGAGTATCATGAGATGTTCCGATACGTGCAGTCTGAGCAAATGGTCGGGATTAAAAATTTAATTGCCGATTCAGGATAGAAAGACATATGCCCGTAAAATAAAAAACTTCCATTTGGAGACCAAACGGAAGCTTAGCAGACAGGAATATTTGATAAATTATAATCTGTCGATAAAGTCCTGAACGTCAAGGCACATTTCGAGATCAATACGCAGATTGACTACGTCGTCTTCGCTGATATCTGGGCGGTCAAGCGGCATTGAGCTATAGCTCGGGGTGGGCGCCTGCTGCATTTTATAAGGTGTTTTGCTCACGGCCTTAGTACTGCGCACCGGCTCTTTGACCGCATCGGTTTCGTTGCATATTTTGTTCAGCAGATCGTGTATTGCCGTCTCGTGATGATTCTGCTCGATCTGTTTAGCCTGATTCTTGGTAAGCAGCAAACACTTCTGGTTATGATACATCAGCGGCTTCCAGCATCCGGGGCAATTCAGTATGATCAATGAAGCTTTGGAACTGAGATAAATGTCGCAATTTTGTCTGCAGTGTGGACATTCAATTTCAATAAGCTTTACCATGTAACCACCTTTGTAGCGCTGATCGTGCTTGAGTTATCTACAGGTTATTCACAAAAAACGCTTAAACCTGATATATATTTTACACCCGAAGGAAATAAATGTCAAGTCATGAATTGCATATACCTGATGAATTTTTCTGAAAATTTTGGCCAATCAGAGGAGAGCAGGAGCAAACTGAAATGGCTTAATTCCGTTGCGAAACGAGCCATAAAGCGCACGCGCAAGAAGCTTGACAAGCAAAATGAAGAACTTGCCTTTGCGCAACGCGCCGATGCCTTCACGCAGATAGCAGATTCATTGCTTGCCGATGCCTCACTTACCATTTCCCGCGATAAGCCGACGCCGGTTAAAAATATTCATACATCCCGCAATGAGCTGATTGAGCTTAATCCGGCAAAGTCAGTCCACGAAAACGCTGGTCTCTTTTATAAAAAAGCCCGTAAAGCCCGACGAGGCGTTGAAAAAATACAATCCAATATAGAAGTAACGTCCACTGAGCTCAATCTCCTGGAAAGCATCAGGGACACTATCGGGGAATTGCGGAACATCGAAGAAGATGAGCAGGATACTGGTGCTGTTGCCCGTGTTGAAGAGCAGCTCAGGGAGCGAGGTGTTATTCCCTCAGTCTCCAAAGCTGCTACACCTCGCCGTGCTGCACTTCCCTTTCGACATTATACCAGCGAGTCCTGGGATATATATATAGGAAAGACCAGCAAGCAAAATGACGAACTGTCACTAAAATTTGCGCAACCTTCTGATATCTGGCTGCATGTTGCCGCGCATGCCGGCTCTCACGTGATCATTCGCCGCAACAGGAATCAGGACAAACCGCCCAAATCGGTGCAAAAAAAAGCCGCCATACTTGCCGCCTGGTTTTCAAAGGCCAGACACAGCAGCTACATCGACGTTCATGTAACCGAGGCAAGGTATGTACGTAAACGTCGCAAAGCGCCGCCGGGAGAAGTTATTGCAGAGCGCTGCCGTACTCTTCGCGTTTCCCCGAGAGCGCCGTCTGGGCTCTTTACAAATCCTGAATAAAACTATATACTCAGGAGTAATCGAGCGGGCATAATAGCACTTGACGAAAGGAAATTCATGGCTGATCTTTCGGATAATCAGGAAGTTCGTGAATATAAACCTGGTGATGTCGTCATCCAGGAGGGAAAGCTTGCCGAAGGGCTTTTTATACTCATGGCCGGCAAGGTAGATGTTGTGGTAAAGGAGGTCAAGGTAGCCGAGATCAGTGACAAGGGAGCTTTTATTGGCGAGATTGCATCATTGCTCAGGTGCCGGCGAATTGCTTCGGTACAAGCCGTCGAGCCAACCAGGGTGATTTATATCAGAGATATCACAGAGCATTTCACCGAAAATCCGGCCGTTGCATTTTCAATCGCCAAAACCCTAGCTTCCCGGATTATGGATTTAAATTCGAAAATAGTCGACTACCAGAAGGAGGTGGAAGCCTGGGTCGAAAAAGGCATAACTGCTCTGGAAACAGGCAGCTTTGTTCCATTTGAGGATATACTCAAAGATATGCAGCAAATCTTGCACAAAAGCAGAGCTCAAAATTAAGCGTTTTGCTTGAAATATCATGTGCTTAATACTATATTTAGTAGGCTTTACAATAAAACTGAAATTACTGCGGGGTGGAGCAGTCCGGTAGCTCGTTGGGCTCATAACCCAAAGGTCCCAGGTTCAAATCCTGGCCCCGCTATTATAAAGACAAGCCGATTTCGAGAGTATACCACGATGGTAGCCTCCGAATTCGGTTTTTTTTTGGGGGGGGGCAGTAATGTCATATTTCATTTCACTACCATCCCATAGGAATATAAAAAAAACTTGAAAAAAGGTTGGCAGGTGACATGTTTTTAGGTCGATAAAAACTTAAAAACAAGGAGTGTCACCATGAAGCCAACCAAACATAAATTTACTACATTGAAGCAGGTAATGGAAAAAATTCCCGCACATCTTGTTCCGAAGCTTTCCAAACAATTCGGCGTCGATACAAGGGTGTCGCAGTTTCTCGCCTTGGAGCCATGTTGCTTCTCTTTTATTTGCACAGATAGCACATTCCTTGAGTCTGAATGATGTTGTGGACAGTTTGAGAAATCACTCAGCAGCACTTTTTACAGTGAGAAGAGCTACCGCTCCTAGTCGCAATGGATTATCCCATGCCAATAAAGTCCGCAATGCTGATATGGCAGAAGGATTGTTCTGATGAGTGTTTGGACACTGCAAATCAATTTGCCCACAGTTTGGCTCAAGCACAAAAGCATTTAAAATTCCTCGACGTTTTAAACGAGTCATTAATATGGATTGGGCTGCCAGCTCTATTTGCGAGCTTTATGAAGCCGGCTGGGGCATAGAACCTTTTTTCAAACAACTCAAGCAAACACTGCAACTTGCGGATTTTCTCGGGTACAGTGAAAATGCTGTGCGTTGGCAGATATGGACAGCCCTCTTAACATATGTAATACTGCGATTTATTGCATACATGAACCGATGGAAAGGAAGTTTCGCCCGGCTATTTGCGCTGATACGCGGAGTTTTATGGAGCCGGTTCTCTCTTGTGAATGTTTTGGAGCGATGTGGGACAGCAAACATGCAAACAAGAATGTGTAATCAGCCATATCAGCTCTATATTCCAGGGATTCTTTGAAAATTGTGGGACAGCATTGAGACTAAATATCGTATTGTAAGGTGAAATTTGTGAACTGACTCTTTTTAAACAACTGCTTGAAACCGCGAATAGATGGTAGTGATTTTCTTTCTTTTTAATCACTCTTTGTCGACATCCTTTTTCAACTCGGCTTCGATCTCTTCGATGCTCGGCAACTTAGATTTTAAATCCTCTGGAAGTGATTGCGTCAACTGATATTCTGAAACACCGATTGGTTTTTGTATATCACTCAATGCATATTCAACATTCATCAACATTGTTGCATTTCGAAATTATGGCAATATTATGACCCCAGGGGATCTGAAGAAAAGGCAAAACAGCTTTTTGGCCAACAAGCTGTTGGCTAATTGTATCTGACAGATTATAAACGAGATACCATTGTTTAATGTATTTCAAGTTACTGAGGGAAAAACCCCGCATATCGGTAAATTCTGCCCTCAAATCTTTACTGAGCTGCGGCAAAAATTTTACGCCCCATGAAGTTGCTTTCTCTTTTTCAGCAATTTCCGCGCCCAAATCCCAGTAGAATCGAAGAAGTTCCGTATTTACCGTTACAGCCGCTTTCAATTGAATCTGGCGGACTTTGCTTTTCAAGTCCTTTATCCAGTGTATATACATTTGATCCTTCTGAATCATATCCTTCATGCTTCTTTTACCTCGCATAAGCTATATATTGAAAAATTCTTGTTTTACTGCCTCGTATCGTTTGTCTTTAATTTGAAAAGCCGCCTTGGCATTTCTCACAACGTCTCCGGCTTACCAGAAGTTGCGAAGCAATTTGGGTCGAAGCGCAGCGGAGCCTGGTAAGCCGTGTTGGTGGCAGTATATTTGGCGATATTGCTTCAATATTTCTTTTAGTGTGCCCTTTTTCATAAAACCCAGGACGGGTTTTATGAAATTCTTCGGCATACCTATGTTAGGTATATTTCTCTGTTGGACAAGTCAATTCCTTCGTGCTTTTTTTCTTTTTGGTTTTCCCTTAATTTCTTGGCCAACAATTCAACATCATAATGATTTTCTTTAGCAATTTTGTCTTTTGATTCCCATAATTCTTCTAATACTTCATTTTTCATTCTTATTCTCCTGACAATTCTTGTGGTGTACAAATTTCTGGCATTGCATATCCGAGTTCATTCAGCAGTAATCTGATTTTGGGTTTAATCTCAGCATTATCAAGATGCCTACAGTTCCATGTAAGTAAGAAATCCATTTTATGTAATGTTGAAATGGCCAAATGCAAAGCATCATCAGATGCTTTAGAAGGCAGAAGGCCTGAGAGCATTAGCTTTTTCGCTAAATTTATAGCTTCATCTGTAATGTTTAGATATGGCAAACCTTCCATTTCTTTTATCCGGCGAGCAGCGGCATCTGGATCACCTCTCAATCCTTCCTCATAAACTAGTTCAGAAATATAGAGTTCAAAATCTCCTTTTCTTGTATCCCACCAATCTATTGTTATATTTTGCCAAGCAGCTGCGAGAAGGTTAGTCGTTTTTCGCGCAGTGAGAAAACTGAATACAGATGTTTCTACATATACTTTCAATTTCATTCTGTCTTTGCCTTTCTTTTTTGCGGCCAGGACGGTCGCATTCTTTTATGTGCACACATATAATATGTATATCGCCAAAAATATTGACACCACCGGGTAAGAAGAAGGCTTTTCAGCCTCCCCCTCCCCTCAGAACTGTGCATGACAGTTTCCCATCACACTGCTCAAGCACCTGTAAAGCAGTTTTATTCTGAAAACCACCCGGACTCCTCGATAAAGCGTCCGTCCATGTTGTAACTTTTCCTTCGAGATTTTCTCTTGGAAAAATAATCATTCCATGCACGGTCGTATGGATTTGCCTGGGCCCGTATTTTCACGTGACGAATAATTTTAATTCGTCCGGCTTTGATCAGATTGTCCATCTCTGTTAATCCACAGCCCTGTACCTTAGGTATACGCTGTCTGCCGGGGAAGTCAGTGCCCACCAACAGTGTCGGTTTCCACGTTAAGGTCACCGAAGCCGCTTCCCGTCACCTTTTGGTCAATGCGTTTCAGTCTCTTTCGCAGTTTCGGCCGTTGACGACAGTTACACGTGTTAGCATATGTTTACCGTAGTACAGAAGATTACACATACGTGTAATCGGGAACTGACACCTCACCCAATCATGAGACTGTCCGGAGGGAAATTGCCTTGCGGGTCTTTCCCCGTGTCAAAAGACACTTCAGTGCCATGTCCGAGAAGCTTAGCACCCGCAATGACAAGATCATAGCACGCACCTTCTCGTAAGTTCGCGGTGACGGAAAAGGCAAATGACACAATAGATGTGCGAAGCACAGAATCCTTCCCTTTAAGAACGGAGTGACAGCACCGGATGTCGTCAGAACGTCCCTGTTCTGATTCTATTTATTAACAAAGCGGCAATCAGCCGCAAAACGGATTGGCCAATGCGGAAGTGGTGGCGGGTTTATCCCGCCAAGCAAAACCGGCTGGACAGGAAGGGACGCAAACCTTGCGTAGCTGTTTTGTGCCCTGAGTGCCGCCGGAATTGCGACCATTTGGGTTGAGGCTACTGCCGAGCCCGCATTGGCCTGTTGGTTGACTGTATGCTTCTGTTGTGGCCATTCTCTAAGGGGCGGGTTCTTGGGTTGTGGTTTTCTGTGGTTGTGGTGAAATCCTTTCAAGTGTCCCGAAAACACGCGTGCTGTTTCCCTTTGAGACCGCAATATTTCTTGCCCAAGGCGTGTACCCCTGTTTCTCAAATCGCACGACATGATTGCCATCTTCTATTGCGAAGGCGTCAAGTGGAGAGTTGCCAATGAAGTCTCCGTCTATGTACACATCTGCGTTGTCTACATTGGATTCCAACGTCAAAGTACCATTGCGAAGGACTCTATTTTGCCGTTCCTCTGGAGACTGATTCAAGGGTAGGCCCCTGTCACACTGTTTGTAGTTATTGCGCAACTGTTTTCCAATATCGCGAGCTATCGCTTTGAGTTCATGTGAAACACAATCTGCGCCACAGAACATGTGAGTCATCTTCGCATGGCGCAGGAGAAAGATCGTGGCCCCCGTTTTGACATCGATGGCTGTTAGTTCTACATCGCATTTGGATGCGCCTGCACCAAAGCCAACTAGAGCGCGCTTTGCACGGCTTCCTTGATCAATCGTGATGAATCTACCCGTGATTAAGACGTCGGGCTCATTGGCTGAATCGTATGTTTCTTTGACTCCCATGCTGCCGATCCCAATGCGCGCGAGTTCGCGAGATACCAAATCTGCAAACTCGCTCATGTAATCTTCTTCAGTCCTCTCAGCGTTGTACGGTCCAGTAAATGAAAACGGACTAAACAGAACGGATTCTGCGCAACCCCAGAGATTCATGTTGGGCCAAAGTTCCTCATCCAGGGTTCCGGAGGTAGACTGCAGACAGCACACACCTATCATCAGAGCATATACACGCAGTAGTCTATTTCTTCTCAAGGTTCCCTCCATTTGATTGGTGTACCTCACCTATTGTGAGTTAAAGATGACAGCGAGAAGCATGGTCGCAACTGCAGCAAACAGAGTCATCCACGCTATTCGAAGGGTCTTCGCTGCAAGGTCAATGGATCTTCTAGATGCAACAACCTGCCAATGCCCGCTCAATGCTAAGTACCCATTCATGTTAAGTCTTATACTTTGGTCCCGATTATTGACATATTCCTGATCCTTTCTTGCAAAAAGGGAAGAGGGTGCATGTCCTGTCATGTCGTCGAGTATGTCAATTTGATCCTGCGAGAACTTATCTAAGAAGTCTTGAAGAAAATCTGCAAGAGTGAACCAAGGCTCTTTCTGGGTCGTTCTCGCATGAGCGAATTCGAGAAACACTACCACAGGATCCAACGAGTCTTCATGTTCCGTTTGTTTCATCGAAGTCTTACTCCTTTGGTTCTCATTCCTGTTTGTCTTGTTCTTCCCGCCCCACCAAAGTTATGTTTCCCTTTCCTCCCACAACAGATGCATATTTCAAAACCGGGTAGGTCAGAGGCCTCACGGCCTCTTTCCCCCCTAAGAACCGGACATGATAGTTTCCACTCATACGGCTCAAGCTCTTCAAAGGCAACTGACGTCCCGCAGTCACCCGGTCTCCTCGATAAAGCGTTCATCCCTATTGGAGTGTTTTCTCGATCGCTTGCGATTTCGAAAATACTCTATCCAGGTCTGGTCGTAGGGATTTGCCTCGCGGCGTATCTTGGTATGGCGAACAATATGCGTCCACCCAGCCTTGATTAAATCCCTGTACCGTTTACTCCCATCAGGCAGTTTCTTTGCTGCGAAGAAAGACCATCGGATTGTGTGGTGTTGGTTCCTCGCAGCTTTCGCGCGCTCAAAATGAAGCAAAATGCCACCTTAATCGGGTTACCTTTCGGCGCATTTCACAACTTCAGTCAGGAATGCCATAACAATGCTAACGCCCCATCAGCAGCACTGCGGCTGAATATGGGAAATTGAATGACCGAAAATAAGTGAGCTGCTTGCAAGAATAGATGCATCTCCTGCCCTGCCGCACCCTATTCTTCTTCAATCATCGCAGGCAATAATTTGCAGCCTGCTACAGTATATAAAGGAGATAATCTCAAAGTCAACCTTTTTGAACGCATGTTACCTCTCAAATTTTTATCGCCTGGATCGTATGGGGATGAAACTTCTAATGTCATTGCGGTGACGATGAGCAACTATACTATGTCATTGCGGAGCAGTCGGGAATCTACTTTGCCTACGGCGTGGGATATCCAATCAAGTTGGGCATGACAATAAATACATCATTCCCCCCTCACCTCCTCTTATACTCCGGTAAAGCCAGTTTCCCGATCGGGTATGATCCGAGCAGGCGATAAAATGTCGTTATTTCCTGCAAGTGATTGAGTGCGTTTTTCTGTGCTTTGCTGGTGGCGAAACCTTCGAAGTCGAGATAAAAGAGATATTCAAAGTGCGCACCGCGCATGGGGCGGGATTCGATTTTGAGGAGATTGATATCCCGCAGGGCAAAGACACTCAGCGTTTTATACAGCACGCCGGGTATATTTTTCGTGGCAAAAACGATTGACGTTTTGGTTTGAGTTGCAGCGGGGATTCGTTTCTTGGGATTCCGGGCGAGCACCAGAAAGCGGGTGGTATTCAGCTTGTTGTCTTCGATGCGCTTTGCAAGAATATCGACCTTGAAATCAATCGATGCCTGCATGGAGGCGATTGCGGCGGCATCGGTGAGGTTTTCGGATTTTATTTTCTTGACGGCTGCGGCTGTGTTCGAGACCGGTTCAACGGCGACATCCGGCAGTTTTGAGAGAAACTGACGGCATTGCGCCAGCGCCTGCGGATGCGAAAAGATGCGGCGGACCTTATGTTTGGTAACTCCGGGATTGGCCAGTAGGTAATGGGTAATGCGCAGGTAAATCTCTCCAACGATGTAGAGTTTATGATCAACCAGCAAGTCATAATTCTGATGGATACTTCCCGCCATGGAATTTTCGATGGGTACGATGCCGTAGCGGGTTCCGCCGGACGCGACCGACGCGAAAACGTCATTGAATTGCGGGCAGGCAAATGCCTTTTGCTTATTCTGAAAAAACTCATTTGCAGCCAGTTCGCTGAATGCGCCTGACGCTCCCTGAAAAGCTACGGCCATGCTACTCGATCCTCCGGATGAAGGCAAAGTGTTTTTTGTAATAAACGTTATCCAATTTGCTGTAGGTCACGCCCTTTTTTGTGCTGGCGTGGATGAATATACCGTCGTCCATGTAAATGCCGACGTGATTGATGCGAGCGAACCTTCCCGTAAAAAAAACAAGATCTCCGCGCCGTGCCTGTCTGACCGGCACCAGATGTCCGAGTTTCTTCATCTCCCGCGTTGTACGCGGCAATGCCGTCTGATTATACTCCCGGTAAACGGTGCAGACATATCCGGAGCAGTCAAATCCGGCCCGCGATATGCCACCTTTTCGATAGGGAACACCCAGATACGATTCGGCAATTTCCTTCAGCCGGTCGGGAGTCAATTGCTCATGCGCCGGGGAGGTTTGGGGGTGACGAGTTTGATGTTCAGTATCAGGCCGCACAGGCGTTTCGGTTGTTGACGCGCTGGAATAGCGAACCGATGAGCTGAGGCAGCCGTAGGTGGCGAGTAATGCCGGGAGGAGTATGAACGGACGCCACCGGCGCATGGTGCGACCACGCCACGATCTTGCAGGTTGACGATGGGGAGACAGGCAGACGCAACAGCCGGGCGAAGGGGGAGAGTGTGGCGGTGGCGCGCCGAGACGCACCGTCGCTCCGTCGCTCACTCGATTCGCCATAATCACGCACGCACCCGTTGCGTAGCGTATGCCAGGCGCAAAATTCTGCTCTCCTCCCAGTGCGGCGCCATGAACTGGATGCCTATGGGAAGACCGTCGTGGGTGCCGCAGGGGACGCTGATGCCGGGCATGCCGGAGAGATTGAGAGAGACGGTGTAGATG
>WJLW01000078.1 GCA_014728295.1 Chitinivibrionales bacterium | reverse complement strand
GCAGAAACCACCATTGGGTTACCTCCTGGTTAGGCGTTTTGGTTTTTGGGTAATTTAAAATACCTAACAGGAACAAGGGATTCACGGTGGTTTCATTTTCTTATGTCAATGAATACATCATTTGCGTGCAAAATTCAGGTAATATCTTTCTGGCCCCTTCCTTTGCCACCGTTATTGCGGCAAAAAACGGCGATGAAGCGATATCCTGTTATCGAAACAACCGGGACGACACCGATCTGGTGTTGCGTGATTTGATTCTTCCTGAGATGAGCGGACTCAGCGCCATATATCGAGCTTCACAAAATTAACGAATACGTTAAAGCTCTCGTCTTGTCGGGATACAGCAACGGCGGAATGCCGGCTGAGATACTCTCCGGGGCGCAAATGCATATGTAAAGAATCCGTTCGAGCCATCCGAGCTTTCCCGGGCGATTGCAGGGCTGCTCTGCGTTGCGTAGCCACGCTCCGTCAGGTTGATACCTCACGCAATACTCAGCAGGAAGCGGTTGTGTCCCGGCTTGAAGTGCTGGAATGGACCGGGAAAAACGTGGTCTGTATTGCGAGGCGCACCGAATAGATCATATTCGCTGCCCTGGTCACGTGGACACTGCATCTGCGTTATCAGCGAGTCGTGACGCACCTCGAAGTAGGGGGTTCGGCACGAAAAATTCGCCGCGCCTTCCTGCACCGCACCATCTTCCCATTTTTCGCGACTGAGCAGCGGGGCCGGGCTGTGCACATCGTTGCCCGTCATTTTCCGCCACCAGTCGAGTGAGAGGTAAGGCGTTTGTTGCCAGAGCTCGTAGTTCGGCTGCAGCTCGGCAGGGACGCGGTGCTTTTCCAGCGCCCGGCGCAGTGCAGTGGCAATTTCCTCATCGCGCACGAAGCCATTCCCGTTATTGATGTTGAATTTGTGAAGTCCCAGACCTTCCCAATGTGGAAACACGCCGTTGATGAAAAGGTTGTAGTCCGAGCGGTTGTCGTGCGTGCGTTGCCCATCCTCAAGGGCCATGCTGATATGGCCGCGGTAGTTGTCGATAAATACATTGTTGATTACACGCTGATGGCTGGAGCCCACCGGGACTCGCCCCCCGCTTTCGGCGCCGACATTACGTTCGGTAACCGGGCGCATGTAGACGCCAAAGTGCGCATTGGCAAAGAGCAGATTGTGGCTGACGGTTACGCCGGATGCATCATGAATGTAGATACCGGCTCCATTGCGGGTGTACGCCACGATATTATTATCAACCAGACACGGACCGACGCCCATTTCGCAAAAGATTCCTTCTTTCTGATTATTGATGCAGATATTACGGGTAACCCGTGCGTGGCGGTACACATTGTCAAGCCACACCGCGTAGCAGTCATTATCACGAAAAAAATTGCCTTCGATCAATCCGCCGATGAAGAAATGAAATTTGACTGCGCCGATTTCGGGCGGCGTGTATTTGAGATAGTTGTTTCGTTCGAAAATGTTGCCGATAACCTGGGTATATTGAGCGCCGGCCCCGGCAATGCCCCCGCAGCCGTTGTCGCTGACAACATTATTGCGAATGAGGTGCCATCCAATTGTTGCGCGGTCGGGTGACGGCTGATTTTCAAGATCGTATTCACCTTCGTAGCCGCAGTCCAGCCCGAGGCCCGCTGCATATCGAATCGTGCATTTCTCGATTGTCCAGTGGTTGCCGCTGCGGGTGCTGAGCGCACCGGCCTGAGGATTGCATGCAGCACGATTGCGATGGTAAAAGCCCGACGGCAACTGGTTGGCGCAGTGCTCGATAATTAAGCCCTGCACTTTAATATAGGCAAGGCCGCGAATCGACGGGGCAAAAACATAGCGTCGGACCGTAATTTCGACGCAGGCATCTTGCGGATCGCGGATTGCTTCGGGGAAATTGATGGTTAGCCGGGCGCCCTTCTCGTCAACCATCCAGCTCGAAGGCGTGCGCTGCAGGGATTGCCGGTGATCGGCTTCGCGCAGCAGTAAGCCGTTGACAAACACCTGGCCGATATGATGATTGCCAAACGTGCGCACGCAGTTGACGGTGAATGGATTGAATTCCTGCAGCCATTCCCCGTTCAATTTTCCTTCATATATATGCCCGGTGACCGGTCGCCATTCCGGCTGCCATATTTCGGAGCCTTTAATAATTACGGTTTCGTCATCGGCGGCGCGATAGGTGATGGGTGCGTTCGGGGTCCCACTATGGATGGGAGCAACACGTTCGCGATAAATCCCGGCGTGTACGAGAACCGTATCTCCTGCCCGCGCCAGGCGCGCGGCAGCACGTATGGTAACAAATGGTTTTCCATCGTCGTTATCACTGGCTCCGATACCATTCTGATTGACCTCTAATGTTCGGGCGGTTGGCATTGCTTCCTCCGATTTGGCGGTTTGGCTGAATGATTCGATACATAAAATACTGCAGTTGAACCTGGCGCGCCGTGACCCATATTTTGGTGATAGCTTTATAAAAAAATGCCGATTGTGACAGGAGCCGTTGCCCGTTTTCTGTTGCGGACAACCCAGGACGATTTTCGAAGAAGTTACCCGGGCGGATGAGCGAGTTTGAGCTTTTGCCTATTTTGCCGAATGCTTGCGTTCAATGATGTCGAATACCACCCTGAGTCCGAAATGAGAAAATACCTTCTCTACGTATTCGGATAGATCGAGTTGCATTTTCTTGCCGGCTTTTTCAAGGGTGCGCTTCAGATGGATCAATGTGCCGACCGTGCTGCTTTCGATGAAGTTGACCTGCGTAAAATCAATCAGCACCGATTCACAGTGGGATGTGCGCAACGGTTCGATGATATTGCAAAATGCCTGTATGTCGGAGCCGCGAATGTCGCCATTGACATGAACAATTGTTTGCGCGCCCTTGTGCTCGAGACTATATTCTGCCTTCTTCATGTTTAACTGCTCACGCACTCATTATTAAGGTAACGATCTCTTCAATGATATCACAATATTCCAATCTCAACAATCTATTTGCGTTGCGGTTAAGAAATAGTTCTTCAATTCCGCGAAGTCAATAGGTCGCTTGAATGTGTAATCGACGCATGTTGGTGATGCAGGTGCGTCTGAGCGATGCCCGGCTCAGCCCCGAATGCCGGCGATTACGTCTGAAGAGTAATCACTGGGGGAGTAGCTGCAACCGGGAAGGGTGTAATAGCCGATTATCATCAGGCACTTGCGATTCATTGCCGCAAAACTGTAGCGGCTCTGCGAAATGGTTGCCGAATGGATGATCGAGGCGCCCCCTTCACATGTTGATGTCATTGATTTGCTCTTCATTGCGAAATGATGAAATTGATATTTCGGAAAAGCAATGCACTGTAAAATTATCACACACGCAATTGCCAAGCAGTATCCCCGGAAAAATGCTGATTTCATGTTATCCTCCCGGTTTTGCCTGGTGTCATGATTGTCTCACACTCTTTTTTATAGGTAGCTCAATCCCTGATTTTCGGAAATGACCTCTCCGTTTTCAACAATGACAAAACCACCTTCTTTTCAATACAAGGCTGTATCACTGTATGTTGTCAAGTCTTCCGATCGCGTTCTAATTCTGCTTGAATAGCCGTATTTTCAAGGGTTTAATCGGCATAAGACGCCAGATGACGCATTTTTGCAACTGTTGGCATATTCTTTGATTGCGATGAGTACCGGAAGCATTAACTATTTTGGAATTTCATCACAAACAAGGAGGAAATTCGCATGGCACAACTAAATGTTGAGTATCTGGGGCTTGCCCTGAAAAATCCGCTGATTGCAGGTGCATGCAAATTAACGTCGAATTTGGATAAACTCAAACAAATCGAAGAAGCCGGCGCGGGGGCGGTTGTCATCAAATCTATTTTCGAGGAGGAGATACAGCTCGAAAGATTCAAATTTGATGAGGACAACGAGCGCTTTGACAATTTGCATCCCGAAATGGTTAACATTTTTCCCCAGGGGATTGAACACGGGGGCCCCGAAGAACATCTTATGTGGACTCGTAAAGCAAAAGAGGCTCTCTCGATACCGGTTATCGGTAGTTTGAATGCCGTTGAAAAAGAATCGTGGTTTGAATACGCCGCCAAACTCGAGCAGACCGGTGTTGATGCGCTCGAGATAAACTTCTATTCTGTACCGACACAATTTGGATCGAGCGCCGAGTCAATCGAAAATGATCAGATTGCAATTGCTGCTGAGATTGTAAAGCAGGTGAAACTGCCGGTTTCTGTTAAATTGAGCCCCTATTATACCAATCCGCTCAATATCATTACTCGTCTGAGCCAGGTTGGGCCGAAGGGATTTGTTCTGTTCAACAGGCTCTTCCAACCGGCAATTGACATTGACGAAGAGAAGAACATTTTTCCTTTCAATCTCAGCTCTCCCGGGGACATACGGCTGCCGTTGCGCTTCACCGGATTACTTTACGGCCAAACATCCGCCGATATCTGCAGCTCAACCGGTATCTACAGCGGCAAAGAAGCGCTCAGCTTTTTGCTGGCGGGCGCGACATGCTTTCAAGTCGTCAGCGCGATGTACACCAAAGGCATAAAACACATCGGTGCAATCATAAATGATATTCAAGAATGGATGTCACGGAAGGAATATGCAACCATAGACGAGTTTCGCGGGAAACTCAGCAGATCTAAAAGCAATGATCCCTGGATTTATACCCGGGCTCAGTACGCTTCCATGCTGCTGCACAGCGATGAAATAATCAGTAATTCCGACCTGGCAGCCTGAATTAAAATTTGTCGGCCACGAACGCCTCTTGATACAACAAAGGCAGCTTTCTCAACAAGCTGCCTTTGTTGCTTTGTTTTTATGTGCGCTTTTGCGTTAGGCAGTATGCGGCGAGAATTGCTGCACACTGCGCACATTCAAGGTAGAAGGACTAATATCTTTGTCGGTATCCTCCTCCTCCTCCGCCGCCGCCATACTTTCCACCGCCGCCTCTGCGGGGTGGACCGCCTCTGCGGCCGCCGCCGGATTCACGGGGACGAGCTTTGTTGACCTTGATCGGCCTGCCCTTTACCTCGCTTTCATTGAGTGCTTCGATTGCACTATCCGCTTGTTCGTCCTGAGGCATTTCAACAAAGCAAAATCCCTTAGGTCTTCCGGTGTCTCTGTCGTTGATCATTTTGACAGAGTCAATCTCTCCATGCTGTGCGAAGAGTTCACGAACCTCATCCTCTGTTACATCGTAGGAAAGGTTTCCAACATAGATATTCATGCTGGCCTCCAAAAAAAATTAGAAAGCTACTGTGCCATTGTAACTTCAACGTCGAATTCCTAATTTTGGCACATTAAATCAAGAACCGACGGGCTGGAGAGCCAGCCGAAACCATTGGACACTAATATAGTAAATTTCCGTATGGCATCATTCAATGTTTTTCAATCATGCAGGTAATTTTTTTCAGTGAAATTGATAATTGCTTGACACAGCTTTGTGCAGTGAATATTTCGCCGGATGGTTATCGTTGTGTCAGCGCTTCGATTTGTCAAGTAATTCATCAAGCGAATAAATTCCCGGTCCGATAAATATCAAACTTAAAAAAAGTATCCCCGCTTCGACAGCATGAGAGTATCCCGGAAGGCCGTCTCCAGCCGCTATGTGTTTGACGGCGGCAACAAGCATGGTTATGAGAAGTAAACCGCCGGATATTCTCGTCAGTAAACCTGCCATAAGCAGCAATCCGCCAAAGAATTCTGCGCAGGCTGCCATAAACCCCCAGAATGCCGGAACAAAAGTGATTCCGAAAGATGACATTGCACCGCCTAGTGCCGTCCATTTTTCCGGTCCGCCCGCAAGCTTGGGGTATCCGTGGAGCACAAACATGAATCCGATGCCCAGCCGCAACATGAGCAAACCGACATCGCGGTATTTGTCAAGCTGTTTGAATAACATGCGGTTTCTGCTTTCTAATTGTTGAGGTAATGCCGTGCGTGCAACTGTCAACCGTTGACGTTATTACGTGTGTCAGACTAAATATATTTTGCGGTCGGAGAAAGGAAGTAACTTCTGCATGCCGCAAGCCTTCGTGGTACTGTCGCAAATTCTTTATGTTCACCTTACCCCAAGCAAATCGAATTCCGCTTTGCGCACCCTGTTCAGGAGCATCCTGATTGTTTGCGTGTTATCGCGCAGTACAGGAATGTAAATTACCTGTACTACAATATTTTTAATTCGCTTCATTGTTTTTCATCATGAACCGCCGAGCCGCACTCCCTCGCTACAAACAAATTGCTGATGAGCTCGCAGTGCGTATAACCGGTGATGCGCATTTTGACTTGCCCAGCATGAATGAGTTGAGCGTTACGCTGGGCGTCAATTTCCGGACTGTCAAGCGCGCGATTGATATTCTGGCGGAGCGCGGAATGGTCGTTTGCAGGCGTGGGCGCTCGATTGAGATTGCTCCCCCGTATCGCAAAGGACCGCAAGCATCCGGCACAGTCGAACGCCTGTACGAAAAAATCAAAACACAGATAAGCGATGGATATTTGCGCACGGGTGATCCGCTTCCCAAAGCGTCATACTATCTGCTTGCCGAGCGCATTTCGCATGCTACCTTGACGCGCATCTATCATAAACTTGCTCACGAAAATCTGATTCACAAGCGCGGACGCTCCTGGTTTGCCGGGCCGCAGCGGGATGCAACTCAGCCGTTAGCCGATATAATCATTACTTCTCAGTCGCCGGTGGTGCTGCTGTTTACCGGCCGGGAACGTGACTGGTACAAACTCGCAATTATGGATAATACCACCCATTTTGTCAATGCTCTGGCCGGGGAGTTTCTACGCTACGGTCTGCAGACATCGCTCATCCTGACTGAGCAGTCACCGGCTGAGCCCCTGCAGATGCTGCCGTGCGGATTGGAGCAAGCCGGAGAATACATTTCATCGC
The DNA here is from genome assembly GCA_014728295.1 of Chitinivibrionales bacterium. Taxonomy (GTDB): domain Bacteria; phylum Fibrobacterota; class Chitinivibrionia; order Chitinivibrionales; family WJKA01; genus WJLW01. The sequence continues at coordinate 13,142 of WJLW01000078.1, read as the reverse complement.
TGGGCAAACGCTATGCAGGTTCACTGTTCATGTCAAGCGCAACGATCGGGGCCGAGCTGGAGGAAAGTTTGCTGACTATTCACGGATTCAACAAGCCGGTGGTTTTTTTCGATTTTGTCAATGCCGGAAGGCGTTACGCCGTAGTGCATAAACAATTGAGAAAAAATTACTATCGCATGCATCTGGACGAAGAGGCTGCCGTCAATCTGGTTGTCAAGGCATGCCGCCTCAACGGACATACGGGGTTGGGATTGACCCGATGCGATGAAGCCACCATGCCCTGGATGCGCCGGCGGCATGATTTGTTTGTCGAAATGTGCCGCACGCGCTATGCGGACTGTAACGTAATCACCGGCTCGCGCAGCGATATCGAATCAGCCGGATCCTTTGCGGATATCAGCCGGGAAGTCGGTGATCACGCCCGGTATTCAATAATCGATAATTTCAAGCCGCATACGACGTATTCGCGTCTGGTAAGCGAAATAATCGCGGATCAGGTTCTGGGGCAGGTTGCCGCAGCATCCCGCAGGGCCGTCACCGTGCTGGCGCCATATAACGATCTTATCGCACGCGAAACCTTTTTCATATTGCGGCATCTCAAAGTCGATGTGCCGGATCGGCTTTCGATGATCTCATTTGACAATTCACACATGTCGGTAACCTTTCCGACGGCAACTCTTGATTTTGGCTATTCACGCCTGGGCTATCTTGCAGCGCATGCCATTATCGGGGATATTCAGGTGCGTACAGATCGGTACGGAAACGTTCCCGGACAGTGCAAACTGGTTAATCGCGGATCATTGAGCCGGCCACGAAAATCAGTGCTGCCGGCGCTTTCGATGGCATGAGCAGGCCGAAACCCGATGAATCACCGTGATGTATATTACACAATGTTTTGTTCAATGTGCCTATAATCAGTACTCGCAGTTCTCTCTGCAAGATGCGAGAGTTGTAATAACACCCGGCCGGGCAACCGGCTTTTAATGAAATGAGGTTTTATGTCCGATCAACAAGCCACCGGCGTCGTTAAATGGTTTAATGACGAAAAAGGCTTCGGGTTCATCCTGCAGGAAGGCTCACCCGACGTATTTGTACACTACAAATCAATAAACTCCAACAGTGGACGCCGGTCGTTGCAGGAAGGCCAGAAAGTAACATTCGATATTGGTCAGGGCCAAAAGGGGCCGCAAGCTATGAATGTAGACGTTATTTCATAAATAGCACTACCGCTCGAATATCACAAGCGCGGCGATCTCCATTGCTGCGCTTTTTTATTTTTTCAACAAACCGCTATCTTTCAGGATCCTGATTTGAATTGGCAACATCTTCCAGAAGCAATCGATCCCGTCATTTTCACCCTGGGCCCACTGCAGTTGCGTTGGTATGGTCTTATGTACCTGGTGGCAATGCTGGTTGTGTACCTGCTGGCAACGCATCGTATTAAAAAAGAAAACTATCCCTTCGATACCGAGCAATTGCAGAATTTTCTTATGTGGGGATTTCTGGGCCTGCTCATTGGCGCCAAAGCCGGCTATATTCTTTTTTACGATTTCAAGGACTTTCTGAGCGATCCGCTGACCCACCTGCTGCCATTCGAATTCAGGGACGGATTTCGCTTTACCGGCTACAGCGGCATGTCGTATCACGGAGGCCTGCTGGGTATCATCATTGCGTCAATTCTTTACCAACGCAAGCATAGGCAATCGATGCTGGTTATCAGCGATCTGGTGATTCCCGCCATTCCGCTTGGATACACCTTTGGACGGCTGGGTAATTTTATCAACGGCGAGCTATACGGCAGAGCCACAGATGTAGCCTGGGGGATGTACTTTCCTGCCGATCCGCAAAACAAACTGCGCCACCCTTCCCAGCTCTACGAAGCATTTGGCGAAGGCGTGCTGCTGTTTCTGATCCTGTGGCCATTGCGCAAGCTGCTCATGAAAATTCCCGGCCTGTCAATCGGCGTCTATATTTTCGGCTATGGTTTCGTGCGATTTTTCATCGAATTTGCGCGCCAGCCCGACAGACATCTCGGTTTTGTGCTGGGACCGTTTTCGATGGGGCAGGTGTTGTGCTTTATCATGATGTTTGCCGGAATTGGTGCAGCCCTGTTTTTTTATTGGAGAGCGCACAGGGCGATACGAGGCGAGAAAAGTAAGATTCGAACGGGGAATTGCTGACGTCAGCCCGGCTAGCTCGCCGGGTCGACTTGGCGAGGAGAATCAGTGAAGCGTATTGCTCAGTTTTGGGGCTGGCAGATAATTTCTCCTGATGATACAATGTAATAAATAAAAACAGCTTAGAGCCGTTTCATGTGTCTGATATCGGATTTGCGCGGAAATGAACACTAATTACCTTCTTAGCGCAGTTGTAAACGCGGTTAACGAATTGGTGCTCCTGGTTACCCCGCAGGGGACTATCATGGAAGCCAATGCTTCGGCGCTGCATTTTTATGGAGTCGGCAAAGAGAAAATGCCGTCGATCAATATCTTCTCTCACCCTCGGCCAATTTTTTCACTTGGCTCGCGAAGGCTATTTGACATTTGTGTTGGGTCGCTTAAGCCCGTACAGGTTATCGAAAAGCTTGATGGCCGACACGTCTGTTTTTCGCTGTATCCTGCATTCAAGGAGCTAAATTCCCTCAATGGCATTGCGATAGTGGGCGCCGATATTTCCGAACAGAAAAAACTGCAGGACGAGCTGGTTGAAGAACGCAACAAATGGTCGGCAACATTCGATGCCATCGAAGACGGTATTTGCATTATCGATTTGCACAGAAGAATACAGGCGTGCAACCGGGCCTTTTGCAAATTCAGCAATCAAGACAAATCTGTTACGGCCGATGATACGTGCTGCTTTCATGTCCATAAAATCGACGCGTTTCACTGCGATTGTCCGTTTAATCGCATGCTCATGACCAGGGTGCGTGAGCAGCGCATTTTTGATGGAGAAAGTCGCAAAATTCTCGAAGTAAGTGATCCCATATTTAACAGAGCCGGAGAGCTTACGGGTGCAGTCAACATGTTTCGAGACGTGACTAAGGAAATCGAAACCACCATGAAATTGCAGCGCAAAGATCACGCTGTTGAAGAAGTGCTCGAAAAAACCATTTTGAAAGAAGACAAATTGAAACAGCGGATAGCTGCCTCATTTACCAACCAGATTTTTCCGATCCTTGATTTATTGCAAGTGCACGTTGTTGAGGCGGACCTGTGTGAAGTGTTGCGATATAGTCTCAATAAAATTGCCGAGCCATTCGCAGAAAATATCTCTGCCAGGCACTACAGCCTGAGCCAACGCGAGGTAAATATTTGTACTATGGTGCGTAGCGGCATGGCCACCAAGCAAATTGCTTCCGCTCTGGGAACCTCTCCGCAAACCGTGCAGAAACAGCGCAAAATAATTCGAAAAAAGCTCGGTGTCACTAACGGCGCCGTGAATCTTGAGACATACCTGAAAGATATGGCATTACATTCTGTGGGGTAAATTGAATACCCCTTTTATACCCCAATTAACCCTCTGTACAATTACGCGTAACATGTGGATAATGGAATCAATCAATTTCCTGTTTATTCCTGTACACCGGAGGCACTATGAAGATCGCTAAAACCATTATATCACAAATGGCAATTATGCTGCTGGTCATCGGAGTTGCTGTTGGGAAACCTTCGCCTCAACAGGCCCTTGAAATGCTCAGAAAGGGGAACCAGCGCTTTGTTTCAGGTTCATCCCGCCATCCGCACACAAACAGTGTTCGCTTGCAACAAGCGGGACGCGAAAACCAGGGCGATCACGCATACGCTACAATTATTACGTGTTCGGATTCGCGTGTGCCGGTAGAACGGATCTTTGACGCCGGCGTGATGGATATATTCGTTGTGCGTGTTGCCGGGAATGTGTGTGGGGTAGATGAAGTCGGTTCGATAGAATATGGTATTGCACATGTAAATACCCCCGTGATGGTTGTACTGGGGCACACGCAATGTGGCGCCGTTACTGCGGTAACTCATGCCGTGCAAGGCAAAGGTCATGAACTGGAAATCAATATTCCGCCTCTGGTTGCGCCTATTCAGCCAGCAGTCAAACGCGCAATGGATCTCCATCCGCATCTGCACGGCAATGATGTAATCCCGCATGCTATCAAGGAGAATGTCTGGCAGGGAATCGCCGATCTGTTTACGAAAAGCCCTTCGGCACGACGCCTGGTTGCTGAAGGCAAAGTTAAGGTTGTCGGTGCAATCTATGATGTTGGAACGGGAGAGGTTTACTGGTTACCTGAAAGCAAAGTTGCCTCACTATTGGCAAGTGTCAATACAAATCTCAATCGTGAATTGAACGAGTTCGCCGCAGGACACGACAGTCATGGATCGCACGGAAATGCACAGCATGAATCTGAGCAGCATAAGACTGCACACAGCGTATCGCACACTTCCGGTTCGCATGACGGAACGGCTCACCATGCTTCGAGCTCAACGCATCGCACCCACACAGCGAAAGCCGGCATGGGCGGCACAATACTTACGCTGGTGCTCTTCTTGCTGGGAACTGCAGTGATCGGCTTCAGCATTATCCGATACACTCAGAATAAAGTCTTGCGCCTGCGAATTATCGGCGGGATCGCTATCGTTCTGGTTGTTATGATCGGCATGGGAACGATAACCTATATTTCGCTCAATGGAATTATTGCCGATCTTGAGTTGATCGCCGCAGATGATATACCGGTACTAACAAATGTTTCGGATATCGAATCAAAAGTGCTGGTGCAGACTATCGCATTGGAAAAGTACAAGTCTTCCGGTGCGGCCCACTATGCAGAAGAGTTCGAAACATTATCGCCTCTTGTCGAAAAAGAAATTGCCGAAGTTGAGTTTGAATTGGCGGACGCCATTAGCCGCGCTCGAACAAGCCAAGAAAGAGAAGCATACAAAAATGTCGAGCAGGAGATGAAAAAGATTGAAGGTGAATACAACGAATTCGAAAATACCGGTGCACAATTGGTGTCGGCACGCAAAGCCGGCAACATGGGCGAAGTTCGGCGTCTTGATATGCTCGTTGAAAAGGAGGAAATCAAGATGCGCAATGAGCTTTCTGAAGTAATTTCGGAGCTTAAGGAAGAATCGATCTTCAAAGCCGAAGCAGCGCATGCATCGGCTGAGCGCGTTGAATTAGTCGTTCTATTGATTTGTCTGCTCGCAGTCGCTGTAGGCATAGGTGCAGGCTTATACATTGCAAATTCGATTGCCCGTCGTCTTGGCGACATCAACAGCCACATCGGCAATGCCTCAAATCAAGTGGCGGCAGCGTCGGAACAAATGGCATCATCGAGCCAATCACTATCAGAAGGCGCCAGCGAGCAGGCATCTTCACTTGAAGAAGTAAGCAGCAGTCTGGAAGAAATAGCTGCAATGACCAAACAGAATGCAAACAATACACAAGAGGCAAATGCACTGGCAAGTGATGCAAATACCTCGGCGAAGCAAAGCACCGAATCGATGACAAAAATGGGAAGCGTTATCCAGAATATCAAAAAGTCATCGGACGAAACCGCCAAAATAATCAAGACAATCGATGAGATTGCCATGCAGACGAATTTGCTTGCACTCAATGCGGCGGTTGAAGCGGCCCGTGCCGGGGAGGCCGGACGAGGATTCGCCGTTGTCGCCGAAGAAGTTCGCAACCTTGCCCAGCGGTCTGCTGAAGCTGCGAAAAATACCGCTCAGCTTATTGAAGAAGCACAGAAGAATTCCGAGAACGGTGTCATTGCTTCCGAAGGTGTTGGCACAGAATTGCAGGCAATCACCGAAAAGATAGAAAAGGTTGCTCAGCTTGTTGCCGAAGTATCCAGTGCCAACACCGAGCAGTCTTCCGGAATCGATCAAGTGAATGAGGCCGTTGCACAGATGGACAAAGTTACGCAACAAAATGCGGCAAATTCGGAGGAGACCGCATCGGCAAGTGAAGAGCTTTCGGGGCAAGCGGTGAATCTGAATGATATGGTTGTCGATTTGACAAGGGTTATTGGCGCGACGCAGGCGGCAGGCGCTCCTTCTTCAGACCAGCATTCGATCAAGCCGTCGGATTTGCGAAATAGCAGGAAAACGGATACGGGAGAAAAAACGTTTGCAGCTTCTCGCAAAAAAACGGGTTCCGGGCAACAACGTCAAGCTATCGGCAAAACTCGGGCGCCCGCCTTCCCGCTGAATGAGCAGGATTTAGGCGATTTTTAGTTTCTGCGCTATCGGCTCGAAATTGCACAGGCGGACCCGAATATCTTTGTGCAGGAGGCGCTGGAATGCATTGCCGTGGCACCAAGGGCAATCGACGCCTCATGATGATGATTTTACTTATGTTGATCATGGTGATTGTTTCATATGTCAAGCTGGCAATGAATTGCCCAAGTCTAAATCAGACTTACCAAACAACGGCATAATCTATTACAAATACATTGCAAAGCAACACATTGCAAAGCAACATCGCTGTACAAAAAACTGGGAGAAAGGCAAATTATAGGGACCTGTATATAGGATACCGCATTTGCATTTATTGAATTGTGTAACTATTTTGTCTGAGGGGCGTAGTGGCATTTATGCCCTTTGCAGTTACTTACCTCAACTTACCTTACATCGTATACGGGAGGCATTGTGTTATGGGTTTTCTGAAATGCTTTACTTTGGTGGCTATTCTAACGGCGACGTGGCTGAATGCCGATCATATCTCTTTTGAGGAAACGTTCTCAAGAGTCTTACCCGCCGGGGAGGAAGTTAACAGTGTCTTAACAGAATTGCTGCAGGTACCTTCTTTTTCCATGGAAAATGCCGTCCTGAACAGTGTGTCCGTCTCCTTTGATCTTGAGTGGGAGGTAAGTACATTCAACAGTACTGCGGGTCACGGGATCGGTGGTCCTTACCCGCAAACCTTTCCCTTCTTTATGAATGCAAGCCTTCTAAATACCGCAAACCCCTCACAACCGGAAATGGCTTCCACACTGGTCTTCAATAGTGCGACGGTAACTCTTCTGGAATGGAATTTTGAGGGTGACTTCGGGTATTCGGTTACACTTGATAACGCGACAACAGATCCGGTACCGTTCACCACCTACAGGGATAATATGACCACTCCCATCGGGACCGCCGATTTCAATGCGACCACTGCTGATTTCATCACCTCCGATGGAAGTGATTTCACATTTCTGTCTCTGCTGCAAACCGATGCGGGACCGTTATCTGCACCGTGCAAACTGAATGTCGGCTACACCGGAAGATTAGGTGTCTCGTATGATTACGATATCACCACTACGCCACCGGCAACGGTTCCGGAACCGGGAACCGTAATGCTGCTGTTGACCGGGTGCATTGCTGTAGCGGTACTGCGGAAACGAGGCGTTCGCGGTTGTGAGCGATAAAGAATTATTTCTGTCGGAGTATTTGTTTGCACAAAGAAGCACTCCTATTCTCGGATTTTCGTGGGGCATTGGTATATCCCGGCCAAGTTCTTTGAGCTGACGTCCTCTCTGTGGTCAGCACTTTCCGGCCCGATTTGTTGGAAATCGCCGCGGCACTCGAAGACTTTTCAGCGTACTACATAGCACGATTCCGATGGGTTGCAGTATCGTTTCGCACCATTTTGCGGCTGTCGAGGATGGCTTAAGCGTCTGCACGAATGGATCGCTGCCTACCATAGTATACAGCATCGCATACCACACATGTCGCCCCTGAACAAAAAGGTTATCGACAAGGGGCCAAAGCTTGTCAAGATAGGTCCCACCACCAACATCAATGACATCTTGCGCACGAAACCCTTCTGGTCCAGCGTGCCGCGGTTCTGATCGCACAAGGCAAAATCTTTGCCCTCTATGGCGAGGCCGGCAGCGGCAAATCAATGCTGGTTAAAACCATCCTGCGAAACCCGGACGCAAAGCGATATCGCTGCGCTCAGTTAAATGAAATAGTAAATTGCTTGCTGAAGGCAACGGTTTCCGGATGGCGGTAATTTTGAAATTGCAGCCGGTAATTGTTCCCGATCGAGAGAAGTGAGGGGACCTGCCAATTGTAGCCGCCGTCGTTGGGCGTTGCCGTGCTTGCATGAACAATCCCGATCGAATCACTGCCTTTGAACAGCGAGATCACGACGCTGTCCGACAGCAAAAGCGTATCGGGTTGCCATTGTATGACAATGTTGCTGCCCCGTGCGGCACTGGTTGAAACGGTGGGGTACGTTACGGTCAGGCGTTCGGATTGCGTCGTATCGTACTGCTTGCCTTCGATTGCGTATTCACCGAATCCTGCATCGGATTCAAAGCGTATGAAATAGGATGTTGCGGCGGCGGCTGTCCAGGCAACAGTTGTCGGAGAGACGCTGTCGGCCTGTTCTGTTATGATTCGGCTGAATTGCCCGCCGGATGAGTCATAAACCTGAATGTTCACACCGTCACCGATATCACCCGCCGTGCGAAACACCGTGAATCTGGCACTATCGGAGGAAAACGATACCCAGTCGATTTCATTTTCCAGAAGAGTACGTTTCTGTTCGCCGGCGCCGAAATTGAATAACGGGGCAAGCAGATACCGGTCGTCATATTCAAAAGTATCGCGAGCCAGCCCCTCGATGGTAAACATGCCGCTGAGCGCGGATCGGGTCGTGTCTTCGAGCCGGTAAATCCTGATCCGGTAATCGCTGCGCGTTTCGAGGCCGTTATAAATGAACCACGTATAGGTTTGATTACCGGTTCCGATCCATTCACGGATGGTATGAATATGCTTGTCGCCGGTTGATGAATCGGCGAGTAGCTGAATGGCTATGCTGTCGAACGTATATCCCTGGGCCGTCCAGTTGATCGTCATCTGATCCGCAATATCAAAGGCGTCCCCGGTATCGGGACTGGTGAGCGCCAAGGCGCCGCTGTGTTGTGATAAAACGGTAAAGGTATCGCTGAGTGCGACAATCGTCGAATCTTCATTGCTGGTGATTTTGAGGAAGTAGGTGGAGTCCACGGGTATTTCCCAGTCGGGATACCAGAGCAGACTGCCGTCATGTGCCGTAACCGGTCCGGCGACCTGGGAGATTAGTCCGATATCACTGAAGAGAGCAATCGATACGGATCCCGCCAGCGAGTCCGAAAGTTCCCAGGTTATATCGGTGGGAACCTGGCGCATGATAGTTGACGTATCGTTAGGCGCTGTTATCGTTATATTTACCTGCTCCACCAGGCTTGCAATTGTAAATGTGTGACTGTAGCTGAAACGGGTTGTGTCGTCGGCATGGGCGATACGAATGCGGTAATTATGGCCGGTGTCGATGCGCGGCGCCACCCAGAGGTAATTCCCGTCATCAGCGGTGGAAGCGGTGATTTCACGCGCGACAAGCGTGTCTTCGCACAGGTACAACGCAACCGAATCGGCAATAGAGTTGATCTGCCACGATATGGTGTGCGAACTGTCAACATACCAGACCGAGCCCGAAGCCGGAGTTTGCAGTGCATGAGCAGTCGAGGTGCCGCCCGGCAGGGGAGTGGTATCGGCGATAATCGCAAACGAGCCGCCCATTGCAAAAATTGACGTATCTTCGAAGCTGCAGATCTTAACGGTGTAGGAGCTTCCCGGTTGAATCGAATCGGGTACAGCCCAATGGTATGAACCGTCAATAGCTATTTTGTCAACAATAGTCAGCGCGAGTGAGTCGTCATTAAATAGCTTTAGCACGGCATTGCTTCCCGGCTGACCGGTCGTCGTCCAGGAAATTTTCAATGTGTCGTTTCGGCCGAGAGTATCACCTGAATCCGGCTGCGTGATGCTGAAGCTGCCATAATATAGCGAGGCAATCTCAAACGAATCGCTGAGTGCCGAGAGGGCCGTATCTGCCGCCGCGCTGATTTTGATGCGAAATCCCCTGCCTTTGCCAATGTTCGACGGCAGCGTCCAGGTATACTTGCCGGTAGAATCTGCAACGCCGCTTGCTATGTCGGTGATTTTTGTATCGCGCTGAAACAGGTGCAGCGATACGTTTGCACCGACCGCGCCGGAGGACGACCAGGCAATGGTCAGTGGTTGGGTCTGCAAGTAGGTCGAATCTGCCTGTGGCATGCTGAAACTGAATGAATACCGGTAATCCGATTGGATCGTAAATGCCTGCCCCGTCACCGCAACAGAGGAATTATCAACAGGTGCGACTTTTATCCGGTACGTGCCGCTCCGGACATTTGCAACAGTCCAGTGATATGAACCGGAATTATGCGCATCGATACCTATCGTGTAAACCACCGTGCTGTCCTGCATCAGTAAAATGCGTACACTGTCACTGGGCAAGCCGATTCCCGACCAGCCAATAGTATACGTCGAATCGAGTTTCCAGACTGTTTCGCGTGCCGGTGAGGAGATTATGCCGGCCTCATCGGGAGGATTCGTTGAACTGAGCCGGGTACATGAAAAGAGGAGCATCCCTACAAGAAGCAGGCTGGTAATGACGGTTGATCGCATTGTTTCTCCTGTCGAACAAAGATTTACAACACCGCACAATTTGCCTGGTATAAAATTACATAACCGACGCGGGAGTTAGGTATATGCAGTGCATTGTACGCCTTGCCCATTGTTCAGAAACCGCTTGCAAATGCGTTCATTGATATATTTTATTTTCTCGAAAGGCAATTGCGCGGTCAGCCGGCGATATTGTTAATTACTGCCTTTTAGTGCGAGTGCAGCGATGTGTATATGCGGCTGAGCGCGCTGGATGCTCGCAAGGTAATGAGCTTAATCTTTTGCATTTACATTCAGATTGCTGTTGTTCACCGGTAACAGCAAAGGCGACAAGCCAACCGTAAATCTTTCGGAGGAGCAACATGATGCGCACATTCATTCTCATTTCCGTAATTTGTTATTCGTTTGCACTACGTGTCGGTGCACAAAATGCACGCGTTGATGCGCTGGGTGGAGCAGGTATAGTCGATGATATCGCCGGTGTAATCGGTGCTCCTGCAGACATAAACGCATATAGCGGCATAGCGCAGGCCACGGCGTATACCGGAAGCTTCGGTCCTTTCATCGCACTTAACAATTATAATGCATTCAGCTATGGTATACTCGGCAATACGCAAACAGTTGCGGGCAGCTTTTACGGCGATGCCGCCTCATTTATCAATGCAAATCTTTTCCCCGTCAATAATTCGCTCCAGGCGCTACCGGTATTTATGATCCCACATATTCTGCTTGGCGGCAGGATTACGCCGGATGTTGAATTTGGTGTCGATCTTTACTTCGAAATGTCGCATACGGCAGACAGGGATGACAGTGTTTCGGTTATCATTACCGATTCGCGTGCGGGATATTATCATCCCGGAATTAATCTCAATGCCAATATTACGGCCGGTGATATCGCCATTTCGCCGGTGCTCGGATTTGGTATTCCTTTTATTCATGGATATACAGATTACGTCAACAAAACAATAAATTCATCAACGGCCATTGATGTGTATTCACTGGCTGCATTTTTTCTCAACAGCGGAGTGGAGTTTGATTTTGCCCTGGGAGCTGTGCGGTGTATTCTGGGCGGGCTCTATCAACTTGAATTGTATCAGTTTGCCTATCAGCTCAATCGCCAATCGTCTTCCGAGGTTGAAGCCGCCGCGCATCAGAATCATCTTGGCGTCGCAACGGCCGGATTGCTGGGGGAGCTGGGCGACAACCTTGCCTTCATAGTGCAATATGATTTTGAACTCGATTTCGACCGGGCCGTTTCAGAATTGCAGGTAAGCGGGACAACAACCGAGACGGTTGAATCGGATATCACACATACGCATACACTGGCGGTTGGCCTGGAAAAAGGGTTGGATCGTCTCTGGATATTTGATATGATCCGCGCCCGGGCCGGCGCCAATGTTGGCTTGAGTGGATTAATCGAACGAATCGATGAAACCGCCTCTGGTGGTCAAACATACACGGCTGAATCCCGGACAATTCATCCCGTCGCTTTTTCGAATATAATACCGACAATTGGACTTGGCTTCGCTATTAAAAAATTCCAATTCGATATCGTTACCCGCCTTGCGGCCTGGCAGGGATTCACCAGTGGCCCGCCGATTGTTGAAGGAACGGCGACTATTGATTTTGGCGGCACGGTCGAGACTGCCCAGACCGGACGCACCGATAGCAAACAGGAAAATCTCGATGAAATTGACATAAATGAAGAAGCCCAAAAGCTTGCCGAAGAAGAAAAAAGAAAGGCCCGCAAAGAGGCCAGACGCAAAAAACGGGAAGCCCGGCAAAAGCGGCGTGAAGAGCGCCGTCTCAAAGAGCGTGCCGAGGCGCAACGCAAAGCCCGGGAGAAAGCGCAGCAGGAGAAACTGAAAGCCGAAAAGGAGGCTGAAGCACAAGCCGCAAAAGAAAAAGCGGCAAAAGAACGGCAGGCAAAAGACAAAGTCGAACGCGAGCAAAAACAACCGGAAGTCAAAGAGAAAGCCGGGAAAGCTAAGCGCGAAGCTCCCGCTTCTGTAAAGGAGGAAAAACAGCCGGCGCCTGAAGCAAAAGCGTCTGCGGCTCAAGAAAAAAAGCAGGAAAAAGCAACACCCCAAGACCCGCTCGGCGGGCCAGATGACGAACAGGAAGAAAGCCTGTTTGATGATATAGACATCGACTTTTAGGCGTGACCGCTTAAACGGGGCCAATTCCGATTAAAAACAATTGCCCTCTTCTTTACGCCGGCAGAGGCTGTCTGTGCATTTATAGCATATTTCGTTGGGCAATTCACCGTTTTTGAAAAAACCTTTGATGTTATCCAGCGTAACCTGCACGATATTATCAAGCGCCTCGCGCGTAAAGAAGGCCTGATGTGAGGTAATCAACACATTGGGAAAGGTCAGCAGGCGGGCCAGAATGTCATCGGTGATGGTAGAGGAGGAGAAGTCTTCGAAAAAATAGTCTGTCTCTTCTTCATACACATCCAATCCGGCGGAACCAACCTTACCGCTTTTCAGGCCGTCGATGAGATCGGGCGTATCGATCAGTTTGCCGCGGCCGGTATTGATAATCATCACCCCCTGTTTCATGAGCGCAATGGATTTGCTGTTGATCATATGCACGTTATCGGGAGTTAGCGGGCAATGCAGTGAGATGATATCCGATTCTTTGTAAACTGTCTCGAGGTCGGTGTAGGTT
>WJLW01000077.1 GCA_014728295.1 Chitinivibrionales bacterium | reverse complement strand
GATTGGATGTATATGATACCTCTATTCAGAAGAGCGAAATCTGGTTGAAAGATGTAATGGGCAAGCTGAGCATCGATGATCGTCATCGTGCACACACGGTTCTGCGTTCGGTGTTGCATGCCGTACGTGATCGCCTGACGGATACCTGAGTGGATGTGCATAACCTATCCAACCTGTATCCAATATCAACCATTCAGCCTGGGATGTCATGATGAATAACCCAACGACCACACTTGCCGAAAAAGCCAGACAGGCAGGATCGAAACTATTCGCTACAACCTCACACTATGTCAAATCGGGCAAGCTGCTTTACGAAAAGAAATTGCTGGAAAAGCAGATTCACGATCGTTATGCACTTATCGGCGAACAGATATGCAATCTGGTAGAAGAAGGAAAAAAGATGGAACCTGGGCTGGACCCAACCATGGAAGAGGAAACCCACATTGTCAAGCAAATGAAAACCAGGCTGAGAGAGCTTATGGAACAATCGCGACGATTTAACGCAACAGCCTCAAGGCAGTGAGACTTCCGGCATTCGATCGCGAACGAGTTGAATGAGACGCTTGCCGATTGTCAAATTTGTTTTGTCAAGTATGGGATAGCGCGTCGACTCCGCCCGGGCAAGATCCGGGTCCGCAGTGATGATGATACCTTCTATGGCGCTATTCAGGTGGGTAACGGCATCCAGCAATTGCACGCCGTTCATACCCGGCATGCGGAAATTGGATATGAGAATCGCCGGTTTGAGCCCGTTTTGAATATGTTGCAACGCAGTTAGCGGAACGTCGTAGGTTAAGATGTTCTGAAAGCCGGCAGCGTTCAGCAACTCTCTGAGTATCATGGCAATCTCAATTTCGTCTTCAACAATGATGATAAGACTTTTGCGCATTGCACGTCTCCCAAAAAAGGTGGTAATTACTATTATTTGTAAATAATAGCAATAAGTGTGCCGCTGGTTTTGGCGCATGCAATTGCAAACAGATCAACTCATTATGATAAAGAAAAAAGCATTCGGAATTATACTTATTGCGGCTATCGGGCTCATATTAGTTATGGTAGTCACTTACGTTGCCGCCAGGGCTTATCTTGCAACTCGTGCGAAAATAGAAATCGATGCTGCCGACTGGCGCATAACGATCTATCGCCCGCAACTCAAATTCCCGCTGAGAGTACACACAGATTCGATATCGGCTGTCGGACCACCTTTGCAGGCTTCGGTGCGCAACGTCCGCCTTACCTACATGGCACTGCGGGCGTTGGGCCAACGCAAGCATGCGGCGAAAGTGCGGGCCCAGCGGCTGGACCTCTTGATAAAAAACAGAGATCGTGAATTTGATATTCCCGATTCCATTCCGGTGTCGTTGCCGTCTCTGCCCCTGGCGTTTGATGTATTGGTTGGCCAGGTCGCAGTATCGAATGATTCGGGGATCCTTGTTGAGGCTGAACGGGTTTACGCGCAAACCAGTTCAGCCCGGTCGGTGCAAATGAGCGGTATGCATATCGATCTGGTACCCGGGCAAGCTCCTGCGTTCAACATATTCCTCACTGCCGACTGGACCTCTGACACCACGCTGAAGGCTGAATTACAGGCATCAAGCGAAACCGACAGTGCGGTGGTATGGATCAATCATTCCACACGCAATCTGTTGCGCGGCCGGGATTCTCTTCGGCTGTTGATGGACAATCCGGGACAGTATCTTCATTCTGGCGACTGGCCGGAGATTAGCAAACTAACCGCCGTCGCAACGGTATCCTTGGCTGAAGTGCCCCATTTGTCCCTTGATGCAGGGGCGGCGATACACCAGTTGACCAACCTGCCCGTTGCAGATCTGCAGAGCGTCGATGTGGATATTTCGCTCTCCAGCACCGGAGATTCCGGATCGTGGCACATGCAAAGCGCGGCAGGTGAAACGCGTCTGCTTGATTTATCGGGGAAGGTCAAGGTGCCGGGTATAAAAAATATTCCCCGGTTCGATTCTATCAATCTCACAGCGGCCGAAATTGCGGTGCAGGGAGCAATTTCGCGCCTGCCTGTCGAGATTGGTGAGCAGACGTTTACAACTTCTGCCACCATCAGACAGGGGCGGGCAACCACCGATACGGTTCGGGTTGAACTGGTAACTGCCGACAACAGCGATCTGTCGGGTCTGTTCTACCGCAATGGTGGAGCTTGGCAGGGCGATTTTCAAGCACGCCCCACGCATAAAGAGCAATGGATGCGTGTTTTCACCGATACGAATGTGACCTTTGCACAGGCGCTGGTACGCGGCTCTATCGACGCGCACGGCGTCCGGCTCTACTGCACTGTCGACAGCGTCGCCGCGTATGGCGTACATGCTGATTCGCTTGTTGCCTGGCATCATGCGGGCGAGCATGGCTATCGCCTGGATTCGGCACGCATCTATCGTGACACGCTCATCTGGCGCGGCCGTGGTGAAGTAAGAGCCTATCCGCAAAGCTGGGATCTGGCCTTTCATATCAATTCCTCCGTAGCGGGATCGGCATCGGTAGTCATGAAAAATCCTGACCATCTCAAAGTAACCGCCGCAGAACTCGACATTGCTGCGGTGCCGCACAAGCAGATACAAAAACATATGACCAATGGCGGTATCAGGTCGAATGGAGAACTGCAGATGCAGTTGGCGGATACAGCCGGCTCGCTCGATGTTGCAATCAACGGTTCGTATCGCGGCAGGCGTTTTGAATCAAGTGCAATCGCCGCATACGGCCCTGACCGTATTAAGATTGACTCGCTGAATCTGCGCATGGGGCATTCGCAGATAACCGGAAGTGCGCGTATCGCAAGCGGACCTTTCAGCCTATTGGGTTCCGATGCTTCACCGACAGAATTAGTGCGCCATGCAGCATTCAGGTTGGATTCGGTTGATCTGGTGAGAATTCTTGATGCTTTTGCCATTGAGATCCCCCTGAAACGGGCCGGGCTCTCCGGTTCGGTGAATTATGCGGCGGGAAGCGGATTTGCGGGAAATATCAGCAGCGATACGCTGCAATTTGCTTTTGACGAACAGGTGGTAACCGGCAGACAGGCCCGCCTCCACTTGCGAAGAGACAGTGTGTTGTTCACCACCGCACTGCTGTTGCCGGGAAGCGGTAAACTGATCGACTCTTTACAGGTGAGTGCGGTCAATTTGTTGCAGGATACAGCTCAAATTATGTTAACCACCTACGGGGCTACCGATTTAGGTCTGCATGTTGACGGACGCCTCTTCGCATTTAAGCGCCTGCAGGCTGAATATCTTTTGTCGGGAACGATTGGCTGGTCAACAGACGTCGGTACGATACATTCAGTTACCACGACCGGTGATCTTGACTGGCGTTTCAGTGATCCGATGCTGGGATTGAAGGTCGATGCTGATTCTGTTCAGGCAAGGTTGACAAGTGCATCCGGACAAACCCAGCATGTTATGTCGATGCTCACCATCGATTCGGGACAGGTATATGCGCCAATTGTGTACGTGTCAAATGATAGTGAGCAGAATGGCTGGGGAACAATTCTCTATGACATGCAGAAACAGTTTTTTGACACGTTGCGGTTCCGTTCTGATGAGTATTCATATACTTGGCAATCGAATCGGGTCACCGTTTCGCAACTTGAGATAAACGCTGCGGATTCGGGGCAGGATTTTCTGGTCAACGCCAAAGCTGCATCGCTTGAGTATGATTATGTCAATTCGGGTATATCGGCAGGCGGGGGAGCGCGCAATGTCAAGGTATCTGCAACTATTCCGGGGCCGGTAAAAGCTGATGGAAACGGCACGCGGTCTATACCGCATATTGCCATTGAAGCACGGCTTGATTGTACCCTGGTTACGTATGATATTCGAACGTTGGAGGCTATTCGTACTGCATTCGATCGACTTGCAGCGCCTCCTGCCTATACCTACGAAACGCCGGTGAGTGTGGATATCTCTTTGCAAACAATCGGCGAGAATAACCGCGTTGACGCCGGTATTGTTGATGTAAAACTTACCGGCGCTTTGCAAATCGGCGGCACGTATCCCTATCCGAGGGTTAGTGGGCACATTTCGGCTCTTTCGGGAAACGTCGGATTCGAGGGGCAGAGCTATAACGTGCAGACCATGCGTGTCCACTGGGACCAGCAGCCTCTGGAGCAGGGCGAGGTGTATCTGGAGGCTTACAAACGATTGGCGCGCAGTTGCGAAAATCCCGGAGAAGATTCGTGTCGAGTATCGATATTTCTCCAGGGGCCGGGAGAAAATGTGCAGTTTTCCTATGAAAGCAATTGCCGGGGAGAATTCGGCGCGGGAGTTGATGTGACTGCCTTGCTCTATTCGGTCCAGCGCGGTTGCTATTCGGCCGGCTCACCGGTATCCGCCGGCGGGGATATCGGCGGCCGGGCTCTGGCGCTGCTGGAACCGGGAATCAGCAGTCAGTTGTCACAATTCGCGCAACAGTACACCGATCAATGGATTGCCGCAGCCGAAGTGAGTGGCTTGAGTTCGTTTGTTGCAGATTCTGTCGGTCAGCCCTTTACTATAGAGATAACCAGCAGAAAGTTTATCGGCGGCTTTCAGCTTACGGCGGGAACCGGTTACCTGCCCCAGACCCAGACCGCAATAGTGCCTGTCAATTATCACGCCGGATTGCAGTGGGATCCGCCATTTGAAAACTATCTTGCGCACAACAATCCCGTCAGCATACTCAGCCGCAAAATGCATGTTGCGGCAACGGTAGAAAGCGGCTCGCAGGATGCCGCGGCTGCTATCGAAGAAGATGACCTGCGCAACAGCATCCGCCTGCGATTCGAACATGCTTTCTGGGAGTTATTCGGCAGAACTACGCAGGGAGCCGCCAATGCGAGATAACCCGTATCGCATCTTAGCCGCTTGTTGGCTGGGGGTGCTGAGCATCGCTGCTTTAACGCGCGCAAACGTGCGTATCGAGGGCGCACAATTTTTCAAGGCGCGTTACATCCGAAACAGTATTCCTGCGCCGGAAGAACTAAACAAGCGTGAGCAGCGTCTTCGCTACCAGAGCAGGGCAACACGAGCATTGCTGAAAATGTACCGGGAATCGGCATTTTTGGATGTGTCGGTACAGGCCGAATGGAGCGCCGATACACTGCGGCAGAAAGATGCACTGTCTATGCGCTACGAAGTTACCTTCACGATCGACGAAGGAGATCGGTATGCCGTCGACTCCGTGTTTTTGCAGGTCTCAGGGCAAGGGCCTTTGCTTGACATGCGTAATGACCTCCAGGGCGATGGAACAGCATGGTATATGCGCCGCACCATTCTTGAAAATTCACGTATGATCACCTCGGCGTATGCGAATGCCGGCTACCTGCACCCCCGCGTACAGGACAGTGTGAGCATAGACTCCGCCGCGGCGCGGGTTGACGTGCTGTTCAAAATCGAAACCGGAAAGCCGACGGTTTTTGATACGTTGCTTTTGCGCGTAACCCGTACCGGTTATAAAGAGCGAATACGGGGAATGAGCAAAGATGGGGTGCTTGAGTCTGCGGTTCCCTACGACAGGGGCGATACGGTGAAGTCGGGCACACTGAACCGGGTGACCCAGAAGCTGCTGCAAACCGGCATATTCAGTTCGGTGTATCTCTACGATAGTGCGTATGCTGATACATCACAAACAAACAGCATCCTGGTCTTGCGTGCCCGTGAGCGCCCGCCGGGCCGGCTGGCAATTGACCTGCAATACGAAACGCAATATGGACCGGGTATCGGTGTCGAGGTAGGGCATGATAATATCGGCGGCGGTATGCAGCAGGCGTCAATGAATTCCATCTTGTCTTTCAATAAGCAAGGGCTCCGATTAACCTATGGCGCTCCATTCATTCTTAAATGGTTCCTGCGCGCCGATAATGAACTGAGCATAAACTGGTACCAGATCAACGACGTGCACGATTCACTGGGTGCCAGACCGTTCGAAGGCGATGTCGAAATCAGAAATTCCGGATCAGTTTCCCGCAATTTGACCAACTGGTTACGCGGTGTTGCGTCATCCGAGCTGGCCTATCAGGAGATTTATTTCACTACACAGGGCAGCGAGCGTGAAACTAACCTTAACTTTATACTCAGCGGATTTGTTTCGCTTGTCAACAATTCTCTGCGACCGACCAAAGGAGGTCGCTTTATGCTGCAGGGCGGTAATGGCGGGCCGGTTGCCATGGAATCCGGTCTGGATGCTTTCGGACGCCGTCATAACTGGCTGGAAGCGCGCTGGACATATTACTACCCGTTGCTGAGCCGGGTGATTTATGCCATGCGTCTGGGCTCAGGAACATTTTTCCAGGAAGGGAGATTAAATTCTGTCCGCTTTTTCCAGGGAGGGCCTCGCAGCATACGAAGTTTTGGCTTTCGCGAAGTCCGTCCCTGTGTGGACTGCAATGTCGAAAATCTCAGACCGGCCTATATGCTGGGATCAGCAGAATTGAGAATTGCCCCTTTCGATTCGTCGTTGGTTCCCGTCGGCTCGTTCTGGAATTTTTTATACGGCGCACAGCTCGTTCCTTTTATAGATGCCGGCAAAGTCTGGGACGTGAAGCAGCCGTTCCAGGAGCAGAATCTGGGCGAAGCCATATCGTTCGGATTTGGAATACGCTATCCCTTTTTTCGGATATTTCTCGCTCGTCTGGACTTTGCCTGGGGGCGGGACGGCAGAGGTGGTCCGGCATTTGCGTGGGTCCTGGACCTGGCTCAGGCATTTTAAGTGAAGCAAAACGGGCGATGGGGCATACATGCCTCATCGCCCCACGTTCGTTTCCGTCTACTCTTTAATCTCGACCCTTTTCGCACTCGGCTGGGGTTCGCCGTTTTTTTTCAGCGAAAGCTCCAGTACGCCGTTTTTGAACTTGGCATCGACATTGTCTTTGTCAACATAGTCGGGCAGTGTGAAAGAGCGTTGAAACGAGCCGTAAGCGCGTTCCAGATGGTTATATCCCTCTTCAGACTGCTTTGACTCTTCTCTTTTTTCTCCCTTAATTATCAGTACATCACCCAACACCGAAACGTCAATATCCTTTTTGTCAACACCCGGGACGTCTGCTCTGATGATGTAATTGTTTTTCTCTTCAACGATGTCGATACTGGGCCACATCGCGCCGCTTATGTCACGGTTCGACATGGCAAAAAACGGATCGTTGAAAAAATCGCTGAACATCGAACTCACTGAGGGCAGCGCGCGATCTCTGCGGCGAAGGGAAGGTAATAAAGCCATACAGCCTCCTTGTTTAAGTGAAAAGATTGCTTGTCTCCGGGCGATGCACACATGTCAATGCAGCTTGGCCCGGCCCGTAAAGTTCTGCAAAAGATATGCCAGCAGATTATGCCCGTCGCATCCAGGTATGCGTCTAAAAGGTTGCTTCGTGAAAGCGGCGCCGATACTATTCGCAATTCAGATAAAGCGTTTTGCACTTGTGAGAAAGAAGGGGAATTATGGATGCAGTGTATGCTTCCATGTCTCAAAGGGAAGCTTGCGCATTGCCGGCAGGTGCTGCTGACCGCAAAAAAAAATCTGGTATACCTTTTGCAGTTGAATTGGTCGTTCATTCATTTGATATCGTTTTTTTCACCTTTTAAGAAAGGACGTTTGTTATGCAGTACCGTATTCAAAAAAAGCGAATTGTGGTTTCTATCCTGGCGGCAGTGATGGTCGTAAGTTTACAGGCACAAGTCGGTGCGATTGCGCCGATGATCAGGTTGTCTCTTGACGGCGGTGTGGTGGCTCCTACCGATAAGGAGGCCGCATACTGGAATCCGGGTTTTTCCATTGCTCCGACGGCATTGCTCTTCTTAAATGAAAATGCATTGCTGGGTGCACGTTTTGAGTACAGTGTGTGGACACCAAATGAAGATGAGGTCCTGGATGCGGTAACGGATAATATTCAGGGAGCTTCCGTAGAAGGATTGAGTTCTACCTGGACTATCATGCCTACCTTCAGGCTGGGATCATTCAGAGATTTCGAATTCCTGAACTATTACGCACAAGGTGGTATTGGCGTCTATATCCGCCAATCCGATGCTACCGTTGAAGGAACGCTGAATAATGTCGATTCTGAAATTTCGGTTGTCGAAACCAATCAGTCACGTCTGGGAGCGCACCTGGCGGCCGGACTTGTATTGGGTAATATCGAGGGATTCTCGGTAGAAATCATGCCCACCTACGATGTTATCTTTCTGCAGGACAGAACCGCGCAGGATTTCGGCGCCAGCGTCGCCTTGTCACTTGCTATGTAAAGTTGTTACCACATGAGCGGGAAGCAGGCGCGATGAATCGACCGTGCAGGGAAGAAGGTGTGCATACGAAAAATGACGTCTTTGCGTATCAAAACCTTCCCGCTCATTTTCCGGGCGCGCGGCGCCCCCTTGCCATTGGACTAACCCCCTATGAAGAAAATGCTTGGCGTGACGTGGGACGGCATCAGCACCGACGAAAATGCAGCAATGTGGCTGCAAACCAAAGATTTCAGCGAGGAGCAGTGGGAGATCGTACAGCATAAGCTTGACCGCTTGTATCGTGATTTTGTTACCAAGGCGGCAGAAGGCAGGAATATGTCATACGATTCAATGGAAGCGCTGGCGAAAGGGAAAATCTATACCGGCACGCAAGCTCATGAGCAGGGACTTATAGATGTGCTCGGTGGCATGTCTGAGGCTATTGAGATAGCCCGTGAACTGGCCGGCATTGCATCCGGAGCTGAAATTTCGCTTAAGCGTTTTCCCCGGCAAAAAGGCACTTTGAGCGAGTTGATATCTGGTTCGCTCAGCTTTGTTCATCCGCAATCCGACATGCTGTCGATGTTGCCTCGCCAGGTACAACCGTACATGCATGAGCTGTTGCGATTCGCTCATCTACAAGATCCATTCCTGGTGCTGATGCCGGCTGCCTCAGCATGGGGGACAGAGCTGTATCGCTGAGAATTCGCGTTTACCATTCTATTACCATTCTACAGGAAAATGCTATGAACGAAACGAACTTCACGAGGCACCGCGCAGTAGAATTCACCAGAAACAATGTCATTCAAATTAAACGTCTTTTACCAAACGATAAAGTGGGCGCATGCAATGTCTTCCTGCTCATCGAAGAATTCATCGCCCCCCGCAATGCCATGGCAACCGAAGCGAAATTAAGCAATTCGGAAGTTTTTTGCTATCTGTTTGAAGGCGCTTTGCTGCAATCCAACAGCACTGGTTCGGTTAATATCATCGAGGAAGGCGGAGCCTATCACCTTGTAAGCGGTAAAGGGCTCGAATACTGGTATATGCCCATAGCGGATCATGCGGTGTGCCACGGCATTCAGATATGCCTGAATGTACCGCCCTCACAGGCAAAAAGCGATCCGCAGCAAGATTCATGGCGCGAAGTGCAATTACCGGAGACGCACAACAAAGGCAGTACGACCCATTATATCGTGGGTGACGGTTCGCCGGTTTCTGCAGCAATACCCTTGCTCTTGCAGGATACAACGATTCGCTCGCAGGCCCACACCTTTGTGGCCGTTCCCGAAAATATGCAGGGCTTAGCATATTGCTATCGCGGCAGGATTGAAATCGGTGGCGCGGTGATGGAGCGGGGGGAGTTTATAGTTCTGCCTCATCATACCGAACTCGTTGCCTCCGGCTTGAGCGAAAGCGGCATCATGCTGCTCGCCGGAGTTCCCTTGCGAGCAGCAGATGCGAAAAAAGCGGGATCGATTAAGCATGTATCAACTGGTTTTTATTGATTAAAATACTCTCTCACCAGGATGGAAGGAGTAGGTGTCATAGAAAAAGGTTGTTCCCAGATCGGCATCTTTTGCACCCGCCAGTTGCAGCTTGCTCTGCACTGCTCGTGCTCCGCCATTGAATGCGTTGTTAACGGCGGCATGGTATTCCGTCCAGGAATTAACTTCACCTTCCAGAATCGCTAAGCCCTCTTTTACGGATACCTTGACGTCGTCTTCATTTACGTATCCGCTCCAGAAATACTCATCTTTGATATTTTCTCTAATTTCAAAATCTTTTTTCGATGTCCAGACCTCGGGTACATCAAGCATGTTACTCACGGCAACGACACCTTTGACGGCGGAAATGATATCCGCAACATGCGCTTTTTCGTAATAGCTGTCGACCTTGCCGTACAGGTAAACTTTCTGATTGCGAACAACCGGTGTGATTTCGTGACGCTCGACAATTGGATCACGACGAATTGCCGCAACAACCTGGCTTTGTATCTCCTTGTCACCAGGTGAGGCAAGGCGCACAACCAGATAGTTGTTCACTTCTTTGACGCCAATAGAGTTGCGTGCATCCTGCTGTGCCGCGCGTTTGGCTTTGAGATTACTGACTTTGCCGTCAAGCGTTACCACATTGTTATCAACCTCTACTTCAATGTCAAAGGCTTTGGTACGCGGATCGTGAAAAAGAGCGTCTTTCACGATCTGCTTGACTTCTTCGTCGGACAATGCCTGATCTTGTGGCTGATTTTTGAGATTCTCTGATGCCTTCCAGTCGACGGCCAGATTTTTGTATTTGATATTAGTTACGCCGCTAACCCAGCTTTTACGGAAGGCTGCCCGCTTTTCCGCCGAGGAGCCGACTCGGCCGCTGAGTTTGACCTTACCGCCCGTGACCTCAACTTCGATATTGGTATGGTTAATATAAGGATCGTTATGCAGCAGACGTTCGATTTCGGTTTTTATCTCAATATCCGGGCGTCCCTTTCCGGCTGTAGCTACCCTCAGATTATTCTCTACCGAGCGTACGCCTTTGACGCCTTTGACAACATTGGTCGCGATTTCTTTTTCTGCGAACGACTGCACTTCGCCGCGCAATTCTACACTTGCCTGCCCCGGATCCACGCTCACATCGATGTCATAAGGTTCGGTGACCGGATCGGCCCAGAGCGCACTGACGACGTCGGCACGAATCTTATTGGCGCTGCGCATAACCGGCAGTACATCTA
The DNA here is from genome assembly GCA_014728295.1 of Chitinivibrionales bacterium. Taxonomy (GTDB): domain Bacteria; phylum Fibrobacterota; class Chitinivibrionia; order Chitinivibrionales; family WJKA01; genus WJLW01. The sequence goes on along the minus strand of WJLW01000077.1, from coordinate 9,465 downwards.
TCTGATTGACTACACTGCGCACACCCTTCACCGCATGCGTAACTCCTACGGCCCGGTCCTTTTCCAGAATGTTGCCAACTTCTCCTTTGAGGGTGACAATGCCGTCCAGCGTGGTAACATCGATAAGATGGGCCGAAACTGCCTGGTCGCGTCTGAGGGCGTTATTTACCGCCACGCTTATCTCCGGGTCGCTGATACCTTCTTGTTGTGCCGAAGCAAAGCTTGACAGTGTCATTATTGCCGCCATAAGCAAGGCGAACTTCATTTGCACCGTCAATAGCGGGCGATGTTGGATACGACATGCAACTTTTAGAGCATCATGCATTGAGCATCGCATAAGACCTCCTCAAAAAACAGATTTATAAGGTGCAATGATATTAGTGCATCCGGAAATAGAGTTGGTATTCAAATGCGCAACTCCTGTGCCAGCATTAATAACAAGCGGTGAAACACAGCGTATTCAATCGGCACAAAATTTGTGGCACCCAGAGGTGCACGTGAAGTACCGGCATAAAACTACACCCGTTTTCTGCGGATGCCGGATTGGGATACTGCTTCGCATAGTCGCCAACAAGCACGGTGTGAAACAACTAAGAACAATCAACAATCCTGAAATTGCGAAAGTGATTTCCTGAAAGTGAAAATCGAAGTGCGTAAAGGATATTTACCATGAATATGCACCAGAGAATGCTTGACGTTATGCTTGATTTCGAAGCGCAAATTGACACTCTGTTCAAACAATTGATCCACTCCCGGTGGGATATCTCGCGGCGCCAATTGTGGGAACCCCCGGTCGATGTCATCGAGAAAGAGGATGAGGTGGAGATTATCGTCGACCTCCCGGGAGTTGATATAGAAACTTTTGATATCAGTCTTGAAAAAAATAACGTTATTATCGCCGGCAATCGTCCGGAGCATACCACGGAGCGTAGCAGGAAATTTTTATCTGAACGCAACAACGGGCCATGCGGCAGAGTTATTCGCCTCGATCCGTATGAAGCATATGGTGAGGTCATTACCAATTATCGCAATGGCGTGCTGCATGTTACGGTTAAGAGACAAGCAACGCATCGTGCACCGGATGAACATTGATCGTCTGTTTGGAAGCTGCAATCAGTATCGTTTGCGTAACGCTTCCGGGCGCCTGTAACCGAACCTATTAGCCCTGCAGGAGGTTTTCCTATGCCTGACACGACTACTGCCCGACAACTTGACGCCAACCAGCTGGACATACAAGTTGACGGTAACGGACAGTTCGCAACCACCACCGATCTCACTCCCCTGGAAGATATCGTAGGCCAGCCGCGTGCACTGCGGGCGCTGGAGCTCGGTCTGGGAATCGATGATTCCGGATATAATATTTATGCCGCCGGCGCCAATGGTCTTGGTAAGCGTACCATGCTGCAAAAAGTGCTCTCCGAAAAGGCCACACAACGCCCCACGCCGCCCGACTGGATATATGTCAATAACTTCGAGCAGCAAGACCGGCCGATTGCCATTGAACTCAAAGCCGGCGAAGCCAAAGTATTGAAACGCAAGATCAGGGAATTGATTGAAAATCTCAGCGAGAATCTTCCCAAAGCATTTCAGCAGGAAGATTTCAGTAACGAAAAAAAACGCTTGAATCAACATTATCAAGGCCAGGCGCGTGAGCTGATTGAAAAATTGGAAAAAGCTGCGGGTGATATGCACATGACGGTTCAGCGCAGTCCGGACGGCAGTATTATGCTTCTTCCCGAAAAAGAAGGCCGTCCCATGAAAAGTGAAGAGTTTAACGATTTATCGGAAGAGGAAAAAAAAGAAATCGAAAAGCGGCAGCAGGAACTGAGTGGTACCGCCGGAAAGCTCTTTGGTAAAAAGCGCGAAATCGAGCACAAGCTGAGTGAAGAGATTCGCCAGGTAGAGCGCAATTTCGCCAGCCAGCTTTTCGAACCACTCATCAACGACATAGCCGAACGTTTTGACAGCGATAAGCTGCGCAGGTGGCTTGGGGATATGAAAGAGCATATGCTTGACAATCTGCAGCAATTCCAAAATCAGGATCAGCAGTCCAATCAACTGGCCATGCTGATGGGCGGCGCTCAGCAGCAAACTAACAGCTTTGACACGTACGATGTCAATATTGTCGTTGACAATAGCGAAGTGGTTCATGCTCCGCTGGTTTCGGAAATTTCGCCGAACTATAAAAATCTGTTTGGTACTATTCACGGTATTTCTGACCGTATGGGACGCATGATTACCAGCTTTCAGCATATTAAATCCGGCAGCATCCTGCGCGCAAACGGAGGGTATCTGATGTTCAACCTCGTCGAAGCCCTGATGGAGCCGTTGGTCTGGAAAGAGCTGAAACGCACCATCAAGAGCAAGACACTCGAATACCACATGTACGATCCATTCGGCGTATTTGCGACCTCCTCGATTCGGCCCGAGCCCATTCCGATTAAACTCAAGATTATCGCATATGGCAATCCGCTTGTGTATTATTTGCTTCAATTATATGACGAAGACTTCCGCGACATCTTTAAAGTCAAGGCAGACTTCGCATCGGAAACCGATTTGGACGATGCCTCGCTTGAAACGGTCGGCAGGTTTATCAGCAAGATGCAAGGGGACGACCGTTCGGTATTGCCCTTTGACAGCCAGGGTGTAGGCGAATTGCTGCGCGTGGGTATCCGCATGGCGGGCGATAAGAACAAATTGTCAACCGCGTTCAAGCGGATCGGCGATATGGCGCGTGAGGCCAGCTACTGGGCGGGCAAAGAGAACGCCGATAACGTCGGCCTCAAGCATGTACGTAAGGCGATTGACGAACAGGTTTATCGCTCGAATCTCATTGAAGAAAAAATGCGCGAGATGGTTGCCAACAAAATGCTGCTGATCAGCACCGAAGGCACGGCAGTCGGACAGATCAACGGTTTGAGCGTCATTCAACTGGGTGATTATATGTTCGGCAGACCTTCGCGTTTGACCGCCAGCGTGGGCATCGGTTCGGGCGGCATTGTCAATATCGAGCGCGAAAGTAAACTGAGCGGCAAAACCTATGACAAGGCCATGCTCATTCTGGAGGGCTATCTGCGTAACACGTATGCCATCGAGCACCCGCTTTCACTGTCGGCAAGTATTGCCATGGAGCAAAGCTACGGTATGATCGAGGGTGACAGCGCCTCGGTTGCGGAGCTGCTCTGCCTGCTCAGTGCCTGCGCCGGCATTCCCCTGCGCCAGGATATCGCCGTAACCGGCTCTGTCAATCAATGGGGTCAGGTGCAGGCAATCGGCGGTGTTAACGAAAAGATCGAGGGTTTCTTTGATTTGTGCAAAATCAACGGCCTGAGCGGTAGCCAGGGAGTATGCATACCCGCTTCCAACACACGCAATCTCGTCTTGCGTCCGGATGTTATTGAGGCTGTGCGTAAGGGAGACTTCTATGTCTGGTCGGCCGAAACCGTAGACCAGGCAACTGAGTTGTTCACCAATACTGCAGCGGGTTCAATACGCGAAGAAAACTCCTTCCACTGGCAGGTCGATCAGAAATTCAAGCACATTCTTGAATTACTCAAAGAGAAAAAGGCCCTGCCCGGCGGTTCGGAAGCACTCGTTTACGAGCGAGACAAACCGCAGGCGCCGCCCGACCCGCGTCCGCCGCTGCCGGGTGAATACCTTGCAAAGTAAACTTAATTTTTTCGAAAGGAACAACTATGAATGTCCCCGCAGAGATATCATTCAGAAATATGCAGAAAACAGGACCTCTGGATGCTTTGGTTCGTGAGAAAATCGCCAAGCTCGAAGAATTCTGCGACCACATTTCGCGGTGCAGCGTTATTGTCGAACAGCAGGAGAGAAAGCAACGTTCCGCAAACCCCTATCATGTCAGAATCGACCTCACCATTCCGCCCGGTCACCATATTGCCGTGAACCAGAAGCCCCGGCAGGTTGACGTCGATGATGCCGCGGACGCGGAAATCCGGAGTGCCTTCAAAAAAGCCGGACGACTGGTGCGTGAGCTCAACGAAAGACAGCATGGAAATGCCGCCGAGCATGAGCAACACAGCACAAATGCCGTCATTGAAACATTATTTCGTGAACAAGGCTATGGCTTCATCCGCACGATCGACAACCGGCAGGTGTACTTTCACCGCAATGCCCTTGACGAAAAGGATTACGACCGCTTGCAGCCGGGTACCGGAGTTTCGTTCGATGAAACCAGAGGCAAAGAAGGGCCGCAGGCACGGCATGTGCGTATAATTGAGAAACCCGGCGTGGGTATTCATCATTCCGAAAAGCGAAGGTAGCTCACCGCCGGGCCGAACGATGCATAATCTTCGTCCGGCCCTGACGGATGGATATAAGCAATAACTATTCTTTAATGACGATCGTGTGCAGGCGGGTCAGCTCGTCGATGCTGTATTTTAAACCTTCGCGGCCTATCCCCGAGTTTTTGTTGCCCCCGAACGGAAAGTGTCCAACGCCGTGAGCCGGGGCCGTATTGATACTGACGCTGCCGTCCTGCAACTGCCTCGCCGTTTTGATAGCCAGGCTGATATCACGGGTAAACAGGCAACTGTCAAGGCCGAATTCGGAAGCATTTGATATTTCGATTGCTTCTTCGATGTTGTCATATTGTATAATCGGCATAACGGGGCCGAAAATTTCATCGCACGAGATATTCATTGCCGGTTCTACATTATCAATAATGGTCGGCGGATAAAAAAGCCCGTCCGCCCTGCCGCCGGTTACAATCTGTGCGCCCGAGTCCACTGCGTCGCTTACCAGTTGCTCCACCTTGGTCTTTGCATCTTCGTTTATGAGCGGACCCATCCTGACATTTTCGTCCATGGGATCCCCGAGTGTATAGTTACCGGACTCTTCGGCAACAGCGTCGATTAACTGCTGTTTGATGTCTTTGTGCGCCAGCACACGTGAAATTGCATCGCAGCGCTGTCCGGAATTTTTGAAAACGCCTTTGCAGATCTCTTGAGCGGCCTGGCCGATATCGGCATCCGGCAATACCAGTGCTGCCGCCTTACCGCCCAGTTCCAGATGCAATTTTTTAAGACCGGCCTTGGAGGCGATTGCTTTACCTGCTGCCGTCGAGCCCGTAAAGCTGATTGCCGCGATGTGCGGACTTTTTGCGAGCGCGCTGCCGATAACGCTGCCCTTGCCGGTGACAACCTGAAGTGTGCCGGACGGCAATCCCGCTTTTTCCAGTACCGAGGCAAACATCAATATGCTGATCGGCGTGTCGCTCGCCGGTTTGGCCACAACGCTGTTGCCGGCAACCAGCGCAGGGATAATCTTTGCTGCGCCGATAAACAACGGATAGTTAAATGATGACAGCGTGGCCGCGACACCAACCGGGTTGCGCAGTACGATGGCGAATTTGCCGTGCGTATCCGGCGCCCATTCGCCGGGAATGTATTCGCCATAGACTGCCCGAGCCTCTTCGCGTGCAAGCTCCAGGCGTTCTACCGTTGATGCAACCTCTTTGCGGGCGGCGCTGATTGGTTTTCCCGATTCCTGCGTGATGGTGGTGGCTATCAGATTCGCATTTTCTTCCAGGATACGGGCCGCACTTTCCATAACCTTAAGTCGTTGCTGTGGAGAGAAGGCGTCTGCCTCACCAGAACTCTTCGCTGATTCAACTACTTTGCTGATATGCTCTTTGGTGCACAAAGGAGCTTTGGCGATTAACTCGCCGTTTGCCGGGTTGTATATGCGAAAAAATTCGGCATTTTCCGGAAAGGCCCATTCGCCGTGGATGAAATTCCTGCAGGTATGAATACCATTTTCACTCTGGCCGTATATCGATTCTGCTGGTTTTTGCATGATGCTCAACTCCTCTGTTAGGGTAACGGTTCTGCACGATTTAAGAATTTTGCGCGGCGTTCTTTTTCAGCAGCCGCAAATTCGCAAAGGAGCAAACACTATACCTATATGGCGCAGAGAGGCGATGTCAGAACCCGGATATTTTTGTTGTGTGCATATTATCTTCTCATATTTGAGAATTATTTTTGCAGCAATTAAGAACACGTACGTTGAAATTTATACTATAGAAAGCATCGGGAGGCAGAGAGGATATGGCATATCTGTTGCGTTTCTTTTTTATGCGCATATACGCAGGTTTCAATACCTCCGGCCTGCGTGTTGAGCAAGTTGTTGTTTGTATAACCGGTAAAGGAGTCGCATTATGTTTGGAAAAAAATTCAGGCTCTTCAACCTCTTCGGTTTTGAAGTAAGTATCGATTTCAGTTGGCTGTTTCTGGCGGTATTAATCGTCTGGACACTGGCGCAGGGTCTCTTTCCCTTCTATTACGAAAATCTCAGACCGCCGACATACTGGTGGATGGGGATAGCCGGGGCAGTGGGCCTCTTTTTGTCGATTGTCATTCACGAATTTATGCATTCGCTGGTTGCACGTCAATTCGGCATGCCCATGGAAGGCATCACCCTGTTTGTTTTTGGCGGGGTAGCGCAGATGAACGATGAGCCGCCCAGCGCTAAAGCGGAGTTCTGGATGGCGCTGATTGGACCGGTTGCCAGCATCGTCATTGGCGGTGTCATACTCTTGATAACGGCCGTATTCCCCGAGAACGCAATCGCAGTGCCGGTTGCCGGTGTTCTCAATTATCTGGGCACAATCAATTTGATTCTGGCCGGGTTTAATCTGGTGCCCGCATTCCCGCTTGACGGCGGACGCGTTTTACGGTCGGCCTTGTGGGCCTGGAAAAAAGATATTCGCAAAGCAACGCGTATCGCGTCTGGATTCGGTCAGGCATTCAGTTGGTTTTTAATCGCGCTGGGAATTTTTAACTTTTTTGGTGGATCATTCATCGGCGGCATGTGGTATGCTCTGATTGGTTTCTTTTTAATGAACGCTTCGAATATGTCCTATCGCCAGTTAATGATCAAGCAGGCGCTGGCTGGAGAGCCGATCAAACGTTTCATGAATAGAAAACCCGTTTCTGTTCCCTCGGATACCCCCCTGGATACCTTTATTGAAGACTATGTGTATCGGCTGCACTATAAAATGTTTCCGGTAAACGGCAATGGATCGCCGTTGTCATGCATCTCGTTGCGCCAGGTGCGTTCCATCCCCAAAGAGGAATGGCCGCAACATACCGTTAAAGAGTATGCCAATCCCTGCTCGGAGGAGAACACAATCAGTGAAACCACCGACGCACTCAAAGTATTGGCGAAAATGCAGAAAACAAAGAGTACGCGTTTTATGGTGACGGATGCGCAGGGAAATCTGCAGGGCATAGTCACGTTAAAGGATCTGCTGGATTTTATCTCCGTCAAGCTCGATCTGGAGTCTGATGACGAAGAGCTGGCACAACGCATCAAGCAGATAAATACCTCAGAGTAGACGCACCACATACGACTGAACTTCTCTACCGATACCAGCGGGAGACCGAGAGGAAGTGCTGCTCATAAGTGCGTATGCACCAGCTTAGACCCCAATTGTAGTAACACGGGACACTCCTCTTGTTTAGTATTTCGCATCCCGTTGAAGATGGGGCCGGCGGATTATTCTAAGATGATATCCGCCAGCTTGCCGGGGAGATTTTCCCTGAGTTTTTCAAGTGCCCGGCCTTTAATCTGCCGAACGCGTTCGCGGGTAACTTTGAGGCGCGCGCCAATTTCATCAAGCGTCTGTGGCTGTCCGGTCCTTCCCAGACCAAAGTACAGCGTGACGACAAGGTGCTCTTTGGGATCGAGTATGCTCAGTGTTTCGTTAACATACTTTTTAAAAGAATCCTGTTCCGCCGGCACGTCCGGTTGGGCGGACTCTTCGGCAACAAGGGTATCGACAAAGGTTTGTCCCGAATTTTCAAGCACCGGCGAATCAAGCGAAAGCGGTTTCGATCCGGCACGCATTGTTTCCCGGACCTGTTTTGTTTTGCGGCCGGTCTCGGCGGAAATCTCCTCAGTGCTTACATCTCTTCCCAGGCGCTGCTTCAAACGCTCCTCTGTTTTGCTGACCGTGTGAATCTTGCCGACAACGTTGTTGGGCAGCTTTACGGGCCGGGAATGATTAGCGAGAGCCTGCAGAATTGCCTGGCGAATCCACCAAACCGCATAGGAAATAAAACGGAAATTTTTGGTTTCATCAAAGCGCTGAGCTGCCCGAATGAGTCCGAGATTACCCTCGTTAATCAAATCGGAGAGTAACATCCCCTGATGCTCATATTTACGGGCAACACTTACAACGAAACGCAAATTGGACTGAACCAGCTTATTCAGAGCTTTTCTGTCACCCTTTTTTATATTCAGGGCCAGTTGCGCTTCTTCCTCGCTTTTAAGCGGACGGTATTTGGCTATTTCGTTCAAATACAAATCGACATAAGATTCTTCGGGAAATAGTGACGAACGTTTCATCTCTATCTCACCTCCTCTCCTGGATTTTTTACCAAGTGGAATACGAAATCAGGTTAAAGATTATTGCGGTTTTTGCAATTGGTTTAATAAAAATAATCTCGTGAACAATTCGCCTCGGCAGATCAATGAATCAGGCCTGTTTTCAGCCCAATTTGACCCAGAATGAGCGGGGTCAGACTGATTATAAGCACATACACCCAGTCGCGCAGGGAAAGCTGCACAACATCGAGTATGCCCGCAACCGGGGCGATATACACCGCGGCCAGCAACAACAACGTGCACAAAGCCAGTGCTCCCCATACGTATCGATTTTGAGTGATGTGGTTTGTGAATACGTGCGACCCGGATTCGCGCAGGTTGAAAACGTGGAACAGGCGTGCGAATGCTACTGAAAGGAAGGTAATTGATGTGACGGTACGTAACTCCATTTTAAATACTATCAAGGCAGCGGCATACCCCAACAGAACGGGCAAACCAACAAGTATGCCGAATAAAATAATTGTGCGCCAATGGTTTGGGCTAATTATCGGCTCGGAGGGATTGCGCGGCGGTCTGTTCATTTCGGTTCCCCTGCCGGGTCCGACGCGCGACTTCCTCGGCATCGAGCCCTCTGGACGGATTGACGGAAACGAATTCGCATATCTTCCGTCCCGTGCGAGCCCAGGGCTGTTGAATTGAATCAGCCCGCCCCTGTTTTACCGGCATGCTCTCCTTTCGGATTTTGAGACCGTATTTGAGACTGTCATGGTCAGGTACTCCCTGATAGATGGCGGCGCGTCGTATGCGCGACATGGTGCTATAAGCAAAGGTGCGAATTATATGCCAGTTCGGGCGGTGAGCCGGTAACCAAACCTGACACCCGCTTTTTGCTGTGATACGAGATGGCCTCTGTCCCCCATGACAATTCTTTTCCTGAATTTGCAAATTCCCCCTCGAATTCGTGTCTGCAACCGCTCCGACTACGACGGCATCGTCTTTCCCGTCAATCCCAAACACAAATCCGTGCAGGGTATTCAGGCGTTCGCTTCCGTCGATGACGTGCCCTACACGCCGGATCTGGCCATTATTGCCATCCCGGCAAAGGGAGTT
>WJLW01000009.1 GCA_014728295.1 Chitinivibrionales bacterium | reverse complement strand
CCACATCAAGCCCAACAAATACTATCTTCTTGAATGACACAGGATGACCTCCTTACGCTAAGTTACACGTTCTTCATTGAACATAACTTATTCGGGTAACCAGTCCCAGATAAGTGAGGGTGGTCATCCATAATATCTATCAGTCGCGACTGATAACTGTGCCGCACCAATAGCTGAAAATCTTCTAACTCTTTGTATTCAGGCACGTTATATTTCAGGCCGCAATCCGGCATGGTGATTGCATTGTATGCAGTGCTTGCGCGATTGGTCCGGTTGGTTCGTGCTGGTTCAACAATAGCTGTTAATTTAGCTTGAAAAAGGAGGTTGTTCATGACTGATGACCAATCTTATGAAGCTGCATTGTCAAAATTAGATGCGTTGCCGTCCGATGATGTACGTTCGCCGGACATGCCGACGGAAGAAGCGGTCAATGAGGGTGAAAAGGTTGCGCAGTTGCTGATCGAGCATGCCGATGCGTTTGCGAAAATCGGTTTCGATATGGCGATTGCAAAGCAACTGCAACAGGCGGCCGGTGCGCTGCGGGTTGCCGACGCCAAATGGCTGGCATGCTGGGGCGAGCAGAAAGAGTCCCGGCGATTGTGGTCTGAAAAATCACCGCAAGGCTACGCACTGCGTGACGAAATGCTTGCGGCATTTACGTATGCGTTGCGCAAAGATGCCGCCGTGCTCAAGCAGGTGCGCAGGATACGTGCAGGTCGCACGCACAGCGACATGATCCAGGACTTGCGTGATATAACCGAGCTTGGCAAGAAACATGCCGCCCTGCTCGCGGACATCAATATCAATGCCGGAAAGCTCGAGCAATGTGCGGCAATGGCCGATGAGCTCGGGACGCTGTATGCAAAGGTATTTGCGGACGGCAGCGACAATGAGGCGCTGGATATTCGCAACCGTGCGTTCACCTGGATGCGTATGCTGCAGCAGGAGGTGGTTGATGCGGCCGAATATGTGCTGCGCGACGATCCCGATACGCTGCGGCGCTTCTATAGCGAATACCGTCGCCGGCAATATCGCGATAATCAGGAACCCGCAACGGTCGAAACACCGGCCGCGGCATAACAATACCAGCACCGAACCACGGCGCAAAAACCCTGTCCGCGCAATGTGCGCGGTCGGGATTATTATGATTTGCATTTTTTAAGCGTAAGATATGTCGTAATGAAACATTAATGTTGGTGGTCGTTGCACTGGCACATGATTTGCCCTCTTCAAAGATGTAATCACCTATTGCTTTGGTAAGCGGTAAAATGTTCCTGCACCTCGTGTGCCGACTTTTTTCAGCAAATCCGCGTTTGCCATCGCTGCTAATTCTTTTGTTGCGGTGCCCTTTGAGACATTGTTGAGCTTCTGATACTGCTTGTTGCTGATTTTCAATTTTTCTTTTATATGTTTCAAAGCCCTCATCTGACGCTCATTGAGGTTATAGTCCGACAAAGTGCTCAGGTCTAAGATATCTTTTGAAAGCTTAACCGAAAATCCACCAAATTCTTCGACATAAACGGGTTCTTTTAGGCCTTGCTCTTTGCAAATCTCAACCATTTTCAGCGTTCCATGTCCCCATGTCTCAATCAAACCAGCTTTAAAAAACACATCTGCAATCAATTCATTACGTGGTCGTGATGGATGAATAACTTTTAAGTCGTGGATTGTTAAGGGCGATGGCAATCCGCCTTCATTCCAGATAATCATGCTGTCCGGAAAAATTTTAATTTGAATATGTGAACCGATATATTCGCGATGAACAACGGCGTTAGTAATTGCTTCACGAAGCTTTGCCGAATTTCAGATTCCGACAGCCTTCTTGCTGTCATCAATACCAATATGTAATGTCCCACCATCTGTATTCGCAAAAGCACAAAGCGTGCTGAGATTGCGATCCAGCCAGGATTGCTTCAATTCAAGCGTATTTGATTCGTTTAAATCCATATATTGGATATACTATCCAAATATTATCCAATCAATAGCCAATTTAGCCAATTGTTAGCCAATAGCTTTTTTCGAACAATTCAGCAAATTCTGTGACAGTGTAGCGGTTCCGGCCACAGCCGATGAATTTGCGAAGTGCAACGGAGCAAATTTTTTGGCGGCTCGGACGGATTGATATATGCGGCAATAATCTGCACCTGCCGAAACGCCTGGGGACCGGGTACAAAACGAGTAGTCGCCCCGGCCGTATCCAGAAGCGTATCACCGGGGTTGCGCATATCCTCCCTGATGCACCAATGATACGTTCATTGAGCAAATAGTGCGGCATTTATCATTAGCAGCATTATTGAATTTCAGATTAAATTTCCGCCGCACAGCTCTGCCGCGCGAGGGTAACTTGTTTATGATATTCAACCAAGGGAACCATAAAACATAAACATGGGGATAATTGCATGCGCAACGGGAAATTAGCAGTAGCTACTATTGTCGGTATCCTTATAACAACCGCCATTTTCAGCCAGCCCGCTATCGATGTGCTCGCGCCTGCAACCGGCGAGCAGTATTATGCCGGCGACACCGTCTGGATCAAATGGACCGCGCAGAACCTGGTGCAAAGTGCTGTGTATATTGAATACAGCCCCGATGCCGGCACAACCTGGGAAGCAATCAACACCGAAGGAATCGGCACCACAGACAGCGACTGGGGCAACTATCCATGGGTGCCGCAAATCAAGTGCCCCACCGATAAAGTCATTATTAATATCGGCGAATACGAAGGGACATTTGTTAAATACTCGGGAATGTTCTCGTATGATTTCAAAGAACCGACCATTTCAATTCTGGAACCGACCTGGGGCAAACGTTTCGATGCCGGCGATACGGTCTGGATAGAGTGGTGCACGGCACAGTTGACTAATGACGCCGTAACAATTGAATACAGCACTGATGACGGCGCAAGCTGGGACGGGACCGTAGCGGACATTGTAGCCGCAACGGATGATAAGTGGGGCAGGTACCCCTGGGTGCCGGCTATGGCCGAAAATGCGGACCGGGCAAAAGTGCTGATAACCGCGACGGACAGTTCCGTGGAAACCGTTTCGCCGCGTTTCAGGATTGCCGGCGGCGCCATTCCCGTCCGGCGCACTTCCCCGCCGGCGGCAATGCCGATCGGCTGCATGCTGAAAGGTCGCGCATTCAACGTAACGAACCCATCGGGCGAGGCTTTGACATTGAAGCTGGCAACACCCGGCGGCCGAATCGTATATGCGGGAACAATTAACGCCCATCGTTCGCACACAATACCCATCCCGTCAAACGGCGCCTGTATCGCGTCGATCGGGAGTCGAAGCGGCCGCATTAAGCGGACAGTGCGGCTGCCGGCAATTACATCAGGCAGTGCACATTAATAAGTACATATACCAAACTATCAACGGCACACTTGCGAGGAGGAAAGCCATGAAACACCTGCTATGCCTTATGATCAACCTGACAATCACCGGCCTGGCCCTTGCCGGCTATGACCAGGACTACGCCAATATGCGGCAGCGGACACTGCGTGTTACACAGGGCAAAGATTTTCGCACAGTCTGGGCACGCACCGAAAGCGCCAACAAAGATTATGCATACGAAGGCAAGAACCTGATGACTTACGACAGCAAGGCAGACAAGGTAGTCCAGCTCTCGCCGGGCAGCAGCCCCAGTGACTGGCGCAATGATCCGCAACTGGACCAGAAATTTAATATCCGCCCGTATAAAAACGGACTCAATGTGCGCTACAATTACATCTCTCCCGACGGCGACAAAATCATTTTCTGCCTGCGCGGATACGACAATGATGAGATGGAAGCCTGGATTGTCGACTGGGGCGACTGGTCGACATTGCGGCCCGTCCCGATTGCCACCTGCTATGTGCTTTGCGTGGGACAGGACCCTGTCACCGGCACAAACTGGGCCTACTACACCGACGTATATAACAAGGGAAGATTACTCGGACGGTTCAATATCGATGATCCCGTTGACAATGAGGAACTGCTTGTTCCCGATGACGGCAAAATTATCAACCATTTTGCCGGGGTGTCCGCCGACCTTTCCACCATTGTCTGCGGCAGCTCGCGCGCAACACTGCAGTTTGATTTAACCAATCCCAGCGGCGCATACACCGATCTGAAAAAGGTGCCGGGCGAACCGGTGGGAAGCTGCAATATCATGCTTTCACCCGATGATGAAATGAATGCATTGTGGATCGGGCAATACCTTTGGGATTACCAGACTTCAAGCGGCGACGGCGGCCCGCACAGCGCAATCGGCGTGAACAGCTCACTGACAGACCCTTCAACACGCAAAGATTTCCCGGTACCCAACCTGGCGCCGCACACCGGCTGGGCAGCCGATCCGTATCTGTCAACAAACACCGTTATCTGTTCGCAATGGGCCTTTGAAACGAATCATGCCAGAGTGTTCACTTATGTGGCCTTTTACGGCTGCTTTGCTCCCGGCGTAAACAGTTGCCCGGACCAGTTTCCCCGCGCCACCGTGGCCCGTTTCAATGACGATCTGACTGAGGTCCTTGATTATGAGCAGTTCTTTCCCGGCAATGATGCCGCCAGAGTTTCGGAGGCGCGGCCGTTTATGTGGATGTATAAAGACGGCATGGTAAGCCGCCGTCCGCACAATGTGCAGCAAAGCAAACCCTTTACGCTCAATACAGCCAACGGCGCAATAGCAATCTCGCCGGCGATGCCGTCAAACATCGCAGTCCGGCTGTTTGCACCCGATGGCGCCATAGCCGCATCGCGGTCGATACAACATGGAACACGATTGACAGTTGACAAATCATCCATGCGACCAGGTGCGTATATGCTGTCGGTAACCATTGACGGCGCGCGGATGGTGCAAAAGCAGATTGCCGTTAGATAATAGTGCCCCGGAACACCTCAGCGGGGGAATCTACGCACGAGGGACCGGTTACCTTATCTCTGAAACAACTGCCGGCCGGTATGTATGCGGTTCAAATCAGAAACGGCCGCCGGAGGATACTGGGGCTTTTCTTTGTTCGCCCTTAGAATGTGATGCGCATGCAATTGCAGCAGTTTGTTTAATTGTTTGCATGCATGCGGCAGCAATTGCCCATCGTTGGCAAATATGGTATTTTTTCGATACCCAGCATCAATCTGTAAAACAAGGTATGTAGTATGAAAAAAAAGATCTTCGGCCGATACATCATTTCAGGTCCTCGCATCTGCCATGGAAAACCGACATTTCGCGGTACGCGCATAATGGTTTCGCAAATAATTGAACAACTATCCAACGGTATGGCATGGGAAGCAATAATTGATGAATGGCGCGGCAGCATTTCACGGGAAGCAATGGCTGAAGCAATACGTCTGGCAGGCTATGCATTCGCAGATCATGCCAAAGAATATACTGCCGATCGAATGGTTGGATGAATATTCTCGATGAGAATTTCCCCGAAAGCCAATGCCAACTACTGGAAAAATGGCGTTCATTCGAACCGTACAAACGCATATTGATGATCGCCAATGAAACCGGGCGGGCGAAAGCGCTGATTGAAGGCGGGCATGTGGATGATGTCATGGACTGCTATGAACGGGCGCTGGAGCTTTTTGAGATTACGCTCGAGGCCGGCCGCATCGAAAACGTCTCCGCCGATATTCTCGCCGGTCTGCGGCGCCTGCGCGAACGGACGGCCGGGCTGCTGAGCGAGCGCAAACTCGATCCACGCGAGAACAACAATATTCGCGAATCGCTGATACGGCTCGATTCCGAAGCGCACAATCTGTGCAAAACATAAATACCCGCACTGAGACGCGGGTTTGGGACGCGCTTGAGCGCACTGGCCGCAACCATGCTCATGCTTTTGCGCAATGGCCAATGCACGCGATACGATATTGATACGTATACCTTTTATAGGGCCTGCAAATAAAAAAGTGAAATAGAAAATCAAAGGAAAGACAACATGCCAAGCGATCGTAACTTTTCCGGGAACAGTTTTTGTAAGGTACTATGATCTTTGTGTCAGGCATTTTTTTATATGCCGTCTCGGCAATGCATATCGAGTGGACCCCGCTTCACGAACCCGGCTCGGGCGGAAGGCTTACCTCGATCGCGGTCAGTCCGTATGACGGCAATCATGTCATGCTGGGCGGTGATATGCTGGGTATCGGCGTCAGTTTTGACAAGGGCGACTCGTGGCTTCCGACATTCGGTCTTCCGAGCTGGGAGATCGGCGATTTTACGTTTCACCCTGAAAATCCTGATATAGTCTGGGCAGCCACCATGAGCGGGCCCTGCAAAAGCACCGACAAAGGAGTCACCTGGGCAAGCAAGCGAAACGGCATGCCCGATATCGCCGGCTACCATTACTCTGTTCCCCTGCAAAAGATTTTATTCGATCCATCGGACGTGAACCGACGGCTTGCATTCGGCGGCTCGCACCGTCATTGGCACGAAAGCGACGATGCCCCGGAATTCGGCGCCATCTGGGAGAGTACCGGCAGCGGCGAGACATGGGGCTATGTCACCACGCTGGGCGGCACCCGCTACAACGGCAAGAATATCATGAACGCAACATTCGCCGGTTTATCGTCGGATACACTGTGGGCGGCGGTCTATGGTGACGGCGTCTATATCAGCACCAACGGCGGTGGTTCGTGGAGCAAGCGGCACAACGGACTTGCTTTTGTCAACCCGGCCTGGGTGGAGAGTCACCCCTCAAATTCCCGCATCGCCTGGCTTGCCATGGACAACTACCTTCCCCAGGGCGCATCGGAGCTGCTGCCGGGCAGGATCTATACAACCACCGATGCCGGCGAAAACTGGTCCTCCGTGTCAAGCGGACTGCCGAACATTGTAACCGGCACCGATAAAAACCGCACCGCCCGGTACGAAATCGTGCGCGTGGCCCAGACCAATCCCGACATATTGTTTACCAGTAATACCTCATGGCCCGAAGCCGGATTGTTTCTGAGCTTGAATGGCGCAAACAGTTGGAGCGAAACCGCGTTGAGTGTCGAAAAGGCCTATGTCAGCGGGCCCAGCATGGAGTTTGCCTGTTTTGATCCCAACGATGATAACGTTATTTTTGCCGCGAATGCATCGTATGTTCTGCGCACCACCGATGGCGGCGGTACGTGGACCGATGCGACTTCGTATATTCCCGACGGCAAAACCAACTGGCGGGGACGGGGATTTTCGGGGCTGGTGGCCAAAAAATACCGTTTTCATCCGACCAATCCTGCGATTTCGGCCCTCACCGCAATGGACCACGGTAATTTCTGGCTCAGCACCGATACCATGCACACCTGGCGATGGGGCGGGGAAAATTTCCCCAATTTCGGCGGCGGCAACGATATCGCCTTTGCCGGCGACAACACGGTATATGTCAACCTCGGCCAGTCGTCTAGCTTTAAAGGCATTGCCAAAAGCAGCGATCTGGGGCTGACCTGGAGTATCCTCGACGGCAACGGGCTGCCGCAAACAAGCGGTTCCGGAAGTAAATCAAGTTCGGTCTTTGCACTTGCCGACAATCCCGGTCGGGTCTGGGCGGTTGTTAACCAAACACTCTATTATTCAAGCAACGGAGGCGGCTCGTGGCAAACGGCTTTCAATTCAGCAAAAGTAAACGTACTCGAAGCATCGTCTCCGACCTCTCCTGTCCTGTATCTCGGCACAGATAACGGACTTTACAAAGGCGGATCGTCAGGCAATTTCAATCGCATTAGCGGCGGGCCTGCCGAAGTAACCAACTGCGCTCCGGACCCGCGCCATCCCGACACGGTTTACGTATGTGCCTGGCGTAAAAACGACGGCGGTTTGTGGCGCTATGACGGCAGCACCTGGGAGCAGTTGCGGGATGACGAATATATCAGATCAGCCGCCGTTCATCCTGAAGATGAAAGTATACTTGTCTATACCACCGATGATCACCCCTACCACGATGTTTCCTATGCCACCGGAGTGTATTTCTCCGAAAACTACGGCCAGACCTGGACACAGGAGAATACCGGCCTGGCATG
>WJLW01000008.1 GCA_014728295.1 Chitinivibrionales bacterium | reverse complement strand
TAATAAATTAAAAACCTCTTATGCCGACAAAAAAGAGAATTATAATTCCTGGTGGAATCACTCATATAATGGCACGGGGAATCGATGGAAAGAACATCTTCCCGTCAGATGATGACCGCTAATATTTTCTTACTCTTTTTTCTCAGGCCCTCCGAAATCCGCTCAGAGCAGGGACCCGCCGTCGCATCGAAGAATAGGACCGGTGCCGCTGGTGTGGTCATAGTGCGGTAATGGGACTGGCCTCCTGCGGTTTTCAAACAATAAAACCAGTGCTGAGGCGATTCGGACGAACTCTGAACGGAGCGCGGATCGAGTACCGAAAATCTATCAATGAGGGAATTGGCAGACATTCCGATGACTGGTTGATTGAAATGGTTTGCTCCAGCAATCATGGCATTGACAGAAAGGACCGCCCCGAGTGTCGGGTCATTGGTGATCGGGATTTTGTGGTTACGGCGATGAAAAATTATGCGATGCATATTGGTCTGACCCGCTCGGTATCGAACAGCAAAAAATGGCTCATATTTCTTGCCTGTAGAGCATTCGGATAAGGTCGCCGCCTTCTTGAACATGAGTCAACCCGCGGTATCATATGCAATACCACTTGGAGAAAAACTGGTCTCAAAGAAAGATGCTTCTTAATTTATTAATTTAACTCCGGGGTTAAGTGCGGGGTTAAGTGCGCGGGGTTAAGTGCGTCCCACACCGTCCCAAAACCGACGTGCGGGCGCCCGGGTAATGTGTGATATAACCGTGTGGCACGTGCCTTCAGGCCGTGTTGAGAAAAACATTGTTCGCAAGTCCTAAACGAGACGAGTATTTCACATCGCACCAATTCTCTGTACCTGTGGATTCAACATCGCAACCGACATATTGAATCGGTTCGGGATCAGGCTGGATTCCCTTAGTCGCGCATATGCAGATGACCATCGGTATTCAGATGGACTGGATGGAAGGTTTCGGCGTACTGGATTTGCTTCTATGTATTCAATTGATTTGTGAATCGCAATCCCGTTCCGGAGATTGCGGTCAAAGCCGCCACCGGCTTGCCAGAAACGAAAAACATTGCGTCTTTTGCTTTTGTCATATTTTTTATACTTTTCAAATTTTTCGGGTTCGTTTTCAAGTATGTAGTACCGGTATTGCTTTGCCATGCGGCCTTTGGTGTCATTTAGTATACGCGCACTATCGTAAGTGCTCTGATGAGGCCAGATCAGTAAATGAACATGGTTGGGCATCAGAACATAGGCCCAAAGTTGAAAATCATGCTTTGCACGAGCTCTCTTCAGTTCGGAAAGGAATAATTCACACGCAACTGTACCACCTAAATAATCGTATCGGTAATAACAGAAAAAGGTCAGCTCGTGGACATGACCTGGAGTATTGTAATGTTTGAGAGTCTTATACTTCTGTCCTGATTCTGAGGAAGGCATACATTCTTTCTTCATCGCACATAAGCGCACGGCCTGATTCGAAGGCCAGGGATGGTCACAGAACACTGCTCCCGCATAGCGGGACAACCTGCGAAGGGGGGCTGGCCGGAAGCCAGATATGAACCACGTGCCGCATGCTTTCAATTCTTGTCAATGTCATACGTGAAAATAACCCGTCGCACTTGAACACTGCTTCCGCGCTCATCAACGTGCTCATCTGTTATCGCCAGAAGTGCTGTATGCAGATTAAATTCAGATGAAAGCAGCTAAAATTAAATTAATACATTGAAATAAAATGTGATATGACGAGTTTGACACGCAATTTCACTCAATAGTAGTCTGTCAAATATGAAATGAAATGCAAAAAAGTCTTGACTTTTTTGAAATATAATGTTATATTGCCAATATGAAGCGGTTTCAGGAAGAGCATATACTGAACGATCTTCGCAAGAAAATGGTTTTTCTTTGCGGGCCCCGGCAGGTAGGTAAAACGTGGCTGGCAAAAAAGATTGCAGCGAGTTATTCTAACCCTCAGTATCTCAATTACGACCGGCTGGAAGACAGGGAGATTATCAGGCGTGAGGGGTGGCCGGCGAAAACCGACCTTCTTTTGCTTGATGAGATTCATAAAATGCCGGGATGGAAAAATTATATCAAAGGCATATATGACACGCGTGAAGATGATCTTCATATCCTGGTAACGGGCAGCGCCCGTCTTGAGATGCTGCGTCAGGTTGGCGATTCTTTAGCCGGCCGCTATTTCCGTCATCGACTGCTTCCATTTTCATTGTCGGAGCTTGCACAAACAAAGCAGGTGGAGTACCTGGATATAGAGCGATTGATAAAGCGCGGCGGATTTCCCGAGCCTTTTATTGCCGATGACCCGGTTGATTCTCATCGGTGGCGGATGCAATATATTGACGGTCTGATTCGCAGCGATGTACTTGATTTTGAGCGAATACATGATTTTCGGGCTATACAGATTGTTTTAGAGCTGCTCCGTCGCAGAGTCGGCTCGCCTGTATCGTACATGTCTATTGCGGAAGATGCGCAAATCGCACCGGCAACAGTCAAGAAATATATCGAAATATTTGAGGGCTTGTATATTGTCTTTCGTGTCACTCCCTGGTCCAGAAATATAGCCCGGTCGCTGCTGAAAGAGCCGAAGATATATTTCTATGATACCGCAATGGTGGAGGGGGATGAAGGCGCGCACTTTGAGAATTTAATTGCATGCAGTCTGCTGAAACATGTGTGTGCGTTGATTGATTATAAAGCACAGAAGTGGCGACTTCATTATCTTCGGACCCGCGATGGCCAGGAGGTTGATTTCTGCCTGGTGCGGGATGATCGGGCTGAACTCATGATTGAAGCCAAATACAGTTTTCGGGATGTGCCCCGTTCTTTGATTAAGTTCAACCGGACCTATAGCATACCCGCGATGGTAGTGGCACAGAACCTCAAGCGCGAGCAGGAGATCGAAAATATTTCGATTTGCAAGGCGCAAAAGTACCTTTCGCAACTGTTTCTTTAGCATCTACATACCTCAAGGACGGAGTTCAATTAATCAATTAAGCTGATTCCTTTTTGTTGTGCCAACTGTTTTCCTTTTGCCAGCATCATCGATACGGCTGTCGGACCTACTCCGAGATGGCGTGCAATATCGATAGCGGGTATTTCGAATTCGCGATGGCCGCAATAGGCGACTATTTTGCGTGCATCCGCAGCAACTCCTGTTCTCGCTCTGCACCTGATTTCCTGCGGATCAATATGCAATGCAGCAGCTACTTTCCCGCTAATAGCGCGAATGTCTTTTCCTTCGCGCTTAAAGCGCGCCAGACGAAGTTTTTTATCTTTATCAGCTTTAAGCGCTTGCGCTACAAATTCTTGGTCGCCAATAACCCACATGCCGGGGCCTTCCGAAGCGGCATTCGGGGAATCAAACGGCAATAAATCTTCCTCTGTATTTCGGGCAAGACCTTGCGCAAGGTACTCGCTATAGGCAATTCGTGCCGTTTGGGCCGATTTCCCGAACCGCCGCATTACCGGCCATGTGTCTTGAAATGTGCACGCTTGTGTTCCCATCAGGGCGCTATGGCCACACCAGGTATAGCGGTCCAGTTCTTTCAAGTCATTGCAGATACCGGCCCGAATCGGGTTGAGATGCACATAGCGTATTAATTC
>WJLW01000076.1 GCA_014728295.1 Chitinivibrionales bacterium | reverse complement strand
TCGCGTCAATGCCTTCAGGCAGCGCGGAACCATATCGCTGGCTATCCGATCCATCAAAACGGACGTGCCACGCTTCGAAGCCCTGAACCTTCCCGAAATCATCCTGGATATCGCCATGCGCAAACGGGGGCTCGTGCTGGTAATTTGCTGCAACAATAATTAATTTAGTTAAAAATATATTCATTGATTATGGGGTAGCTCTCAACTACATTAATATCAGGAATAGATGTTTTTACCGCTAAAAAGGACCGATCCATGAAAAAAACCGTCTCATTTTTTGTGTTTATTCCAATACTTGCCGTTATTCAGACGCTCTCTGCTGCTATAAATTTTCCAGCGGTAATCGACAACAATATGGTCCTTCAACAGGGTAAAAATGTTCCGATCTGGGGAACCGCTTCTCCGGGAGCATCGATAACCGTGCAATTCGCCGGGCAGACAAAATCGGCAACAGCCTCAGGCTCGGGTGACTGGAAAATATTGCTTTCTCCCATGCAAGCGAATGCGAATCCGCAGCAGATGACTATTTCCGGTGACGGCTCTACTCGTACCCTCGACAACATCCTTGTCGGCGAGGTCTGGATCGGCGCCGGGCAGTCCAATATGGAATCCAGCCTGCAGGAAGGCAAAACCACTCAGGCGATCTATGATGAAATCATGGCAAGCGCGCCCTTTGACAACATAAGAATTCTCTGTGACGGCCGCGATTTGCAGAAACCGGCAGCGAACTGCACCTGGGAAGTCGCAACGGCATCGAACCTTCCCGACTTCTCTGCGCTTCTGTTCCAGTTCGGCCGGGAAATCAGCGAGCTCCTCGATGTTCCTGTGGGGTTGATCGAGGCCGCCATGGGTGCAACCACCGCAAGCTACTGGGCCACCGGCGATATGGTTGACGAATACAACACCTGGATTGCTCAGGAGTGGAGAAAGGATTCGTCGGCCGCGGCACTGGCCGGAAATGTGGTCCCGCAAAAGCCTGTTGAGGCGCAGTCGACCTCAAACCAGTTGGGGAACGGATACAGGGACATGGTTACAGGCCGCATTGAAGGATTCGGTATCCGGGGGATTTACTGGGACCAGGGCGAGAGCGGACCGGGATATTCGACAAAGCAGATGTTTCCGATCATGGGCGCGATTATTTACGGATGGCAGATGCGTTTTGAGCAGAACGATCTCTGGTTTATTTACAACCAGAAACCCAACGGCGGAGGCCCGTCGTTTCATGTCCCGACCGGCAGCGAATGGCCGCATTCATTCGGTAAAGTTGTCAGTCAAACCTTTCCAACCAGTATCGACAGCTCCATTGATTCGGTCATGTCGGGCTACTGGTTTTACTCGGGACATCAGACACACGACTACACCATGATCGAGAAATTTCCCCGGACCCTTATGGCAAGCGCTGCCGATTTGAGCGAAGGCTCCCACCCCAGAGACAAAAAAGGCAATGCCATGCGCGCCGCCCGCGGTGCACTGGGGTATGTGTATGGAAGAACCGATCTTTACACCGATTATACCGGGCCCCGATACGATGGCTACACCATTGAAGGCCCATCGATACGGATCTATTTCAAACATGCAAAAAGCGGACTCGCCGCTGCACAGATCCCAACGCTGCAGGGGTTCATAATCCGTGGGCAGGATAGTGTGTGGCACTGGGCCGATGCGCACATCGAAAATGATACCCAAGTTGTGGTATCGAGCAGTGAGGTCCCCTCGCCCATTGAAGCACGGTATGCCTATTCCCGGAATATCGGCTACTGCAACCTGTTCAATAACGACAGTATCCCTGCCGCCACTTTCCGCACAGGCCAGGAATATCAATATTATGTGCCCGGACAGGAAAGTCTGCCGGTTGCAACCAGATCGATTCGGCAAATTTCCGGACAGCCGGAAATCCGTGTCGACAAAACGCACATCGATTTTGCCGGAATCCCGGCAGGAGAATCCCTGAAAATCGTGAGCTTGTCCGGCAAGGTTGTTTATGAATCGAAAAATCTCAATACAAAGTCTTCATTTGACATACACAACTTGTCGCTTCCTTCGGGATGTTACTGTATCACCCTCTCCTCAAAGGCATATTCTCTGCGCCGTTATACAGTCATTCACAATTGACCGGCACCGGCCATCTCGCTTGCCTGTTACTGCCGACTGTCATTATTTAAACGCATTCACTGTTTCACCGATAGTGGAGGCCGCCTGATGCTCCTCCTTGGAACCGCGTTCGCCCTTTTCACCGGCTTGCTCTGGGGCTCGGTGGGTGTTGTATTCAGTAAAGGCGCAGGGAAAAAATACGATTATGTCGGCTTCATGGTGACAAGTCAGCTCATAAACGTTATTTTCGGATGGATACTGATTCCACGATACGATATTCTGCTTTCCGGGAAGGCTCCGCAGCTTTTTCAGATGTCGGCAGCGCTCTTTTTGTCCGGTATTTTTGGTGCAGTCGGCATGATGTTCATGAACAAGGGAATGCGCATGGGACATCACGCATCGACCTGGACAATAGGGCAGTCAGCATTGGCAATTCCTTTTCTTGCCGGTGTTGTAGCCTGGCGAGACAGTGTCCACTTATGGAATGTGCTGGGTGTTGCGGCAATCCTTGCAGGAATCGCTCTTCTGGGAAAATCAAAGGAGGGAAGAACGACTATCGCCACCGGCAAGAAAGAAACGCCATGGTTCTTTATCGCCCTTGCTGCGCTCCTTATCCTGGGTATCCAGCAGACCCTTACTACGATTCCTTCACGATGGCCCGGCTGGACCGATGCCGCACGTCTTCGGGTGCCGCTTGCCGCAGCCGGTTCTCTTTCCGGATATGTTTTCTTTTCGCTGCTCCTCCGACGCTATCCCGATAAAAACACGATCAAATATGGAGCTGTCCTTGCATGTGTAAGCCTTCCCGGCCAGCTTACCTTTTTCAAATCACTCGACTATTTCGCCCAGGCATCCAAAGCGGCAATCGCCTACCCTGTAGCCGTAGGCACCTGCATTATCTCCTTTGCCCTGTACAGCGCACTTGTCATAAAAGAACCGCTCAACAGAGCGCGGGTTGCGGGGATGGTTTTGGGGACTGCCGGGATTGTTTTTACTGCGTTGAAATAGCTTGTTATTCTAATCTTTGAAAAGCCAGTTCGACATCCATTCCCCTTTCTGCTGAGAAATCTACGCAGATGCAGGAATAGCATATTCGATGATGAAAATTGATGGCACACCACTTGCTGCAATTAAGCTTAAACAAAGGGGCCGGTGCTCTTAAGTATTAGATGTTCGGCGCAGAAGAAAGGGAGGGGCCATGAAAAATGTTCGTATTGCCTTTTTTGATACAAAACCGTACGACATTCGGGTTTTCGATGAAGCCAACCAGGATTTTGGAGCTGAGATCAAGTATTTCGAAACGCGGCTGAATGAAGACACCGTGTCGCTTGCGCATGGTTTTAGTGCAGTATGCGTTTTTGTCAACGACACGATCAGCAGTCGTGTTATCGATGGATTGGATAATGGGGGAACACAGCTTATTGCCTTACGATGCGCCGGTTATAACAACGTTGATATTGCCGCTGCAACAGATCGGATCAGGATATGTCGTGTGCCTGAATACTCGCCCTATGCTGTTGCAGAGCATACGGTAGGGTTGATGCTGTGCCTTAACCGCCATATCCATAAAGCCTATGCCCGCTCCAGAGAGCATAACTTTTCAATCATAGGACTCATGGGTGAGGATTTCCACAATAAAACAGCCGGTATTATCGGTACGGGAAAAATCGGCAAATGCGTCATCGCTATTCTGCGCGGCATGGGTATGCATATCCTTGCAAATGATATTGTGCAGGACAAAGAATTCGCAGAAAAACACCAGGTCCGTTATACCGGCTTGTCGGAGCTCCTTTCTTCATCTGATGTCGTGCTTCTGCACTGCCCGCTCAATGCACAAACAAAGTATATCATAAGCGATACAACGATTGACCAGATGAAAGACGGTGCCATGCTGATAAATACCGGCCGGGGTGGATTAATTCAGACAGCAGCGCTTGTCGAGGGTCTTAAACGGGGCAAGATCGGTTCCTCTGCACTGGATGTATACGAAGAGGAAGAAGCTAACCCCTAACGGCACCTTCGACAACATGAAGGTTACTTGCAATCTCACCGTCACGAACAAAGAACCCACTTCCAAGAGAAAGTGGTTGACCGTTGGCGTCCTCTATGACCAAAAGCACCGTTGATCCGAAGGCCTTTTTT
>WJLW01000075.1 GCA_014728295.1 Chitinivibrionales bacterium | reverse complement strand
TGTCTAGCCGGCCGGATGTTCCCTGCACACGCAGGGATGAACCGCTTTGATTGCGATAAGGGAGGGAGCTTTCACTATAGTTTAGCGAATGGCTTGCTTTGCTAATACTTTTACCTTTTTGTATCCCCGCAGTCAAAGGCGAAATAGTGATTTTACTCTTTCCGGGGCCTGAAGGAGATAATTATTTCTTTGCAAGGCGCTTTCCAGGAAAGAAAGCTGCGCCAATCAGCTTCCGAGACAAATAGCATCCGCTTCTTGGTGCCTCGGGCCATGACAAGGTAAATTGCTCCGGGCATGAATAATCTCACTTTTATTGGGACGCCTTGAATATGCTATTTTGAAAGCTCCGTCCCTGGTTAAGGGCAACATTCTATTGATTTTTGCTAGGTGCGTATTCTGCGCAGCAATGCTTATACTTCTTTCCGCTACCGCAAGGACAAAGGTCGTTTCGTCCAATATATCTGCCATTTTGCATCTTTGGTCGAGCAACAATCCGGGGCGAGCCGGAAAACGAATGCGGAGAATACACTTCTTTTGCTTTGTCGAGATGATCACCCGGTTGAGTCGATTGGATTCGAAAAATAACAGCGGTGACCTCAGCGCTTAACTGCTTTTGAAAATGGGCAAATGCATCCGCCGCCAAACGGCAGTATTGCGCAATGGAATTTTCCGATCCAAAAGTAAGATGGCGGGTTTGCGTTTTTATGCAGTCCATTTCATATAGATGATCTTTCCACAAATTATCAATTGCCAATAGCAGTACACTTCTTTCAAGGCTGCTCATTTTAGTTTCCCCGAATTGCTTTAGCTGCGATAAATATCTGCTCTTGACAATTTTCCAGATGTCATCAAAGAGCATTTCTCTATTCATTTTGCAGATTTCACTATAAGGTATGTAATAGGCAATGCCGCCAGTTTTTTTTATTTCTGCGCTTATATCGGAAAGGTTCCAGTCATCACAACAATCCGAATTTCCGCAATGGTCCTGAATTGTAAATTCGATCCACAAAGCCATAAGATTCAGAAGCTCTTTGTTAGAATCGCCGCCGTGCAGGATTTTCTGTCGAAAACTGTAGACCATTGTTCTCTGAGATTCTAACATGTCATATTGCTTCAAATTTTTGCGGATATGATAATTGCGTTGTTCAACTCGTCTTTGCGCGTTGTCGATTGCTTTTGATACCAGCGGATGCGAAATCACTTCACCTTCTTCAGCGCCAAGGCGTTCCATAATCTTTGCAATCTTTTGCGAACCAAAAATATTCATAAGATCATCCTGAAGAGACAGGAAAAACCTTGATGAACCTGGTTCTCCACGCTGGCCTGCGCAGTCGCGCATATGCATATCGAACCGGCGATTTTTATGACGCGAAGTGCTTATTATGTGTAATCCTCCAAGCTCAAGCACCACTTCTCGTTCCCTTGAAAGTGTTTTGTACAATTGGGGAAATCTATAACGCTTTTGATCAAAGGTTAGCTCATCAAAAAATATGCCTTCTTTCTGCAATAAATGGTTTGCCAGAACCTCAAAATCGCCGCCAATAATAATATCTGTTCCCCTGAAAGCGGCACTGGTAAGAACGGTAACAGCATTTAACCTGCCGGCTTTGGCCAGAACAATTGACTTGCGAGCATACTGGTGGGCATTTACTATTTCGTGCTCTATACCTGCATATTTCAACAATCGACTCAAAAAACTGCCCGCATCTTCAGACAATGTGCAAACAAGGCAGGGGCAACCCAATTTATGTAACGAGGCAATTTCTTGCACAACCGCATTGAATTTCTCCTTCAAAGTTTTATATACTTCGTCTTCAGAGTCGAATCTGCTTAGTGGCCGGTGTGACGGTATCTTTATGACACGCAGTCCATAAAAATCATTGTATTCAGCTTTGTCAATTT
This sequence comes from Chitinivibrionales bacterium, assembly GCA_014728295.1. GTDB lineage: Bacteria > Fibrobacterota > Chitinivibrionia > Chitinivibrionales > WJKA01 > WJLW01. The sequence goes on along the minus strand of WJLW01000075.1, from coordinate 156,168 downwards.
CGGCATTGCCGGACAAACCAGCTAATCCGGCGTACATTTTGAAATAATTATAAGCAGTAATGGTGGCCAATGCTTGGGTTTCACCTCCCACTCGCACTCCCTCCTTGGCTTCGATAGCGGAATGAAGACCATCGCTGTATTTGCGTCCATGCAGTAATTCCCCGGTATTTTCATCCACGATAATAACTTCACCATTTTGGATAATATAGTCCGTATCTCTTTCAAATTGGGTGTGCGCTCTGATTGATTGACTGAGTGTGTGAACCCATTGCTCCCGTTCTGCGCTTAGTCGATACGCTTCGTTTTTGCGCATTTCTCGTTTTGCGGGTGTTAGCGAGCAATCCGATTCTATTTCGCTTATCATTTCAGAAAGGTCGGGTATACTGAACTTGTGATTGTGCATTTCGACAACGATGTTTTGCCCCATAGTGGTTAATTCGAACCGGCCAAGTTGACTGTGCCAGTAATACATTAATGATTTATCCAACTCGTGCAATTTTCGTTCCCGGCGATAGTCGGTTTCCACTAAATTTATTACTTTTTGTACTTCAATATTTTTATTGAGGTTCTCAAGCTTTTTGTTTTTGGGGTCACCTCTCCTTACTTTGCATATTAAAACTCCTGCTTCATAGTTACCTGGATCATGCTGCAAAATCTTCTTCGCTTCCTCAATAAGCCGATCTGATATTTCGTTTTGGATCCTGACAAGACGGTCTATTATTTGAGCAGCATCTTCATATCTTCTGCTATGCCTTACGGTTGGTCCGGATATCGAAATTGGAATACGTGCTTTATCGATAAGCACGCCATCAGCATCATCAACAATAGCATAGCAGAAATTGCGCTGAACGCATTGATCAATGGAGGAAGCTATATTGTCTCTGAGATAGTCATAACAGAATTCATCGCAACTGCCATAGGTGATGTCGCACGCATAGGCTTCCCGCCGTTCGGAAGTACCGGACATTGCAGTATCCAACAGGCCTACCTTTAACCCAAGGAATGTAAATACAGGACCTAACATGCGGCTGTCATGTTTTGCAGATGCTTTGCTGAAGGTGACAACGTGAACGCCTTCACCGGTTAGTGCATTCAGGTAGGCGGCTAGCAAGGCTGTCAAAGTTTTCCCCTCACCGCTTTTCATTTCTGCAATTATGCCTGGTTGAATCGCGATGCCACCGATCAGTTGCGCCTCGTTATGAGAGAATTTCGGCACCATATTACCGGAAAATGGGTCAAAGAGCAACTCACTCTTGCCCAATATCCTGTGGGTGGCCTCACGGGCTACCGCAAATGCATCGGGCAGGATATCCTCAAGCGATTCGCCATTGTTCAAGCGCTGTTTCAGCAGTGGAGTTTGGCTGCTTAAATCAGCATCGCTTAGATTTGCATATTGTGGCGCTAAATTCTTTATGGTTTTTGCCACAGCAAGAAAATGCCGGAGATCTTTTCGTTGCTTATTCTCAAGAATGCTATCCAGGAAGCTGAATACGGACATGGGTGAAAGCCTCCTCCTCAGGCACTTTTAGTTTATGGAAAAAGTGTAATGCGGTTTAGGATTGTTTTTGTCCTGCCACAGAGCATCCCCCATCCAGGCTCCGTCGTGACCGGCACGCTTGCGGGTTTGCACAGAAACCTCTCCGGTGTTTGGATCCAATACAATTAGCTGATACTGGCGGGGCACTCCTTCCTGAAGGTGCTTACTGGGCGCACCGAATGTTCCCGCTCCCATGCAATGGATTTTTCGATGATCATCATAAGCGTAGTGTCCTTCGGCTGCTTTATGAACATGGCCATGCATGCACATTTTAAATCCGCATACAGACAATGAATCCATAAAGCTTTCATCTGCAATTCCGTCAACTGACACCGGATGGTGCAGCACGGCTATTTTCAACCAATCATCATATTTATTTTGCATTTTTTCTATAGCCTGGTGCAGAGAAACTTTGTGTATTTCCGCACGTGTTTTGAAATGGTGATCGATATGCCATGAAGAGTTCAGTCCAAGAAACAGCATTTTATCATCTTCATTGATATGCAAGATTCCCTGGCTGGAATATTCCAGTGGATATGGGTGTGAGCGGTAGACCTTTTTATAAAAATGCGAGTTGAAATTCTCAAAGCGGTTAAAATAGGTCTGGTCATCACGCATCAATACGCCGGCCTCGCCGGCTGAAATTGTCCGGCCGGGATCAAGGTGTTCCGGCAGGTTGCTTTTCCAGTAAAACGGGTATGCCTTTTTAGATTCTTCCCAGTCGACATCATGATTACCCGGAACAATGATTGCTTTGTCGGAAGAGATGCCAAACCCCTTAAGCAGACCATCAACAAATTCAACTGCTATTTTGTATTCCGAGGGAGAAGCCTTGTTGGCAATATCGCCCGATATAACAAGGTAGTCCAGGCGATTGATACCCAGCTCTTTATGCAGATCAAGCTGCAGTTGCGATCGATAGATAAACGCCTTTTCTTTGTCATGATCAATATGCAGGTCGGAAAGATGCAAAATATAAATCAGCTTATCGCAATCGCTGGTATACTGCTGTTGATCTTTTCTGAATTCCTTGACCTCACGCTGGGTGCGGTGTGACACCGTTTCAACCAGTTCCTGCTGCTTTTCTTTTAATTGAATATTCTGGTCATACCGCTCTTCAATGCTTCTGGGGATCATAACCGATCTGCCACAGTATTGACATGGGATATCAAGTTTCCCGGCTTTAACGCGGGTCGCTATTGCTGCATCATCTTCAATCCTTTTTCCGCAACTGCATACCAGGCTGAAATGTCGCTCTATATTGATGCCTCTTACATTGAGATGGGCGGTAACAAATTTGGTAAAGGTAATTCTATCGGAATCAGAAATGTTGCTATAGAAGTAAATACCCAACTCACCTGTCCCTTCTTCAATTTGACGCATTGAAAAACCGAGTCTTTTACTATTTCGTGAAAACTCTACTGCATATTTCCATTGGTCTTCAAGCTGGAAGTAGCCGGTATAGCTCAATTGCACTACAAGTGAAGCATAAATAGATTCGATGCCCCCGGAGAACCGGTATGAAATTTCTGTTGGTGGATGGTCAATCGGCAATTCAGGGCGAGTTACATTAATTTGTGTGGGAAAAACCAGAAAACCCATCTCTCGAAAACACAGGTCGTGACGAATCAGCAACTCCACTGTTGATTCGAGGACTATCTTTTCCTGCTCCGGTGTTAAGCGTTCGATATTGTCAAGTGGTATATTGGCTGTTAGCACATCACGTTCAGCGATAGCCCCAATACCCCGGGCATGATTGCGTGCAGCCTGAATTGCTGATGAGGCATACTGGTTGAGTATGTCCTGACAAGTAAGTATAAAATCCTGCTTTTCATTAAGAGTAACACGATAGATGATTCCCCGGGCCTGCAGCAGCGATATAACCGTATCGATTTCTTTTTCATAGGCTGCGCCGTCATCATACTGGTTTCTTATTTCCTGGCGAATTGTATCGACGTCTACCAGCTTTACTCCCATTTCCTTGCGTGTTAAAATAAAGCATCGGATCAGTTCGAATAAACGCGGTGTTGTGGTTTTGGGGAGACGATCCCAGGGTATTGATGTCAAAATAAAATTCACCAATTCATTCACACCTTGGCTGGTTGCCGCGCTTGTTTGGAAATGGCGGTCAAGATCAAAGCGGGTAAGCGCCAAATTAATTTCATGTGCATCAACAGTTACGGGGCTTACGTCGATTCGTGATGAAACCAACAATTTCAGAGCGTGTTGAGGGACATGGTTTTTAATTGCTTTTGCCCAGTATGATACTCCGCGGAATGGATCATGAGCATCAGAACAATCAAATAGCAAGAGGGCGATATCAGTGTCGTCAAGAAATAACTGATGAACCAGGCGATATTCGGCTTGTCCCGCAAAATCCCACAATGTCAATTCAGCACATGTATTTTGATCAACTATTCCGATTTGCTCATTTGATATAGGTATCTGCCAGAATTTCGCACCATGTGTCGACTTTGTTTCATAAAATGTTTTTTCCGCAATACGGATGCCCAGGCCCGATTTCCCTACGCCGGCATCTCCAACGAGAACCGCTTTCGCATTGACATAGTGAATAACGGATGCTGCGGAATTCTGCTGTAAAAGCTCATCTAAGTTTATGTCCCAGACATCCACCTGAGTTGGATTGGCATTTCTTGTTATTAGAATTTGAGATTTGGTATCAAGAATTAAATCCGACAAAAAATCGGTATTGCCAATCTGGTCAAAACGGGCTACTTCCGCCCATGTCCGCGTGTCCCATAAAATAACCGTACCTTTTTCGGAAAGGGAGCCAAGCAGTCTGCCGTTTTGCAAGAATACAACCGAAACTACCCAATCGGTGTGTGCTTCGAGCACATGCGTCTGACGTCCTGAATCGGGTTCCCAAATCCTGACTGTCGTGTCATCTGATGCGGATGCCAGGAGCGTGTTGTCGGGCGACCACGCGACATCATTCACAGAGTGCAAGTGCCCCTGAAGAATGTATTGCTCTTGGGTGCTTTCTACTTCCCATATGCTGACTTTGTTGTCCCAGCCGCCCGAACACAGCCTCCTGCTATCTGGACTCCAGGAAGCACTGGTAACTTTATTCGCATGTCCACTCAGCCAATGAAGAAGCTCACGATGTGCAAAATTCCAAATGCATAAAGATCGGTCATTGCCACCGGTTGCGATATATTTTCCATCAGGTGACCATTTGACAAATTCTATATCGTGTGTATTATCGGTAATTTCACTAATAATTCTTTTTTTCATTACATCAAAAAAACGCAAAGCGCGAGATCTGTCCCCGAATGCCACAGTTCTTGAATCAGGTGACCACCCAAGGCAGACCGGCTGCTTTAGCCCGGTAAATATGTTGCCTAAAAAATGCCCGCTTTCATTTTCCCAGAGCAGTAGTTCCCCTGATTTTGACGGAGACATCAGCAGCCGTGCATCGGGAGATAATTTCATTCCATATAGTTCGCTGGTATTACCCTTCAATGTACTGCGGAGCTTAATACCTTTTATCTCGGTTGCAATTTCCGGCATGGTACCACCAACATCTTGAAAATGATAAAAGCTTGAATATACCCTGCAAGGATGTTTACTTAATATATATAATGTCATTTTTTTTACCAATTGTAAAATCATGGGCTTATGCACTAAAACTCCACTAAAGACGGTCTGGTTTCCCTGCATATAAAAGCTGCGGGAAACGTTCTATACAGAGCGCCGGAATAAATTGCGTTTGTGTTCCGTCCTCCGCGACATCTCCAAATTCAGGTTCTGTAAAATCTCTACTCTCCCAACAGAAACCCGGGAGGATGCATGATCGCAAAAAAACGCCGTCGATATTCTACCAGAGAAAAAGGTAAGTTCGTTTAGCGGCATGTGTATGGAAATATGAAAATTTCCGATATCTGTGAATTGGCGGGCAAAGTGTCGGCGTTTCATCACGGTTAGTTTACATACGATATATCAAGCGCCCCAAGCCGCACCTGTTTTTGAAATTTCCCTCTTACAATGATATACTGATAACATTCAGATCGGTGTTTCCGGTGGATGCTCCGGATTGCGTATCCGTGCTTGAAAAATTCTATAGCTGTTTCAGCGTCGTCATCTTTGCGAGGTATCGGTGAAGCTTACTTCGTATCGCATTCCGTTATTCATTTTGCTGTTTAGTTGCTTTGCAAGCGCTATTTTGGGCGACAGCGCGGCAGAGGCATTGTTGCTGGCGGAGTTCGGCGCCAAATATATTCCCTGGCTCTTTCTGGCTAATGCTTTGCTGCTCTTTGTTTTTTCCTCGGTTATTATGAAGGTCATTGACCGCGTGGATCGCGGGATGCTGTTCATCGGCTTTACCTGCGGTCATGCCGTCATGCTGTTGCTGATTCGACTTGCCGTGCTGTGGGACTTTTCGCTGCTTTATCTGCCGCTGTATTCCTATGCGTATGTTACCAAGATCTTGCAGTTCCTGCTGTTCTGGACCCTTGCCAATGATCTTGTTGACTCACGCAATGCCGGGAAGGACTTCCCGTTTATTGCGGCCGGCGGCACGCTAGGCGCGTTGGCGGTCTCATTTTCAATTCCGGCGGTTTTACGTATTATTTCGGCAGAAAATTTACTGCCTTTCTGGGCGATGCTGCTCTTTGTGCAAGGCGCTTTGCTTATTCCGATTCGGCAATCATTTCGCAAAAGCTTCATGCCGGTTGCAGATAACAGGAGACCGTCCGGGGGCTTGCTTGCGATTGTGCAGGATACCGGATTGTTCAAGTCCGAGCCGTTGTTGAGCAATATGGCGGTACTCTACTTTCTGCTCTTTGTGATATTGTGCAATCAGCATTTTGCTTTTTACCGCGAATTAAATAGTTATTTCGCGGAATCTGCGGACCAGGCTGCGGAAATCGCACGGTTCCTCGGTTATTTCAACGGAATATCCATGCTGGCCACGGCGCTGATACAGATGAGCTTTGCCGGGGCCGTCATTAAAAAGATCGGTTCGACAAAGTCAATGTTTCTGCTGCCGATGATGCTGGTTCTCATTTTCGGATCGCTATCCTGGCTTAGCCTGCAGGATGATCTCGCGCACCTGCTGTTCTGGGGGGTGACCGTCGGTGTGGGGATGCGCATTGCATTTTTCGATTCATTCTTTTCGCCGAATTTCCAAATATTCTTCTCGAGTCTTCCGCAGAGCATTCGGGGCAGGGGAAAGTTGCTCATCGAGGGATTTGTCAAGCCGATTGCGATGATTTCGGCAGGATTGTGGCTGGTATTTGTTGCTCCGCGTTTGCCGTTTCAGGTTAATGTGATCGGTTTGCTTGGTTTGTCACTGGCTATGGTTGTGCAGACCTTCCGGTTGCGTTCCAAATATACCGAAAACCTCACCCGGCATCTCAAGGGCATCGATATTCACTCGAATGAATGGATTAAAAATCTGTCCCGCATGCCGCAGGAAAAGGGGTTGCTTGACGTGCTCGAGGGGATGATCACGCACGAGCAGGCCGGAATCTCCGATTATGCAATTGAAATACTCGCCAATATCAACTCGTCAGAGTCGCTGGATATCCTCAAATCAGTTATTCCCCGGGTGGACGAACACATTCGTGCCAAGATTATTTCCGCGTTGTCGCGTTTGAGCCGTCAGGATCTTGCGCCGGTGTTTCTGGAATGCCTGACCGATACCAGCGACCGCGTGGTGGCAAACTGTATCGAGGCGCTCTTTGTGTGCAACTACCGCTATGCACATGATACCGTTTTAAGGTATCTGGATCATGACAATAATCGCATTCGCGCCAATGCTGCCGTCATGCTCTGGAAAAAGGCCGACGACGCGCTGCAAAAAAAAATTCGCAGCATCCTGCTTGCCATGCTTGATTCTACCGCACGCTATTGTCCGGCCAGCGGCATCTTTGCTCTGGGAGAAATCCGTATGGCGGACTATCTTGACCTGCTGCATGAATTCGGGCAAAAACATGGTGCATTGCTTCTGTCCAATCGCAGCGCCTGGCGCCAGTTCATTGCCGCCGTTGGCAAGGATGTAAGTGACCGTGCACTGAAGATGCTGCTTGATTTGTGTGAGACGGCGAATTCAAAGCGTCTGGCCGATTTGTCAAGTGCCGTCAGGAATATGAGCTGCAAAGGATACCGTTGTCAGAAGCTTCTTGAACACATGGCGCAAGCCGGCGCTACCGCTCGCAGTGTAATCGCCCGTGCGCTGGTTGAACTGCATTTCAATCCGGATAAAGGCGCCGGCCGGTTTTTGCAAAAGATCGCGCTCGAAGAAACCGTGGCCGCCTATAAAGATTGGGCGTCAATTCACACGATCATTCTCAATGGTTCCGGAAACGAGGCACTCTTGCTGCGGCATGCAATTGTTGAGGAATGCATTCTTCGTAGAATAACGACGCTTCTGTATAGTGCCGCGTTGCTCGATTCCGGCAAGCAAATAGAAAAAGTCATTCATCGCCTGCAGCACAAAAACAAACATATTCGCGCCCGGGCGCTGGAGGTTCTGGACAATACCGGTGATGCCAAAGTCAATTCATGGGTTTTGCGATTACTCGAATCGGAAGACGCCGCCGTGCACAGTAATTATGGGAGAGACGCCTTTTCTTTGAAGCCTAAAGCACTTAATGATATCATCTTAGAGTACCGCCACAGTGATCGGTCCTGGGTGCGCAGGATCGCTTTAGCCGCCACAGAGGTCTGTTAATGACAACATCCACTGTTTCAGAGACGATCGTATCGGTCCTGGAAAACATTGTGTTCCTGAAGAAAACACAAATTTTCTCGGCACTGCATACCTATGACATCAAAGCGGTGGCCGAGATTGCCGAGGAGCTGACTTTCCGGGACAACCAGCGCATTGTCAAGGAAAACGATCTGGGCGATTCGATGTATCTGATCAAGTCCGGGACGGTGCGTATATCGAAAATGATTGATGAAAAAAATGCAATTGATCTGGCTGAACTTGGTGCCGGCGACTGCTTCGGCGACATGTCGGTCTTTGACGCCGAAGTGCGTTCGGCCAGCGTGTATGCTCAAAATGAGTGTGTGCTTTTGCGTATCAATGGAACCGATTTGATTGACGTGATTCTCGAGTGTCCCCACATTGCCATCGAGTTGCTGAAAATATTCATTCAGCGACTGCGCAAAGCAAACAAGGCAATACAGGAATTATCTTCGGCAGGTTGACAAACAAAACAATGAAACCACCTATTTCCGGAGTCGAATTTAATTGGCGAGCGAAGCTTTTGTTCAGGTTCGGATGCGCGGCGATGATTGCATTAATGGTTGCATGCGCACCGAAATTCGCCATGACCGTGCTGATTAATATGATTGACGATCAGGAAGTCTATTTCAGAAATGAAGTAGTCCCGCCGTTCGAAAAGTCTTCGCGCGGTAAAATCGATGTCGTCGGCTATGCCCAGATGGATTCGATGGAACATGAATTGGGCCGGCATGCCGGTATGGCCGGCCTCATCAAAGTTCCTTTCGGCAAAAGCGCCGCTCTGATTCGCAACGACAAGGTGCTGCCGCTCGATGCATTTCTCTCCGCAAGTGAGCTTGACGAATTCAAAAGCTCCTATATGCTCACCTCGCTCGGGCAGGCAAATGGGAAACAGTATTATGTCCCGCGCAAATTCGAAACCCGCATTATGGTTTTTTGCAAGAGCAAAGTAGACGACGCGCTGGCGACATGGCGGCACTATAAAGACACGATCGGCGCGGCCATGAAAAGCATTAACGGCTACGGTCTGCCCGCCAATTACCTGCTGGAAAAAGATCCAAACACGTGGGACTATTTTGACCTTTTCGTACTGGGGTGGATCTGGAGCCGCACGCCCTACGGTGGTGCGATCGAGCCGCGTATTGCGCATCGCGGCAAACGCTATAGCGGAACATCGCTGCGCATTGTCGACCGCATCTTCCAGTGCAACGGCGACAGCGCCAATGTCCTGAGGATGCGGGGCGATGCCGTCGTTGACGCACTACACTGGGAGGCTGTCTATGCCGCCGCCGATATTTACAATCGGCGAATGTGGGAAGAAGGCTGGAGCGGCGTGGGCGTGTGGGAAGGCTTTCGGCAGGGAAGAGTTTTTCTCTCGTTTATGACCCAGCTTGACTGCTTTTTTATCCATGGAACCGGGCGCGACGGCCTGGACGGTTATCTGGAGAATGAAGACGACATGCACGTAGCGGTCATGCCTGCCGGCTGTTCGGCTATGCTTGACAAAAACGGCGTCATTGCGCGGCACGGACGCAAATCTATCACTACCGGCGGCTGGTGGTGGGGCATCCCCAAAAATACGCCCGATCCCCGGCAATCGTATAGTCTCGCCCGTCATATCACCAGCACCAGAAATCAGATGCAGGGCTGCAGTCGCTTCGGCATGATTCCGGTTCGCAAAGATATTCTCAGTGATATGTCGATGATGTTCGGCGGCGGATGGATTACGCAGGTGTATGAAGTATCCTTTAAGCAATTGATGCACAACAAATTTACCGTTGTGCCGTCAAATCCGCATTTTGATGCCATAAGTCAACTTTATCTGGATGCCTGGTTTGATATCGTAGTAGGCCAAAACTGGTCTGCTGATAAAAAAACGCCCGATTGGAACTATATCAAAGATCTTCTGTCGGATCGGTATGCACCTCATGCAACAGCGATGTTGAAAGGAAACCGGCCGTAATGGAATCGGTTGACTTAAAAGAACGAATCAGCGAATTGCGTAAAAAGTATGCCGCGAATCCCCGGGATGTTGATTGTGCGCAGGAACTGGCGCAGCTTTGCGCCGATCAGGGCTGGCTGAATGAAGCGGCGGATATTTATGCCGGTGTCCTTGCGCATTTACCCAAGAGCTACTCACTGCTGCTGGAATACGGCAATGTGTGCTACCGCAGCGGAGACATCGAAAAAGCGCTGAATGCGTTCCGCACGTTGACAACGCTCAAACCGAAGCGTATTGAGGGATGGAATAATCTGGGCATCGTATATTTGCGTAAAAAGGAATTCGAAAAGGCTCGCGAAGCGCTTGAGCATGTTCTCGCAATCGAGCCGGACAATACCGGCGCTCTGCTCAATATGGGGAATTGCCACCAGCATCAAAACGATTTTGACCGGGCAATCGACTATTTCAAAAGTGCAACAGCCTCACAAATCGACTTTCCCGACGGCTGGTACAATCTCGGCAATTGCTACAATGCAGGAGGAGAATTTGCCAAGGCTATTGGCGCCTACGCCAAAGCGCTTCGTTATCAGCCCGAATTCGGTTCCGCGTATAAAAACATGGGATTTGCCTGTGAGCAACTGGAGAAGTATGACGACGCGCTGGAGCACTACCAGCGCGCTTTGCTCTACAATAAAGCCGACGCCGGCCTCTACGTCAACATCGCCAACGTCCATGTGGCTCTGAAAAATTTTCAGAAGGCAAAGGAGCTGTACTTGCGTTCCACCAGGCTTGCACCCCGTAGTCCTGCGGGATGGATGGGCTTGCGGCAGCTTGCCCTGCTCAAAGGCGATATCCTGACGTATTACAATTCTACGCGGGCGGTCGCATCCCACCTGAGCGTTGCAGAAATGACGGAAACAGTGCGTACACTGCGCAGGATCGGCAAATTCGAATACGTCGACGAAATTATTGCCGTATCGGCGGCAGTCGAAAAAGATGATCCTGAGCTTGATGCGGAAATACTGGTCGCCTTGGGCCGGCGCGGCGATCAACCGGGTATGGTGGTCGCGCTGCAAAAAAAATTGCACGCAATCGCCTATCCCGGCAATTCCATCAAAGAGTGTCTCGGCGCGTTTTATCTGCAGCAGAAGCAGTATCATAAAGCAATCGGCGTGTTGAGCGCGATCGAGGAGAAGCACGTTTATGTGCTCAAAAACTTATGGGAAGCTTATCTCAATGTCAAGCAATTTGATCGCGCCGAGGAATCGATTAAAAAGCATCTTTGTATTGAGCCGGATTTTCATGAATGCTGGCTGTATTTAGCGCGGCTGTATGCTGAACAAGAGCTGGAAGAAAAGGCCGGAGAAGCTTTGATGAATGCCTTGCAGAGCGGTTATGTGGAAGACGGGTTTATACAGGGCCATTCCAAATTACGCGGCATTTATAAGAATATCCTGTCTGCTGCTGAGCACAAGGCAACCGATAACTGAATCGAAGCCATCCGGGGGTGCTTTGTGTAACTTCTTGCAAGGGTAACACTTACACCATTCCGCGGTTGAATTTATGCCGGCAGCATTCTATAATTAAAGACAGCGGAAAACATAGCGCAATTATACGCAACCCAACTGCAGTAAGGAGCAAAACTCATGAGACGCATTCACGGTGATTCAACCCAGCCGTTTGGTGTATCCAAAAGCACTGTCGACTCCAATCAGCTTTATTCGATATTGCTCGATGCGCGCGCTTCTTCTTCAACCGACAGCATGTATGATATCGCCGAACATATTCTTTCTGATGAAAAGGAAAATGCCAAAAAGGAGCTTGACCGGTTCTGGGCCATCAAAAAGAATATGCTCAATCACGAAGAGGTGGGCACCATCGATCTCATTATCCAGACCTACCAGGATAAGCTTGACATACTGCGCAACCGGGAAGAGCTGATCAAAAAAATCGGCAGGGATTCCCGCAACCTGCTCGAGGATAAGCGAAAAAAGGATATGGAAATCGCAACTGTCAAACAGGAAATTACCGATTGCACCAGAGAGATAGAAGCGCTGAATGAAAAGCTGCATAAGGCAAAGACCAAAGAGCAGGAGCTTATCCTTATCGAAACACAATTGAAAAAGGAGTTGATGGTAAATGAAAATGAGGTCGTCAACGGATTGTACGAGATAATTCATTCGCATCATCAGGATGTTGCAGTCGGCGTTGAGCCGGATCCTCCGCGGCAGGCTGCGCCGGCGTCCTATGACGACAATGGAAGTTTGCCCAATGAATTTGAGACGGGCAGGACCGGTGAGGCAACCAGCTTTGCATTGGATGATGAAGGTCACAGGGGCGTTTCCGACGATACCGCAGCATTTGACAGGGCGGACAGTCTTGCAGAAAAGGAGGACGCGCCGCAGCGGACCCTGGATGAGTTTCATGAGCTTTACAAAAGGATCTGGAAAGCGGGCAATGATGAATTCGGCAAATCTGTTGTGAAGACGACTTCCGGTATTGTGATTGGCGAGTATTACTATGACAAGGTAGTTTTTAAAAACAAACGGCAGTACGTCTTTTCCAGTCTGTTTTTTATGGAACAGCTTGCGATGTCGATACAACGCCTGAAATATTCCTTTGATCAGACAACCTTTCTGGATACTCTGCGCATGATCGAAGATGCACATACCAAAAATCTTAAAAACACGAATATTCACTTCGAAATAGCCACAAACGAAATTGTCAACGAGAAAAACCTCAAAAAAATGTATCAGAATGTCAAGGATCGTGAATTTGACGAAGCGATGGCATTTTGTAATCGCCTCGGCGCAAAAATAGAGGCGCTGGGGGGTAATTACACGTCGATGCTCAAGGAGCAGCTCGAGCGATATTCGAAAAACTGATACCTTCCGCGTTTGACGAATAATACCTCTGCACTATAGGGCGGCTGCAATTGAAGAGAAGGACATGCTGTTTACCGCGTGGGGGCGATGTGTATTTTACTTATGAACAAAGAAGGTACGTGCATGAAATTCACGCTAATAGTGTTGCTGTCTGCCCTTTTGGTGAATGCCCGTGAAAGTATTAATGTCGGCGATACAGCGGCCGTTTCGGAGAATTCGCCGGTTGCGTCCGGCGATTCATTGCTAAAGAATTCCATTGCGGCAGGTGCTGTTGTTCCATTGCAAGGTGATAGTGCCGGCCGGGATTCGGGTATCGCTGCGCAGCCGGACACCGCATCCGTTTCCGGCATGGAGAGTATCGATGCGGTAGGCAGCGCGGCGGCAGAAACGAAGGATTCTTTGGAATCGGCCGGCGCAATCACGATAATCGACCAACCGGCCCAAAACGCCCGGCGTCAATTCGTGCGCCGGGGAATTGCCAGGATAGCTTCCAGTGCAAAATCGATACCCTTGCTGCGTTGGGTAGCCGGGCATTGGCGCCAAGTGCTTGTGCTGATTGTTTCGGTTTTTATTATTTGGGTTGCGGTTGCTTTCTATTCGAATAAAGTGGAGCAACGACAATTCATAACCAGTACCCGGCTGGCGATAATGGATAAAGAAGTACGGCATGTCTGTAAATACGTTGAAAAAGAGTGCGCAGATCCAAATCTTTGCGGTGAAGCCATCTGCGAAGCTTTGACAACGGGTATGGCGTTTCTGGAAGCATTACTCAGAAAAGAGCTGGGCATGTCTGTTGAAGAGTTGATCAGGTACGTTCGTATTAATAAGGCGAGGAATATGCTGGAAAAGAATCCGCACCTGGGCCCGGAGGATATATTTGAGCAGGCAGGCTATACCGATATCGAATTGTTCATGGAAGATTTTGCGAATACCGCCGGCTTTTCGTTTGATGAGCTGAAGAAGGCAAAGTTGCACGTATAGATGAAGGCGATTATCTCAAGGATGCTTCACATGAAAAAATTGGCGAGCATATACCTTTTAGCAGCAGGCTTTGCCTCGATTTTGGCCAATCCCTGGGCGCCGCTGGCCGTTCGTGATGAGCTTACCGTTTACATGAAACAGATAGAGCTGGGCGCGCTGTACCATCAGACACTGATCGATGAGAAGCGCAAAATCATTACCGATTCGATTTGCCTTATGGTCAAGCCGGGCAACAAGATCCAGGGAATCAGCGAGATGGAAATACAGGAGGTGCGTCGCTATGACTGGAATGGCGATCTCATCGACGCCAGACAGTCGCTTGCCGGTGAGATCGGCTCATCGGAATGGAAGCTGCGCAAACATGAGGGAGCCTGGGAGCATCTGACCATTACCGCCGGTTCTGCATCCAAACAGCCGGTGGATGAGGTTACCGAAAACCTGAAAACCGCGCGGGAGTTTATGCAGGATATCAAATCCGGCAACATCACCGTCGGTAAGATCTGGACGGATACGAAATTCGAATTAATGAGCTCCAAACCCATCACTATTGTAACGACATGTACCAAAGTGCTCAAAGGCTTGGTGCCGCACTATCATTTCGTAAACAAAGACAATCTGACCAAAATGGCGGAAGTTATGCATATCGACGGCGCCGGCAGGACAATTTTACAGCAAGTACCGCCGTATTTCGTGGCAAAAGCGTCAAAAGATGTCGACACAATGCCGGCGGCGCCCGGTCGGCCGTCGATTCATTTCAGCGATCTCACTAAAATCCCCGCTCAGCGCGCAGCCAAAAAGAACGAGCGGATCAAATTACTCTATGCAGGCGATTTCTCGTTGCATGAATCGGTAGTGGAGTGGTACGACACAGGCCAAGAGGAGGCCGTGCTCAAGCCGCTGATTTCGGTCTGTCAATCAGGAAACGTTAGTGCCGATCTCAAAAAATTTACAACCGCTACGCCGATCATGCAAACGGGTGACGATAAAATAAAAAAGCTTGCCGCAAAAATAGCCGGCAGCGAAACCGACCGATGCGCCATTGTCCACGCTATGAATCACTATGTCGACAAACACATCCGCAACCGGGATGTCGCCACTTTTTCCAGCGCTCTGGAAACGCTCAAGGCCGGCTATGGTGATTGTGGCGAGCACGCCGTATTGCTCGGCGCGCTGCTGCGTGCGGTCAACATACCGGCGCGAATTGTGTATGGACTCGTCTACATTTCTTCACGTAACGGCTATTTCTATCATGCCTGGACCATGGCCTATACCGGAGAGTGGATCTTTGCCGACCCGTCCCACGGGAAATTCCCCGCGCCGCGTAACCGTATTCCTCTTATTATCGATGATTCCGGGCAGAATCTGATTTATCTGGCGAGTATGCTTGACAAAGTGAAAATCAAGTATACTGCGGGTGAATGAGTGAGTCCCGGCACGGCCGGATCAAATAAACAAGTTCATCGTCGCGTCGTCGGTAGTGCCAACATACGTTGCCGCGCCGCCGAATTCTATCCCGTCAATCAGCTCCTGCGGCTTGATACCCATCAACTCCATTGTCATCTGGCAGGCGATAAAGCGGACGCCGCTTTGAAGTGCGGATTGCATGAGGTCTTCGAGGGAGTTGACCTTTTTCTTTCTCATAATCCCTTTCATCATCGCCGTTCCCGCGCCCAGCATATTCATTTTTGAGAGCGTGAATTTTGCGGGGCCGCGCGGCATCATTTTGCCGAACATGTTTTCGATCAGATTTTTCCTGACGCGTACGGGTGAGTCTTTGCGGAGCAGGTTGAGTCCCCAGAAGGTGAAGAAGATCGAGACATTCTTGCCCATGCTTGCGGATGTGTTTGCGATGATCATTGCTGCCATGGCTTTATCAAAATCGCCGCTGAAAAGCACGATTGTTTTGCCCTCGAAAGTGCGCGGCAGGCGTGGTGATTGCGACGCGTCTTTGTCCATAATCGATTTGCGAATGCGGGCTTTGACAACGCCTTCTTCGAGCGCCAGCGATTCGAGTTTGTGGCCGGTCTTTGCGCACCATGCGCCGACATCGTTGTAAAATCCCTGGTCCGTGGCGTAGACGTCAATTGTCTCCTGCGCATTGGCCGCTTCGATTTTTTGGTAAAGCTGCATGATCGGGCCGGGGCATTGCAGGCCGCACGCGTCAACAATGTGATCGGCAGTGTCACCGGGGCGCCTATCACCTACGGCAATAATATTGTCGCTCAATTCGACTTTGTCCGAGTCGTAAATATCCTCGTTGGCCTGCTTGAGTGTCGTAAAGCGCCAGGTTTTGTAGCCGCCGCTGAGATTTGCGGCATCAAATCCCGACTGGCTCAGCATACGGCAGGCGACATAGCCGCGCAAGCCGATCTGGCAATACACATTAACCGGTTTATCGCGGGGGATCTCGTCCAGACGGTTGCGCAGCTCATCGATAGGAATGTTCACTGCGCCGTCAATGGCCCCAAGGTTGAATTCTTCTCTGGTGCGAACGTCAAGCAAGTAGCCGTTTTCCTTTTGTATAGCCGCGATATCGTGCCAGTGAATTGCGCGGGTGCGTCCGGCAATGATATTGGAGGCGACAAAACCGGCCATGATTACCGGGTCTTTGGCGGATGAGTAAGGGGGGGCGTAGGCAAGCTCGATTTCTTCGAGATCAAATACCGTCATGCCGGAGCGAATTGCCATTGCCAGCACGTCGATGCGCTTGTCAACGCCTTTGACGCCAACAATCTGGGCGCCGAAAATTTTTCCGCTTTGGGGTGCAAAAAGCAGCTTGATGGACAGGGGAATCGCACCGGGGTAGTATCCGGCATGATGAGCCGAATGCGTGAATGATTTCGAATACGATATACCGAACGCTTTGAGCTGTTTTTCATTCAGGCCGGTGGAGGCGACGGTGAGATCGAACAATTGAGCGATTGCCGTTCCCTGCGTTCCCCGGTAGTGTGTGTCAAGACCTGCGATGGTATCTGCGGCGATGCGTCCCTGCTTATTGGCGGGCCAGGCCAGCGGAATCAAGGTGCGATTGCCTGATGCAAAGTCGTTTATTTCCACCGCGTCGCCGACGGCCAGGATATCCGGATCGGACGTCTGCATTTTGCTGTTGACAATGATGCCTTTATTGATTTCGAGACCGGCTTCCCGGGCAAGTTTTGTCTCGGGGCGTACGCCGATGGCAAGTATTACCAGTGAGGCATCGATCGTGCGCCCGCCGGCGAGGGTGGTAGAAATGCCCTTGTCCGTATCCTCAAACCGCTGAACGCCGTCATTGAGATAAAACTCGATGCCTTTCAACTGCAGGTGCTGGTGGAGCATGGCTGCCATTTCAAAGTCCAGCGGGGCCATCACCTGCGGGGCCATTTCAATCAGGGTGACCTGCAAGCCCCGGTGATGAAGGTTTTCTACCATTTCGAGGCCGATGAATCCTCCGCCGACAACAACCGCTTTCGTCGCTTTGCCCTTGTCAACTGCATCGGCGATGGCGTCGGTATCGGGAATATTGCGCAATGTGAAAATTCTGGAGGAGTTGATGCCGGGCAGGGGGGGGCGGATTGGAGCGGCTCCCGGAGATAAAACAAGTTTGTCATACGATTCTTCGTATTCGTTATTGTTGACTTTGTCATGAACGGTAACCGTTTTGCGATCGCGGTTGATTGCCGTAACCTCGCTTGAGGTGCGAACGTCAACGTTGAAGCGGTCCTTCATGAGCTGAGGTTTCACAACGAGAAGGTCGTCACGTTCCTTTATTACGCCGCCGATGTAGTAAGGAAGGCCGCAATTGGCAAATGAGATGTATTCACCGCGCTCAAACATCACAATTTCAGCTTTCTCATCCAGCCTGCGTAAACGTGCCGCAGCGCTTCCTCCACCGGCTACCCCGCCGACTATTACTGTCTTCATGTGCGTTTACCTTTCTGCAATTTATCGTATTTGGTGCAGCATGCTTTGAAAAAATCAAATAAGTGACAAATTGAACTTTGGTCTGCAAATTTGTAGAATACCCGGTTTTTGTCCCGCCTGAAGCTCAGAATACCGCAATCGGTCAGTATCTTGAGGTGCTTTGAAAGGTAGGGTTGCGGCACGTCGATCATTGTGTTGATGTCCTGGACACAACACCCTTCGTTGTTGTTGCGGGCGCACTGCTCCATGAGCAATGAGAGTATGGATAGCCGCAGGGGATTCGCCAGAACAGAGAAGAGGTTGGCGAGCCTACCGGTTGACGAGTTTATATCGGGTTTAGAATATTCCACATGTAGAATATACCGCAATGCGAATGTAGTGTCAAGGTTGTTTTTGTGTCATCGACACCGGTCAGGAAAATCTACATGAGCAATGAAGGCTGCCAAAGCGGGATATGCCTGGTTGTTCCGGGAGGTTCTGCAGAGCGTTTCAATTGGCGCCTTCATTATCGTTTTGCCTATCATCAGGTGCGTCCGGTGCACCGCAGATCAGCATCGTGCAAAATTTGCACATACCCGTCAAAAAAGCTATTTTAACCCCACAATCGGAGTGTAGCGCAGTCTGGTAGCGCACTACGTTCGGGACGTAGGGGTCGGAGGTTCAAATCCTCTCACTCCGATTTTGTTATTCTACCACATCGACCTTGAGTCGATGTGGTAGAATAAAATCGGCCGGTTCTCAGGAGGAAGAGCCTTGTTCGCCGCCGCACGTAGTAAGGCTGCTGCGCAGCATAAATCCTCTCACTCCGATTTTGTTATGCAGCAGTGAGCATCAAGCGATTCAACAAGAGCTGCATTGTTGAGGTTGCGGGGAGAGCCCCGTTCTACAAATATAGTCCCGGTCGTGTGCAGCCTTTTTCCGGTTACGTCGCAATGTCTTTGTCATCCAGCAGACCTGTTTCCCCTCACTACATTCCCGGCCTTTCCTTTAATGCGATCCGGCAGGCTGTCGAAGTCAATCCGGCGCTTATTCTTCCAACAGGTTGTTGTGAGCCTTTCGGGTCGAATGTGCCGATCGGGGCTTCACTTGCGGTTGTAAATTCGATTGCGCACCGGCTCTCACTGCGGGCCAACACGTTGCTTGCGGACACCTTTACCTATGGGATGGCGATTGCTTACCAGGCATTCCCCGGATGTGCCGGTTTGAAAGCGGATTGCCTGGAGAATGCTCTTTCGCAGATTATTGGTTGCTGGATATACCAGGGGATGCGGCGTATTATCCTCATAGACGGATCGGTGCTGCAAACAGGAGTTATTCAGGCGGTGCGCAAAAGGATCGCGGCCCGATACGAATCGGTCGACCTGCTCCTGCTGAATTGGCAGCAGCATCCTGCTATTCTGAAGCGCATATCTCAACAAATAAAGGCAAAGGAGGCATGGCGGCAGGAATGGGCAATGCTTTCAATTTATATGCATCTGACTGGTTCGGCGTTTGAAAATAGCCGGGAAGCTCGGCCGTCCGGGGAGCACATGAAGAGCTGGCAGCGGCGCGGCAAAGATCCGGCCGGGCTGCGCAAAATCATGCCGCATGGATTGAGTGGATCAGTTGCGGTTTCGTATGACGCAAGCTTCGGAAAAGCGTTGTTTGAATATATTTTACATGTTTTCGCAGCCGAGACAGAACACTTCTTCCAAGGCAAACATGCTTGACACAATTGCAGAGAAAATCCTATCCAATGGACTGAAAGTAATCTGCCTGAAAAAAAATGACGCCCCCATAATCGCTGCCCAGATCTGGTACAAAACCGGAAGCGTCAACGAACGCGATGGTATTCGCGGCATTTCCCATTTCATCGAGCACATGATGTTTCGCGGCTCATCCAGATACAAGGCCCAGGAACATGCGCAACGCATCAATGATATCGGCGGCCACAGCAATGCTTTTACTGCCGAAGACGTAACGGCATTTATCAATGCAGTTCCCCGGGATTACCTCGAAATGGCCCTGGAGATGGAGGCCGATCGCATGGCCGGCTTGACATTTAATGCTGATATTCTGGAGACGGAACGCAAGGTCATCATCGAAGAGTATCACACCTATATGAACAATCCGGTCACCAAAGCGTTTCTTGAATTCCGGCAATCGTTGTTTGCGGGGCATGCGTACGGCGTTTCTCCACTCGGAATTCTCGAAGATTTGCACACGTTTACACGACAGGATTGCTGTGACTATCACGATGCGTGGTATGCGCCGGATAATGCCGTTGCGGTGATCGTGGGAGATTTTGATACCGAAGAGCGCATTTTTGAACTTGTCGACAAGCACTTCGGTGCGCTTTCCAAAAAAACGGCCGGGGAGGCGCATGAAAGGCTGAAGGTACATACGCCGCAGGGCTTGACACGCATGAAGCGGCGCGTAGAATTCGATGTTCCCTTGTTGATACTCGGCTATCCGGCCCCCGAATCGGCAAATCAGGATGCGTTGCCACTGGAGTTGGTGCAGATGATTGCGTCGCAGGGAGAAAGCTCAAGACTGAATCTGGAGCTGGTGAGAAAGCGTTCGCTGGCGGTTATGGCGGGGGGCATGAATCACTACTTGCGTCTGGCCGGTATCTCGTTGTTCTTTTCAATTTTTACTCCCGACGTTTCGGTCGGGAAACTGGAGAAGGCAATGCTGGACCAGATCGAGCGGATTACCGACGAGGGAATCACCGATCTCGAAATGAAAAAAATCAAGAATACTACTTTGACAAATCGTACTTTTGAGCTGTATTCCGCCGAGCACCTCTGCCAACGCATCGGATTTGCCGAAGTGGTTGAGGGCAACTATCACTCATGGGTCAGACGTCTGGAATCGCTGCAAAAAGTCAGCATAGAAAATCTTATTGACGTTGCCGGCAAATACTGGGATCCTTCGCATTGTCAAGTGCTACATCTCAAACCGAAGAAAGCCAGCCCCTTGCTGTATGCGATGGGTTTGGGGCGTCGATTATTCAAAAAATAGACCAGGCTCAACTATGTCATTCACCTTTACCTTTCCGCCGATACAAGAACACGTCCTGAGCAACGGCCTGCGCATTATCCGGGCGCCGCATCATGCGCATCGGGGCATTCACATTGCTATACAAATGCAAGTAGGCAAGTTGCACGATCCGCAGGGGTTGGAAGGTACGGCGGATCTGGCGTTCGGCATGATGCAGCGCGGCAGCGCCGTTACGCCACACGAAGCTTTTGCCGCACGGTTCGAGCAGCTTGGCGCCGCGCTTTCTGCGGATGTTGGCGATGAACATACTGTTTTCGGTTGCAAATTTCTGTCCTGCTTTGCCGATGAAATTATCCCGCTCTTCTGGGAGGCCATAACCAAGCCCGGCTTGAATGAAAAGGAGCTGACCCGGCTCAAGAAAGAAACGGCAACGGCCATACAAGCCGAGTATGTCGACCCGGGAACCCTGGCTCACAAACATTTTGCCCGCGAATTATTCGGCAGCCGTCACCCGGCCGGCAGGGGCCACACGCGCAATTCGGTTAAAAAAATTTCCCTGGACGATTTGCAACAGTTTTATGACGACAGAGTAGGACCACGTGGCAGCATCGTCATTGTTGCCGGTGATGTGCATCTGGACGCGATGCAGTCACGGTTTGAAGAGCTGTTTTCATCATGGAACAAGGAGGCCGCCCCGACAGGAAGCGTCGCTGTTCCCGAAAAACTGGGGCAACAGAAAGTGCGTCTTGTTGACAAACCCGATTTTTCGCAGACGTCGCTGTTGCTAGGCCATAACGCGGTAGCGGAGCTGTCACCGGATAAGAATGCGGTTGCATTAGCCAATTACATCCTCGGGGCCGGGAATTTTTCGTCCCGCCTTATGGAACGTATTCGCTCCGAGCATGGGAAAACCTACGGAATTTCTTCACAAATTACTACCCACAAGCAATTCGGCGCCTTTACTATTGGTACGACAACTCAGAGCGAACAGGTCGCCGATGTGCTTGCCAATATCTTTGACGTATATCGGCACTTTGCACAAGAAGGAGTGACCGCAGAAGAGCTTGACAAAGCAAAACAGTTTGCTGTCGGGAATCTGGCTTTTCAACTGGAAGGCATCCACAACATTGCCGAAAAACTGCTCTGGCTGCGCTTGTTTGACCGTGATAACGGCTATATTGAAAACTTCAATGCCATGCTGGAAGCTATTGAAATTTCGCAGGTTAACGACGCGATTACCCGGCATTTGAATGAAAAGAATTTTGTGATTGTCGGTGTTGGTAAAAAAAGCGTCATCGCGCCGGTGCTGCAGACCTACGGAACAGTTATGCAGGTGCATTTCCGTTCCGATCCCTGATGCCTGGTTGGAGGAATGTGACAAACGTTGCAGTAAGCCTGGGGACCAACGCGGGAAACCGGGAAGCGAATTTGAGCGCCATGCTGACGGAGCTTCGTCGTATTCTGGACGATCCGCTCGCGTTTTCTCGTGTGATGGAAACCGAACCGGTTGATGTCCCGGATAGCCAGGTCTGGTTTCTGAACGTAATTGTCTCGGGCAATTATGCCGGAAATGCTCATGAGTTATTGTGCGACTGCCGCACAATCGAGCACGCCCTCTTGCGCAAACGTCCGTTCAAGAATGCAGCACGCACCGCCGATGTCGATATTCTGCTGTACGGCCGGGAGAGTATAGGCAGCAATGAGCTTACGGTACCCCATCCGCAAATAGCCAACCGCCGGTTCTGCCTGGAGGGTCTGCGCCGGATAGCGCCCGGCAGGTATATCGCCGCACATGGACAAACGGTTGCCGAGCTCTATGAACGAATGCCCGCATCGATAAAGCAGCAGAGAATAATTTTCCATGGCATGCCCGATCAATCGTATTTTACAATGGAATAATCATGGCGCACGAATCCAAAGACACCTGCTGGTTTACAACCGTTTGTATTGAGGGTGTCATCGGTATTGGCAAGACATCGTTGTGCGAGCTGCTGGCTCAACGTTTTGACGGACGCGTAATTCTGGAGGAGGTAGCCGAGAATCCGTTTCTGCCCGGATTTTATGCCAATCGCAAAGCATATGCGTTTCAAACACAAATGTGGTTCCTGCTTTCCAGGTACCGCCAGCTTTCCGAGGGACTGATTCAGCAGGATCTGTTCCATTCGGTGACCGTCAGTGATTATTTGTTTGCCAAAGACCGGATTTTTGCCAGTATCAATCTTGACGAAAATGAAATGTCGCTGTATACGGCGATCGCCGATATCCTCGAACAGCAAATTATACGCCCCGATCTGGTTGTCTATTTGCAGGCGTCAACAAACGTTCTTCTGCAGCGCATAAAAAAACGTGGTCGTCCCTATGAGGCCAATATGGATGCGGCCTATCTTGAGCAGCTCAATCAGGCCTATAATCAATTCTTCTTTCACTACACAGACTCGCCGGTGCTTATTGTCGATACCAATGATATAGATTTTGTCGGCAATGAAGATGACCTTGTGAGCATAATCGAGCAGATCATGGCGACGCGATCGGGAATGAATTTTTTCCGTCCGCTGAGCACCGAGGAGCGTCTGAAAATCCGGGGAATGCAGGACGCAGATACGTAGCGTCGACCGGTTCGCCGGCATTCGCGACCATTTTGTTATGGAAATCATTCGCAATCCGCACCACATGCAGCAACACGCCGCCGGGCTCAAAGCAGACGGCGTCGCAATCGGCTTTGCCCCGACGATGGGCGCCTTGCACCAGGGGCACCTGGCCTTGCTTGACATGCTCAAAGGCAAATGTGACCTCAGGGTGATGAGCATTTTCGTTAATCCCGCTCAGTTTGGTCCGCAGGAAGATTATGATGCCTATCCGCGGCAGTTTGAGCGCGATTGCGGCATGGCGCAGGCCGGCGGGTGCGATGTTTTGTTTGCGCCCGACAGGGAATCGATGTATCCGCGGCCTTTTTATACTGATGTGACGGTTGCAACCATTACCGAAGGGCTGTGTGGAGCTGCTCGTCCGGGGCATTTTGCGGGGGTGGCCACCGTGGTAGCCAAGCTGTTTAATATCGTTATGCCCCGGGTGGCCGTTTTCGGACAGAAGGATGCGCAACAGGCCATTGTAATTAAACGCATGGTGACGGATTTACATTTTCCGGTCACGCTGCTTATTGCGCCGATTGTTCGGGAGGCCGACGGGCTGGCAATGAGCAGCCGCAATGCGTATCTGAGCGACAGGGAACGTGCGGAAGTTGCGCTTATCAATCAGGGCCTCCAACGAGCAGCCACACTCTTTGAGCATGGTGAACGAACCGCCCGGGCATTGATCTCGGCCATGCATGAGGTGTATGCCGGCGCCAGAATCTTTACCGTCGAATACAGTGAAATCGTCGACACCATCCATGTTCAGCCGGTTGACCAACTGGAGGGTCCGGCACTCATTGCCGTTGCATGCCGTACAAACGAAACAAATACTCGACTCATAGATAATTGCCTTATCGGCGGAGAAATCTAGCATGAAAAAACCACCCATTCTTTTCAATCTCTTTCCCCGGCACTTTGCATCTATCGAAGACTGGGAAGGCGCACTTCCGCACATTGGCGGAATGGAGTTCAATTATGTATTCGTCAATCCTTTTCACGCGACCGGTTTTTCGGGAAGTCTCTATGCGGTAAGAGATTATTATCAGCTCAATCCGGCCTTTCTCAGCGGGAATCAGCAACCGCATGATTTCGGGATCCTGGAGGCCTTTATTAATCAGTGCGAAAGCCGCGGTTTATCCGTGATTATGGATCTCGTCATAAATCATACGGCAAAAGATTCGCCGCTGGTCGATGAAAAACCGCACTGGTATCAGCGCACCGGAAGCGGCAAGGTAAAAAGTCCGTCAGCCATCGATCCGGCCAATGCCGACAACGTGACGGTATGGGGTGATCTGGCCGAACTGGATTACACACGCGCCAAAGATGAGTTGACGTCATTTTTCGATGAAGTAGTCGGTTTTTACCAGAACCTCGGCATTAAAGGCTTCCGCTGTGACGCGGCGTACCAGGTGCCGGCCGATGCCTGGAAAGTATTGATCGGTTCGGCAAAGCAGCGCGACGCCGATGCGTTCTTCCTTGCCGAAACACTGGGCTGCCGGCTCGAAGAAATTGAGTCTCTTTACGGATGCGGATTTGATTACCTGTTCAACTCTTCCAAGTACTGGAACTATGACGAGCCCTGGTGCCTGCAGCAACATGAAGAAAATCAGGCAATTGCGCCTTCGATAAGTTTTCCCGAATCGCATGACACCGAGCGCCTTGCCGCCTGGCCGCCAAAATCGGAGGAAATGCAGAAAAGCCGCTATGTTATGGCCGCGCTGTTCTCCGAAGGACTCATGATGCCGATGGGCTACGAGTTTGGTGCGACGAAGCGAATCGATGTCGTTTCCGGCACTCCTGATGATCTTGAAAAGCCGCACTGGGATCTGGTCAAGTGGATAAAGTCAATCAATCAGATGAAAAAGGAGCATTCATTGCTGCATGAAGAGGGGCATTGGCGAGCGCTCAGTGACTATTCGTCGGATATTCTTTTTCTGGAAAAGTCATCCGGTGTATCCGATGAGAAGCTGGTAATTTGCGTGAATAAAGACTGGTACGCGCAGCGGCGGGTAGTACGAAATGACTTTCCGGCCGAATGTGCGGATTATGCTTCGATGATTCGACCGTTTGCATCAACGTCAAAGAAGAGTTTGCCTGATGCATTTGATTTAGTTCCGAATGAGATAGCGCTTTTTGTCGGGTAAGGTACACGGACAATGCGTCAACGGCGCGCCGGGTGGGGCGCTATAGATCCCTGTGGGGCCTGCAGGAGGGTAAAGAGCGTGTCATCGACAATTGTGCGGCTGACTACGTGTGACCAGGCGATCGATCCTTCAATCTCTGAACCATACGGCAGCATTGTTCCCCGGCTCCACATTCGTTTGTAGAGCAGCCAGCGTTGCGCAGTTTTTTCCGAGGCGCGTTTCCACCCGATCATTTGCGCAGCTTGCGCAAGCGAATCGTTGCGAATGCCTTTGCCAACAGCCCAGTAGCCGCCGCCGGTTGAATCGAATGACAAGGCTGCGCATCGTTTCTGCCTCAATGCGTCGGCTGGATTGAGGACAACTCTGTTTTGCACGGCAAGTATGCTGTCAAGCAAAGCGCTTGTGTCGGTGGACGACTGTGCTGTCTGCCGGGGTCGGGGTGGGGCGGGATTATTTTTCGGAATGGCTGGAGCTGATTTTCCAGAGTCTTCTTCGCATGCACAGAGCGCCAGGCAGGCGATAATTGCACACGGAAGCACTGTGTGTGTTAACATCGGCTTCATTGCTTGCACGCCTTGAGCAGTTGTCTGGTTTCCACCGCAATCATAGCCAGCGCAAAGATGCCAAACAGTATCCCGGAGATCAGTGTTATTCTTCGCCATCGGGCGGCGACTCCTGAAGTATACTCGAATACTACTTTGGATACGCCCTGCCCAACGACGATGCCTTTCCAGGCGTAGTTGACCCGAAAGAGACTGGTGGGCTTTCCGTTGATTTTTGCGGACCAGCCGGGCGCGTAGTTTGATCCATACACCAGAACTTGTTCTCGATTACTGGTAACCGTGAGTTCGACCAGCCCGTCCCTGACCTGATGTGTGGTGATATCGATATCATTGGTGAGCGTAGTGTCAACAGCCGGATTCAAGGTGTGCGGCAAATCTTTGCTATTGACAATGGCAAGTGATGTCGAAAAGTCCGGATGCTGCATGCGCCGGTATAGCTCCGATTGCTGATCGTGGGTAGTGATGATCTTTGATGCCAGGTAGAATCTCGGAAACACATCCGGCGTTTGATAGATGACTATTTGACCGGCATTGGCAATGGTGGTGAGACCGGGTATCGGCAATGCCCCCGGTGAGAGGATATATTTGGCGTTGAGAAAGCGCAGGAAATTAAGGTAGTGAACCATTGCGGCAGAGCGACTCTGTTGCGCACTCCCGAACATCTGCTGCAAGAGCGCTCGTCCGTGCCTGGTCAGTTGATCGTAGTATTGATTGGTAAAGTCGTCAAAGACATATGTTAAGTCCAGGGGAAGAATGTAGAGTTTTCGGTCCCGTATCAGCGAGTGAACCCGGTAAAGTCCTTTGTCCCGGCTGGTCAAAAATTCTGCAATTTTCTGTTCGGCTTTTTCATTGCGCACATAGAAATTTTTCGGTTTGGCGCTGCGGGTGATAAAGGGACGTGATATTCTGAAATCGTCGATCAGGATTATCACCGTAAAAAGTAGTAGAAACGTTGGCGCTGAAATAGCGCCCTTAGCCTTATAATATATCAACGCAAAGAGCGCCGTGACAAATGCGAATATCAAGAACCCGCCCAGTTTGATCTGATCCATGCTTTTCTCCAGCGCCGCCGCTTTGCCTTGATTTTTCAGCTCGGGGGGAAAAAATGAATCATACCACATTTGTGCAAATCCACCGAAAGTAATCATATAAATAAAAGCCAGGCCGCCCACGATTGCGGCAAAGATCAAAAATCTTTTGCGCACCTGCTTGTTTTCTTTCCAGTTGATGCGCAGCAATTGATCCAGTGCCATGCCGGCCAGCACCATGACCGGCAGATAGATCCATATGTACATCATGCTTGGTGCGCGAAACGATCTGATCGGCGGAATGAGATGGTAGGCAAGGCGGTGAACCGGCGTATGTCCACCCAGCGAAAACAGCAGCGCGAAAAATGCCAGCGCCGCCAGCGTCCACTGGGTAACGTCCATCTTGCCCAGTACGAAAATTGACATCGCCAGAATCACAAACAGCACGCCAAAATATTCCGTATTCAATTTCAGCGAATTCTGACCCCAGTAACGCTCGCCCCAGCCCAGAAAATCAGGTTCGAGCAGCATAAGTACTTCCTCGGGATTCAGTGCGTATGACTGTGCGTAGTCATAGCCCACGCCACCGGCACGCTGCGAGACTTTGCTGGTGTGATGCATGGGGGGAAAGGTGGTCATTGAGGTAATCAGCACAGAGACGATCAGCGCCGCACCGAACAAGCCCCCCCGTTTCAGGCTTTCCGGCAGCGATAATTCTTTTTTTACATATGAGTGTATGATGCGTACAAGATAATAAGCTCCCATCCCCATCAATACGAAAAACGCCAGTTGCAGATGCTCGGAATATATAGTCAATGCGATGAGAATGGGCAGGCCCGCCAGATTGACCAGGCTGAACCTGCGCAACATGCGTTCGGCGAAATACATAACGCCGGGCATCAGGGCGATGACCTCCATTTTGACCCAGTGTCCGGTTATTATGTTGGATAAAAGCCCCGGTGCAAACATAAACCCGACCGCGCATACAATCGATACGCCCCGGCTGATACGCAGCGCCCGCATATACAGAAAAGCAAATAATCCCGCCAGAAAAACCCAGAATATATACTCCAGCGTGCGTTGGGCATAGCGTGGCAGGATGAGGTGCAGAACATAGGTTGGGGTGAGAAAACGCCCGAAACGCCGTTCCATAAGGGCGGTCCCGCCGTTAAGCGGGCTCCATTTATCCGAAAAGCTCTCCAGGTGATGCAGCATATTTTTTTTGGTATGCCATCCTCGCGGGCCGTCGTCCGTGCCGACTAATACCTTGTCAAATGAGAGGTATGGCAGAAAGTACAGCAAGGTCAGCACCAAAAAAAGCGCAGCAGGAAACCACTTTTTGCGGTAGACAGCAACGATACGGAATTTCTTCCCCTCGCTTTGTGGCGGATTCGTTTCTTTGGGCCTGGTCGTCATCAGCTTCCTTACCGGTTGAAACAAAGTTGAAAAATACTTTTTTTCGACAATTAATATGGAGAATTTGAAAGATGGGCGTCTCAATGCCGCCTCACCCGAAACGAGGAGGAAGCAACGGAGAAATGGTCGTGGCGATTGAAATCAGCGAATTAAACCAAGTTTGCGCAACTGCTGCTCTTGCTCCAGAGCCCAGTCGGCGAGCATGGATATGCCCTGGTGGTAATTGATATCAGGTTTCCAGCCGAGATCTCGTGTGATTGCGGCAAGATCGGAGACATACACGCGCTGATCTCCCGGTCGCCAATCCGCGCAACGAGTTGTGATCGAGCGGTCAAGCTTCTTCTCCAGAATCTCCAGCAATTGCACCAGGCTGAGTACATTGGCGGGACCGCCGCCGATGTTGTATGCCTTGCCGTTGACACAATCCTTGTGCTCGATTGCCAGTTGATAGAGTCGAGCCAGATCGGTTGCGCAAAGCACATCCCGTGCCTGCAGGCCGTCACCAAAAATGGTAATGGGTTGATTGTACAGTGCCGCAATAGTAAACCATGCCACCCAGCCCTGGTCCTCGATGCCGAATTGATGTTTTCCGTAGATGCAGGATTGCCGGAAAACGACCGTGTTGAGCCCGTAAATGCGGGAGTAGTCGATAATGTACTGGTCGGCGGCACCCTTGGAGCATCCGTAGGGTGAATGAAAATCCAGTCCGACCGATTCCGGAATGCCTCTGGCAAACTGCGGAAAGAAGTAGGCGCGCGTGCCTTTTTTTACCTTGACGCGCTCCAGATTGCCGTATACTTTGTTGGTGGAAGCGAATATGAGCAGTGCCTGAGATGCGCAGATGCGCATCCCTTCGAGGATATTGAGTGTACCCAGCGCGTTGGTTTCAAAGTCCTGCCGCGGGTTGCGCGTGGACGTCGTTACTGCCACCTGCCCTGCCAGATGGATAATGGCGTCCCACTTGCGGGAGGCAATTACCCGGCGGATTTGGGCTGGATGCCGCACGTCAACTTTGGAGGAGGTCAGAATTTTGGGAAAGCGTTTCTTGAGATCCCGTGCGTTCTCCAGCGATCCTGTGCGGCAGTAGTTGTCGATGAGGTGAACATGGCGCCCCGCCCGGGCAAAGTGCTCTGCTGCATTGTATCCGATGAATCCTGCGCCACCGGTTATCAGAATATTCATAACCTTCCGCCTTCTGCATAATTATCCGTTAGTTGGAGAAATTCTGCAAGGGTGACGGGGGCGGTTTTCTCTGAGGGGAGCACATTGGTTAATGCGAGGATCGCTTGTTGCTGAGGTCAAGATAGAATCGTTCCTGCTCGGCGGCGATTGCGTCCCAGGTAAAGGTGCGCGCCCATTGCCGTCCGTTGCGTGCCAGACCGGCGCGGTAATCTGCATCGGTGATCATTTTTTTCAGAGCGGTCGCCAGGCGCTCGCTGCTTTCCGGTTCCACTAAAATTCCGGTGTTTTCGTGCCTGATCGAATCTCTGAGACCGGGAATATTCGTGCCGATCGTGGCTTTGCTGCAGGCCGCGGCCTCTATGGCAACGATATTCCAGCCTTCGAAGCGGGAGGGCATGCAGACAAAACTCGCTTTGCGCAGAAGGTCGAATTTTTGTTCCTCGGAGATATTGATATGCAATCGGCAATTCAGTTTATGTGCCGAGATGAAATTTCCGATCCAGGCGATATCTTTTTGCGTACCCCTGCCGGCAAGCACAAGCGGGGGGGTAGCAATTTTGCTGCTGATTTGGCGGTATGCGTGCAGGAGAATGTCAATGCCTTTCATGTGCACGTCCAGCCTGCCCAGGCAAAGGATGTATCGATTATCCTCGGGCTTGAGGCGCAGCAGCTCTTCATTGAAGCCGGTATAAATCACTCTGATATCTTTGCCCTCAGGATATTTTTGCCGGATAAGGCAAGCCGTACTCTCAGCTATTGTGATTAGATTCTTTGAGCCGGCCAGGGCGATGCGCTCGGCAATCCAGGCCGCAATCCCGAACACTCCATACTTTTTAATAGGTTCGTTGCCGATGATGTGGTTAAATTGTACGATTGTCCGCCGTGGCTTGAAGAGGAATGTCGGCACCGGTGCATACACAGAGAATTCGATGACCAGTACATCCGCTCTATCAAACAGCGAACGCCAGGTCGCCAGCAGGGCAAAACTGATGCGGCTTAAGAGATAGTTCCGCCTCAAACCCGGGAAGTGAAAGTCAATACCGTACTTTCTGCCGTCCTGGGCTTGAGCAAAATTGCCGGATACGAAGGTGATCGTATGCGCAGGCGCAAGGCGTTTGTGAATCTCCAGGCCGCGATACGCACCGCCGCCGCCGCAGCGGGGATTGTCAATGTGGTCGTAGGAGTAGTAGGTAATGGTCATCGTTGTTATAATTCTGCATTCGGAAGCAGGGCCTCAATGCCGATACTGCGAATGGCTCAAAGATAAAATAAAATTCGAGCCAAACACAACATTATTTGTCGCATCTGGCTTGAATTTGAAGCTGATCATTACCATCGGTCCCGCTCCGCAGGCAACATTTTACGCATTCATTAGAGTTCCGGGTTGTATTTTCATTTGTTCAAATATTGCCTATGATGAAAAAAAATAGAGCGCTTTTTCTGGATCGGGACGGCATCCTTATTGAGGATACCGGTTACCCTCACAAACCGCAGGATATCACTTTCATCGACGATGCTGTTGCACTGTGCAGAGCAGCGCAGGACAAAGGATATCTCAACATTGTTGTAACCAATCAATCAGGTATCGCACGTGGCATGTTCAGCGAGCATGAGGTCGTAGTGTTGCATGAATGGATGCAGAATGAACTGGCTGAACAGGGAGTGACAATTACCCGCTTTTACGTCTGTCCCTATCACGTGGATGCTGCGGTTCAACGGTATCGACGAAACTCCCCCGATCGCAAACCAAATCCGGGAATGGTCCAGAAAGCGCAGCAGGAATATGACATCGATATCGCCGGTTCACTGATGGTGGGGGATAAACCCAGCGATCGTATCAGGCTGGCAAAACTTCGCACGGTGGTCGTCAAAAGCAAATATACCGGTGACGAATATGATGTCGAGAGCATCCCGGAAGTAATCAAATACCTCTAATCCCGTAACGAGAATAAACATGACCAAAAAATCTTTGCGCCATCTGCCTGATGTTGATATTGAATACGAATATGTCAACGACGCAAAACTGCACAAAGACATCGCGCGCATGAGCCTTGACAATCGCTTCACGCGCGTAAAGAAGCAGCGCGTTATGAAACTGCTGCGGCCGGACAGCTCGCAATGTGTTCTCGATATCGGCTGTGCCGTGGGAACGATGATGGTCATGTTGGCCTCACACGTGCGCAAGATAATGGGATTTGACTTTATCGGGCTGACGGTATCGTATGCGAGAAAGCAATTCCGGGCCATTAACCCCGACAAGCCATTCTGCGGATTTTGTGCCGATACGCAAATGCTTCCATTGAAAAACAATGCCTTTGATGGAGCTACTGCGGTTGATTTTACCGAACATATTGACGATACGGTGTTCGAGCTCATGCTCAGTGAGACCTATCGGGTCCTCAAACCGGGCGCTGCACTGGTAATTTATACACCGAATCCCACGCACCTCTTCGAGTGGATGATGAAACACAACATCATCTTAAAAGAAAACACCGCCCACATCGCATTGCGTCCCATGCGTCAATATATTACGATGCTGCGGGATCACGGCTTTGCAATCCGGGAAGCATATTTTGAGCCGACGCATATTCCTCTTATCCGCCTCATTGAGAGAATGGTAATGCCCGTGCCGCTAATCGGTGCATTGGCCAGACGCCGCATTTGTATTCGTGCCGTCAAACCGGCCGCCTGAATGAAGCCGGGCCTTTTGTGCGGATCTCCAAATGCCGCTTTTTCCTATGTATTTTGTTGAGGAGTGCAAATCCGACAATTTCCTATGAGTACATCACCGCAAACTCAAGAATTTAAGCGTTACAAAATACTGCGGGAAATCGATTCCGGCGGCATGGCAACCGTCTATCTCGCCACAGATAGGGTGCTGAATCGCGACGTGGCGCTCAAGATGGTTCACCCTCATTTGATGGGCAAGCCCGGTACGATCAGGCGTTTTCATAATGAAGCGCACGCCATTGCCTCGCTTTCACATGAAAATATCATCAAACTTTTTGACTATGGAGAAGAGAACGGCAGGCAGTACCTGGTCATGGAATATATTGACGGATGCACCTTGCAGCAACTGATCGAACGGCACGGGGCCCTGCCGAATCTGGTGCTGCTGGAAATGATGCTGCAGGTATTTTCAGGGCTGAGCGCGGCTCACGAAAACGGAATTTTTCATCGTGATATCAAACCGTCCAATATCATGATTGACAAATACGGGTCCGTCAGGATTATGGACTTCGGCATTGCGCATCTGGTTTCCGAAGAGTCGATTACGGTTACGGGAACCTTTGTGGGCTCGCCCCAGTTTATCTCCCCCGAGCAGGCCGGCGGCAAAAAAGCGGGAGCCGGTACCGACATTTTTTCATGTGGGTCGGTTCTGTACTTGGGTGGCACCGGCAAGCTGGCATTCGACGGTGAGAATCCGCATTCCATCCTGTTTTCCATTGTGCATGATACCCCGACGCTTCCACATCTGCTTAATGGCAAATTGCTTGAAGTCGGCAGCGAATTAGCGCAACGCTGCCTCGACAAAGACACGGAAAAGCGTCCGTCGGCACGGCAGGCTGTCGAGCACATAGAACGGGTCGCCCAGCTCAACAAGCTTCCGCTCGGTCGCAAGCGTATTGCCGATTTTATGAAAAATGCTGCGGCGTATGCTCTTTCGGAAGACAGGGAGCTGTATGAGCTTTTCACCGAACGGGCCCGCATCGAATACAAGCATGGCAGGCAGGTGCGATCGCTCAAAAATTATTCGCAGGCAAAAGCATTCGGTGAATTGACAAGTGAGGACAAGCGCAATCTGACCAGAATCGGCAGGAGATTTCTGTTTCGTAAAGCGGCGGTGGGAGCCGTGCTGGCGTTGTTGGTGCTGGCGTGTGTGTATGCAGGCTGGGAATATGCACAAAAGCGTACACCGAAACTAGAGCAGGAACCGGCTTCCCTCAGAACTGACACATTACCGGATACACTGATGCAGGCATTGGATACCGTCGCACAGAGAAAAGATTCGCTGTTGAGTGCGTATGGGGCAAATGGTGCGCAAAATAGCAAAATCGTTGCTCCGCCGGTTCCGCCACAACCTGTTGCCGCAAATACAATCCGGAAAGCAGCACCCCCCAAGCCTCAAACCGGCTATCTGCTGGTAAAAACCAGGCCCGCGAATGCAGATGTATTTGTAGACGATTTGGCGCGCGGCACAACCCGTAACAATTTTACCATACCGCTTCCGACCGGAAAGCACGACGTGCGTGTGGAATTGCAAAACTTTCAACCAATCGAAACGGGCGTTTCGATCAGAGCCGGCGATACAACCCGCATTGTACGTGAACTTGTCAAAAGCGAGCGTCGCTGAATTCGGGACGTCTCTGTGGAACCGGATGCCCGGGCGATTCTTTGCTTAATCGGTTCAATTGGTAATATTTTTGAATGGTGAACTCTAATCGTGAAATGTTCAGCGTGGGTGTCAAAATATCGGGCCGCTGCTTTTTGGCAATAGTGGCGGGTGTGTGCATGCTGGCTTTTCTGCCGGCAGTTACGTTGTGCGTTTCGCTTAGCGAACCTCGTTCATTTTGTGCCGAAATAACCAGGCATTTCGAATGGGGAGAGTATAATCAGATTATTGAAAAGCTCGAACCGTTTGATTTGGTGGTTACCGATTCAATGTCACCTCACTGTGTTGCATCGTTGCGGGCTTATCTGGGTGTAGCCTACTTTTCCAGAGAGGAACTCGGGATGGCGAAACGGCAGTTTGAACTCGCCTGGGAGCAAGATTCGACTATCAGCCTGAAAAGGGACTTTGTTACCGATCCCATGTACGAGCTTTTTGCCGGGACGATCAACGAGCAGAAGCTGCGGGAAGCGCAACAGGCGCAGGTCGATTCCCTGCTTTCGGCAAAAGAAATCGAATTGTCGCAGAATATTGCGCGCCAGAAGCATATCAGTGAATTAGAGTCACGATCCCGGTCCGCGTTTATACTCGGGTTGAGCTCGCTGCTCGCGTCTGCCGCAACCGGCGCTTTTGCAGTGTTGGAATGGCGTCGGGCCGATGAGTTGTACGCCGATTTTGAAACGGCCAGAGACAGCGGTTATCTCGAGGAATACCGGCGATTGAAGAAAGAAATCCGATCGAGCGATTATATAGCCAACTCGCTGGGGGTGATCACGCTGACGTGCGCCGCAACCGGCGCTTTTTTCATGTATCGCTCACTTGTACGCCGGCGGCAACGTGATGGTATTCTGGCCCTGGAAGTCGGAGTGTATCCGCTATTTTGCAGCATTGCACTTAAGGTAAGGTTTTAGGATTATGGCCAAATGTATTGTTGTGGTGACTCTGCTTGCAATGGTGCTGTCGTGCATGCACGATACCGGTATGCCGATTCAAAATGATCTGCCCGATCTTGCGCAATTGTCTGCTGCGGATACATCCGTTGTTTCCTGGCCGGACTCCTTTGCGTTCAGTGTGCAGGTGCAGGATTTCAATGATTCGATTTTAAACCTGGACACGGCGTCCTGGCCCGGCAGCTTTGTTTTGCATGACACGCTGCTCGACAAAAAGAGACTGGAGCTGTTTTATGCAACGAATCGCATCGGCTATCCTTATGCCGACACGCTGGTGATCCTTGACCAATGGCAGGCAGCACTGGAAGTGCCGTATGTGCTCAAGGTTGTCTGTCGCGACAGTCTGGCGTATCCGGCCCGTGATGCCTGGTGGATAACGCTCCAGGATACCCAGGGAGCATGGACATCGCTTGGGCCGCCGGCCCCGCAACTGGGCTATGGTACGCAATGCTATTTTGAGCCGGCCGGCGGTGAGACCCGGAGAGTAACCTTCTATCTATTGAGTAAATTCGGCCTGGTCGGCGACTTTACCTGGGAGATTGACTACTGGTTGCTGCATTCGAATGTCGGCAGTTTCGATTTGAAGTTTTTCTGCACCGATACGCTCGATACCAATGAATATGCCGGCAGCGGATCACGGTTCACCGTCGGCATGCAAGGGCGCTCGATGAGCTATACTCTTTTTGATCCGCGGGGATCGGCGACGGTATCTAATCTAAGCGGATATGAATACGGGCCCATCAAATTCTCCAGACAAGACAGTACCTTCCGGGTCTGGCACAAGCCGTTGCTGGGCGAATACGAGGAGTTTCCGCACGTCGGCTGGATTGAGCCGGCCGACACCACCTATATCTATATTAAGCTTGCCGTCACCGGCGCCAGCCGGATAATGTGTACGTTTCTGGATTTCGAACTTCAGCAGGGAGAATTATTTCTGCCATGAAAGCATTGCGACACTTTGCCGCGGATTGCGTGGACACGGTTATTCTTGACAAATCACTTTTCTGCCTGGGTACGGACGAAGAAAACGATATCCGCCTTTGCGGCTCAGATGTTCCCGCAATTGCGTGCAAGCTGGAAATCGGGCATGATGCGGTTTTGCTGGAGACCATGAAATCGGCTGTGGTGAAAGTCAATGGAAAGAAAGTGAAGACATCGGGCCTGCTCCCGGGCGATCGCCTCGAAATCGGCTCGGACGTTTTTGTGCTCGACCTTAAGGATGACGCCCCGGCGTCCGGCAGTGCGGATGAAACGAAATTGCTGCCGAGCTTTCAACGCTTTTGCGAGGCGGTGGGACGCGAGCGCAATTTGCAGAAGCTTCTGCACCGGCTGATCGAAAGCCTGCTTGACATAGTGGGCGGCGAAGAAGCTTTTATTTTCGTGCTCGACCCTGATAAAAATCCGGTGCTGTTTGTTTCATCCGGTGTCGAGAAGCCGCAAGAGCGGTTCAGTGACACGATTGTACAGGAAGTGCTGGCATCACAGGAAGGCATTGTTATCGCCAACGCTCTGAGCGATCCGAAATTTGCGTCGGCGCAGAGCATCACCGATCTGCAGCTCAAATCCGTGCTCTGTGCTCCGTTAAAAATTGCCGGCAACGTTTCCGGGGTTGTGTATATCGGCTCTAAATCTCCGGCCGTCTCGTTCGACCGGGCGGATCTGGCAACCTTGAATATTTTTGCCATGAACGCTGCTATGCTCATCCGGCATGTTGAATTCATAACCCAGCAGAACAGCACCATTCACAAGCTCTCCGAATATGTGGGTGAAGACAACATCATCGCCTCCTCGGATGTGATGGTCAGGGTCTTGGAAGACGTCCATGCGGTCGCCCAGGCGGATATTAGTGTCTTGCTTCAGGGCGAAACCGGCGCCGGTAAAGATGTCCTTGCCCAGATTATTCATAAGCACAGTATGCGCAAAGACAACTCATTTGTGCCGGTCAACTGCAGTTCGCTGCGCGGTGAGTTGCTCGAATCCGAACTCTACGGCCACAAGCGGGGCGCTTTTACCGGTGCGGTTAAGGATCATCGCGGTCTTTTCGCCGAAGCCGACGGGGGAACTTTATTTCTGGACGAAATCAGTGAAATGGATGTTGGCTTGCAGGCCAAGCTCTTGCGCACGCTTGAAGTTGGCGCCATTCGCTCGGTGGGTGCATCCAGTGAACAGACGGTCGATGTGCGTATCATCTGCGCCACCAATCGCAATCTCGATAAGATGGTCGCGGAAGGCAGCTTTCGCAAGGATCTCTATTTCAGATTGAACCAGTACACAATAGACATACCGCCACTGCGAAACAGGGGGAACGATATACAATTACTGGCCTATTTCTTCCTCGAGCACTACAAAGCAAAATACCCGCACAAGCAGGTCGTCGATTTTCATCCCGCAACCCTGAAGGCCATGCTGTACTATGAATGGCCGGGCAATGTACGTGAACTGTCGTCGTTGGTGCACAAGGCAGTCCTCTCCGCACGCGAGCCGCTGATTAAAATTGATTTCCGGGATCATACCGATAAGGTATTGAATTTCGAGGACGCGACAAAAGAATATCAATTGAAGCTGATCAAACGAGCCCTGGGGGCCAGTGACGGGAACCGGGAAAAAGCGGCGAGGTTGCTGGGAATGAGCCGCAGTTCGTTTTTCAGATACCTGGCCCAGGTGAACAAAGATGAAGAACCATCATCGGCGCAGGCGTAGATCAGCTTCATGGTGTATCGCTATTTGCTGCTTCTGTTCGGTGTTTACATGTGCTCGACTGCCGTTATTCTCATTAAAGTCAGCGCGGTTCATCCCTTTGTGCTGGCAGCGTCGCGCCAGCTCATCGCAGCGGCGATGCTTACTCCCCTGTGTGTCGGAGAACTCCGTTCGTCTCCGGACATTTCGGTCGCAAAGCTGATTAAAGCTGCCTGGCTGCCCGGCATACTGCTCGGTCTGCATTTCATGAGCTGGATCGTTGCCGCGCGTATGACGCTGGCTGCAAATGCGAGTTTGATCGTCAATATGGTCCCCGTGGTCATGCCGTTCATCATGATTGTGCTTGTCGAGGAGCGGTTGAACGCGGGAGAGGTGGTGGGGACGATCCTGGCAACTGCAGGCATCCTTGCGCTCGGGGTGGCCGATTTTCACATCAGCAGGCAAACATTTCTGGGAGATGCACTGGCTTTTGGATCCATGCTGATGTTTGCCTGTTATCTGGGACTGGCTCGCCGGAGCAGAAAAAACCTGTCCTTGTGGGTCTATGTCGTTCCGGTGTATTGGGCAGGCGGTCTGTTTTGTCTGCCATTCGCGCTTATGCATATCGAGATGTCCTATACCATGGCCGAAATCATGATTATATTGGGGCTGGCCGTTCTGCCGACGGTGCTCGGGCACTCGATTCTCAACTATTCCATGCAGAAAATGCGCGGACAGATCGTCTCCATTCTGAATCTGGGCCAATTCATATTTGCGGGGATTATGGGCTATTTCTTATTGCATGAAATTCCGCAACCGGTTTTTTATGCAGCATCGCTGTGTATTGTCTGTGGCGCTTTTACAGCCATTAGATTTGCTCCCCGCGGCAATGGGTGAACCGCAAGCCTTTACCCACTGGCGGCAAAAGTGCTATTTTTATTCCCTTTGAAATAATTTGCTACTGCCAGATTCTTTAACCCAGGAGTTTCACCCGTGGCCAAAATTACCGGAAAAGCAGTTATTGCACAGGGCGGTGGACCGACCGCAGTTATAAAT
Organism: Chitinivibrionales bacterium; assembly: GCA_014728295.1. GTDB lineage: Bacteria > Fibrobacterota > Chitinivibrionia > Chitinivibrionales > WJKA01 > WJLW01. The sequence continues at coordinate 117,191 of WJLW01000075.1, read as the reverse complement.
CAAAGCCTGGTCGGAGCCGTGCTGCAGGCACGCAAATATGCCTGCATCGAAAATATTTACGGCGCATTGCATGGTGTCAGAGGCATTATTGACGAGGAATTTCTCGATCTTTCACAGGCGACCACGCACAATCTTGAGCAGGTGGGCATGACACCCTCTTCGGGCATGCTCTCAACGCGTGATAAGCCGGATGAAGAATACTGCGCGAAGATTTTCGAGGTGCTCAAAGCCCACGACGTGCGCTATTTTTATTATTGTGGCGGCAACGATTCTGCCGATACCTGCCGTATCGTCAACGAAAACGCCCAGAAAGCAGGTTATGAATTGCGCGTCGTGCATATTCCCAAAACGATCGACAATGATTTGCGTGTAACCGATCATTGTCCCGGATTCGGTTCGGCAGGCAAGTTTGTCAGTCAGGCGTTTGCCGGAATCAACCTCGATAATCGCAGTATACCGGGCGTTTACATTGGCGTTGTGATGGGCCGCGATGCCGGTTTTTTGACGGCCACCTCGATCTTTGCCAAGAAATATCCCGACGATGGTCCGCATCTGGTATACGTTCCCGAAAAGCCCTTTGACGAAGAAAAATTCATTACGGATGTCGATCGTATCTACACCGAGCATGGGCGCTGCGTTGTCGCTGTTTCGGAGGGAGTCCGCAATGCCGAAGGTGAGCCAATTGTCTCTGCTTTTACGAAAAGTCAGGAGAAGGATGCTCATGGAAACGTGCAGCTATCCGGCACCGGCGCATTGGGTGATGCCCTGGCCGCTCTGATTAAAGGCAAGCTTTCCATCAAGCGTGTCAGATGTGATACCTTCGGCTACCTGCAACGCAGCTTTCTGGGAGTTGCCTCACCGATTGATGCCCATGAAGCACGCGAAGTCGGCGAAAAAGCCGTGCAATTCTCGGTTTGGGAAAATGTTGACGGCAGCGTGGCAATCAGACGAACCGGAGATTACTCTGTCGAATACTTCCTTACCCCGCTCGAAACGGTTGCCCGTCACGCCAAGTCGATGCCGGATGAATTTATTGATGTTGAGAATTCATCGATAACCACGGCTTTTAAAAATTACGCCCGTCCGATTATCGGCGATTTACCGCAGTATGATCGAATCTCTGCGCCCGTGGTTAAAAAAATACTCAACAAATAATCGCGCGAGCAAATTGAAGCCAAAAACAGCGACAATCAGCAACGGCCCGCCTATTCGGAATTACTGTGCAGGTACCGGATCAATTCCGGGCTTTGAGGAAAGGTCAGGCGGGCTGTCGGGTAGTTATTTTAACGTGGTTGTTTCGGAATCCGGCTCCGCAAGTTTTGTCGGACATTTTATTTAATTTTTTTAAATTCCAGGTTTTATAAACATCCCGCGTAACATATATTACAATTTACTCACCTAAAGCTATACACGACAGGTATATGCTGACGGAAGTGCTCTGATACTGTATAACTCCTCCCAAAGGATTGCAGAATGAATTTTCTTGGACTCGAGTTGAAAAAATGCAATCCGGATATGCTTGACGGACGCTTGACCGTCTATGCCAAAATAGATCTGGAGCCTGAGGAGTTGCTCACTATTAAACATCCCATTGCGCAGGTCGTGCATAACGGCTTGCTGGTTGCGCAGGGCAATTTCAAAGAGCAGAGCAACCTCCGGGATTTTCTGAAATCGGAGATGGGTATGTCTCTGGAAGATGGACTTGAAGAAATTATCGGTCGTCTTGACGGATTGGAATCCGCACTCGATCCGCAAAAGTTGCGTGAAAAAATCGAAAGCATGAAAGACTTCGAAGACCTGATTCCAACACCGGCCAAGATTGTTCCGTTTCATTCAGAGCAGGAAATTCTTGCACAGGAAGGAGATGTCGTCTTTTCCGGACATTTCAAGCAGATCGGCAATGCCAACCTGACGGTAAATGCCTTTCCTATTTTCTATCAGGCACGATACCGTGAGCAGCAAATTAATCGAGTCCAGAATGAAATTGAGAGTCTTATTTCTCAAATCGAACGCGGTGAAGCGCCCCGGCAGGAAACATTCGCATCTATAAGTCAGGATGATGTGGATGAGCGTATTCTCAAGGAATACATACCGCACATGCTTTACAGTCGCAAGAAGCCGGAACAGTTTGACGCCGCTCAGGAAAAATTCAGAAATTTCATGTCCGGATATCGTTTCCCCGGCGATGTCGATACCATTATCGGAATCATCGGGCACAACGAAGAGCTGCACGAGGCGGAATACAAACTGCTCGAACTGGTTTCCAGAAAGATCAAAGAAGTCATATCGGAAAATTTCATAGAAGTTGACCGTCTCAAAGGCGAAATTGATAAATTGACTAAAGAGTAATACCTTAACACCGTTCGGATCAGCTATGATTAAACAACCGGAAACGATGCATAACGAAATAAGCCTGCTTGCCCGCATGGTTGAGCACACGCCTATTACGATTGTCGTCATCGAGCCCGACGGTAAAATTCGTTATATCAATCTATGCGGCGAAATGATGTTGAAAGACGAACGGACGCATTTATTGGAAGCGAATTTCGGGGATTACATTATGCATAGCGGCAGAGGAATGGCTTGGGAGGAAATCCTGCGAAAGCTCAATGCCGGCGAGCAACTGGAAACCAATATTGCCATCAACACGCGTGAAGGCGATGAGCGCATCTGCCGGCTCAACGCGTTTATCATTGTCAATAACGACCAGCCCGACTCGCTGGTGCTCATGCTGCTTGATGTTACCGAAGAGGCACGCAAAACCGATCAGGTCGAAAAGACCAATCTCGAAATGGCGCGCATGAATACCGAGCTGATCCGGTCAAATCATGAGCTGAAGAAACTCACCGAGCTTAAGTCCAGTTTTCTCAGCATCGCATCTCACGAACTCAAAACGCCGCTGACGTCGATAAAAGGCTATTCAGACATCATTATGGACAGCATGCGCGACAAAATTGACGCGAGTGTGATGCGCATGATCGAGAACATCAACCGCGCTGCCGACCGGCTTCACAAAGTGGTAAACAACATACTTGACATTACGCGCATCGAGCAGAAACGGCTGCGGCTCCAGCCCGAAGACATCTCCCTGCCCAATATCGCCAACGATGCGCTGGAAGAGATGTCGAATATGCACGAATCCCGCCGAATCGAATTTCGCAGGAGCTACGATGAAGGCATGCAGCGTTTCTTCGGAGACCGCATTCGCATGCATCAGCTCTTTACCAATCTATTCACCAATGCTATAAAGTTTTCGCCGGATGATTCGCGTGTGGAAGTCGAAATACATCTGGAAGAGAGGAAACGTTTTCACATCATAATCCGTGATTTCGGCATCGGTATTTCCAAGGAGCATCAGAAAAAGGTATTTGATCCTTTTTTTGAAATAGGCAATAAAAATCAACACAGTACGCATTCCACAAAATTTATGGGTGGCGGAACAGGGCTTGGATTATCAATCGTGCGCGGTATTGTCCAAGCTCATGGCGGAAAGATCTGGGTCGACAGCGAAGGCCCGATAGAAGGAGATTTCCCGGGCAGCGAATTTCATATCGTATTACCGCTTCGTGCAATTATCCCCGGCATCGACGATGAGGAAGAAGAGGAAGACTGGGAAGATTTTGAAGGTCAATATGGTGAAGCATACGAGGAAGAAAACGGCAATGTCGAAAAAAAACCAACCCTGCTTTTTATTGATGCCAGTCAGGAAGCAACCGAAGTTGCCCGTATGGTGCTTGAAAGTGCGTTCGAAGTAATCGTTGCCAGCAACGCGCAGGATGGCTTGAAGCTTGCCTTTGAACAATCACCTTCCCTGATTTTGCTGGATTCCGATTTGCCGGGTCTGGATGGCTTTCGGGTATGCAGACTTCTGCGAACCCAGGATGAAACCCGAAATACCCCAATCACTTTCTTCTCGGCTTCGGCAAGTGAAGAAGTGGTGGAGAAAAGCTTTGCCTGTGGCGCTGACGATTACATTATCAAGCCATTCGGCGGCAAAGAGCTTATGGATAAAATCTGGCGCTTGCTGATGAAAAAGAAAGAGGATTCCACATTCAAATAAGCTTGCGAAATTGATACGGAAACCATAAAAAAGGCAGCACGGTTTCCCCGAACTGCCTTTTAATATCGAGATAAGCAATATTGACTTTATTTGGCCTGGCGCTCAACCGTTTCACGGTCTACGTTTTCGCGCAAGGCCTCTGCAAAAGAACGATCCAGCTTGATAGGATCTTTGTCCTGATCGTCGGCATCGATAATATATACCGGTGTCGGATTGTCAAGATAGCCGATAACTTCGGCGTCTTCGAACAAGTAGGTCTTGCTTGATTTGGCGGCTGCGGCAACCATTCTTTTTTCAACCCAGCCTGTCTCGCCGTTGACTTTGACCCGGTAGTGATTTCTGGTCGACTTGAGCACTTGCATGCGTGCATTCGTACCGACTTTCATGATCGGCTGCTCGTATAACTCGCGCTTCTGGTTTTTATATACACCAACGTCGTTTTTGGTCGGCTGTACCCATTTTGCGCTCTGCCCAAGCGAAGACGCAGCAAACAGACAGACTGCTAAAAAGGATGTCAATGTTAATCGCATAAATGCCTCCTGATCTGTATAGGATTTATCTCTTTCAATATAGTTTTTTTAATCCTGGAATGCAAGACGTTAACTGCTATTGTTTGCATATATATTGTACCGTATCTTGGTGTTTTTTGCAATGGCCGGGTTCACCTTTCGTTCCATTCAATGGTTTAATGCATCCATTGCCTTAATAGTCGTAATTTTGTCGCAATCCGGTCATCATGTTGAGCGCGAGGATTATAATTTCGATAGCCGGCTGTGTATACCCGGTGAACGGCCTGGTTTGAGCGTTCCCGGTAAGGGGCGGTAGTTTTACCTGATACGTAAATGTATTATTATAAAGTATGACATCGACTTCCCGAAATCAATACGATTCCCGTGATGAAAAATATCGCATTTGCATTGTGGCCCCGCCCGGATATGTGCACGCAGCATGTTTTACCGAAGTGGCGTATTTGTTGAAAAGCTCGTTTGACACGCTCGGGCTGGAGGGTGATATTGTCGCCAACAGCATGGATATCGCGCGCATCAATATCGTATTGGGCTGCCACCTGCTTCAATTCGAGGAGCAGTTGAAAGCGTATAGATACGTTCCGTATCAACTGGAGCAACTCAGTTTGAACGAAGGCGCTTTCAATGACAATTTGCGAAATGTACTGGCGCATGCATATCAGGTCTGGGATTATTCACAGGAAAATATCGAATTTCTCTCACGATTCGACATACCGGCTCAATTGCTGCCGGTGGGCTATCATGAAAACCTGGAAGTCATTCCTCAGAGTGTAGACAAGACGGTTGATGTGCTCTTTTACGGGAGCGTGCAGCAGCGGCGCAAAGCAATCCTGGACCGGCTTGCGGCGGACCCGGGTATTCGGCTCAAGCATCTTTTCGGCGCCTATTCCAAAGAGCGGGATGCCTGGATTGCACAGGCAAAGATTGTCCTCAATATCCATCACTATTCAGCCAGGATATTTGAAGCAGTGCGTATTTCGTATCTGCTGAATAACCGCTGCTTCGTGATTTCTGAGCATTCCGATGTCTATCCCTATGCCGGCGTCAATCTGGTGCGTGTATCCTACGATAATCTGGTTGCCGCCTGCCGGGAATACGCGCAGCAACCCGGCAGAATGCACGAGATTGCCGCCGGCAATTACACCGAGTTCAAAACAAACTTTGCCATGCCGTCCCTGCTGCAAAAAGTTCTTTCATCCAGTCAACCCCGCTGATCCAGGCAAAAAAGATCTAAAGTTATCCGGAAATCGACCGATACATTTATTGGGGAAGCTATAACAGATCGCTTCATGCGATAAACATTCGGATTTACCACATCTACTGCAAAAGCGGGGAAGCCTTTGCGGGCGGGATGTTTCTGTATACTCTCACAAGGGAGGTGAGTATGGTACCCGGATTGGATACCTCAAGCTACCGCATTTCTACTTTTCTTATGCAGAACAAGCGTGACATCGGACGCACGCTCCTGCGAATGTCAACCGGCAAGAAAGTCAACACCCCGGCGGATAATCCGGCCAACTATGTTCGCGCCCAGGATTTACGTCTGCGATATACGGGATACGAAAATGTCAAAACCGAATTACAGGAATGGGAATCAGCTCTCAATATTGCTTCTGATTCGTCGGGCGAAGTACTTGACAGCCTCAATCGTATGCAAGAGCTGATCTACCTTGCCGCGCAGGACAGCGCCACAAGCGCTGAGCTGGATGCCTATCAGAATGAATTTTATACATTGGCCACATCAATGGAGTCGCTGGTGGATAATACCAACTACGAAGGCACATCTCTTATGAATAACGCAGGCACGATTGCATCGATTTCACTCGAACCCGGGTCGTCAACGTATGCGCTCGATTTGGCGCCGGGTGTTGCGGTGGATTCCGGCGCGATGGACGATTTGACGACTCCGGCTTCGCATGCACTCAATCTCACCGACACGGAACGAGACGCGGCCCAGACCGATGTGACTGCCGCACTGGAAGATATTAAATCCTATATCGGGCAAATTGCCGGCTTGCAAAGCTCCGTCCAGTCTCAGATTCGAGTGGCGGAGTCCACTATCGAAAACACAAAGGCTTCGGAATCTGTGCTCATGGATATCAATGAGGCCGAGGAGATGGTAACCTACACCGAACAGGATATCCAGCAACAGGCGGCTATGGCGATGCTCAGCCAGGCCAATATGTCGCGCAAAAGCGTGCTGATGCTGTATGGTTTTGGCATGTCGTGAGGCAATTAGACCACTGAATTGACAAAATCGACTATGCGTTTTGTCAGATTCGGTGTATCCAGACACAGTTTTTCCAGCAAAATTCGCCGGTTACCGTGTTCGACGAAGTGATCGGGGTAACCCAGGGTGAGTATCGCCGGGCGGTTGGTCAGCTTGAGGCTTGCGGCGAGTTCGAGTATGCCCGAGCCGAAGCCCCCGGCAATGGAATTGTGCTCGATGGTAACAACTGCCGGATGCGATTCGAAAAGCTCTTCGTAAAAACGGCGGTCCAGCGGCTTGACATAGCGGGCGTTGACGAGGGTCGGTGCAATACCTTCATGTGCCAACTCGCCCAGTGCATCCTGAATCGAGTAACAGAAATCGCCGGCAGTGATGACGGCGCACTTGCCTCCTTTGCGCAGGACTTCGGGCCTGTGCGGTTGCACGACAGTGAAGCTGTCGTCAAAGGGTTCACCTGTACCGCCGCCGCGTGGATAGCGAATGAATACCGGTCCTTTACATTCGGTAATTGCGGTAAAAACCATGTTACGCAATTCATTTTCGTTGCGGGGAGACATGATGGTTACGTTGGGAATCGTCCGCAGAAACGAAAGGTCTAGCACGCCGTGATGGGTCGGTCCGTCATCACCAACCAGGCCGGCGCGGTCGATTCCAAAGACGACATGCAGATTGTCAAGGGCAAGATCGTGCACGAGCTGGTCGTAGGTCCGTTGCAGAAAGGTTGAATACAGTCCCACAACCGGTGTCATGCCCTGCAATGCAAGGCCGGCAGCAAAGGTCACGGCATGCGACTCGGCAATGCCGACATCAAAAAAGCGCTCGGGATACGTATCCCTGAATGCAGACAGCCCGGTTCCGTCGGGCATGGCGGCGGTGACGGCGACTATAGCGGGACGATCTTTGGCCAGTTCGGTAACCGTTTTGCCAAAAACGGAGCTGTATTTGGGAGCGCCCGACGAACTGCCGTTGACATGGCCCGTATCCACCGAAAAGCTGCCGATACCGTGATATTTGGTTGCATCTTTTTCGGCAAAGCGGTAGCCTTTACCCTTTTTGGTAATCACATGGATCAGCGTGGGTTCGTTAATATTCTCCTTGACGAATTTGAACACCTCGATCATTTCATCAATATTGTGTCCGTCAACCGGCCCGAAATAGCGCAGGCCCATATCTTCGAAAAGCTTGCCGGGAATCACGAAATGGCGCAACGCATCGTCGAGATTGTGCACGACATTGCGAATACCTTTGCCGACATTGGAGAGGTTGCCCAGAAGCTGCCAGATTTCACTTTTGAGCCTATGAAAGCGACGGTCGGTTATCACCCGCATAAGATAGCGCGACATGGCGCCGACATTTTTGGAAATTGACATTTCGTTGTCATTGAGAATGACGGTCATTCGGGTTGACGTCGATCCCAGATTGTTCAGTCCTTCGAATGCGAGTCCGCCGGTGAGGGAGCCGTCGCCGATGATGCTTACCACGTCAAAGGTTTCGTCGCGCAGATCGCGTGCTTTGGCGATACCCAGTCCTGTGGAAATTGAGGTTGACGCGTGGCCGACTGATACCGTATCAAATTCACTTTCACCCACGCGGGGAAATCCGCTGATACCCCGATACTGGCGCAAGGTCGAAAAATTATCTCTGCGCCCGGTAAGCAGTTTGTGCGCATAGGCCTGATGACCGACATCGAATATTAATTTGTCTCGTGGCGCGGTATAGCAATAATGCAGGGCAATAATCAGATCGGTAGCGCCGAGACTGGGCGCCAGGTGGCCGCCGTGCTTGCTGACTTTTTCGAGCAGGGTGTGGCGGATCTCATCTGCGACGCGGGGCAGTTTTTCCTGGGGGATCTGTCGCAGATCGGCTGGGGAATTTATCCGGGAAAGCAGGGCTACTTTGCGGGAAGCTTTCTTTTTGCGAGGTTCTTTTTTTTCTTTGGAAGCGGGGGGAGTTGTTGTGCTGCTCATGAATGCATCTGATTTCGTTGAAGAAAATTTACTTTAGATATTTTCCGACAGCCTCAAGTGTCCTGTACCGGTAGCGCTATGGATACCAGTAAAGATACGAAATAGGCGCTGTGCGGGCAAGGACGTAGCTGCTGCTCCCCCAACCCGGACAGTGGGCTTTGTTGAGCTGTTTACAATCTATTTTATATCACTTTCACACTACGCATCAAGAGCGGATTTATTTCATGAGCCGGGACTTTTCATTTTCCTTGCAAGCGGTTGATACGCATAGTCGCGCGCGCGCCGGGACATTCAAAACCGCCCACGCCGAGATCCCCACGCCGATTTTCATGCCGGTAGGCACTCAGGCCACCGTGAAGTCGCTCTCACCGGCTGAGCTGCAGGAATGCTCCTGTTCGATTATTCTGGCCAACACGTATCATCTGCATTTGCGTCCCGGGGATGAGCTGCTCAGGGCGGCGGGAGGGTTGCACGCTTTCGAAAACTGGAGTGGGGCTATTCTGACCGACAGCGGCGGATTTCAGGTGTTCAGTTTGCGTGATATTTCCAAAATCAGTGATGAAGGCGTCTGGTTCCAAAGCTATATTGACGGGTCACGGCATTTCTTTTCGCCCGAAAGCGTTATCCGGATTCAGCACAACCTGGGCGCCGACATTATTATGATGTTTGATGAGTGCCCGCCCGCAGAAGCCACAAAAGCGCACCTAACGGCCGCGGTGAATCGCACGATCTCCTGGGCGCGGCGCTGCCTCAAAACGCATGCCGCAACACCTTGCCACCACGGCTATCCGCAGGCGCTGTTCGGCATTGTTCAGGGAAGTACATGTCGAGAATTGCGCAGTATATGTGCACGGGAACTGGTTGCCATGGACTTGCCCGGCTATGCGATCGGGGGGCTGGCTGTGGGTGAAAAGATTGCCGACCTGTATGAAACCGCAGCCTTTACCTGCACGCTCCTGCCGCACAACAAACCGCGCTATTTGATGGGAGTGGGCATGCCGCATGACATTCTTGAATCAATCGATCGCGGCGTTGACATGTTCGATTGCGTGCTGCCTACCCGCAACGGTCGCAACGGATCGGCTTATACCTGGTCGGGCAAAGTGAATATACGCAATGCCGCCCATACGACCGACTTTGACACCCCGCTCGAACCAGGATGCGCCTGTTACGCCTGTCAGCACTTCAGCCGGGCATATCTGCGGCATCTGTATATGGCCGGTGAACTTCTGGCAATTCGCCTGTTAACCCTGCATAATATTTACTTTTATATGGATCTGGTGCAGCAGGCCCGAAAACACATCCTGGCGGGAAATTTCAGGGCCTGGAAAACCGAAGCAGTGCAAAACATGATGCTCCGGGAGCACTAATACACCAACCCAGAGGCTGGATGCATGAACGAGTATATGAAATTCGCGGCACAGGCCGCATTGCAGGAATGTCTAAAACTCGGCAGGCGTGAAAAACTGCTTGTCGTGTGCGATCCCCCCTGCTCAGCGATTGGGCAGGCGCTGTGGGAAGTTGGACGTGACCGGTGCAAGGAAGCTTTTCTGGTGCAGATTTCACCGCGCAAGGATAACGGCAACGAACCGCCCGAGCCGGTCGGGGAGTGGTTTCAGCAGGTTGATGTGGCTATCATGCCGACATCGAAATCACTTTCGCACACCAAAGCCAGGCGAAAAGCGTCAGAGAAAGGTGTCAGGATTGCCACGCTGCCGGGTGTCACCGAGGATATGTTTCTGCGCACAATGAAAACCGACTGGAATGCTCTCGGCGCATACACCCGCAAGATTGCTGCACAATTGTCCGCAACCGAAAAAGTGCAGATAAAAACGGATGCCGGAACCGATATCATGTTCGAAATCAGGGGCCGGCAAATTAGTGTGGATGATGGCCGCCTGAATTACAAAGGTGCGTTTGGCAATCTGCCCGCAGGCGAAGCGTACTGTGCACCGGTTGAGGGTACGGCCGAGGGGCGCATTGTCTTTGACGGTTCGTTTCCCATGGTCGGCCTGCTCGACGAGCCGCTGATTCTTGAAGTCAGGAAAGGTCGCGTGGTTTCGGTATCCGGCCATCCCGCCGGCAAGGAGCTCGAAACGCTTTTTCTGCGCTACAAAAGTCCATCCCGCACGATCGCTGAATTCGGTGTGGGGACACTGGACACGGCCATGATCAGCGGCAGGATCCTGGAAGACGAAAAAGTTCGCGGCACTGTTCATATTGCAATTGGCGATAACGCCTCGATGGGTGGTTCGGTCAGTGTGCCGATTCATCTCGACGGTATCATCAGGCAACCTTCGGTCTGGCTGGACTATGCTCTGTGGATGAAAGATGGCGCGCTCGTCTAAGAAAAAGAGCGACCGGATCGACCCGGTACAAGGGCAACGGGAGATACTCGAATATCTTGACAAGCACGGCGTCGAGTGCAAGGATGCCGGAAACTCGCCTCAAACGCCTCGCCGAAGCGCCAAAGCAGCATCCGGGCGACGCCGTCCCCGCATCACTCTCGATTTGCATGGAGCTACCGCCGAGCAGGCGCAGCGCTTGATTCTGGAGCGGATCGATCATGCTCAGCAGTCCGGAATCAAAGAATTGCTCATCATCCACGGCAAAGGCTATCATTCGCTGGAGGGCGAGGGACCGGTGCTGAAAACCCTGGTGCGGCAGATGACCGGTGGCATTCTCCGCAATATAATCCGTGACTGGGCTCCAGCCGGCCCGCGTGAGGGTGGGGAAGGGGCAACAATTATCAGGTTATAGCGACTATTCGAACCAGTCGCTGCTGTGGCTGTTGACAATCAACTGATCTTTCGACCCGTCGGCATTGACCCAGTAAATTGCGCGTTCGCCATCGGGGTATTCGCGGTAATAGGCTATTTTGGTACGGCCTTTATACTGCAGGAGACGTGGTTGCCGTTCGCTGTAATCTTTTATTGTTGCCGAAGTGATCAGCTTGGTGGTTGTATTTGATTGAAGGTGATATACGTTCAGGTCGAACAGATTAACCCCCGAGGAGTATATGATGCTTTGATTGTCCGGTGTCCAGATAAACTCCTGCACATTGGCTTTGGTCGTAATCCTGACAGATTTCCCGGTGGCCGGAGCATAGAGTGCCAGATCTTTACTATCGCGCATGTCGGCTTCGTCGGTGAGATAGGCGAGCAGTTTCCCCTCGGGCGAGTAGTGCGGTTGTGTGGCGTTGGCATGCATCGGACTGATGCGCAATGGCTTTTCGCCCGTTGCGGAAGCAAGGTACACATGCCATTTCTTTTCGTGCTGCGCGGCAAATGCCATCATTGCCATGTCGGTTGAAAGTGCGATATCCTTGATTGCCGCGTGCTTCCATTCGACCAGTGGCTCGGCCTTGAGGCTGCTTAATGCCAAACGGTACAGGTGTGTATAATCTTTGCGGTGTGAGGCTGCGAAATAAATATATGCGCCGTCTGCTGAAAATGCCGGAGAACTGATTGTTTGGGCATGAAATACTGTCTCGGCATGCTTGCCGTTTATGTCCATGAGCCGCAAGGACATGTCCTTGTCGTTTGCGTCGCGATGCAGGTTGGCGATTTTACCCGCCGACCATGAGAGCCTGGGTCGTGTGCATGCACCGGCGCCGAACGTTAAAGGGAATTCAGCCGTTTGTGCGATAACTTTGAGATATATGTGGGGAACGCCCTTGCGATCCGACACAAACACGACAACGCCGTCGATACTGCCGCGCTTCAATTCCTGCTGGTCAATATCGTTGTGTGCGAATGCCGCCTGCATTGATGCTGTCTGCGCGCTGGCCTCAATTTCGGGATCGGGAAGCACCTGCGGGTTGAGTGCAATGAGTTTGTTTTTCAGAGCTGCTATTTTTTTATTCTCGTCGAAGCCGACCACCAGACGTCCTGCGAAATAGCCCGAATCGCCGGGCGCTACGACCGCGCTCTGGCCGATGCTCATTGGCGCGGCAAGCTGCTGAGGAATGGCGCTGCAAATGACAATGTCAGCTTTGGTCAATTGTCTGATGGTTGCCTGAGCTTTCTGCCAGGTATCGTCCACAATCAGGATGCGAAGGTCGCTCTCTCGTGCTTGTGGTGAATTAAATGCATTACGCAGACGGTAAAGCTGATCCCCGACCAGGTCCCGATCTCCCTGTGCTGCACAGGCACTGCTGAATGCGGCGATAAAAACCTTGTAGCTGCCGATGGTGAGTGTTTTCGTCGCCTCCGTTTTCAGGCCGGGAGTAACGCCTGCGTTGGTGCACAGCAGACGTGTGGACAGGTGCTTCTGGTTACTTTCGAGATGGGCGGCAGTATAGTCGACCTCCCCTTTGCCGAGCGCTACGGCGTCAAAATTCATATGCTTGTTGTACATGTCAATCAATTGCGCTTTGTGCGGAGCGGAAGTTCGGGTTAGGTTATTGCCCACATTCAGTACCAGGGTGAGCGGGAACTGCTTGCGCAGCGCTTTAATGGCTGTGGCTTGACGCGCAAGTCCGCCTCCGGCGCGGTTCCCGCTGACGGTCTCCATGAGCGCGCCTTTCAGGTTTCCCGCGTAGACAACGGCCAGTACCATTCCTTTGCTTTTGCGCAATTCTGTTCGTGCTCTGGCAATCAGGGCGTGGGCGCGCCATAAATTCGGATTGAGATTTACCGCTTTTTTTGCATAGGCAATTGCTCGGCGATAGCGCTTGTTGCGATATGCGCGTTCTGCAAGCAGGTAGAGATCTTCTGCGGAACGAGCACTCACTTTGTAGAAATCGGCCCCGGCGCTGATCCCCCAGACAGAGCCAAGTTCGCTATTCTGATACTTCCAGCCGAATGAGGCCCGGTAGTGCTTGATGTGCACGCCAATGCCCCACCCAAGACCGGCGATGCCCGGATCTTTTCCATAGGTGTATTCGTAGCCTAACCGGGCCGAGATTATGCTCAACAAAGTGGTATGCACGCTCGCGCCCATAAGCAGCGGCTCATCAGCGGTCTTGAGGGCGCCGGCTGTGAGGTTAAGGTCGATTGGTCGTGGCTTTTGCGCTTCGGTCTGGAACGGGAGCACTTTAAAACCCAGCCCTACCTGCAGGGGTAAGGGTTCCGGCGTTGCAGTGTAGGTCATATCGGGACCCATGTTGCGCATAAACGTCCAGACGTGAAATTTCGCATGTCGGTACATGCCACTCAAGCTTGCGGCGAATGTCCTGCCGACAATATCATCGAGGCGACTCTGCACCAGTGCTGCGGATGTGCCCACTGCCAACCGTTCGTAAAGCAGTTGCCGCGCATAAGTTGCGCCGATTGAAAACTCTCCATACCGCGGCGAGGTTTCGTGTTCGTCAATATCGCGTGACGGGCCGAAATCCCCGGCTGTAAGCAGATTGGCATATCCGCCGAAGGTGCCTGCATTTATGACCGGAAAGGCTCCGGCAATATATTCGTGACGTAAATCCATGAGCCAGGTCAGGTGGCTTGCGGTGACCGAGTAATGCGTAAAGAAGGCAGACGCTGCCGGAAGCTGAAAAATGTCCGAGGCGTTTGACACATACGAATACGCCGCCTGACCCGACGCCAATTGCGTTGCGTTGACCGGCAAGGTCAAAAAATGAGCCGTCGTATGCCCGCTGTTTTCACCCGCCAGATCGGTTAGCCAGGCGGAGTGCTGAGCACCCGCGGTGCTTTGCATGCTGATGAGCAGGACAATCGTCAGTGGCAGGGGGGACAATCGCATGGTCGGGCTCAACATTGAATCGGATTAACGGTACAATCATAATTGCACTCGTCAATTAATGCACGCTCTGCTCCCGGTGCGCCTTAGATGGCGCCCTTGGGCTGCAGTATATCGGAGAGCAGACGCGATATCTCATCTTCCTCAAATGGTTTCTGAATGAAACCGGCAATGCCTTTGGTTATAATGCGTTGCGTATCGGCGGCAATACTGTAGCCGGTAGCAATGATAATTTTTATATCGGGATTGATTTTGAGCAACTCGTTTGCGCAATCGTAGCCACCCATGCGCGGCATGATCATGTCGACAATGACGATATCGGTGGACGCATGATGATCCTGATAATAATTTACCGCTTCTTTGCCGTCTGCGCATGTCACAACGTTGTATCCGAGATCGGTCAGCATATCGATTGCCATCTGGCGAACGAATTCCTCATCATCAACAACCAGAATGCTGCCCTCGCCGTGTATTATTTCAAGAGCCTCATCTGATTTGTGCTGGATAGGCAGATCGATCAGCGGCAGGTACAGTGTAACTTCGGTGCCTTCGCCTACTTCGCTTTTCAGCTCGACAGCACCTTTGTGATTGTCAACGGTGCCGTACACGCTTGCCAGCCCCAGGCCGGTGCCTTCTCCCGGCTCTTTTGTGGTAAAGAACGGATCGAATATTTTCGTGCGGATTTTTTCGTCGATTCCCGTTCCCGTATCGGCTACCGTGATCAGTACATAGCGCCCCGGCAGAAGTTGCGGCGGAAAGTTTTGGGTGCTGTCTGGGGATTTGTCAACCAATTCGGAAGCAAAAGTCATTTCACCGCCCTTGGGCATTGCATCACGTGCATTGACGGCCAGGTTCAGGATTGCATTTTGCAATTGTGTGCGGTCGCCGCGAATTGTTGCAGGATCGGCCTTTAAATGGTGCACGATAATTATTCGTTTGTCGATAGTGTGCTCAAGCAGCTTGATTACGTCCTGTACAATTTCATGCGCGTTAATGAGCTCTATTTTATATTTGCCTTGCCGTGCAAAGGCCAGCAGCTTGGTCGTGAGATCTGCGGCCCGTTTTGAAGCTTCGATGATGGTAGTAATGTATTTGTCAAGCGTTGTGTTGTCACGGGCGAGTCTGCGCTTGATCATATTGGCATATCCCAGTATGGCGCCGAGCATATTGTTAAAGTCGTGAGCAACGCCGCCGGCCAGTTGTCCCAGGGATTCCAGCTTGCGTGCCTGCGTTAGTTGTTCTTCAAGTTGCTCTTTTTCGCTTTCGGCAATTTTGCGATTGGTAATATCGCGGCCGATACCGACAACGCCTGCAGGATTGCTCCCGTCATCCTGAATTGGAGCCATGGTTGTTGAAACCCAGGTCTCGGCCCCATTGAAACTCTTGACCAGGATTTCACGGTCGAGTATCGGGCGGCCGGTACCGATGACATATTGCTCATCGGAATAATATCTGGTTGCCTGGTCGTCGGGGAAAAATTCAAAATCGGTCTTGCCGGCTACTTCCCCGACCGATTCCACACCCAGCAAGGTAAGATGCGCCTTGTTGGCCTGAATGAAACGCGATTTAGCGTCTTTGAAATAAATGAAATCGGGGATATTGTCCATTAACGGGCGCAGCAGATCCTGCTTCTGCGCGTGATCCGGGGCTGCATCATTGTGGCTCAAGTGCAGTGTGCAGGAAACAAAGAGCTGCTCCGAAAGCGGATCTACAAACGTACGCTGCCGAGCCTCATACGTGTCGCCATGCACCTCAATGAATAATTTCTGTGTTTGCGGGCTGCTGATGCAGATTGCTGCAAACCGCTCGTCTGCTTCCCGGCCCAGGATCTCGGCACGATCCATTCCGAGCAGTTCACTGAAGGCCTCATTCATGACCACCCAGCGATTGAATTCATCTTTGACAAAGAAAGGATCGATCTGTGCATCTATCGAATGGTAGAGAAAATTATATTGCCGCTGCAGCATGCTGCCCGATGCTTCGTTTTCAGAGTTGTCGGGTATGTTTTCATTTTCGGCCATTGAATGCCCGCCTTGCCCGGACGGTTATCGGGCAATAAAAAGTATAGGTATGGATGCAAATATCAATTTGATATTCTTAAATACTATATCAAATAATCAATAATTGCAAGATAGTGGTTCTGGCCTCCGGCAAAGGGCCTATTGAGATGATGCAGCAGTATAGAATGTTATATCGCCTTCCTTTTTCTCAACGACTTTTTGCTTGTCGATCAGGCTGTGCAGCAGCGCATTCGTTTGATTTATCGACTGACCGATGAGCGAGGACAGTTCCTCAACGGTGCAGGGACGGCGCTGGATGGTAGTGATGATCTTCCTGTGTGCCTGCTGTACCGTCCGTAGTGTGAGAGTCGGGAGGACGTCACGGCTTGATATCTCGACCGGCCATGGAGTAAAATACTGTGCAATCGTGGTCAGCCGTTGGGAAGAAGCGGGTTTCACCCACGAGCACGTACCGGGTCGATCAAGCGAATTAAGATGTATTCTGCGAGGATTTACTTTTTCAACTATGTTTCTGAATTTGTGCAGCTCGTCAGGAAGGTCATTTATCCCTTCGATAATAAATATTTCCAGCCAGACAGGTGTCGAATACTCCCGTGCAAAGGCAAGCAGGCCCTCGGTGATGAGAGATGCCGTTATTGTCGGGTCGGGCCGGTTGATTTTCTCGAATATTTCCTGCGAAACCGCGTCCAGCGAAGGTAATACCAGATCCGCGCGGGCAACTTCGCTGCGAACCTGCGGATCGTGCAGCAGCGTTGCGTTTGTCAAAACAGCCGTGCGGTACTGCGGGTAGCGTGATTTGGTATAGGTGATTGACGGACCCAGAGCAGTGTTGAGGGTCGGCTCACCACTGCCGCAAAACGTTATAACATCCAGCTCGGGTGTATCGGCAAGTGCAGTTTCGATGTCATGGCGGATTTTTTCGAATGGAATATATTCATCTCGTCGCATTGTCAGGCGAGTTGTCTTGCCGCATTCACAATAGACGCAGTTGAGGGTGCAAAATTTAGCGGGCGTCATGTCGACGCCCAGTGATGATCCTAATCGGCGGGAGGCTACCGGACCAAAGATGCAGGAATCGTTCATTATGCCGTTAGTGCGGCTTTAGCAGGTCGATTCTGCCACGAATCTCGATTTCTTTTTTGTGCGGATGATTGGTGGCAACGAGGAAAGAGCCGTGCTTGTTATCTTTGAGATTAAGCTTTGATTTCAACTGTAAGGTGTAGTCAAAATAGCCGTCATTATCGGGTTTGGCGGCTCGGGTCAGGGTATAATTGATGAACGCCGGTAAGCCTACCTGCCAGCTCGAATTCCGGGCGCCCCGGGTCTTAAATGTGACTTGGTTTACTTTCAAATCGGGCTTTTCAGTTTTCAAGGTCAAGACAAATGGTTCATCGTGCATGTCTTTCAGTTGAATATAGTGTGCAGACACGCCAACGACCGGCAGAATCTTAACCGAGAGAATCACCGACACCGTTGGCTCGTTTTTGGCATTCGATTGTATACGCACCGACTTTTTTACGGTGCCGCCGTGTTTACCCTTGATATCTACTTCCTGGACTAGTTTTCCCGCCTGACCAGGCGGGATGATCGAATCATAATCGACCACGGTGCATCCTCACCCGGGGCGCACTTTCGTAATTTTTAATACCTCATCGCCGGTGTTTTTCATGGTGAAGGTATGCTTGATCTTGTCTTTGGCGCCTTCTTTTATCGTACCCAGATCCACTTCTTTCTGGTCAAATTCAATCATCGGCGCGGCAAACAGCAGGTTGCTGACAGCTACCAGCACTGCCGCGGCTTGCCTGAGCACGCTTCGACCGATTTTGGTATTCATGCGAATCCGCTCCTTTGGTGGTATGGTTTGCAGATTTGTTTCGGTAGCATCATCAGAAATATAAAATAAATAAGGAAATGCGAGACAGTGATTTATCTTCATAAAGTAATTTTAAAAGTTCGATTAATGACGTACATTATTGCTCCCTGCATGTCAATTGTTGTGAAAGAGGCTTATCCTGGAAGTTGCCCGCATTTATTCTTCGCTCTGCCGAGCTTTTGCCGACGCCAATATACGCAAACGCGCGGCTCTTGAATCAGCCTGCTGGATAACCCATCCCGCCGTGGTGCACCCCTGCAGCGCATTTATGCATTTTGAATGCATGTTTGAGCTGGATTGCGATAGTGAGGTCATTCTGCATGTCAGTGCCGACCAGCGTTTTGAGCTATACGGCAATCACCGGTTGATTGGTATCGGTCCCGACAGAAGTGATGTCGACCACTGGAGTTTTCACTCCTATCGCCTGAAGCTCAACCGCGGCCGGCATCGGCTGAGTGCACGCGTTGACTATCTGAGCGAAGCAATGCCCCTGGCCCAGATGACGCATAAACCGGGATTCATCTGTTTGTCTGAAGATGGCCCGGTCGATTTGACCACCGGATCGGCTCCCTGGCGCGTTTACAGGGACGAGCGGATTACGTTGCGTCATTTTGCCAACCTGAGCTACCATGTAGTGGGGCCGGGGTATTGTATCGACGGACGCACCCCAACCGGTTCGTGGTGTGAGCCCGTAGTAGCCCGCGCACCGATTAATTCGCTTAAAGACGGCACGATCAGATCCGGCTGGAAATTGCATCCCACACCACTACCCGAGCAGATGCATGCGCGCCTGAACGCCGGTCGCATTCGCATGGTTTCCCCCGGCGACGCCAGGCAGGTGCTGCACGAAACCGATGAAGCGGACACCCGGGCGTGGCAGCGCCTGATTTCGGGTGACGAACCGCTTACCATTGAGCCTGCCTGCGTCCTCTCCGCGCTGTGGGATCTTGAGCGATACGCCTGCTGCTTTACCGAAGCGATTCTCTCCGGCGGCCGTGATGCGGAGATATCGGTTCTCTGGGATGAATCCTGCTACGAGCACAACCATGACGGCGTCATCAAGGCCAAACGTGCCAAGGGTAATCGTAACGATATCGAGCACAAGCATTTTCTGGGATTCGGCGATACGTTTATCAGCAACGGCGAGGCCGACCAATGCTTTCGCGCTCCCTGGTGGCGGGCCGGCCGCTACGTGATGATTACGGTCACCACGCGGGCTGAACCCTTGACAATCGAGAATATTAAGCTTCAGCAAACCCGCTATCCTTTTGAAAATGAGGGTTCGTTCCATTCCGACGATACAGAGCTGGCGCCGGTCGAGCGCATCTGTGCGCAGGGCATTCTGATGAACGCACACGAAACATTCATAGACTGTCCGTTTTATGAGCAACTCAACTATACCGGTGACTCCCGCGTCCAGATGCTGGCAAGCTATGTCATGAACACAGATACGCACCTGCAAAAGCGATGCATCGAATTATTCGACTGGTCGCGAGCGATAAACGGATTCGTGCTGGAGCGCTATCCAAGCACGCCCTACCAGATGAGCTGCACGTTCGGCCTTTTGTGGATTTCGATGCTCAGGGATTTTGCCTGGTGGCGGCGGGATGATGAATTTGTCAAGCAGATGCTGGCCGGTGTGCGCGGCATGCTGGAAGAAGTCCGCCGGCATCTCGGCGAGCAAACCTTGCTTAACGCATTGCCCGGGTGGTCGTTCATCGACTGGGTACCCGAATGGGATACCGGCTACGCTCCCGGCGGCGAAGGCATCTCGGCGGTCAATAACCTGCTCTTGCTGACCGTCCTAAAAGATGCCTGTGACCTGGAGCGCGAATTCGGCAACCCGCACCTTTTCGCGTATCATCGTGAGTTATACGTTCGGCTGGCAGGCGCAATCTTCGATACCTTCTGGTGCCCGCAGCGCGGCATGTTCGCCGATGACGTCGCACAAGTGCATTTCAGCGAACATGCCCAGAGCCTGGCGATCCTTTGCGGGGCCTTTGATGCTGAAGTTGTCGCCCAGTGCGGCAACGCAGTGTCAGCCGGCTCCGGATTGAGCAAAGCCACCGTTTACTTTGCCTACTATGTACACGAAGCGTTGAGCTTCCTCGGCAAAGGCGCCGAATTGCTGCCGCGTTTTGCACGGTGGAAGGTGCTTGACAAAATGGGATTCAAAACGCCGATCGAGCAGCCCGAACCTTCGCGCAGTGACTGTCACGGTTTCGCATCGCATCCGCTTTTCCATATGCATGCCACGCTGGCCGGCATCCGGCCCGATGCTCCCGGTTTCCGTGCCGTGCGCATTGCGCCTCAGGTCGGGCCGCTCAGGGAGATTCATTGTCGCAGCCCGCATCCGGACGGTGTTATTGCCGTGCAGTATGCCGCACAGGATTGTGTCGACGTTGTGAGCATCGACCTCCCCCGGCAGCTCGACGGTATCCTGGCGTGGCGGGGAACGGAATATCCCCTGGCCGGGGGATCGCAATCGTTTACCTTTGACAGGCAGGAATATGATACGAGCATTTCAGGAGAATGATGCCGAATATCTGCGCGACGAGTCGCGTCTGACCGGTACTGCCGATGCAATCTGCTTTCCCGCATCAGAAGAGGCGATCAGCGCTTGTCTCAACCAGGCATACCGTGAGAATATGACCGTTACTATCCAGGGCGCCCGCACCGGCCTGACCGGCGGTGCGACGCCGCCGCGCGGCCTGGTTCTCAATCTTTCCAGAATGAACCGCATGACCGGTTTGCGCTGCGATGACTCGTCGGGAAAATGGTATCTTAGAGTTCAGCCGGGTGTACTGCAGCTCGATGTACTCAACGCGCTTGAAAACCGTTCGTTTGATACAACCGGATGGAGTGCGATGTCTTTGCGCGCCGCCGAGAATATGCACGCCTCAGCGATTCTTTTTTTTCCACCCGATCCAACCGAAAAAAGCGCTTCGATCGGAGGGATGGCTGCATGCAATGCAAGTGGTGCGCGCAGCTTTTACTACGGCGCCATGCGGGCGCATATCAATGCGTTGCGTGTCGTGCTTGCAGACGGCGATGTGGTTGCCCTGCGCAGGGGCGAGGCGGCGGCGCGTGGGCGCAGCTTTGAATTGACAACCGAACGCGGACGGCGAATCGCCGGGATGCTTCCCGATTATCAACCGCCGCGGATTAAAAATGCAGCCGGTTTCTGTGTGCGGGATGATATGGATCCGGTCGATCTGTTCATCGGCTCGGAGGGTACGCTCGGTATCATCAGTGAAATCGAATTGGTCCTGCGGCCGCGGCCCGAATCTATCTGTGGAATTCTGGCTTTTCTCCCGGACGAATCCAGCGCCTGGTTGCTTGTACGCGCC
This sequence comes from Chitinivibrionales bacterium, assembly GCA_014728295.1. Lineage (GTDB taxonomy): Bacteria > Fibrobacterota > Chitinivibrionia > Chitinivibrionales > WJKA01 > WJLW01. The sequence goes on along the minus strand of WJLW01000075.1, from coordinate 95,463 downwards.
CTGCGCGGCGAACCTTCGAATGCAATCTCTGTACGATTGGAGCACAAACCGTCCGCAATCGAACTGATCAACCACTCTGCCCTTGACTTGTTGCGTCGACAGAAAGCCGGAAACGAAGCTTTTGCCGATCTGCCCGATTTGCCGCCCCGGTTTCAAACCGGAATATACTTCGAATTCGACGGCACAGCGGATGAGGTGGAGGAAGCTCTTGTCGCGTCGGCCGAAATTATTGCCCAATCCGGGGGCAACGATGAAGACGCCGTTGTGGGAGACACGCCGGCCGGCATGGAGCGTCTTAAATTCATTCGACATGCCGTGCCCGAATCGATCAATATGCTTATCGACGCGCGCAGAAAAGTCGAACCGGCACTGACGAAGCTGGGCTCCGACATGGCGGTGCCCGACGATAAGCTGGAATGGGTGATGGATATGTATAGCCGTGGCCTTGCGCAAATGGGCCTGGACTCAGCCATTTTTGGGCACATCGGCGACAATCATGTGCATGTCAATATCCTGCCCAACACCATGCAGGAATATGAGCACGGCAAAGCACTGTTTCTTGAGTGGGCACGCAAAATAGTACCGGCCGGCGGTACTGTCTCCGCTGAGCACGGCATCGGCAAACTGAAGCGGACCTTGCTTGAAATCATGTACGGACGGCATAAAATTGAACAGATGAAACAGCTCAAGCTGCTCTTTGATCCGGCCGGTCTGCTCAATACCGGCAACGTCTTTAGCTGTGCGGGGCAATCATGAAAGCAATGGTTTTAACCGGTATTCGTGCGATGGAAATGAGGGACGTCGCGGCCCCCGAACTGCGGAAATCTACCGACGTGCTTATCAGAATGCATACAATCGGTGTCTGCGGCTCGGATGTACACTATTATGAAACCGGCCGCATCGGCTCACAGGTCGTTTCATATCCGTATCGGGTGGGGCATGAATGCTCTGGATATGTTGCGGCGCTCGGCGATGCTGTCGACAAAGTTGCCGTTGGTGACCTGGTGGCTGTTGATCCCGCAATCTCCTGCTGGAAATGCGATCAATGCCGGGCGGGGCGCCCGCATACCTGCCGCAACCTGGGATTTCTGGGAACTCCCGGTCAAGCCGACGGGTGTCTGTGCGAACGCATTGTCATGCCTGCCGAAAGCTGCTTCCGCGCCAACGGGTTGAGTCCGGAGCAGGCCGCGCTGGTCGAGCCACTTTCGATTGGCGTCTATGCTGTCAAGCAGTCCGGAGGCCTTGCCGGTAATTCAATCGCGATTCTGGGCGCCGGGCCGATCGGCAATTGTGTTTTGCTGTCGGCGCGCACCCGGGGCGTGGGACGGACGTTCGTGACCGACAAGCTGGATTATCGCCTCGATTTCAGCCGAACCCTCGGTGCAGAGTGGACGGGCAATCCGCAGCGTTTGGACATTGTGCACGGTATTCTTTGCGAAGTGCCGTCCGGTCTGGATATCGTTTTCGAATGCTGTGGCGATCAGGAGGCGCTCGATCAGGCCGTCGACCTGCTCAAGCCCGGAGGCAAGCTGGTCATCGTCGGCATCCCGCGGGCGGATCGTGTATCCTTCTCAATTGACAAACTGCGCCGCAAAGAAATCTGTGTGCACAATATCCGCCGCCAGGTTGATTGCGTGCAGGCTGCGCTCGATTTGATTGCCGGCGGCAGTATCGACATATCCTCTTTATCAACCCATCGCTTCGGTTTTGCCCGGGCGCAACAGGCATTTGATCTGGTCGGCGGATATCACGACGACGTCATCAAGGCGATGATAGAGCTTTAATCGCGCTGTTGGCGCCCTTTGCGCGCACCGCGGACATACTGCCCCTTTTCGGCATCGTAGCCGTAAAGCTTGATGGAACAATCCGGGCAAATGCCGTGACTGAAAACAGCTTCCGAGCGGCTGCCGATGTATTCCTCCACCTGTTTCCAATACCCTCCGTCATCCCGTATCTTTTTGCAGGAAACGCAAATCGGCAGGATACCCCTGAGTATTTTAAGTTCGGACATTGCCTTTTCCAGATCCTCTTTTTGTTTGCGAACCCGGATATTGAGCTCTTGCATCTCCATAAGATCCTTGTGCCGTGCACAGGCAATAATAACCGCTCGCTCTATTTGCATGGATGACGGCGGTTTGGTCAGGTAGGACCCCACGCCGGTTTTTGAGGCTTTTTCGACCAGATCGTAAGATTCATGCGCGGTAAGTACTACAACGGGTGTCGGGTGCTGCTCCTGCAATATCCGTGCGGCTTCCAGGCCGTTCATTTCGGGCATATGTATGTCCATGAGCACGACATCGGGCTTGAGCCGGGCGGTCATCTCGATGGCGCGTTTGCCGTTGGAGGCGATGCCGGCAATTGTGTATCCCGCAGACTTCGTCGCCCGTTCAATTTCTTTGCTGACTAAAAAGTCATCTTCTGCAATGAGCACACGGAGTGGGGTTGACGCTTGCATGTTTCGCCCGTTCAGATCAATGACAGTTCGATAACGGCAGTTGCCCCGGAATCGTTAAACAGCTCAACGATTCCATTCAGGTTTTGAGAGACAATTCCGTTTATCAACTCGATGCCGACATTGGTGTGTGTCATGTCGCCGTCTGCAATTTCCCGGGGGAAGCCGGGACCGTCGTCGTGATAGCGAATGCTGACATAATTGCCTTCACTTCTGATAGTCACGTCGATACGGGCGGCATCCCTGTCACCCAGCGCATATTTGACCGAATTGGTCGCCAGCTCGCTCATGACCAGGCCCAGATTATGTGCCTGATTGCTGTTGACCTGCACCGTGGATTGGGTCACCGTCAGCGTGATATCTTTAATATACGCAACGCCCTGCAACGCGTTCTCTATTATTTGCTTGCACAGTTGCGTCAGATTCAGCGGGCTCCATTCGCTTGCCGAAAGAAGACTGTGCACGGCCGAAAGCCCCTGTATGCGCGCAATAAGATCGGATATGATCCATAAACACCCGTTGTTGCCTTCGTTCTGGGCTTTATCCTGCTCCATGTGCAGTACGCTGATGATTGCGGCAAGATTGTTTTTCACCCGGTGATTGACTTCGCGCAACAACGCTGCTTGTGTTTCTGAATAGGTTCGCAATTGAGCTTCGGTTTTTTTGCGCTCGGTTATATCCAGCGCGGTAAACGTTACTCCGGCCGATAAATCGCCGGGCTCGATAGGCGAAAAACTCAGCAGTATGCCGATAATAATACCGTCTTTGCGTTGCCAGTGTGTTTCGGTGGTGCCGACCCCGAAGCGGTCGATCTGGTGAAATTGCTCGCTATTGACGCGGCGGTATTCGTTGGCATCGGCATAGAGTATACCGGAGCTTTGGCCGGACAATTCTTCGTGCGAGTAGCCCAGCATGGTGCACATCCAGTCGTTGACATTAGTGAGATGCTGCTCGCACTGCAGACCGATGCTGATAGGCGCCGCCCTGAAGATGCTGAGCAGGGTCGCTTCGCGTTCGCCAAGCTTGACAAGCGCATTTTGTAGCTCACGCGTCCGTTTTTCAACGCGTTCTTCGAGTTCTTCCTTGAGAATAAATATTTTTTCTTCTGTCTCTTTCTGTTCGGTTATATCCCGGGCGATGCCGACAACGCGCGCTATTGAGCCGGCATCATCATAGATCGGATACGCACGGTCGTGTATCCAGCGCAGGGACCCGTCGCTGCGAACGATGCGATACTCCTCATTCAGTCCGTCAAAATAGGGGATATCGCGGACAGCTTCGGCGATATGCTCTTTGTCTCGCGGATGAACTGACTGTAACCATGCAGCATTGTTTGCGTAGAGCTCTTCGCACGGCCTGTCCCAGATCTTTTCAAATGCAGGGCTGACATACAGTATTTGGCGCATTTCACCGTCGGCCATCCAGAAAATATCTTCGATTGCAGCGGCTATTTCTTGGAAGCGCAGCTCCGATTCTCTGAACCTGGCTTCGGCCGTTTTGCGGGCATCTTCCGACTGGGCTAGTATCGCGCAATGCCTGTTTTTTACGGCCATTTCCTCGGGCAACCATTTGCGGATAAGTATGCCGATAATAAGCGCAGCGGCAACAACATTCATAAGTTTGGGAATGAGGATCCACTGAGGCAGCACCAGTAAATCATGTACCGACATCGGGAGCAAGCCTGAGAGTGCCGAATACCATGCGCCGAAATACGAACTCTCAAAAAGTGTTCTGAATGCGTCAATAGCCAGAATTATCAACAGAATTCCGGTCAGAGTATCGCGCCTGCTCACCATCTTCATTCTGCGCAGGCAAAAAGTGAGGATAAAGGACCACATCACTATCAGCAACCAGTACGAGGCGGTGGCGATATACTTAATCATACTGCATCATTGCCATTTCGAACGAGGTTTCAGGCCATGCATATATTACTATATATCAATGGCTTTTGCCAAATAAAAAAGGAAAGCAACGCCTGCACACCGGCCGATGCGAGTTCCGTATGTGTCTGAAAACTATTTTAGATGGACTTGATTGCGGCGAACGTGGATCATAGCGAAAACGATATGCTTTACAAAAGGAAATCGGATGAGTCTGGCGCTCGGTACCGTTGAATTAAAGACAATCCCCCGGGTCGTGGCCATTCTGGATGAACCGGTCCCGTTTGCCGCTGTTTCGGAACTGGAGCAGGAAGGCGCCGATCTATTTGAAATCAGGATAGATTGCTTCCCCGTGCCTTTTCCCGAAATTATTAAGTATCTTGTCGAAGTACGCAAACACGTCTCAGCGCCGTTTATCGGCACGATCCGCCAGACCGATGCGAATCGTCATGAGCGTCTGTCAATGTTCAAGGAGATATTGCCCTGCGTTGAAAGCGTCGATATCGAAATTGATGCGGATATCAATCAGCAGGTCATAAGCATGGCACAGGATAAGGTGAAAATTATTTCCGAGCATGACTTTGAAAAAACGCCCAACGATAATGCACTGCAAGCTCTGGTTTACACCGCTAAAAGGCAGGGGGCGGATATAGTCAAGATTGCGGCAATGGCTCAGCGTCGCGAAGACGTCACCCGCCTGCTGAGATTTACCGAGGACTGTAGGGACAATCTTGTCAGCATAGCGATGGGAGAAGAAGGCGCCGTCTCAAGAGTTATTGCTCCGCTCTTCGGTTCACTCTTTACCTATGCGTATGTCACCAGGCCGGTGGCGCCGGGGCAGCTTTCTCTGGAAGAGACTGTCGCCGAATTAAAACGCTACTTTCCGTGTCTCAAATCGTAAACACGTTAGGTTAGCCTTGGGTGGCCCGGATCAGCAAATCCAGTTTGGTGCGGGCCTGGCCGGAATCGATAGCTGCGCCGGCCTGCTCGATCCCCTGCTGCGGATCGGCGGCGATACCTGCGGCCGCAAGGGCAAATCCGGCATTGAGCACGACAATATCGCGACAGGGGCCCTGCGTTCCATCAAGGATACCTCTGATGATTGCTGCATTTTGCCGGGGCGATCCACCGGCAATGTTGTGAGATGCGGCCTTCTTGATGCCGAATTGCCCGGGCTCGATGGTGTATGAGATTACTTTTGCGCAGCTCACCTCGGCGACATGCGTAGGGGCGCAAGTGGAAATTTCATCCAGGCCGTCCGCCCCATGCACAACATACGCCTTTGCCGTCCCCATGGTGCTGAGTACTTGAGCGAGTGTGGAAGTCAAGTCAGGATGATACACGCCCAGGAGTTGTGCGCGCGTCAGCGATGGATTGGTCAGCGGACCGAGAATGTTGAAAATAGTGCGCACGCCGATCTCTTTGCGTGGCCCGATAGCATGTTTCATCGCCGTGTGCAGTGACGGTGCAAAAAGAAAGCAAATGCCGATTTCATCAAGGCACGTTTTCATCCTCTCCGAATCGATACTGAGCGATACTCCCAGGGCTTCCAGAACATCTGCGCTGCCGCTTTTTGACGATACCGACCGGTTGCCGTGTTTGGCGACTTTTGCTCCCGCACCTGCAGCAACCAGGGCTGCTGCCGTTGAAATATTGAAGGTATGCGCCCCGTCTCCGCCGGTACCACAAGTGTCAACGACATATTCGTCTTTTTGCGGTAAAATGTGCGTTGCTTTAGCGCGCATGATTTCGGCCGCTCCGGCGATTTCATCTGAAGTCTCACCCTTCAGGCGCAGGGCGACGATAAATGCAGCAATCTGAGCGTCTGTTGCATTGCCGCTCATAATGTCGTTGAAAACCTCTTTTGCCTGTTCCCGGGAGAGGTTGGCGCCGGCGATTACCTCTTTTATTGCCTGCTGGATAGTCATAGCGACTCCTTGCGATTATGCTGTATACGCGCTTCGTATTATATATTATCTTGTGTATTGAAAAGCTGTTACCAAATGTATAGAATATACAAGAGTGCCCTTTATTGTGAAAAAACGCAAAGAAATCTCTGCTACATTTATCTATTCCGCGGCCGGATACGGCGATTTTAAAGCGTCGCGTACCAGCGAATTCTGTGTTCTGGGCCGGTCAAATGTCGGCAAATCTTCGTTCATTAATCATGTCTTCAATAATTCACGGCTTGCGCGGGTGTCAAACCGGCCGGGAAAGACGTCCCTGGCCAATTTTTATGCATTGAGCAATGATACCGCGTGGATCGACATGCCGGGTTATGGATATGCAAAAACAGGACGTGAAGATAAACGGCGCTGGTCTCGGTTGATTGCCGATTATTGCCACAAACGGGATAACTGTAAAGGCGCGTTGTTGTTGTTTGACATCCGGCATCCGGGTCTGGCTGCAGATCAGCAGGCGCTGGAATGGCTGGCGACCCTCGAAATTCCGGTATTTTATATACTGACCAAATCCGATAAGCTTTCGAAAAACCAGGGGCACAAGCAGGTTGCACAGTTTCGAGCTTTGCTGGGAGCCGAAATGGACGGCGTCGCTTACTCCATCATGGATCAGCACTGCCGGGAACATTTCTGGGATTTGTTTCTGCGCTGGAGCGAGGAAGTCTCGGTATGAGTACCTTTGAAGCATCACCGGTCTTTCGCTTTATTGCCAAAACGGGCGAATGGCTGATCAATGCATCGGTCAATGTCGGCGCGCTGTGCAAACTCTACGTTGATACGGTCATCAGTTTTTTCAGCATGGGACGGCGGGGTTACACTTCTTCGGCGCGCCAGATTGTAAGCCAGATTCTGTTCACCGGTGTGGAAGCCTTGCCGATTGTGGCGATTGTGGCCCTGATTTGCGGTGTCACCATTGTCATTCAGGCCACAACCAACATGCCCAAGTTCGGAGCAAGCGCCTATTTCGGCAATATCATGATTATCGTTGTTGTGCGCGAACTGGGACCGCTGCTAACGTCGCTGATCGTCATCAGTCGTTCCGGATCCGCACTGGCAGCTTATATCGGCAGCATGCGTGTCACCAGGGAAGTTGCGGCACTGGAGGTTGTGGGCATTAATCCCGTCCACTTCATTGTTATGCCCGCTTTTATGGGGATGGTTCTTGCGATGACCGCGCTAGGTGTCTACTTTGACATCATTGCTATTCTTGGCGGTCTGTTTATCGCCTATGTCACGCTGAATATCCCTCTGAAGAACTTTTTCGATGAAATCGTCGCTGCACTCGAGTTTGACGATCTTGCTGTATTTGCGGTCAAAGCGGTGCTGTACGGATCCGTCATCGCCATAATCAGTTGCTATAGCGGACTGCTGGCGCGCACGGAACGTGACGTTCCCAAGGCAACCCGCAGCTCGGTCGTCTGGTCAATGGCCACAACCATGGTTATCAACGTACTGATTACGATAACGGTGTATACATGGCTGAATTGATTGCATTTAACGATGTTTGCTATCGTCGGGGAACATCCGACATCCTGCTTGATCTTACCTTCTCCGTGCAAAAAGGTGAGGCCCTGGTCATTACCGGGCGCAGCGGCAGCGGCAAAAGTACGCTGCTGGATCTCGCTGCAGGATTGACTTGCGCTTCGTCGGGAACGGTTATCTGGCGCGGGGCCGACATTACCCGCATGACGCGGGAAGCACTGATTACGGCACGTTCCCGGATAGGATTTGTCTTTCAAAAACATGCATTGATTCATAATTATCCTATTGCCCAGAGCGTTGCGTTGCCGTTGCGATTTCATACGGCACTGAGTGAAAAGCAAGTTCGCCGGAAAGTGGACCGGCAGTTGGCCCTGCTCGGAATTGGCGATGTTGCCCACATGCTGCCGGATCAGCTTTCGGTTGCACAGGTAAAGTATGCCGCACTGGCCAGGGCCCTGATAACTTCGCCGGAGCTGCTCTTGCTTGATGAGCCGCTGAGCGGCCTTGATCCCTATGCTGCGGAAAAGATTGTCTGGATGCTGCGCAACCGGCAGCGTGAACAGCGGCTTGCGCTGCTGATCGTGTGCAACAGTCCTCACCCATTTGCCGCTCTGGACTGCTCCGTCAAACTGCTTGACAAAAACACGTTGTGTGATGCGGCATTTCGCCGCGAGCACAGCATGACCCATGCCGACCAATTGGATATAATTGTTACGTGACATTTCTCGAAACGAAATTATGAATAAGTCATCGGAAGCTTTTCACATCAGGTACCGCAATTTTCTGGTTGGGCTCTTCCTGGCGGTTCCGGCGGCGGTACTCATTTCCGTCATGTTTTATGAGGTCGCCACCAAACTCTTTGAGAAAAGCTTTGATCTGCATGTCTGCTACGCACAGAGTATTCCCCTCAAAAAGAACAGCGAAGTACTGATAAGGGGAATACCGGTCGGGCACATTAAGGAGCTGACCCTGGACCGCTCCGGCACAATTCAAGTTGCATTTGACGTAAAAGAGAAGTATCGCAACCTGGTACGCATCGACAGCAAAGCGCGGCTTAAGCAAAAGTCTTTTCTGGTTGGCGACTGGACAATCGAATTGACCATTGGTAGTACCGCAAAGCCAATTGTGCGGGATAACGATACCTTGCAGGTTGAGGTTACTACACCGGTTGAAAATATGCTGGCCAAAGTGGAATTTCTTCTGGGCGCCGTGCAGCAGACCGTTGATACGCTCAATGCAGGCAGGGGCACACTGGGGCGTTTGCTCAAAGACGATTCTCTTTACGCTATGGTGCTTGACCTTGGAGATGACGTCGACGAGGTTGCGATCGGAATGGAGACAACACTGCGCAATTTCGATCAGGCATTGCATTCTTTCGAGACGCTGGGGCAGGGCGGCAAAAAAATGATTGATTCTGCGGTAATCCTGGTCGATCAATTCAACGGACTGATGGAGAATGTCGATTCACTGGTTACCAATACCCACGCCCTTCCGAAAAATCTTGAAGCAGTAATGGCTGGATTGACACGCGATATAGAACAGACGGAAATTCTGCTGAAAGCGCTGCAGAGACATTGGCTGTTGCGCCGGAGTGTGAAAAAGGTTAAAGAAGAGGAAAACAGCGATTCGGAGACATCACGCCGGAAGTAGGCTACAGGCTCTGAATTTCTTTTTTGAGTAGTTGCTTGAGTTGACTGGCGCTCTCCCAGAAGAAGAGGCCGTAGGTTACGGCCGGGCCGAACTCATATTCTTGCCGGTGCACGACAAAATGCTTCTCGATACGCGCATCGGATGTTTGCAGTGGCTGTATCACCATTCTGGCCTCTACTTTGAGCACGGTTTTTTCGGCGGCATCTTGCGCATACCTGGATACCTGGCATTGTATTTCGATAACCAGATCGGAGAGCTCCTGTCCGGTTCTTTTTTTCAGAAAACACGAGTCCTGGAGAAAAGACTCAAGATATGATTTGTTGGCAAAGTCTGCGGGAATTTCCAGATCGCTGACCGAATTGACGGAATACTGCAATGTATAAACCGGTGAGGAAATTTTGAAAATGAGCATCTGCTCGGGGGCCCGAGTAACCGCGATGCCGAAAGCCGCGGTTTGAGGCTCTATGGGCACTTCCAGCATTGCCGCATAGTCCGGTCGCACATAGAGAAATGAGCCGTTGGCCACAAAAGGTATCTTCATGTTGTCGAAGGGAACACTGCCGTCGTCTGTTGACATTGCGGAAAAAAATGTATCTCCGTACTGTGAGATGGCTCTTAGCGGAAAGGCGGCGAGGGGAAGGGTATCGATATACACTGAAATGTCGGGAACCCTAGTCGGTTTTCGCCCGGGTTTACCCTGGATTACCCGCTGCGGCGCATTGATGGAGACGCGATCTATAAGCTTGCCCAGTTGCGTGCGCAGGGTATCGGCTGTCCGACTTATGTTATCCGGTGCGTTGAGAATGCCGATGCGGTGAAAAAGCGTTTTTGCGCCGGCAGTAATGGCCGGAACGATGCGCCCTTCGGCAATTGCCTGTCGTGCGATTGTCAGATTTCTTTCATAGCGCCGGGTGCTCGTTGCTGCATATCGGTTTATAATGTCGCCTAGTGTCTCCTGGCTGACGGTCAGTGTCAGGGTCCATTGGCGGCCTTCAAAGCGGGTCTTTTTTGCGGCATGCTTGACACATGAGTCATGCAACGCACCGAAATGGTATTGGTGAATCTCATTTGATGTGTCAAGATAGGTCTGTGGATCTTCCTTGAGCCAGAAATACAATTCGTATCGCAGGCTGTCGGCCGCAATACGGCGTGCCTGTGCACCGATAGCTTTGGTTACCGGACTGGTCAGGCGCATTACCGACGTTCCCTGAATGGGCCGTGCCGCAAGCGGAAGCTGAATAAGGAAAAAAAGTGCTAAAAGAGGTGAACCGTTGGCAGGACGCGTATGATACATTCCGGTTCCTTTTTAGAGAGGCAAACACAAGCGAACGAATATTCACGTATAAGATACATTTGCCTGCTTTTCGTATGCAAGAAACTTCCCGATATATTCAGTACCGGTGAAAGGATTTTAGTCAACTTGAATTGTGCGTGCAGCGGTGATAGAATATATTTTCGTATAAACGGTATGAAAGGTTTGCTATGTCAATTGAATTACTTTACATAATCCCTCTTGTTGCGCTGAGTTTTCTGGTATTGATGATTTCGTTGATCATCCAACGCAAAAATACCGGCGATACAGGTGATAGCGCAACCGCAAACCTCGAGAAAAGCGTCCGCGATTTCAATGAAGGCAAAGTTGCAATTGTCAAACATGCCGACGGACGGCTTGAAAAGATTGAAAACACGGTGAATGAAGTGAGCGAAACACTTTCCAGTCAGCGCACTATCATTGAAGGTTTTCAGGGTACCAATACGGCATACACCAGAGAAATCGATCAATTGAAAAACAAGCTCAGAGAGTTGCAGAGCGAATACGATATTGTCCTCAGTGAGAATTATTCTTTGAGAGCACGACTCAAAAAGATTGCCCCCCGAGCGCCACTGACCGGGCCGCAGATTCAATCCCTGCAAATCAACGAAAGCGATCCGGGTGCGCTTACGCAGACATCCAACCATGCGGTTCGTCCGGTTGAGCAGTATCTGGGTGATACGCGTCTTTTCGACGAAATTAACCTCAACGACACCCAGGAATTTAACCTGTCCGACTTGACAGATGGGTACGAAGGGTAAGACCGCTGTTTAGTTTTTTGTACAGAATGGCACTTTACCGCTGCTCTGTGCGAGTTCTTCTCCCGCCTGAGCTTTGCCTCGCCTGCCTCGCTTAACTTCTGCCGGTGTATCCTACTAAGTCATTGCAATCACGCTAAATACGGTTTTTCAGTTCAAAAATGGCTGCATAACCACAAAATATAGTGGTTTACATAGAATATCACACTATATATGATACTTCTTTGGCATTAAAATCCCATTTTCTATCTCATGTGGTTTTTTTAAGCGGTCTCAGCCAACTAAAGTATTGACTCAGATAGTAATAACAAAGTATTATTGTGGGTGATTGTGGTAGAAAGTGGGAAACTGGAAAGCCAGATATTATGTCGCGTTTCAGAGGAAGCTATCAGTACTCGATCGATGCCAAAGGTCGCATCAACGTTCCGGCAAAGTTTCGTAAGGCTTTGAATCCGGAAGCAGATGAAACGTTTGTCATCGTGCGCGGCCCCGACAAGTGTCTGCAGGCTTATCCACTTGACACCTGGCAAAGCGTCGAAGAGAAGCTTGACGCACGTCCGCAAACTCCTGATACCACCCGCCTGCGCAGAGAGTTGTACTCGAGTATTGCCGATTCGAAGCTTGACGCTCAGGGAAGAATCGCCATTACCCCGAAGCAGATGTCAATTGCTCATATATCATCGAAAGTTGTTCTGGAAGGACAGGGAGCCTACATAGAAATCTGGAGTCCTGAGATTTATGATACCTATTTCAGCGATGACAGCAACTTTGAAGATGTCTACTATCAGTCGGTTCAGGACGGTATAAAAGCGTCATGAGCGATGAAGCGGGATACCACGAACCGGTACTGGAAAAAGAAACTGTTGATGGACTCAATGTGCGTGAAGACGGAAGGTATCTTGATGGAACACTTGGCGGCGGAGGTCATTTCCGCATGATCGCGCAACGGCTCTGCTCGCGGGGATTTTTGATCGGACTGGACAGAGACGCCGATGCGATAGCCCATGTGCGGAGCAATCCGCCTGACTCACCTGCGACGATATACCTCGAACGGGCTCCTTTTTCCGAATTTGATTCGCTGTTGCGCAAACATGGCATAGATCGCGTTGACGGAATGCTGCTCGATCTGGGCGTCTCTTCACATCAACTTGATGACCTCACGCGCGGATTTTCCTACCAGCGCGACGGAAAGCTTGACATGCGCATGGATCAGAGCAGGAATGTGACCGCAGCTCACTTACTCCAGACTCTTGACTGCAGGGAACTGGGCGAGCTGCTCGAAAAGTACGGAGAACTCCGCAATGCTCAGCGCATGGCGCGGGCCATCGGCGCCTGGCGCACACATAATTCGTTGACCACGGTAGCGGAGCTCAAAAGATGCCTGCACAAAGAATACGGCGAGCGTCTCAGCTACAAAATGCTTGCCAAGCTTTTCCAGGCGCTTCGAATCAGTGTTAACAATGAACTGCAGGAATTGCAGCTCTTTTTGCAGAATGCAGTCGATTTTCTCAACGTGGGCGGCCGCCTGGTGATACTGGCCTATCACTCACTTGAGGACCGGATGGTGAAAACCTTTATGAAACAGCAGGAACAGGATTGCATCTGCCCTTCACCGGCAGTCAGATGCACCTGTGACAATCGTCGGCGCCTGACAAGAATTAACCGCAAGGCAATTGTTGCATCGCAGTCTGAAATCCGCAGCAACAGGAGGGCAAGAAGCGCCCGCCTGCGCATTGCAGAGAAAAATGCTTGATCCAGAGAGGTGAGACAATGCACAAGCGTTCAACAACATCTTCGGGCAACAAAGGACGCACGCGTAAAGTGTTGATCGTGCCGGTTGTCTTCCTGTTGGCATTGACCCCGCTGTTTGCGGTCTGGCGGCAAGTGTACATTACCAATGCCGCAATGCGCAATGATGCGCTCGCCGACAGTCTGCGAGTGCTGGGCAGGGATGTTGAGCATTCTTCTGTCGTGCTGGAAGGGTTGTCGCAGCGCAGGCGCATCGAAAAAATCGCGCGCAAGGCGTGCAAGCTTGACTATCCCGAATCTACCGAGGATATTATCGTGCTTGGCGGGAAAAAACCCCGTCCGCTAAAAAGCGCATTTGCTGACTGGGGATTTTTTGCTTTGATTCGTGAATCGCTTAAGCGGCAGGAAGGATAGCTGGTGAAAACCGCAAGGCTCTTCTTTATAGAAATCAGCATTGCTCTGCTTTTTCTGGTGCTCATCGGTCGTCTCTTTTATATCCAGGTGCTTAACAATAAAAAGTATGTGACTGCATCACAGCGGCAATCCAGGCAGCGCATCGTGCTGGGAGCCCGGCGCGGTGCAATCATGGATGCGCGCGGAAGGGTAATGGCCAAAAGCGTCGATAAAGGCCTGTCACTTGCGCAGGTACATGCGCGCCTGGAAGCTCCCGCCGAAGCGGCCCTGTTTTCCATAACCGGGTCCGACGGCGTCAGCCGCAAACGCATCTATCCCTATGGCTATCCGGCCGGGCCGATTCTCGGGTTTACCGGCAGAGACGGCAATGGGTTAAGCGGTGTCGAACATGCATTCGAAACGGCACTGCAGGGTGAGAGCGGATGGGCATTTGTACACCGTGACGGATTGAATAACCGCTACACCAAGGCCGGCCTGCGCCGCCACAAACCGCGCAACGGAAGCAACGTTTATTTAACTATTGATATGGATATACAGAAAATTGTACGCACGGTGCTCAGCCAAGTCGTTTCTCAATTGGGTGCACAATCTGCCATGGGTATCGTCATGGAACCTCGTTCGGGCCGGATTCTGGCACTTTGCGACGTCCCCGGCTTCAATCCGAATGAACCTTCTCGGTTTTCGCTGTCCGCGCGCAAAAGCAGGTGCATCAGCTCAATCTACGAGCCAGGATCAACCTACAAAGTTATTACCGCCGCTGCAGCTCTTGAGGAGAAACTGCTTGCCCGCCAGGACATCATCGACGGCGGCAATGGTGAATACCGCGTCTATGACCAGGTCATTCGAGATCGACGCGCCTTCGGAGAGTTGACCTTTGAACAGGCGTTGAGCATATCCAGCAATGTTTGTTTTGCCAAAATTTCAAGCAAGCTTGGGAATCAGAAGCTGTACGACTACTCCCGTGAATTCGGATTTGGCGCCCCTACCGGTATTCCCTTGAGCGGTGAGGAGGCCGGATTACTTGCGCCTGTCAATAAATGGTCGGGGCGTACCGCCGCCACCGTATCCATCGGTCAGGAGATATCGGTTACGCTGCTGCAAATGGCGGCAGCTTTTGCCGCCGTTGCCAACGACGGTATCCTCATCGAGCCCCGGCTCATTTCACACATACAGCATTGCGATGGAAAAACCGAAACATTCAAAGAGTCCAGGCTTGTTCGCCGCGTCGTGTCGGCCGAAACCAGCGAAACGCTCAGGCGCATGATGCAGGCGGTAGTGGATAGCGGTACCGGAACTCGTGCGCGCATGGAAAATATTACAATTGCCGGCAAAACCGGCACGAGCCAGAAAATAGACTCGACAACGAATGCTTACTCGCACTCGCGTTATTGGTCATCGTTTATAGGGTTTGCTCCGGCTGACGATCCTATTCTGCTCTGCGGCGTGGTCGTGGACGAACCGGCCGGCGGACAAAGCGGGGGTGTGGCTGCAGCACCCGCATTTCGGGATATTATCAATCGGATAATCGGCGATCCGAAACTGCCCTACGCCGAGCAATTCATTTGCGACGCGATCAATAAAAAACCGTTGCCGTCCGAACAAAAAAATATGCCGGCTCTGGTGGGCCTTGACCGGGACGATGCCCGCAAGGTAATGCTGGACGCGGCATTGCCCTTCTCGATTGTCGGAAACGGCGCCACCATTACGCACCAGACATTCGCGCCGGGAACGCGGGTGCGCACAGCACTGAAAGTGACGCTCTATGCCGAAAGCGACGGCAAGCATCTCAGCACTGCCCGAACGTCTTTTATGCCTAATTGCATTGGTAAAGATGCCCGCGACGCGGTAAATGCGGCGTTACTGGCCGGATTGCGGCCTCATATCAAAGGTATGGGCCTGGTGACCAGACAATTTCCCGGGGTCGGCACCATAATCAATCGTGCGCAACCCTGCACGCTTTATTGCACTTTGCGGGAAGCAACGTAGGGGGGATTATGCCAAATGCGTTTAAAGAATTTCTGGAAGCTGAAATTGGCGAAATGTTGGCATCGATGGACGAGGGGAGCAGACAGGATCCCGAACTGCGTGTACATAAGGCGATTGAATGGATCGACCGGAACGCGGCACGTTTTCGTGAGGAATGGATGCGCGCGCATCCACAAATGGAATTATACTGAACTATCTTCTTTCGGAGCTTGTATGCGATACTCCATTTTACCGAAAGGATGCATTTATGAAGTGGCGTGAATTGCTGGAATCAGTCTCCGTCCAGGCAAGCGGGGGAGAAGGTAATCCTGACATCCGGGATATTGTGTACAATTCCCGGCAGGCAGGTCCCGGTACCGTCTTTGTCGCCATACCGGGCACGGTTGCCCACGGTGACAGGTATATACCGGATGCTGTCGGGAGGGGCGCGGCAGCCATTGTTTCGCAGAACCCGCAGCCCCATCTTCAGGCGCCGTGGGTGCAGGTTGCCCGACCGCGCAATATTCTGGGTGAGCTCGCCCTGACATTGTGGAAGCTGAAGCTTTACGAGATCAAGACGGTGGGCATCACGGGAACCAACGGTAAAACCACCTGTGCGCACCTGTTTCAGCAGCTCTTCGAAACCAGAAACGGCAGCGACCGCGCCTGGCTTTTCGGAACCATCAGCTATCATCTCGGCAAACAGCACAAAGACGCGCACCGTACGACGCCCGAATCATCGGATGTTTTCCGCCTGCTCGGGACGACCGACGTGCGTCCCCGCTCGCTGGTAATGGAGGTATCCTCGCATGCACTGGATCTGAATCGTATTGCCGGATTGACCTATGACTGTGCCGTGTTTACCAACCTTACGCAGGACCACCTGGACTATCATAAGTCAATGCATGAATATTATCAGGCAAAAAAGCGTTTGTTTACCGATTACCTGCGTCGCAAAGGCGCTGCAATTGTCAATATCGACGACACATGGGGACGGCGACTGGCAACCGAGCTGAGTAAGGGACGAATTATTACCTACGGCAAAGCGCACAACGCCGATGTGCGCATACTCAACTGGCGTTGCCGCGCCCACGGCCTGGACATGCATCTGATTTATGAAGGAGAAATTGTCGAGCTTACTTCTCATTTGGTGGGAGCGTTTAATGTATACAACATAGCCGCATTTTTTGCCGGCGCGCGCGCTCTGGGATTTGACGCCGCGAAGGTGCAGGCCGTGCTTGACAGTTTCGATCAGATTGCCGGACGCATGGAACGTGTGCCGCTGCAGGCCGACTTTGACGTCATCATCGATTATGCCCACACACCGGACGCACTGCACAATGTACTTGCCACGGCACAGGAATTTGTCGCGGGACGCCTGTTTTGCCTGTTCGGCTGCGGGGGAGACCGGGATAAAGCAAAACGGCCGCTCATGGCAAAAGCCGTCGTGTATAATTGCGATGAGGCGGTAATTACCTCGGATAATCCGCGCGGTGAAAAGCCGCAAAGCATCATCGACGAAATTCTGGAAGGTATTCCGCTGGATTTTGCCCATCGTGTGATTGTCGATCGCAGAAACGCTATTGCAGAAATCCTGAGCATGGCCCGGCCCGGCGATTGCATCATTATTGCCGGCAAGGGACATGAAACCTACCAGGAAATCAATGGCCAACGCCATCATTTCAGCGACCGTGAAGAAGTTATTGAGGCATTTACCGATTTGCAATCGCAGGAATCCTATGCTTAGGCGTACCAGATTTAGCATTGGCGATATGGTAAACCTGCTCGGAATCAAGCAGGCTTATTCGCAGCGCTTGCTTGCCGCCCGCGTCGGAAATTTCTGGATGGATTCCCGCAAATTGCAGCCGGGTGACGTCTTTATCGCCCTGGAAAGCGATCGCAACGACGGACATGCGTATGTCGAGTCTGCACTTGAAGCGGGGGCGCAAATCGCATTAGTTAAGAAGTCAAAGTTGTCGCGCTACCATCGTCGAATGCACAGGCGATTGCTTCCCGTTACAGAACCACTCAAGGCCGTGCACAAGGTTGCCGCAGCATATCGCAAAAAACTGAACATTCCGCTAATCGGCATTACCGGTTCCAACGGCAAGACCACGACGCGCAATTTTGCCGCACGAGTACTCAAAACGCACATGCCCCTTGGTGAAACCTGGAGCAACTGGAACAACCACATCGGCGTTCCACTCAGCCTGCTCAGGTTCACCGGAGCGGAGCGTGCCGGCATCATCGAAATGGGGGCAAATCACCCCGGTGAGATACACCAGTTGACAATGACGACACGCCCCGATATTGCCGTGCTGACCAATATCGGATATGCGCATGTCGGTTTATTCGGCTCGCTGAAGAAGACGGCCGACGCCAAACTTGAAATTACCGACGGCCTTCGCAAAGACGGCCGGTTGTTGATAAACGGGGATGATCCCCGCCTGGCTTCGCCGGCGCGACAGTACCGATTCGCAACACACTCATTTGGATTCGGTAAGAAGTGCACCCTGCGCGCCGTGGATTACCGGGTCATCGATAATTCGTCTCTTTCGTTTACTGTCGATGATTTTACGTATCGCATGAATCTGGTTGGTCGCCACTTTGTGTATTGTGCCCTGCCGGCGCTTTATCTCGGGCGGCATTTCGGAATGAGCGAAGGCGCGATCGCACACGCCCTGTTGAGTCTGCAGCCGGTTGCGTTGCGTGGCACGATTGAGCAGACCAGCGACGTGACATTCATTGTCGATTGCTACAATGCCAATCCTTCATCGATGCGCAGCGCACTTGAGCTTTTGTGCGACATCGCCCCCGAAAGCAAGCGAGCGGCAATCGTTGGTGACATGCTGGAGCTGGGAGGTTATGCCGGGAAACTACATTTCGCTCTGGGAAAGCAGTTGGCGAATGCTCATTGTAAGCCAATTATTGCGGTCGGCAATTACGCCCGTCGAATTGCCGAAGGTGCGCTGAATGCCGGAGCCTCCGCCGGGTCGGTGATTGCCGTTGAATCGGCCGATGAGGCCGCGAAACAGGCGCACCAAACGGTCTCTGCCGGCAAAACTGTGTTGCTCAAAGGATCGCGTGGCCTCCAGCTCGAAAACGTGTTCAGGCTCTTTCAGCAACTGGATATAACAAATGACTGAACAGCAAACTGGATTCACGTTGCCCCGAAAGGTATCTATACTTGGCGCCGGTAAAAGCGGCATGGCGGCAGCCCGGTATTTGAGCAAGCGCAACATTGATATATTTGTCAGTGACACCTGCTCGATGAAGGATCTTGATTTCAGGCTGGCGGCAAACGAACTGGCACATGTTCCGCATGAGGCCCAGGAGCATACCGAAAAGGTGTTGGTCGCGGATTTGATTGTGCTCTCTCCCGGTATTGCGGCGGATATTCCGCTTCTGCAAACGGCTCGTAAAAAGGGTATTGCGGTCTGGTCCGAAATCGAGCTCGCATATCGTGTATGTAAACCTCCGATTGTTGCGGTCACCGGATCAACCGGCAAAAGCACCACGGTCGGCCTGCTGCACAGCATGGTGCAGAAAAGCGACCGGCAGAGTGTGCTGGCAGGCAATATTGGATTCCCCGCAATCAGTCAGTTGCCGAAACTGCCGCCGGACGGCCTGGGTATTGTGGAGATGAGCAGTTTTCAACTCGAGACGATAGTGGCTTTCAAACCGAAAATTGCAGCAATCACCAACATCCTCAAAAATCATCTTGATCGGTATCGTAGCGAAAAAGAATATTTTTCGGCAAAGAAGCGCATCATCATGAACATGGGGCCCGACGATTATCTGCTGCTGAACCTGCACGACGTCAAATTACGCCGTTGGGCCGAAGACCTCGGCTCGAAGGTGCAGGTTGTTTACTTTGGTGACAAGCCTGTCGCCGGCGACTGCTGCTGGATTGACGGCGACGATATCTGGTGCGTGCTGGACGGGACCCGGGCCGTAGCGGGTTCGCTCAAACAGATGCAATTGAGCGGCAATCATAATCGCATCAATGCCTGTGCGGCCGCGCTTATGGCGCATTTGTCGGGTATCTCCCCTAATGCCGTGTCGGAAGGAATTGCCGCTTTTGGCGGACTTGAGCATCGCATGGAATTTGTAGCCGAAAAAAACGGCATTGCCTACTATAACGATTCAAAATCCACCACTGCCGAATCGATTCGGGAAGCCGTCGGCGCGTTTGGCAATCGGCGCATCTACCTGATTGCCGGCGGCAAAGACAAAGGGTGCGATTTCTCTGTTGTAAATAAAGCCGTTCAGGCGCACGTGAAGAAAGTGTTGACAATCGGCGAAGCCTCCAGGCGCATCATCCAAACCTGGAGCAATCTGACACTGGTTGAAAAATCACCAACTCTGGAAGAAGCGGTGCGCATGGCTTCGCAGGAAGCACAAGCCGGCGATGTGGTCATTTTATCCCCCGGCTGTTCGAGCTTTGACATGTTTTGCGGATTCGAAGAACGTGGCCGCGTATTCAAGGATGCTGTGCTTACAATCAGGGAGAATGCCGCCGATGCATAAACAAAACGCAAGTCCCATGACATTCGGGATCATTGCCGCGGTGCTGTTTCTTGTCGGTTGCGGCATAGTGCTGGTGTACAGCTCTTCCTTCGTGCTTGCACAGGCAAAGTATGGCGGTTCGGATTTCTTTCTGGCGCGCCAGGCGATACGTGCCGCGATAGCATTCCTTTGCTTTCTTGTGTTTATGAAGATTGATTATCACGTCTGGGGTAAAATCAGCGGCCTTGTCTATATTGCGGCGATCGGCCTGCTGGTTGCAGTGCTGGTCTTGCCGCAGGCAGAAGCGATTAAAGGCGCACGACGCTGGATCGATCTGGGATTTGCCCGGTTTCAGGTGACCGAGCTTGCGCGCATTGCGGTGGTGTTGGTCATTGCCAACAAATATCACGAATTTGGTGACGAACTGCACGGCTCCCGGCGTCTGCTGGAGCAAATAGTCAAAATGGTGCTCATAACCGGACTGATTATGCTTGAGCCGGACTTTTCAACAGCGTTCATGATTGCCGCGCTCGGATTGGCGATGCTGTTTGTCGCCGGAGTGAAATTGTGGTACTTCGGCGGATTGCTGGTCGGCCTGGCCGCATTTGCCGGTGCGGCGATTGCGCTCGCGCCGTATCGTTTCGGACGCTGGCTGGCATTTTTGCAGGTTGGCAAATTCAAGGATTCCATCGGCTATCAGGCACATCAATCGCTGATCGGTCTGGGCAGCGGAGGCCTGCTGGGCCGCGGCCTCGGTCAGGGTGAGCAGAAATACTTCTACCTTCCCGAACCCCACACCGATTTTGCATTTGCCATACTGGGCGAGGAAGTCGGCTTCATCGGGCTGGTGGCGATTTTACTTGTTTTCGCATTTGTCATATTCCGGGGATTCCGGATCTCCCGTTTTGCACCCGACAGGCTGGGACAGCTCATGGCATTCGGTTTTACTTTGGCCCTGGCGCTGTATGTCGGCGTACACGTATGTGTCAACGTTGTTCTGGTGCCGACGACGGGGGTCCCGCTGCCATTTCTCAGCTACGGCGGCATGAGCCTGATTTTTACCATGAGTACAATCGGCATGCTCCTGAATATTGCTAATCAGGCCGGTGCGAAACAGCCCGAAACGAAACATGGATTGAAAGCATCAAGAAAGGTTCGATTTACTCATGCAGGATAGCGCACAAAGCTTATGAATATTTTGCTGACGGCCGGAGGAACCGGCGGACATATTTTTCCTGCCTTGTCAGTTGCGCTGGCTTTTCGCAAAAAAGCGCCCGACACTGCTTTGCACTGGATCGGCACCAGGCGCAACCGGGAACAGGAACTGTGCGCCAGGTATGCAATACCCTTGAGCCTGCTGGCGGTAAGCGGTTTTAAGCGGTCGCTGAGCTTGCAGACGCTGAAGGCAGCGGCTCAATCGGTTGGCGCAGTGCAAAAAGCACGCGGCATCATCAGGAATTTTGCGCCGGATGCCGTGCTGGCCTTTGGCGGATACGTGTGCGCGCCGGTTCTGGCTGCCGCACAATTATCGGGTATACCCTGTTTCATCCAGGAGCAAAATACCGTCCCGGGCATGGTCAATCGCTTTTTCGGTAAACGCGCCCGCATGAGCTTCCTGGGCTTGCCATTGCATGATGAAAAGGCACTTGGAGTCCGGACTATGCTCACCGGCAATCCGGTCCGCGAAATAACCGGCGATTATGCCGATTATGCCTATCCTGAAACCATTGACAGAGAAAAACCGTCTATTCTCATCTGCGGAGGAAGCCAGGGAGCCTTGTCGATGAATCGCAGTCTGATTAAAGCCGTCGGACAATGGTGTAGCGAAGGATTGCAAGTTATCTGGCAAACCGGCCGGGCCGGCTGTGAAGAAGTACGCGCCGCCATGTCGCTGCATGCGAATTGCGCCGTGTTCGCCTCGCTTGACGACTTGTATCCTTATTATGCGCAGGTAAAACTGGTAATCGGCCGGGCCGGCGCATCGACTCTATCGGAAGTTGCTTATTTCGGATTGCCGTTTATTCCCATTCCGCTTCCCTGGTCGGCGGAAAACCATCAGTGGAAGAATGCCGGACTGGTCGAAGCGCAAGGCTGGGGGATCAGAATCAGGCAGGATGAGCATACCGGCATGCATGTTGATGCCGTGCTTCGCCAAATCTTATACGACAAGCAGACTCACGAGCAGATGAGCAAAAAGGCCCTCGACAACTCTCCCGTGAACGCGGCCGATACAATTGTTGTTAAAGTCAAGGAACTGCTAAAAGCATGATACATCCGTTACGCATAAAAAACATTCATTTTGTCGGCGTCGGCGGTATCGGCATGAGCGCGCTGGCGCTGGTGTTGCACGAATGGGGCTTTGCAGTGACCGGCAGTGACCTGCAGGAATCGGAGGTAACCGCCATGCTCACACGAGCCGGCATCCGCGTTCAACACAGTCACGATGTCGCATTGGTCAAAGAAGCCGATGCTGTTGTGTACTCGAGCGCGGTGGCCCCCGATAATGCCGAATTGAGATTCGCTGCCGGGCGCAAGCTGCGTGTCATGAAACGCGCCGTGCTGCTTGGCGAGGTTATGCGTTCCTGCCGGACGGTTTGTGTCGCCGGCACGCACGGAAAGACAACAACTACCGCCATGATCAGTGCGATTTTTGTGCAGGCCGGTCAGGCGCCGACCATAGTCGCCGGTGGCATGCTCAAACATCTCAATTCGAATGCAATCGTCGGCAACGGTAAGGTAATGATCGCCGAAGCGGACGAGTATGATAGGTCGTTTTTGTCAATGGCGCCCACCTATGCCCTGGTAACCAACATCGAACGGGAACATCTGGATTGCTATGCGAACCTGCAAGAGGTGCAGCATGCATTTCGCGAATTCGTGTGCAAAGTTCCCTTCTACGGCGTCGTTGTCTGCAACGCCGACGATGCCGCGACGCGCAACCTGGCGGCGAGGGTAACTCAGCCGACCGTGTTGTATGGCGAGCATCACAGCTCCGACTATCGAATCAGCGAGGTGACGATTTCGACCTGCGGTTCGCAATGGCACGTGCAGGCGGAAAACGGGCAGGCAGGCCGGCTCGAAATCGGCATGCCCGGCAGGCACAATATTTCAAATGCGACGGCCGCCGCTGCATTGGCGCTTGAGTATGGCATTCCTCTGTCGACAATACGCGAAGCCCTTGGCGGATATCGCGGGGTGCGGCGCCGTTTTGATATTCTCGGCAAAAAAGAGGATGTCACGGTAATTGACGATTACGCTCATCATCCCACCGAAGTGGCCGCTACGATAGCGGCAGCCCGTGAGGCGGGGTATGGTCGGATTGTTGCCGTTTTCCAGCCGCATCTCTACACGCGGACGCGTGATTTCGCCGCAGAATTCGGCGCCGCACTCAGCACGGCCGATAGTGTTTTTGTCACCGAAATATATCGAGCCCGGGAGGAGCCGCTGGCAAATGTATCCGGCCGCGATATCCTTGACGAAATGCAAACAGGCGGGCCGGCCGGGCGTTTTGTGGATGCCGGTGAGAATCTCATCGAAATGGTTCGCGAACGGGTGCGCCCGGGAGATGCCGTCCTGTTTATGGGCGCCGGAACGATTACGGCCGCAGCACATGATTTTTTCCGGGAGCTCAGCAATGCGTAAAAAAAGATATTCGCGCAAAAACACCCGTCGCAGGGCCGCTCTCGGCGGAGCGGCAAAAAAGCGCTCATCTCTAAAGAAACGCTTTGCTTTGTACCCGGGGCTTGCTCTGCTTATCGCCGGGTGCGTGGTCGCGAGCTATTCGGTACTGAAGCCGAAGGTGAGCGCATACATCAGACAAAATGAAATGTTCACCATAAAGACAATAGAGATCGGCGATACGCAACGGGTTGATAAAAGCGAAATGCTCAAAGCAAGCGGACTGCATACCGGTATGCATATGATCGATGTCGACAAAAGCAGCGTACGAAAGCGTCTGGAAGCATTTGCGTGGGTTAAAAAGGCAACCGTGATGCGCAAGCTTCCCGACAAAATCAGGATCGACATTACCGAGCGCACTCCGATTGCCTATCTGGGCGACGGAGACGTTTCCTATATCGACAATGACGGCATTGTACTGCCGCCGACCGCGGGCGCCTATGCCGGATTTCCGTTGGTATATGGATTGAAAACACGCGTGGATTCGGCATTAAACAAACATGTCGTGGATGCCGCAGATCTGTTTGAGCTCGAGCAGTTGCTGCAAGAATTCCGCAAGCGTAAAAAAGAGCTGCCCTATCCGGTATCGCAGGTTGACTTGCGGGATTGCGGTATCGTCGGGGTCATGCTCGCCGGACATGCCACTTTGATCGAAATTGACAGAAGCGCAACGCAGACAAAACTCGATCAGCTTTGCCGGTTGTTCGGGTATCTTGATGAACACGCGGACGCGTTGCCCGCACATATAAACCTGTGTCACCATAATCTTGCATTTGTGCAGCAGTGAGACGGAAGGCGCCATGCGCACCATGCGCGGTAGCGAAAATAAACGTCAACGAATATCCTGAACGGAGGAGACGTATGGATACAAACCTATTTGTCGGGCTGGATATTGGCACGACCAAAATTGCCTGCATTATCGCCGAGCAAGACAGTAACGAGCAGTTGAAAATCGTCGGTGTAGGCGTTGCCCCGTCCGATGGATTGCGCAAAGGTGTCGTGGTAAATATCGACAAAACCGTTCGTTCGATACAAAAAGCGGTCGAAGAAGCCGAACTCATGGCCGGCGTGGAGGTTGACTCGGTCTGGGTCGGTATTGCCGGCGATCATATCCGCTCTGTTAACAGCAAAGGCGTGGTGGCTATTTCGCGCGAGGATCACGAAATTACCGAACTTGACGTCGTGCGTGCCATCGAAGCGGCCCAGGCGGTTTCGATACCCATGGACCGCGAAATTTTGCATGTCATCCCGCAGGAATTCATCGTTGACGACCAAAAAGGAATCAAAGAGCCGATTGGCATGTGCGGCGTGCGGCTTGAAACGCAGGTGCACATTTGTACCGGTGCGGTAACCAGCGCTCAGAATATTTATAAAAGTGTAGACAAAGCCGGGTATAAAGTTGAAGACCTGGTTCTCGAGCCGCTTGCATCAAGCTATGCCGTTTTAGAGAAGGACGAGAAAGAGCTCGGGGTTGCCTTGGTTGACATGGGCGGCGGCACGACCGACATTGCAATTTACTCCGATGAAAGCATCAGGCACACCGTAGTTGTCGGCCTGGGCGGCAAAAATGTTACCAGCGATATCGCCATCGGCATCCGCACTCCCGTCGAAAAGGCCGAAGAGATAAAAAAGAAATTCGGCTGCGCCTTCTCGCCGCTGGTTAAAAACGATGAGTTTGTTTCGGTCCCCGGCGTCGGCGGCCGTGAACAGCGGGAGGTCTCGCGCGCAATTCTGACCTCGATTATCGAGCCGCGGCTGGAAGAGATACTTTCCCTCTCTCTGCGCGAAATTAAGCGGACCGAATACGCAGATATGCTCGGAGCCGGAGTTGTTTTCACCGGCGGCGGCGCGCTCATGGAAGGGATTCAGGATCTTGCCGAAAAAGTATTCGAAATGCCGGTTAAGATTGGCGTTCCAACCGGGTTCGGTGGATTGACGGAAGCCGCGCAATCTCCTATACATGCAACGGGCGTCGGTTTGTGTATGTATGCCGTGGAGCAGAGCAAGAAAAAGAATAAAGGCAAAAAGAAAGTGACCGGTGACGACTCTTTTCGCAAGATTTTCGACAAAATGAAATCATGGGTTGCCGAATTTTTCTAAACATTTTTGCGTACTATCGAAAATGAAACTGAATTTTGAAAACTTTAACCGACAGGAGGCGCTTTATGGAGTTTGCTTTCGAGGAAACTTTTAACCACAAAGCCAAGATGAAAGTGATCGGCATCGGCGGTGCGGGCGGAAACGCCGTCAATCGTATGGTCCAGGCAGGGCTGACCGGCGTGGAATTCATTGCTGTCAACACCGATGCTATGGCCCTTGACAACAACCAGGCTACCCACCGGATTCAAATCGGCGAGCGAATCACGAAAGGTCTGGGTGCGGGAGCAAATCCCGATATCGGCAAAATCGCTCTCGAAGAAGACCGCGACAAGATCGCCGAAGTGCTCGAAGGCTCGGACATGGTTTTCATTACTGCCGGTATGGGCGGCGGAACCGGGACCGGTGGCTCTCCGGTCGTTGCACAAATCGCACAGGAAATGGATATCCTGACGGTGGCGATTGTCACGCGCCCTTTTTTGTTCGAAGGCAAGATTCGCGATCGGAATGCACGACAGGGAATCGATTTTCTGCGTGACCATGTCGATACCATTATTGTCATTCCCAATCAGAAATTGCTGTCGATCGTCGAGCGTTCTACCTCGTTGATCGACGCATTCAAGTCCGCCGACGATGTATTGTATCAGTCAACAAAAGGCATTTCCGATCTGATCTCGGTGCATGGTCTGGTCAACCTTGACTTTGCAGACGTCAAAACCATTATGCGCGGCATGGGCGACGCCCTGATGGGTACCGGCTATGCCGAAAACGGCGAAGACCGGGCTGCCTGCGCCGCCGACAGCGCCATTCATTCCCCGCTGCTGGACGATATTTCGATTGCCGGTGCGCGCGGCATTCTTATCAATATCACCGGTGGCGACGATATGACCCTGCATGACGTCAGCGAAGCCACACAGACGATATATGATGCCGTTGGCGAAGATGCCGAAGCCAATATCATCTTCGGTGCGGTGAGCGATTCAACTATGACCGGCAATATCCGGGTGACGGTTATCGCTACCGGTTTCAGCGATTGTGCACAAAAAGCGCCCGGGCAGAGCGAAAGGCCCTTTACCCAGATGGTGCGTACTCCCCAGCGCACAGAGCAAATGTCGTTTCCGCTGTTGACTAATGCGAAAAAGCCTGAGCCGGAACTGAATCTTGTCAAGCAGGAACCGGAAGCGAAAGCGGAACCGGAACCGGAACACCAGGACGAATCGGCTGAAGCAAGCGAATCTTCCGGTAAGTCTGCGCTTGAATTTGCGCCGCCGCTCTTGCGCAATGACAACGTCAAAAAAGACGCGCAGGTATTTGTGCATAAAGGCGAGGTGATTACCCATTATCAGGATGATACTGATATACCGACATTTCTGCGCAAACAAATGCAATAGCATACCCGGCAGGCGGTTTGCAAAAAATCGCCTGCCGTTGCTTCACTATTCCAGCAAGGAGCGCTATATGGGATCGGTGCAATCCGAGATGATCAAGAAGGCAATTATAAAACACAAGCGAATCTTTCCCTGCAAAAACAAACAGCATCTGCACGAATGCTTTACCCGCCACAAAAATAAAATCCTTTTCTGGTTCAACACCGATGACGAAACGACGCATGTTATCGTTGACGTCGAAAAAAGCTCAAAACCTGCGCCCGTGCGCCCGTAATTCCCACATCATGCCGCTTGAGGCGGTGTCTGCCCGACACAATCATATCCCTTTACTTGCGTCCGGTGTGCATGCATGGTACGAAAAATGCTAATTTTATAGCTATTTGCTTATCGGCCAAGAATTAGAAAGGCGTTTATGCACAAGCAGAATATCACCCCGGGTCAGCATATCCATGGATTCGAAGTTGTGCGCATAGAAGATATTCCGGAAGTCCGTTGCCAGGCAATTGAATTTGCACATGTCAAAACCGGAGCCCGGCTTGTGCACTTGTACAATGATGATCGCAACAATCTGTTTTCAATTGCATTTCGAACGCCTGTTTTTGACGATACCGGTGTGCCGCATATACTCGAACACTCAGTCCTGTGCGGTTCGCGCAAATTTCCGGTGAAGGATCCCTTCCAGGAGTTGCTTAAGGGGTCGTTGCAGACTTTTTTGAATGCCCTGACCTATCCCGACAAAACCGTCTATCCCGTCTCCTCACAGGTAGAAAAAGATTTTTACAATCTGGTGGACGTGTATTGTGACGCTGTTTTTCATCCTCGTTTGACTGAGCACACCTTTGCCCAGGAAGGCTGGCACTTTGATGTTGCGAATATGCAGGAGGATATCGGGATCAAAGGTATTGTCTACAACGAAATGAAAGGCGTTTTTTCGGATTTTTCGAGCCATGTCAGTCGCAAGACAATGTCGGCTCTCTTTCCGGATACTACCTATTTCTATGAAAGCGGCGGCGATCCTGCCGGTATCACCAGCCTGACATGGGAGGGGCTGCGTAATTTCCATGCAAAATTTTATCACCCATCCAACGCTTTTGTCTTTACCTACGGAAATCTGCCGTCGGAAAAGACCCTCGCCTTTCTCGATGCCAACTATTTGCGCGAATATGACTATGTAAAAGTCGACTCCGAAATTGCGCCCCAGCCCTGTTGGAAAAGCGAGCGGGAATTCGAAGTTGAAGCGCCTGCGCCGCCCGAAAATGACGGCACTGCCACCATTGCCGTGTGCTGGCTTGTAGGCAATTCAACCGATCCCGTCGATACCCTGATGGGCAGAGTGCTGTCACGCTACCTGCTCGGCTCGCAAAGCTCGCCGCTGAAAAGAGCGCTTATCGACAGCGGCCTGGGCGAAGATCTGGACGATATTTCCGGATTTGATGCCGAAGTTATCCAGGGTGTGTTTGCTGCAGGTTTGCGCAAGGCCAGGCCCGAGAACAAAGATGCGATTGTCAAGCTGATATTCGATACCTTGCGTAGCCAGGTCAACGAAGGTCTTGACGATGAGCTGCTGGAAGGATGCCTGCGGCAGATCGAATTCAGCCTGCGTGAAATCAGGAGCGGCGGATCATTCCCCTATAATCTGCAATTGGCCGACCGCTGTTATCGATCGTGGCTTTACGGAGGCGACCCTCTTGCCCATATCCGCTTCGAGAATCCCCTGGCTTATGTCAAGAAACAAAAGGAGCAGGGACTCGACTTTTTCAAAGACAAGCTGCAGGCATTGCTCATAGACAACAACCATCGCCTGACTGCGGTTATAAAAGCCTCCTCGGCCATGGCCGGAAAGATGGAGCAGCAGACGCAAGAGCATGTCGGAGAGCTGACAAAAGATTTTGACGAGGAGCGCAAAAAGCAGTATCACAGCTTGACCTTGAAGCTTCTCGAAGAACAGAAAAAACCTTCCGATCCCGGCGATATTGCCAAATTACCCAAACTCAGCAAGCAGGATCTTCCGTTGAAAAATCCGGAGGTGCCACTCGAACAGGATACCTGGGCCGGCGCACAGGTGTTTCTGCATAAAATGTTTACCGCCGGAATCGCCTATCTTGACCTGGGGTTTGACTATCATTGCATTCCCGAAGCGTATACTCCATACCTCCCGATCTATGCCGAGCTTTTGACGCGATGCGGGGCGGCAGGACTGGATTACGAGCAAATGGCTAAACGCATTTCGCTTAGTACGGGCGGCATAAACAGTACCCTAATTTGTGAAACAAAAGCGCTCAGCCACAATGATCTTTTACTCATGTGCTTTCTGCACGGCAAAGCGCTCGACAAGCGGTTTGATGAAATGACGTCAATATTTCATGATCTTCTGTTGCAGCCTGTTCTGGACAATAAAAAGCAGATTAAAGATATCCTCTTTGAAATACGCAATGACATCAATGCATCAGTAATTCACGGGGGGCACAGCTTCGCTATGGCCCATGCCGCATCATCGCTGTGCCGCTCGCGCAATCTTGAGGAAAAAATCGACGGCATTGACCAGCTCAGATTTTTGAATGAGCTGCTCAAAACCGATACTATTGATACCGTTGTGCACCGGTTGCTCGAATTGCACAAGCTCATCATTAATCGTAACACCATTGTCATATCAATTACCGCGGACGATCCATCCAGGTACAAGCAGCAGGTTGAGGAACTCATCAAGGCATTGCCGGAGTATCCGCTCCAATCCGCATTGCCCGAATTCTCACCGCATCCGCCTGCGCAAAGATGCGGTATCGAAATAAGCGCAGCCGTCAATTATGTAGCGCGCGCCTGGGCACTCGACAGCGTAGCGCCCGATGATATCGGCAACAGTATTTTGCTGGCCCGCAACCTGTCCACCGGCTATCTCTGGGATAAAGTGCGCGTGGAAGGAGGTGCCTACGGCGGTATGGCATCCAGCAACTCCGTACATCCCGTTTTTATCTGCGGCTCATACCGGGATCCCAACCTGGCCAAGACACTCAATGCATTCGAGAGCGCCCTGGCCTGGGAGGCAACCGGTATACCCGCCGATGCTGTTGATCAGAGCATCATCGGCACTATCGGCAAACTTGACGCACCCAAATCTCCGCATGGGCGGGGATTTGGTGAAACGGTGGCCTACTTGTCGGGGCGCAGCAAAGAGTTCCGTCAACAGGTACGCGATGCGATCTTGCAGGCAACACCCGCAACCCTCAAGAAAAAAGCCCGGGAACTGATCGACCAGAAAGCAAGTTCCGTCGCCGTACTGGGCAGTTCGGTTGCATTTGACGCGGCCGAAAAAGAGGGAATTACCTTTAAACGGGGACCTTTGATTCCGGCTGCCAAATAAAAAAAGCGGGATACTCTCATGGTATCCCGCCCAATCATAACATTCCCCAAAGAGGGTAAACACAAATTCAATTCCTCAGGCGCTCACGTCAACTCCATTCGATCCTGAAGTATCACTGCTTTCCTGCGCGCGCTCCTCTGCTTGCGCCTCTTCCTGTCGGCGCTCTGAGGATTCTTCCGAGCGCGCCTGGCGCTGTGCGTCGTTCATTTCAGATGAGCCTGAAGGGCCTACACCGTTTACCGGCATGCTGTGCTCCTTTGTATTAGTGTCGCGTGAAAAAAAAATTATCCCCTTATTATTATCGGATATTCCGATCAATACTTTAGCGCTAATTTCTGGAAAAAAGAAATTAGCGCTAAAAACTACAGAGTTCTTTGCTGAGGGTATACGTGGATGTTGTTGTTTGACCCCGCACCAATCCTGCTTGTTTCAGCGTTATCTCGAGGCTATTTTTCAAATGATGCCCTCGTACATTGTTTTTTACAGATCGGGTATGCAAAATGTTTAAGAAGCTGATTTTCATTGTACTTCCGTTGATGTTACTCAATGCCGCCGAAGTGACCCTGAAAAACGGCAAGTCATTCAGCGGTGAAATTGTCGGTGAGAACGCGAATTTCATTACCCTGGATAGGGAGGGTACGCATCTCAGAATTGCCAAATCGCTGATTGTCGGCATGAATGGAGAACCCTATTCGGCAAAAGGTGTGAAATCGATTCAGATTGGAGCCCAAAGCAAAAAACCGGCAGCAACCGAATCGCCCGTATCAGAGGATGACACAACCACGAAAGCTTCGGCATCCATCAAGCAAACGCTGCAAACTGTTGCCCCGCTCAAACCAAAATCGTCCAGTCGTTCCTATACCGATAAGCTCGGCCAAAAAATCGCACTCACCCTCAAAAACGGCAGTAGTTTTGTCGGTTTGGCCAGGTCGGAAAATGCAAACTTCCTGGTAGTGGATGTTGACGGCTCGGATGTGCGAATATTGAAGAATTTGATTGTGTCCGTAGGGCAAGCCCCGGTTGAATCCGAAGCGCAGGCCGCAGCCCCCGCCGCGGTTGTTCAAACGCATCCCGCCCAAATCGAGCCGGCTGTTTCCGCCAAAGCAGATTCCCCTGAGCCCAAGCCCGATTCCGGCCCGATTGCACAACCTGATTCGGCAAAGCCGCCAAAGCCTCCCGCACCAGCTCCAAGGAATATGACGGCTCAGTCTGGCCCGCAGATCGAAATTGAGGATTTGCCGGATGAATCCGACCAGCAACGTACTACCGGCAAAATCAATGCTGTGGGTGCCGGGAATGTCGAGCAACCCGTTGCCGCAGAGGAGGGTAACCTCGTTGAAGCCGAGGCGCCCTCGCAACAGGGAACGGCCGGCGCCGCGGGGTCGCAACCGGCGTCACCACCTGAAAATAAGGCTGCTTCTCTGCCGGCCGGGAAAAAAAATGCGGAACCGGCTGTGGCCTCGCGTGTTCTGCCCGGCCATGGCGCACCATCCGCACGTGCTGCTTTGCCGCCCCCGGTGATTGTCCCTCCAGCAAAACCCGTGGTCGAAGGAGCCAAAGGCGTCATCGTTCAGCCTGCACGTAACGGCACCGCCGCAGCAACGACCGACAGCGCGAAATCCAAACCCGCCGGCCAAAAAGCAATAAAGCGGAAACCAGACATAATCGCAAAGCTCAATTCGACGCAGCGGGAACGTCGCCTGGATGCCGTGCTTGCCTTGCGCGATGACCCGGACATGGCGCAAGACGCCTTGGCGCGTCTCATCGAACTGTTCGGTGACACGGCGGTGTATCGCCCCTTGCCGGATAAGGGGCCGGAGCGCGTCGGCGCTTTGGATGAGCCTACTTCCGTGGGCGATCAGGCGGTGCTCGCCGTTACGGCAATCGGTAAACCGGCGGTCAAGGAATTGGTTGACGCACTGGACGCTCCCGAACCATTCGTGCGTTCGCAATCGGCAAAAGCCCTGGGCAGGCTGCAGGATCGCAAAGCAGTCAAGCCGCTGATCGCCCTGCTCGCCGACACTAACATTTTTGTTCAGCAAGAAGCTGCCGTCGCTCTGGTCGCTTTTGGCGATGCCAAACCATTGCTGGCTTCGTTGCGTGACAGAAAAAACAGGAATAAAGCGCAGGTGCTTGAAGTACTTGGCAAAATAAAGGACCCGCAGACGATTCCGGATATTGTCAAGCTTATCCACAACCGGGATTCGCATATTCGTGAAATGGCGGCATTTGCTCTGGGGGAGATAGGCCATGTCTCCGCCGTTGAACCTCTTATCGAGTTGCTTGATGATAACATATCCTTCGTACGGCACAATGCGGTTGAGGCGCTGGGAAAGATCGGCGATCACCGGGCGGTAAGTTCGTTGCAAAAGCTTACCCGGGACCAGAGTTCCTATGTGCGCGAAAAGGCCGAAAATGTCATTAAGCGTTTGACAAAACTTGAGTTTAAAAAGCATAATACAGATGTCGAGTCGCTCATTGA
Source organism: Chitinivibrionales bacterium (assembly GCA_014728295.1). Taxonomy (GTDB): domain Bacteria; phylum Fibrobacterota; class Chitinivibrionia; order Chitinivibrionales; family WJKA01; genus WJLW01. The sequence goes on along the minus strand of WJLW01000075.1, from coordinate 62,328 downwards.
GGCACTTAAGCATACCGACGAGGCGATTCGCTCAAAGGCTGCGAATACGCTCTGGCTCATGACCGGGCGCAAGCTTGGCAATGATTACGATGCCTGGCGCACCTGGTACGAAGAAGAGCATGCTGGACAAACTAAGATGTAGCAGGATTAATGAAACGATTTCTTGCCGGCTTACTATTCCATTCGATATATGTGCTGCTCCTCCTTTGCTGCTCAGGACCGTTGACGCAATATTATCCCGATTCATATTTCCGGGAGGATCGCGCCTATGAGAATAAATCGCTTGGTTTCGCCCTTATCTACCGGGGCAATTGGGATATAACGACTGATCCCAACAGGATGAGTAAAAGCAATAAGGGCGTGGCCGAAAAATTTTATAACTCCGGCGGCGAGCTGTTGTATGTCGGCTCTACGGTTGAGGGCACCCAGGGGACGCGCGGTATTGCCATTAATTTGAATTTGTCAAATATCGAATACGCCCGCAAAGTTCGCGAGATTAACAGTGAATCAATCGAAGAGGACAAAGAACTCATCGATTTTCTGGCGTATGACAAACCGATGGTCAAATGGGAATATATGATGTACGGATATCAGTTCGTTGAATTCTTCTTTACAAGGGATACTTACAACGTGCGCGTGGCCTTCTGGACCAAACCGCATGTTTACCAGCGTTTTCTGCCGGTATACGAAGAGATAATGAGTACCCTGACGTATATTTCCAATCTCTGAGCTTGCCTCTTTGGGAGAAAGGTACGATAGCTTGACAGCAGCTCCTTCCCCGATTTGCCGGGGCGTTGTTCCTGTTATGATTACACCGCTCAAGGATGATACATCACTCGATTTTGCGGGATTGCATGAACTCGTCGAGTGGTATCTGGCAGCCGGCGTCACCGGATTGTTTGCCGTGTGTCAATCGAGCGAGATGTTTCACCTGTCGGTGCAGGAACGCATCGACCTGGCGCGGGCTGTTGTTGACTTTGCAGACGGGCGCGTACCGGTCGTTGCTTCCGGCCTCTATGGGGATGCTCCGGATGAACTGGCCGATCTGGCATGTGCACTGCGTGAGACCGACGTGCATTCCGTTGTTGCGCTGGTAAATCAGTTCGCCGCGCCGGATGAAACGGACGACGTGCTGCGCGACAATTTCATGAAATTTGTGGAAATGACCGGCGACATTCATCTGGGCCTGTATGAATGCCCTCAACCCAGTCATCGCATCATGCCCCCGCAGGTCCTGGGTGAACTTGCTCGAACCGGTCGCTTTACTTATTTCAAAAGCACCAGCAAGGACGTGCAGATAATAACCGACCAGTTGCATGCCGCCAGGGGGACCCCGCTACAATTATTCAACGCACATGCAGCATCCCTCCTGGCTGGTTTGCAAATGGGCGCGCACGGCTGCAGCGCTCTGGCCGCCAACTTGTTCCCCGAACTTCTGGGATGGCTCTGCACGCAGTTCAACAATCATCCTGAAACGGCGGAAAAAGTCCAGCGCTTCGTTACGATTGTCGACTATCTCGTTCGCTACAACTATCCCGCCAATGCAAAGTTGTATTTACGCATGAGAGGCAAAAACATCGGCACTACCTCGCGGATCGACGATTTTTCATTCGAACAGGAGGACATTGCGGCACTGGACGCATTGTACCTGGAGGTAGCTGAGCTGTGCAAGATTGTGGGAGTAGCTACTATTTTATAAAACAAGCAATCCATAGCATATCGGAGGCGATTATGTCAAAAGAGCTCTGCAAAAAGGGTGAGAAGAAAACCGGCAAACCTGCTGGAGACGATAAATTCAAATGCAAAAAGTGCGGCAGATTCGCCGAGAAGAAAAAGCATCTGTGCAAACCCCGGAAAATATAGACCATGAGCGTACTTGATGCTATCGGCAACACGCCGCTGGTTGAAATCAAGCGCATGTGGAATCCCGCCAAATCCGGCGTGCGCATTATGGCCAAACTGGAGGGTCACAATCCCGGTGGGTCGGTAAAAGATCGACCGGCCTATTTCATGCTGAAACAAGCCGCCGATTCAGGCGCCTTGTCCGGCGGCAAGACCATTCTGGAGCCTACATCCGGCAACACCGGGATCGGGATGGCAATGATTGCGGCGGCAATGGGATTCAAAATAAAATTAACCATGCCTGCCTGCGTAAGCGAGGAGCGCCGTTCGATACTTATGGCTCTTGGCGCCGAACTCGAAATGACTCCCGGCTGCGATCGCACCGACGGCGCTATTAATCGGGCGCATTATATCATTGATCATCACGGCGATAATTATTTCATGCCGAACCAGTTTGCCAATGCCGCCAACTGGAAAGCACACTACCAAACTACCGCTCCCGAAATTGTTCGTGATACCGGCGGCGAAATTGATTTTTTTGTAGCCGGCATGGGTACCAGCGGAACACTGATGGGAGCCTCACGCTATTTTCGGGAGCATAAACCATCGGTCAAGGTTATCGGCGTCGAACCTTCGCTCAATCATCGCATCCAGGGGCTCAAAAACATGCAGGAGTCAATTGTTCCCGGGATCTATGAGCCCTCACTGTTGGATGACAAACTGACCTGCCCCGACGATGAGGCATTTGAAACAGTGCGCGAACTGGCATTGACCGAAGGGCTGTTTTGCGGTATCAGCAGCGGAGCGGCACTGTGGGGCGCCATGCTGGTTGCCCGTCAAGCCCGGTGCGGCGCCACCGTCGTCACACTCTTTCCCGACCGGGGGGACCGGTATCTTTCGACCGAAGTGTTCCGTTCGGTGTGTGCTTCTTGCCCGCCGTAGAGACGGCGCGACGATAGGACGCCGCAACGATTCCGCCAGGCGGGAACACGACGATACGTCGATAATGCGATGTTATCCTGATCCTGCGGGGCGGGAGCGTCGAAACATAGTTAATTTTAGCGAATTTTTTCAAGGAGGTTACCATGCGTTACACTTATCTGGGTCGAACCGGATTGCAGGTCAGCAAGCTCTGTCTGGGTACGATGAATTTTGGTACCCGCACCCAAGAAAAAGACAGCTTTGCCGTCATGGACAAAGCCCTTGACGGCGGCATTAATTTTTTCGATACCGCAAATGTCTACGGCGGTGTTGTGGGCGAGGGCATAACCGAAAGCATTGTCGGCCGCTGGATCGCTCAGGGCAGTCGCCGCGAAAAAATCGTCCTCGCCACCAAAGTATACGGCCAGATGGGAGACGGCATTAATGACAAACGCCTGTCCGCCTATCACATTCGTAAAGCATGCGAGGACAGCCTGCAACGGCTTCAGACCGATCACATCGATTTATACCAGATGCATCATGTCGACCGTAATGCTCCCTGGGACGAAATCTGGCAGGCCATGGAATTGCTTGTGCAGCAAGGCAAAATTCTCTATGTTGGTTCGAGCAACTTCGCCGGCTGGGATATTGCCACCGCGTGTCAGGCAGCGTCCGGACGCAATTTCCTGGGACTGGTATGCGAGCAAAGCAAATACAGTCTCAGCAGCCGCCATATCGAACATGAGGTGATTCCGGCATGTCAACACTATGGACTTGGCCTGATACCGTGGAGCCCGCTGGATGGGGGCATGCTGGGCGGGATACTGAACGGCGCGCATGAAGGACGGCGCAGCAGCGAAAAAATGAAGCAGCGCGTCGAGGCAAATCGGGAAAAAATCGAGCACTGGGAAGCTCTGTGCAAAGAAATGGGCGCCGAACCCGGCACGGCAGCCCTGGCCTGGCTTAATGCACAACCTGCAGTTACCGCACCGATCATCGGTCCACGCACTGCCGCACAACTTGACGGCGCACTGGCCGCGGTTGAGTTGGAATTGAGCCAGAACACCCTCGAGAAGATCGACGCCGTCTTCCCGCCGAAAGGCATTGCGCCAAACTACTATTCGTGGTAGTCACGTCCGTTTGCGCATCAGGCGGAGATTATCGCGTGCTTCTCGAAATTGCGGAAACAAGCGCAGGCTCTCCCGGTAGTGACGACGGGCGTCGCCATAACGGCCCAGATCGCGCAGGGTATTTGCCGAGTTGAAATAGTACAGCGCCAGTACCTGCGCATTGGAAAGATTGCGCAGGTATCTGCGTTGACTTTTGCGTACATCGAAATAGTCGATATAAAATGAATCGGTACGGGATATTCCCGCGCGCAACGTTTCGATATTGAAACGAATCGAATCGTCCTGATAGCGAAGAAAAACGTGCCCCGGCAATAATACGCCGTAGAGCGGCATGCCCAGTTGTTCAGCAATGCCCAGGTACAGGCTTACCAGTCCCAGACAGCTTCCCGATTTCGAATCCAGCACGCGTTGCAGTAAGGTTGATTGTATCGGAGCCGTATCGGTGATCGGTTCGATGGAAAGGTCGCGGTAGATAACCTGCGTAATCGAGTCAATTTTTCGCCCGGCCGGATCCGGCGGGACGGAAATGCTGACATATTCTGCAATGCTGTCAACCAATTCGTACAGGTGCCCGACGTCCAGGCTTCGCTGGAATATCATGCGTTCAACTTCGACATTCCATTGCACTATCCCGGGAAATACCTGCTCAATGACCGGCGCCGGCGCCCTGCCGTTGCACGTAATCAGCGCCAGGAGTGGAAGTGCCGCCAGTATCTGCATATTCCTGTTCATATCGGCTCTGCTTGCAAATGCGGAAGTGGTAATTCATTTTAGTCGGGTCCTGCGACATATAAGCTAATAACTTAAAATACGTTGGCTACCGAAATGGCACTTTCTCAACCGGCAAGAAACGCATATGTATGGATGATTTTCGCATCGATTTCGGTGGGCTATGTCAGCATCATCGTCAAAAAAGTCGGAATGTCGTCTGTTACACTTGTTTCCGGGCGCTGCCTGATTGCCTCCTTGGCGCTGTTTGCGTTTGCAAAGGCCCGGCACAAAAAGGCCCTCGACAAAATGCGAATCAGGCAGACCGTTATTGCCGGATTGCTGCTCGCTGCGCACTGGACGACCTTTTTTCTGGCATTGAGATTTACCACCGTTGCCATAGCATTGGTTTCGCTGTTTACGTTCCCGTCCATGATGGCGCTGGCCGAACCGCTGTCGCAAAAAGAGCGTCCCAGCATCCGCCAACTATTCGCCGCATTGCTGATTGTTGCCGGAGTCGGCTTGCTGGCCGAGTGGCGAAACCCTTCGCCCGGGGTACTTGCCGGAATTGCCGTGGCGCTCCTGTCGGCCCTGTTGTTTACGGTGCGCAATCTTATCACCAAATCGCTGATGAGGTCCGAAGACAGTATGGTCGTTATGGCATGGCAGACGATGATCGCTTCAGTCGTTCTGGCGCCACTCATACCCTTCTACGAGCACGACTTCGCCGGTATGCAATCGCTGGCCTGGCTGGTTTTGCTCGGGATAGTATTTACCGCCTTGCCGCACACCTTGCGCATATATTCCATGAAGCATCTGCCGGTTGCGACCATTGATATCATTTCCGCAATTGCCGTACCTGCTTCGGCGCTGCTGGCCTGGGCGCACCTCAATGAGATGCCGACACTGCGCACCATTGCGGGTGCAGCCCTGGTACTAAGCGCCATAATTGTGGAATCTCTGGATAAGCTGACGCGCACCTCGAGCCCATGAGGTCCCTCTTCACGAACAAGAGCGCATAGTGTATCTTACTACTTCTGCGCAAACCTGTTTTTTTTGTTAAAATTTCAGGAGTGATTCATGATCCAACCAAAAAAATGCAATGGTATTGTTCTGCTGGTTCAGGATTTTGATGAGAGTATGGCATGGTACAAAGAACATTTTGGATTTCAAAGGATCTATGGCACTCCCCAGGGCGTGGTTATCGGCAACGATCACGTGGAAATTGTGCTCGCTCAGGTTGACAATGAAAGCGCTCAGCATGTTGAACTGGCTAAAAAAATCGGGATAAAATCTTTCGGGTTCGAAATAACCAGAGATGAACTCATACGCGTCGAGGCCGAATTTCCGGAACTGGATAACGTCGATAAACGCGAACACCCCCGCTTTCAAAGCCGCATTATCACCGATCCTGACGGGCATCTGATTGAACTGTACGTGAAAAAGCGCGTGTAACGCAGTTGGCTTACACTACTCTATAAGGCCGCCCCGTTTATCCACCTGCCATACGTCAAGCCATTCTACTTAAATATCCCTCCCCTTACTTAAAATTATCATTCCGGAGATCAATAATATGTCATTCCCATGAAAAAGGGAATCTACGCTACCTACGGTGTGGATACCCACCTGCGTGGGTATGACATCGCAAAAAAGTGCCATTGCTGTGAATACGGGATCAATAATATGTCATTCTCGTGCAGACGGGAATCTACGCTACCCGCGATATGATTACCCAATCGATCGTCGCCCTGTCGGTCCCCTCGTCCTACTCTTGCTCCTCCTCCTTCTGCAACTTCGACCCGCCCTTTTCCTCATACGACTGCTTAACCCCGAAATGATCAGCGCCCAGTTCGGCATCTTTGGTATCGAAGATAATTCTGGGGGTGATCTCGATAATCAAATTCGTCTTCTCGGTGGTAATGCTGCGGTGTTGAAACAAGCGCCCCAGGATCGGTATCTGGCCCAGCAGTGGCAGCTTGTCGATATTTTCACGCTTTTGCTCGGAAAGCAATCCCGCCAGGAATATGGTCTGGCCGTTCTCGACGCGGATTGTCGTTTGCGCTTTACGAACGGACACAATCGGCAGGTTGCCGTTGAATCGTGGAATCGAGGATACTTCCGGTTCGATACTGAGAGTGACCTGGTTGTTCTCGTTGACATGCGGGGTCATCGAGACCTTGACGCCGGTTTCTTCTTTGATGATATCCCGGTTGACGCCGCCGCCGGCCGAAGGATTGTAAACCTGAATTTCGTACGGAACGATATCGCCGATATGCAGACTGGCCGGGCGGTTATTCGTCGTTGTCAATTTCGAGTCCATCAGAATGCGCCCGTCATTGTTGTTGAGCAGCAAATCGAGCGACGTCGAGAAGGACAACGGAAATTTTCTCCATTTGTCGGTTTGAAAACCGGAAATCATCGGGCTTTCGGGATAGACAATGCTCCCGGAAATTGACGACAATGAATTCCAGTCGATGCCGTATTCTGCCAGCTTGCCGGTCGATACTTCGATGATTCGGGTTTCGAGCATGACCAGAATGTGAGGGTGATCGATGGCTTTGATGATTCTTTCGATTTCGTTGATAACACGCGGGCTGGTGAAACAAATCAGCCGGTTGCCGCCTTCGTCAACCTTGATGTTTTTGGTAAGATCGGAGAGCATTTTGGCGACCTCGGTAGCCGGCACGTATTTGAGATTAATCACGTATCCCGTCTGGCCGACTTCCTCCTTGATGCGTTCCGGCTCGGCAATGAGTACGGCATTGCCGATGATTTCATACGCCAGTCCGGCCGCACGCACGATGATGTTGATTGCCTCGTCAAGCGGAGTCTTATTGAGAATGATGGTAATTTTTTCGCGGTTGACATCCTCACTCGAAACAAAATTCATCCCCGAGCGCTCCGAGAGTACTTTCAGTATCTCCGAAAGATTCGCATCTTTAGCACGCAGCGTAATCGGAGTTTTCAGGCGCGGGTTGGTATGCTCGTCGACAACGGGAGAGGTGCTTGCTGTTTCTTCTTGCGCAAAGGTCAAGCTCAAGCCGAAGCACAAAACGATAAGCAATATGCGAGATTGCAATATTTTCGAGAACAAACGGTGTCTCCCTTCCCTATTTTTTCTGATTCGTTATTTTCTGATTCGCTTTTTGTTGCCGTAAATGTCGTACCGATACCGGTAGCTGGAACTTTCCATAGCAATGTATTCATTGGTTATATGGGTAATCCGGCGATCGTCGACGACATCGCCGACCTCAACCGACAACGAACGCTCACCGTCCATGATGATCGCCGTGTGCTTGCGGTCGGTGTCATCAAAAATAACTGCTGTCAGCTTGATGGGGTCGGGACGCTCGCGAATTTTTGGTGCTTGCTCGGTTTTCCGGGGTTGCCGGGGAGCGCGGCGGGGACGCTGAGGACGGGCAACCGTGCGGCTGCGGCCGGTCATGGGATCCTTGCCGCCCGGGAAACCGAAGCTGGCTCGAATGGCCAACTCCTTCTCGAGCTTGTTGACCATGCCCACCAGACGCGTGTCGTAGCCCTGGGTCGCAATCTGCGACTCGCGCACCAACTTGTCAAAATTGGCTTTGCGGCGGTACATGCCGAAGAAGATGATGAGGGAGAGGACGAAGGCAATGAGTGATGCGATGGTGTAGTGGGATATTTTCATGGATGCGGATTAACCTTTGCGGATGCGATAGGTCGAGACGTGTATTTTGGCCCGTATGTGCGAGCCGCTTCTGCCCTCGGCCGAAATTTCAAAATCATCAATTGACATTATGCGACGACTGTTTTCGAATTTCGCGCATAATTCTCCGAATGAGAAAAAGTCGCCGACGACCTCAATGTCATATCCGTAGGCGGTTACCGAGCCGCTTACCTGCGGTTCGGTTGGCGCAATACTGACAAGTCTGATCTTTAAATCGTTGACGCAGGTCGTGAGAAATTTGAAAAAATGGGTTTGATGCGGAATTGTGTCTTGCTGGTTTTTGAAATCCATGTTTAAAAAGACAAGCTCTTCAACATGGTTGAGATTTTCCTGTACTATTTTCGCCGTTGTGAGCTTGTTGGCGGTATTGATGCGTTGCTGCTCGAGGTGCTTATACTTTTTTTCGTATTGGGCGACATATACTCTGTCAAACACGATTACAGCGAGCGTCAGCACAATGACAATGCCTAAAACAACGGTGCCTTTTTGCTTTTGCGGTTTGGACGTATTCATCGCTTCTTTCTGGAAAATGCATTCTGCTTTTTGTATTCGGCGCTAAATTCAAAGGTAAGACCCGAACCGTTTTCTCCTTCGACAACTTTAATGAGCTGCAACCCAGAAGGTTTGAATATACTGCTGAAATAGTCGTTGGCGTCGATTTCGTTGATATAGCGGTCTATGTCAACGGCAAATGTATTGCTGCTGCGCCCCCCGCCGGATACCGCAATTTCCGATCCGTCAAATTTCAGTTGTTTTGTCCAGTATCCCCGCGGCAGATGCTGAGCGATATTCGCCAGAATTCTTGTCCAGAATACTTTGTCGTTCTGCAAGTTGCTCAACAATTCAATGTCAGATTTATCAACAAACGTTTTGGTCGTTTTATAATTTTTGTACTCGTTTTCAATGCGCTGCAGCTTTGAGTGCTCTGTTTGCAGGGCCTTTTCCATAAGCAGAATATTGAATGCAGAATAGACTATCGCAAGAACCAGTATGCCGAAGCTGGCCCCGGTTAATATCAGCAACTGCAGCCGCTTATGTTCCGCTTTTCTTTCCTCCTGGCGGAGGATCCGTACCATGTTTATTGAATACTTCATTTCAATTTAGCTCTCTAGCTAACCTTGTCGCATTGACAGTGCAAGCGGAATGTCAAACGTGCCGATGGGCGCTTTTTTATCACAACCCAGCTTTTGCATCAAAAGATTATAGCGCATTTCTATGCCGACCTTGTCAACGATATACTCGAGCAATTCTTTGCTGTGCGCAAACTCACCAAGCAGATATACCGAACTGAAATGGGTCGGTTTGTAAGTCTTTTCGTAAAAAGACAACGATCGCACGATTTCTTCGGCGTATAATTCCAGCTTTTGAGACTTTTCTGATTCGTCAACCGACCGCCCGTTTCCAAAAAGCGCCTGTGCATCAAAGTAGATGCTTCTGGTAAAATATGGTAAGCCGACACCGTCGAATGCCAGTGTCGACAGAGACGGACCGATATGCATCACTGCATGTGCAATCCCCGCATCAAATTGCTCCGACAAACCCGCCCAGAATGAATTGATGATGGCGACCGGAAATAAGTCGACAATATCAGGCTTGAGGCCGGCTTTTTCGAAATTATTTACGTGCTTGTGCAAAAGCGTGTTCGAGGCGACTGATACCAGCAGGTTAATCTTATCTGATTTGTTGTCGGGTGAACTGATTATCTGGTAGTCAATCGTTGAACCGGCTACTTCAAAAGGAAGGTTTTTGCGCATGACGAAACGGAGCGCATTGCGCAATTCATTGTCCGGCAGGCGGCGGTGCTGGATGACGGTGGCGAAAATCTGTTTGCCGTTGAGGCAGGATACAACTTTGTCGGCAGGGCCTGGCGAAATGCGGGACTTAATGCTCTTCAAGCCCTTGATCACATCTCCATCGGAGTCGAATGTGCCTTTTTCTTCCTCGAGAGAATCGACGCTGAATTCTATGCTGTCACTGCCGACCGTCGAGGTTACCCTGGCTGCGCGTATGGTGGATGAGTCGTATTCTATTCCGATTGTTGTTGTTGATTTTTTTGGCATCGTTAGTTATAGCTTCTCTCTCTCCATCTTTGCAGTGGAAATATCCATCTCGAATCTTCGCCATCCCATCCGAACTCGCTGATATCGATCTGATATTCAACTGATTTTACGGTATCTCCCTGAGAATATACATAGGCAATAACAAGTAATTTCCCGCCGCCTATCTTATTTTTGTCAACGGTAATTTTGTAGCCGTTAATGCGAAGCGTATCGGGGAATAATTCCCGTGCCGGGTGATCTTGCCACGGATCCGGTTCTTCATTTTCAAACTTGCTGATTTGCCTTAGTGCAACGTTTAATCCTGATTCTGCGGCCATAACCTGTTTTATATCTTCTTCTGTGTCCCTGAAAATATTAACACCAGTCACGGTAAGCTGCATCAGGCCGGCGCCTGCTATTGCCATTACCGACATCAAAACTACTACGCCGATAAGTGCTGATCCTTCGTCACTCTTGCTTTTCGTGGTGTATCTCATTCCCGCTCCCGGCATGTTGCGACAAATCCTGAAAGCGGCGGCATTGAATCTACCTGGCCGTTGTATTCCAATTTTAGGCCTATTTTAACTCTGACTTTTTTGCGTGAATCATCGAGGATGAATCTGCTGCCTTCACTTACTACAACCGGCTTACCGCCAATTTCAAAATGCAACCAGTTTCCGCTGGTTGTGTCGTAGTATCGCAGCCGGTTGGTAGTACCCTCAATTAAATAGCCGGCTATATGACGTTCCACTCCGTCAACATCCCAGATATTTATATGGGGTTGTACAGAATCTAACGATGGTATTTCATCCTCCGGGTCTTCTCCCGGTCCCATAACATTCTGTCCTCTGCGAACATCGGCCATGATCCTCTCCTTGACCGTGTTTGCAGAAATGTTGAGCATTGATGTTGTCATACTGTCATTGAATTCTTTCGAATAAGCCAGAAATGTTGTCAGCAGCAGGCCGGCCAGTACGGCTGCAATAGATCCGGTTACTACTACTTCGACAAGAGTAAATCCCTGAATTTGTTGTTTCATCATTCAAATCCATCAGAATTCAGTGATCCATTTTTCCAAGCTCAAGGTATCAATGCCTTCCGGCTCCCGCCAGGTAAGCTCGAGCAGAATTCGCCTTCTTCCAATTGGTGGATCGATGTATTGTTGAGATACGTTATATCTCAATTGACCTTTCAGATCATCTTTTGGATTACTTGCATCCCGAGCAGAAATCAACAGAGACTCTGCACTCGTAACCCAGCCGCCAGTTACTGAAAATGTTGCGAAATTTTCATTGATAACCGTATCTTCCATTATTGAACTCAATTGTATGAACGCGCTTTTGCGATGTGAATCGCTAATGGCAATTTCCTGACCTTTCGTGATTATGGCCACTAAGGCTATGATACCTATACCTAAAAGTGCGCTGGAAACCAGCAGCTCTATTATCGTAAAGCCATTTACATCGGATCTTTTTGCATAGTTCATGAGTTCAATAGCTGACGGTATCGGCTATCGTACTGGATGAAACCGTCGTATCAGCGATAATTATTCTGCTGTTGTTCGAATCAATATCGTACGTATGAACGGAAGAGTCAAAATTGAAAATATTCAACGACGCCAAATCCGGCGGATGGCTGTCGTATTTGCGTTTGTAAATTGAAGCCGAAGCGGCTGCTGCCGTTGCCAGGGTTTCTACATTTTTTTGCCGGGTATCTTTCATGTAGCCGTTGTAGATAGGTATGGCAACGGCAGCTAAGACAGTTATTATTACTCCGACCACGATTACTTCGATAAGGGTGAAGCCATATTTTCTATTGAACATATTTTAATCTGTGCTGCTAACAATCTAATTTCACAACGGAACATGAATAAAACAATTAATGGTAATGATAAGGCTGCGTTATATCAGCAGAATCTATTGCTGGGGATGGAGAAGCTGCAAATGTTCCATCATAAGCCTGTACATGTGTGCCTCGAACTGATAAGTCAGCATCATCAACATAAACTGCTATATCTGTTGGTATGAGAAATCTGTTTTCATTAGCTGCACTCCCGCTTATTAAAGTTGTCTTTTGTCCTTCGTCGCTCCAAATCCACTCTCCTGTGTTTGCTGTTAAAGCACCGGCAGAAGTACCATCTACATCCACATCTATTCCATCTAAACTGCTATTCATTGCATACCAGGTACCGATAAAACTAGCAGCCGAACCCGCCACATTCTCAGCAGTATTCCTTCTGCTATCTCGAATGTAACCATTATACAGCGGTATCGCCACAGCCGACAGCACCGCAATAATAACCGCAACAACAATAACTTCAATGAGCGTAAAGCCATTCTGTTGCTTGATTTTATTGTTTGTTAAACTACTAGTCATGGAGCACCTCCTGGTGAGTTTGATAGTTATTTGAATTCAATTCATCAATTGTCCAACTTTAAATATCGGCAAATAAAGCGCTATCATCACAGCACCTACTATCCCGCCTAAAGTAACAATCAAGAACGGTTCGATAATAGATGCAAGGGAATCAACGGTAATTCGAATATCGCGTTCATAAAAATCCGCAGCTTTTCTCAGCAGCGCATCAATACTACCCGCCAGCTCGCCGGTAGCCGTTAATTGCTTGATAAGAACAGGAAACTGCCTCGAGTGATCCAGCGCGGTACTCAGCAGCTCTCCGGTTCGCAAATTCTGGTAAACACCTTCCAATGCTTTTGCGTACAGCTTATTGCCCACAACGCTGCCGACAATTTCAACCGACTGCAAAATTGGCGTTCCGCTATTCATGAGCAGTGCCATGGTGCGGCAAAACCGGGCCCAGATATTTTTTCTGGCTATTCCGCCAAATACCGGAAAATAGAGGATATATTCGTCTACGTAGCGCTTAAATGTTTCATTATTCAACGCTATAGCAAATGCTACTGTAATGGCGACGATTGCTCCTGCAACCTTCAAAAAATGGTTTTTTATCGTATCGGAAACAGTTATCAAAATCAAGGTCGGCCCCGGCAGTGCGGCATCCGAGGAGGCATACAGCTTCTGAAACATCGGCACCAGAAACCACATAATTGCCACCATCAAGCCTGTCACAATCAACCCGATAAACACCGGATAGCGCAGCGCGCCTTTAACCTTCTCCTGCAACGCCTGATTATTTTCCATATATGTTGCCAGCTCATCCAGCACGGTGTCGAGCGCACCGGCGATTTCACCGGCATGGACAACCGAAACATAGACATCATCAAAGGCCCCCGGATGCCGGGCGATGGCGTCTGAGAAAGCGCTCCCCATGGCGATATCATCGGCTACGGTATGCAATATTTTACGAAAAACCGGCTTTTCTGCGGTAGCGATTTGATCGAGCGCCTGGGCGAGGGGAACGCCGGCGTTGACCATCGTGGCTAGCTGGCGTGTGAAGAATACGACCGATTTGTACGGCACCCTGGTCTGCATTTTGAGCAGAACCTCGTTGACCTTATCCATAAAGGTCTGGCCTTTGCGGGTACCGTCGAAGTTGAGTTCCTCGATATTTACGGGGATGAGTTCCTGCTCGGAAAGACGATCTATAATGGTGTCAATAGAGTCACCTTCGGCGGTTCCGGTGAGAACCCGGTCGGTTATGTCCCGAACCTTATATGCGTATTTGGGCATGCTTATCCCTCGTCGTCAACTTTCCCGATTCCACTCATACCGGCTTTTGGGCGGATGCCTGCCGGCGCCTGTGGGAAGTGTCTTGAAATGCCGGACTCCCCAATCGGCAGTGCATTTTTGTATGGAATCGATGGTTTCACCGAATCCATGGCTCCCGTGTAATACGTTCCTGTCAAACGATTTAGCTGGAGCCGATACTTTTCTGTTGCACAATTCATAAAATGGTTCATTTACTAGTGCAATTTATATACCAGAATTTTCATTTCAATCTGAACGGCAAATAGACAAACGGTCGTGGTCTCAGCCCGGATTTTTCGACAATAATGGCAACATTATTGTATCGAAAGGGCGACCCTTTTGCTCTGAATCCAAATATGCCACTATGCGGTATGTATACGAATGTTGCCTCTTTCCCGGTGTTCTTTCCCCCGCATGTGACCTAATAAAGCAACTTTCCAACCCCAAAATATATTATTCCGCTTTGGATTTGGCAATAAAAAGCGCATTGGTAGCTATTGCTTGTCAGGGGGCAATGTTGACTTGTTTAGTGATAATGTCGGGTTTGAATTCGGGGAAGGGGTTGATTTGATTTGCGATAGTGGGTTTTTCGGGAGGGATGCATTTTGCATTGTCATCCCCACGGAGGTGGGTATCCATATCGTGGGCAAAGTAGATTCCCGTCTTCACGGGAATGACAAAATTATAGGACCCGACACCGAGGGGATGATGCTGATATCGCCATGATGCTGATATCGCCATTTTATAGAATTATCCCGCCCCTTTCCTTTTGCGCAAATGATATTTTACCTTAATTACGAATACAGGGTAATCTCTTTCGTGCAGAGTATTAGTAATCAGTAACTTGAATTATTTTAGCACCCGCATGGCAACGAGCCGTTGTGCATGTTTATTGCCGGATTAACTGCCCGGACGTTCGTTTCATATAACCACGCAAGCCATTACCAACTATGAGTAAAACTTCATTGGAACTCTATCAGCAGGCGTTTGATCTGCACTATAATCAACAGCGAATTCAGGATGCCTGTTCGCTTTACAAAGATATCATCAGGCAATTTCCCGACTCGAATGAAAGCGCTTATGCGGCTTTGCAACTGGAAAAAATCGGCGCAGAACAGGTTGTCGGTACGCTGGGCGGCAACAGCGGCGTTTCGATCTGGGTAATTTTGCTCTTAGCAGGAAATTTGCTTGCTTTGGCGGCAATCGGGGGATGGCACTATGTGACGCTGAAAGAGCTCAAGCAGCAGATTCGAAATACGGCCGTCACGGTGCGCAAGCTGGATTTCACCGTGCAGGAGATTACCGATAAAGAGTTCGCTCGCCCCCGCAACGACGCTACGGCTGCCGGAGATGTTCCCGCCGCTGCGGATGATGCCGGCGACGAGCGAGAATAGCCCGGGCCGGAGATTGGATCATATCTATGGGCATTTTTGACCGGATCAAACAAAACGTCTACGCCGGCAAAGTTCTCGATCTCAAGGGAAACTGGGTATCTATCGATGATGCTGTTGAATTGCAGCATGAATATCTGGATCATCTGGAACGCGGTCAGGTTCTGATGTTTGACACCTGGGTATCACTGGACCAGGTTGATGACCGCATAATGCAATTAAAAGAGCGCGTCGGCCCACCGGCGCCACAGGCCGGCTCTGTTGATGAAAGCAAAAAACAGATTGCCGGGCTTGCCGATATCCCTGACCCGCCGAGGGCCAAACTGCCGGATGCGAGCAGTTCCGGGACAGAGCAAATCGTTGAACCTGCCGAATTTGTGGTCGACACTTCGCCTCAAACCCGCAAATTATCCGCCCTGGGAAATATTTACACCCTATCCGACCAATCCGCGGTTGTGTTGTCGCAGCCCGATCCGCAGCAGAATATTTGCCATATGAAACTGAGTGGCAAACTCAATCAAGCCACGGTAATCAGGTTTCGCGACATTCAAGGCAAACTCGAGAAATTCGGGTTTTATCATATTATTCTCGATTTGACAAATTGCGAATATATCGACAGTACGGGCTGGGGCGCGATCAGCTCGTTTGCCAAATACTGCAATTCGGCAGATGGTTTGCTGTTTGTGTGTTGCATGTCGCAGGAAGTTGCAGATGTCTATGCGATGCTGCAGTTTAATCAGATACTGCCCGCCTTTGATACCTTCGAACAGGGAATCGAAGCACTGCGCGCCGCCATTTCCCGCCGGAATCTGAGCCGCCCCGATGTGCGCAAGAAAGATACGCGTACCATGGATTCCCTTAAAAGCCACGATCACATTCTCGCAGACTCTATAAAACTGATTATCGCCGAGTACGGCGCGGTATCGCTGGGCAGGCTCAGTCACCTGCTCTCAATGAAAGAGTACGGCGCGCAAAAAGTTGGCAGAATCAATTTATATTTGATTTTAAGACAGTTGAATCTGGAAACCGGGAAGAAGCAGGAACGCTATTTCCGGTCGTGCTGAACAGAAATGACGGGGACGAAATGGTTCAAAGGCAAATACTACAATTGTTGCTGATGATTGCGATGACGGCATCACTGGTAAGCGGTGAAAATACAAGCTCAGACGAGGAGTGCACAATTCGATACGATGAGCACATTTTTACCGACGGGGATGCTATCAAAATCACCGTTTTTCCGGATACGACCGGATTTCCCAACGGCATTTACAGCATAGACCAGCGCGGTTGCGTCTATTTGCCGATTATTGGTCTGACGCCGGTGGCGGGTATGAAGGTTGCGGAGATAGAGTCCATGCTCAAGGATGCCTGGGTCGACTACATGCCGCATCCCAATCTGCAGGTTCGCCCGCTCATTCGCGTCAGTCTGCTGGGCGGATTTTATCGTCCCGGATTGTATTATATCGACCCGCGCGCCAGCCTGTGGGATGCCGTATACCTGGCCGGCGGTACGCAGCGTGAAGACGGTATCGCGAAACTGAACTGGGAACGCAGTCGTCTACCGGTGGAAGCCGATCTGGTCAAGCTCTTTCAGGACGGCACGTCGCTGGAGAAAGCCGGATTCAAGTCGGGCGATCAAATCTGGGTGACGCCGCGTCCCAATCGACAGGGCTGGGAGATATTCAAGTCGGAAGTGCTTCCCATATTCAGTTTTATCGTATCAACCGTTTCGGCAACGATTACGGCAATAGTCGCGTACGAGTCACTGCAGGATAATCGCAACAACCCCTGATACGGCGAAGGATCACTATGCAACAGCCGCAATTACCCGAAAGCACCTCGCTTCGAGAGATAGACTTTCTCCACTATATTCGTCACTACTGGGGGCTGCTGTGGCGCAACAAGATTTACATACTCATCTCCGGTCCGGTCGTTGCATTCGGCGCCCTGGTCTACCTTGTCAAGTTTCAGACCGAAAATCCGGAGCTGCCCGCCACCGTGCTGATCGGCACCGAAAGTGCGGTGGGATTTGATCCGATGAGCCCGCCCGGTTCCGCCGAAGACGATAAATCTGTGCTCATGCAGAGCAATAATTTTCTGCGTGAAATAGTCAAGAAACTCTCGTTGCAGTTGCATGTCAAAGACTACACGCGCGCAACGATTTTCGATTCCGTCAACGTCGATTCTACGGCTGCGGTAGGCAAGTACGAATTCAAAATCGACCGTGAGCAGGGAAGCGCCTTTACGTTGCTGTATACCAACAAGCGTCTGGGCGCCAGAAACCGCCTCGTTGAAAGTGGTAATCTTGCCGCACTGAAAACGATTTCGATGGCGGGCATCGATGTTACGTTCAACGATGAATTCCTGCAAGAGCCCAAAGAATTTGCCTTTTACATATTGAATATGCGCCAGGCGGTTGATAAAATTTACAAGCAAATGACCATTGAAGGCTCGAATCCCCGCCGCGGCAAGAACCATATTACGGTTACGCTGGCGGGTAACGACTATGAGTTGATAACTCAGACCGTTAATGCCATCGCCGACGCATTTGTCCAGCAGAATCTCAACTTCCGCAAACGCCGCACCCGAAAATCGTTGGACGTACTGAAGAAGCAGCTCGACAAAGCGGCACAGCAGCTTGCCAAATCGGATGACGCTTTGCGTGATTTCCTGGCCGAAAATCCCTCTATTGCGCTGGATATGGATGCCCAGCAGACGGTCTCCGACCTGGCGATGCTGCAGGCGTCCGAATATGCTGGAAGTCAACGCATCAAGTCCGCAAACGAGCTGAAATCGAAAATGCTTTATTCAAAAGGGGATGACAAGCTGCGGGCAATCAGTGAAGTGCTGGTCTTTCTTGCCAATCAGAATGCGCTCGAAGCACCCGTTCTGCAGGCCGACCTCGAGCGCCTGCGCCTGGAACGGCAGCAGTTGGAGCTTTCGCATGCAAAGGACCATCCCGACCTCTTAAAAGTCCAGAAAAAAATCGACAATCTCGGCGTCAAAGTATATCAGGCCCTGACCGAGCAATTAACGAAAGCTAAAAGCAGGGTCGCCAACCGAAAAAGCAGGATTAGTAATTTATCCTCTACTATTCGAGGACTGCCCCGTAAGCAGCATCAGCTTGCCGAGCTGCAGCGCAGGCAGGCCGTCGATTCGGAGATACATTCCAGTGTACTCAAACGCTACAACGAAGCCAAAGTTTCCAATGCCATCGAGGTCGCAGATGTCTATGTCATGGATTATGCAGTTCCGCCTATACCGCCGCCGACCAGTATGCTGCAGTTGCTGGGCATTGCTATGCTGATCGGCATCGCCGCAGCGCTGGGGCCGGTCATCTTGCTGGATTTCATCGATAAAACCGCCCGCTCGGAAGTCGATCTCAAAAAAATGACCAAATTTCCTGTGCTCGAGTCCATTCCGGTGATCCCCCGGGCTGAAGAAAGCAGAGGTAATCAGTGAACCAGACATCCACGAATCAACCTGCTACCCGCAGACCGCGCAGAAAACTCGATGATCGCCTGATAACCGGTGAACATATACCCGATTACGTCATTGAAATTTTCAGTTCCCTGCGCACAAAAATATCACTGGCGCTGCAACAGTGCGACGAAAAGTCAATTGTCGTCACCAGCCTTGATATGGATGCTGGAAAATCGACGGTGGCTGCCAATATGGCAATCAGCTTTGCCAAACAGGGACTGCCGACGATCCTTATCGACGGCGACATGCGCCGGGGAGTGCTGCATAATACCTTTGTCGTCAATAAAAGTTCCGGACTCTCCGATTTTCTCTTCTCCGAAAAACAAATTTCCGAAGAGACCGTGTTCGAGCTGTTTCAACAAACGCATGTACCTAATTTGTACCTTGTCAGCTCCGGCCACAACCTTCCCAACCCTATCGATTTGCTGACTTCTGAACGTTTCGTGGCCGTCAAGCAGATTCTCAACCGCCACTTCGGTATGATCATCTTCGACTCGCCGCCGCTGGGCGCCGCCACGGATGCCGTTACCGTGGTAGACCTGTTCTCACGCTATGTGCTGGTGGCAAAGGCGGGCGCAACCAATATTATCGACCTCAATAAAAAGATAGATGAGTTTCCGATTTTAAAGAATAAAATCATTGGAATAGTGCTGAATCAGGCGCATGTGGGGAAGAAGTTGAAATACTATAAGTATTCGCGGTACAGTCAATAAGAGGGTGGTGCGACGCAACGAGGGGACGAAGCGACGAAGGGGTGAGGAGAAATATCATGCGTTATTGCCGGGGTGCCAAAGGAATGCGTCATTATAGAAAATGCGCCAACTTGCAACATTTCATTCCCGGGCAGCCGGGAATCTTCTTTGCTCACGGTTAAATCCCCACCTCCGAATTACATTACAAATCAATGCGTTACGCAATATAATGTTACTAGAATAACAATAACGTTGACAAAACCGCTGTTTAATGTTATATTTATAACATAAAAACGTGCTCGAGTAACAATATAAAGTCAGGCATGTTGGAGGAACCGATATGAATCACGAAAGCTTAACCATGAGAATGTTGGAATACAAGAACGTTCTCAAGCGATTGAAGGAAATGGGATTTTCCAAGGTGTTTTCGACCAATCTGGCTGATTCGCTGGATATTTCGGCATCCCTGGTGCGCAAAGATTTTCTGACGCTCACGACCAGCGGCAACAAGCGCGGGGGGTATCAGATCAACCAGCTTCTCAATGAGATCAATAAGCTGTTGCGCAAAAATGAGCGCGTTAAAACTGTATTGGTCGGTGCAGGCAAGATCGGCATGGCGCTGTGCAACTACAATGGCTTCGAAGAGGAAAATATAGAAATATCAGCCGCATTTGACACCGATCAGGAAAAACTCGGGCAGCAATCTTCGGTACCGATTTATGAAGCTGATAAATTGACAGAGTACATTATGCAGCATTCCATCAGAGTAGGTATTCTGACATTGCCGGGCAGCGCGGTCCAGAAAATTGCCGACAGTATGGTACTTGCCGGCGTACGGGGATTTCTCAATTTTACTCCGGTGCGGCTGGTTTTACCGCAGGAGTGCAGCGAGAACCGCATCAATCTGGCCATGGAGCTGGAAAAACTGATTTTTCAAATTTCATCTTCGAACGGAAAAGTAGTATATCCTTAAAACTGCAACGTGGATTTTAGTCAATAGAAGGAAACACTATGCTTCGCACGAGACTACTTAAATACTTCGGGATACTGGTAATCGTGTTTGGTGCGTTGTCTGCATTTATCGGTGTACAGGTTGTCCGCAAAGAGATTCTCACGCGGGCCAACACGCAGGTCCTCTCAGATTTGAACAGCGCCTGGAGTGTCATGTCCGCCGAGATGGAAAAACTCGAAATGGTACTCAAAATGACCAGCGACCGCCCGCAGCTTGTCGATGCCTGTAACGAGGCAGCGTGGAAATCTGAGGTGATCAAAAGTCAACTTGAAAAAGTGCGCATGCGCTATGGACTCGACTTTTTAAGTGTTGCAGATCCGAAACTCAAGGTGGTTATGCGCGGCGCACCGCCCTATAATTCCGGTGATTACTTCCGTTCCGAACCGGCCTTGACAAAAGCGCTACAGGGATCGGTCGAGACGGGTATCGCGCTCATGAACTCGCACCAGCTCAACCGCGAGCAGGGCCATCTGGCCGAAAAAGCATTTATGGTTCTTGAGGAAACACCCCGTGCACGTCCGACACAACGGGAGGCTGAAAACCGGGGGATGGTTATGATCAGCGCAGTTCCCATCACTAATGGTAACGGGGTAAAAGCGGTACTTTATGGCGGTGTCGTGCTTAACCGGAATACCGAATTGGTTCAGCAGATAAAGAAAGCGGTATTCAAGGATGAACGCTATGAAGGTAATGCAATGGGAACCGTCACTATCTTTCTCAAAGATTGCCGTATCGCAACGACCGTGCTGGACCGCGATGGACAGCGTGCAATCGGCACCAGGGTTTCCAAAGAAGTTGCCGATCGCGTGCTGGACAACGGTAAAAGCTGGCTGGGACGCGCCTTTGTGGTCAAAGACTGGTATGTGACCGCCTACGATCCGATTCGCAACACCGGAAACGAAATTATCGGCATGCTCTATGTCGGCATTCTCGAAAAACCGTTTGTTGATATGATTCGCAATCTGGTCTGGCAATATGCAGCGCTATCTGCCGGAGCGATTCTGGTTACGCTGATACTGGCGTTTTTCTTTGCCGAACATGTCTCGCGTCCGCTGCACTTGCTGGCCGACGCCGCAAATAAAATGCGCACCGGACATACGCCGGAAACTGTTACCTACGGCAACTGCTCCAAAGAGACCGGCATGCTGATCGACTCGTTCAATGATATGGCCAAAGAGCTGACCGAGCGTGAAAATAAGCTCAAAGTTGTCAACGAAGATCTGCAGGCGACCAACGCCAGCTACATGGAAACTCTCGGCTTTATTTCACACGAACTCAAGACGCCCATCGGCAGCATTATGAACTACGTGTATCTGCTCGGCGAACAGAAGTTCGGTGACCTCAACCAAAAGCAGATCAATGCCGTGCGTAATATCGACCGCAACACCAAGCGCATCACCGAAATGGTCAGACACTATCTCAATCTGTCGCGCATCGAGAATAAAGAATTGCGTCCGATTCAGGGCCGTCTCGACCTGGGCAAAGACGTCATCGAACCCTTGATGGATTCGTTCGACGCGGCTATTGCAGAAAAGGGCCTGAAGGTTGCCAACAACCTGAGACCCGGACTGCTGCTCAACGTGGACTACAATCTCACGCTGGAGGTTTTTGAAAACCTGTTGAGCAATGCCGTCAAGTACGGCAATGAAGGCGGGACGGTAACGCTGTCGGCCCGTAAAAAAGAAGACATGGTCGAATTCAGCGTGCATAATAGCGGGGAAGGAATTGCCGAAGAGCATCTTCCCGAAATTTTCGGTAAATTCTTCCGCGTCAATGAAATGCAGAAAGGTAAAATGAAAAAAGGAACCGGACTCGGCTTGTTCATCACCCGGCATATTGTCGAAGCCCACGGCGGCACAATCAGCGTCCGCTCCGAGAAAGGTAACTGGACCGAATTCGTTTTTACACTCCCCGCCTATGTAGCCAAAGAGGAGGTTGTACATGCCTGACAAACCCGTAGAACTCGTCAGAGAAAGCAGAAACGCGGCCATCTGGGGCCTGTTTGAAAACAAGTTCAACATTGACTATCGCATCACCATCGGTTCGGCTACCTGCGAAAATGCCGCCGGCAGCCGCGAAGTCTACCAGACCTTCAGCCGCCTGATGCAGGAACACCCTGATGTCAACGTTCGCCTCGGAAACGTCGGCTGCACCGGCCGGTGTGATATGGAACCGGTAGTGACGGTCATTGCCCGAAGCTCCACCCCGATCAAATATGTGCATGTCACGCCCCGGAAAGCCGAGCGCATATTTAATGAGCATATCCTCAACAATACGCCGGTGCGGGAGTTTTCGATGCATGTTGCCGACGGGCGTGAGGACGTACGGCGCGTTGTCAGCATCTGCAATGGCGATTCATGCCAGAGTAAAGACGGCAACGCAACGCTGGCCAACCTGTTTCAGAGCATCAAGGATCACGATCTGGCCGACAAGGTAATTATCACTCGCACACGTTGCCAGGGACAGTGCGAAGTAGGCCCCGTCATGCACGTCTATCCCGAGAATGTGACGTATGTCAATTTGACTCGCGATAAAATCGAACGCATCGTCGATGAGCACTTCGGTCGCAACAAGGTCGTCGGCGACTACATCAGCGTTACCCCGCGGGTGACCAACCGGTTTATTCCCTTTTTCGGCGATGTGCACTTCTACGGCAAGCAACTGCGCATGACGCTGCGCAATTGCGGTGTTATCGATCCCGAAAGCATCGAGGAATACTTGCTTGTCAGAGGCTACGAAGCCGCGGCGCGGGTGATTGGCGATATGACACCGCAGCAGGTCATCGAAAAGGTAAAGACGTCCGTCCTGCGCGGCCGCGGAGGAGGCGGGTTTCCCACTGCAACCAAATGGGATCTTGCCGCCAAACAGAGCGCAAAGGAAAAGTATGTCATCTGCAACGCCGACGAAGGCGATCCCGGTGCGTTCATGGACCGCAGTACCATCGAGGGTGACCCCCACACCGTGCTGGAAGGCATGATCATCAGCGGCTATGCCATCGGCGCATGCAAGGGATTCATATACACGCGCATCGAGTATCCCCTGGCTATCGAGCGCCTCAATAAAGCCATTGACGAAGCGCATAAAAAGGGCTTTCTCGGTGCCAACGTCTTCGGTTCCGGCTGGGACTTTGATATCGAAGTGCGAATCGGCGCCGGTGCGTTTGTCTGCGGTGAGGAGACCGCGCTCATCAAATCGATTGAAGGCTATCGCGGCGAACCGGTCCAGAAACCGCCGTTTCCTACCGTATCGGGACTCTGGGAAAAGCCGACCGTTATCAACAATGTGGAAACCTACGCCAACCTGCCTGTCATCATGCTGGACGGAGAGGACTGGTTTGCTGCAATAGGTACCGGCAAAAGCAAGGGCACCAAGGTGTTTGCCCTGGCCGGCAAAGTCAAGCACACCGGCCTGATCGAAGTTCCCATGGGCACCACCCTGCGCGAGGTCATCTACGACATCGGCGGCGGTATCCCCGACGGCAAGAAATTCAAGGCCGTGCAGACCGGTGGTCCGGCGGGCGGCTGTTTGCCCGAGCAGTATCTGGATACCGAAGTCGACTATGACTCGCTGACGTCGGCCGGCAGCATCATGGGCAGCGGCGGCATGATTGTGATGGACGAAGACACCTGCATGGTTTCGCTGGCCCGCTATTTCATGGAATTCATGGTTGAAGAATCCTGCGGGCAGTGCACTCCGTGTCGAGCCGGGACTTTTATCATACTTGACATCCTCAACGATATCGTCAAAGGTAAGGCGACGCTCAACGACCTCAAAAAACTCGAGGACGCCTGCAGCGTGACCACCAAAGCCTCGCTGTGCGGTCTCGGCAAGTGCGCGCCCAACCCGGTGCTCAGCACCATCAAGCATTTCCGGGATGAGTATATCGAGCATATCGTTGACAAAAAATGCCGCGCCAACGAGTGCAAGGGCCTGGTTACCTACGAAATCATTTCCGACAAATGTATCGGCTGTAAAGCGTGTGCCCGAAAGTGCCCGGTCAACTGTATCACCGGTTTCCGCAAGGAGCCCCACTTCATTCATCAGGAAGTCTGCATCAAGTGCGGGACCTGCTATGAAGTTTGTAAATTTGACGCGATAAAGATAGCATAAACCTGTTGCAATAAGGAGCAGCTATGCAAACCGTAACGAACGATACTGCAAAAAAACTCCCTGCCGAACCGTTGCCGCCAGCCGTGCAGGCATTTGCCGAAGAGTGTTTCGGGCGTGAACATCCGCGCAGTTTCCTGATCCCCATTCTTCACCGGTTACAGGCCGAAGAGGGATATCTCAAAAAGCCGCATCTGGTCACACTGGCGCGCATGTTCGACATAACGGTCAACGAAATCTTGTCGGTAGCCACGTTTTATCATTATTTTACGCTGGAGCCCAAAGGCAGGCATACGGTCTCGGTATGTCTGGGTACCGCCTGTCATGTCAAGGGTGCTAGCGACATTGCCCGGCGGATTCAGACGTTGCTGGGTATCAAAGAAGGCGAAGTGGGCCCGGACGGCCTCTTTTCAATGGAGGCGGCCCGATGCGTCGGTATGTGTGCCCTTGCGCCAGTGGTTATCATTGACGGTGAAGTCTACGGTAATGTCAAGCTTGAGCAGGTCGAAGAAATACTTGCAACATACGGCTACCAGGGAGGTTAGCGCTCATGGCTTTGAAAAAAATCTTGATTATCGATGACGACGAAGATTTCGTTCATGCCAATCAGGAACTGCTCGAAGCATTTGACTATGAAGTTGACTACGCGCTCGGCGGTACAAACGGCCTCGAACATGCCCGCAAGATGATTCCGGATCTGATTATTCTGGATATAATGATGGGGTATGATACCGAAGGCATCGATGTCGCCCGGAAATTGCACAACGAACCGGAGTTGAAAAAGACCAAAGTAATTCTGGTCAGCGGCATCGTCGGTGAAAAAAAATTATCAGCCATGCCCAAACCCGATCCCGACTGGCTGCCGGTCGAGCGGGTATACGAAAAGCCGATCGACCCGAAAACGCTGATCGGTGAAATAAAAAAGCTTCTCGAACCCGGGCTTTAACCATGGAGAATATCATGTCAGATAAGAAAATGATCGTCATTATCGATGATGATGCCGAGTTTTCCGCCGGCATGCAGGAGATTCTGGAGCACGAAGATTTTGCCACCGCGCATGCACCCAACGGCAAGGAAGGTCTCGCACTTGTCGAGAAAATGCATCCCGCGCTCATCATCCTCGACGTAATGATGGACTACAACACCGAAGGCTTTGACGTCAGCAAGGCTCTGGCATCCCGAAAAGAGCTTGCCACGATACCCGTGCTGCTCATTACCGGCATCAGCCGTGAGATGAATCTGCCCTTTTCCTTCGAAGCGCATGAAAAGTATCTGCCGGTGACCGATGTCATTGAAAAGCCGATCCAGCCCCAAAAGCTTATCGAGAAAGTTCATAATCTGCTAACGGAGCAATCGCAAACCAACCCTTAATCCCAGGAGGACTGCTATGAGTAAGAAAGCGTTAATAATCGACGACAGCGCCGAATTCAGGGATTCGCTGAAAGAGCTGCTGACAAGCAACGACTATGAGGTGATCACCGCCGAGAGTGGCGAACAGGGCTATACCGAAGCCGTGAACGTAAAGCCGGATCTGATCCTGCTCGACGTGATGATGGAAAACAGCGGTGCCGGACTGGATACGGTCAAGAAGTTGCGTGATGCCGACGAAACTGCCGGGATTCCCGTCATGCTGCTCACCGGTATTCACAAGCCGCAGCACCTGCTCGAAAGCTTTGCTCCTGGCGAAGAGTTTCCCAATGTACGTAAAGTATTCGAAAAGCCGGTCAGTCCCTCCGCTTTTGTTGAGGTCCTTGGCGAAATATAGACAGTGCTGGATCAATAATCAGGTCAGGATCGAGGTCGCAGCACTGATGGATACCGGAGGTGCGGCGACCCGTTTCAAAAACCTGAAATCCGCATCGACATGCAAATCTGGCATACTGGCTGACCGGTATGCTTTTTTTTATGCGAGCCAGGGCAATATCATTATCACCTGCAATGCCGCACGACGGAAATATCTAATAGTGTCATTCCCGTCCAGTCGGGAATCCACTTTACATACGCCTGGATCCATACCTCCATGGGGATGACCCTTGTAATGTCATTGCGGTGACGATGCGAAACTATACAATGGACTAATCTTTGCGCAGAACCTGAGATAATGACTTACTGGTCGGACAACTTTTTACCTGTAGCACAACATGTTTTTTCATCTGACACACCGGGCTATATTTCAAAGGGGCAGAACCGCATTTGTCCTGCCTGTTTGAATTAGGTCGGTATGATGAAATTACTGAAATTTTAAGCCAAAGAGAGCGGATGCTGTTTGATTATCGCCAATATGAAATAAAAATTATAGCAGCAAGGGGCGATGTCGACAGGGCGCTGCAAATGATTGATGATAACCTGTACGATTCGAATTCCACCTATCAAGCAGCAGATCTTGGTAAAGAAATTCTGTTTAAAGCAGGGAGAATCGAGGAAGCATATAAACGGTATGGTTTAATGCTGCCTTTTCGAACAATCGGATTGGCAACGTTATCGGCAATTAGAAAAAAGTACCCCAGGATATCACCGCAACGAATCCTGAATGGTATACTGGAGGCCGATCCCGGCAATGAAAGGCGCTACTTTGCTGCTGCTCGTAAAATTGGCATGATTGAGCTTGCCATAGAAATTGCTGAAAAAATATGATGTCGAACCGAAGACCTTAACCACTGCCTGTAAAGATTATATTGAAAAAAGTTCTGACCTTTCCCTGAAATTCGGTCTTATGGCGTTACAAAAATATGCTGATGGTTACGGTTACGAACCAGAATACTCTGATGTTCGAAAATGCTATGATTATGTTCTTCAAGCAGCAAGTAACGCAGGGAAAACCGATGATGTTAATCAAAAAGTACAGGTGATGGTTGAACGAGACAAATCTATGCAACCCCTTGTATCATCAGTGGTGAATTATAAGAAGTTTTATGCCGATAATGTTTTTCCGTTTCGTGCCAACTAGCAGGGGTAATAAATACTGTTTACCGCAGCAAAGGTTGAGTTAAAGAAAACTGAGCTCATTGAATAGACCACTGCAAAAGGCCCCGCAAAGCAAAGCTTTTTTAATGCCCAGGACGAGACTCGAACTCGTACGCTACCAAGTAGCAAGGGATTTTAAGTCCCTAGTGTCTACCAATTCCACCACCCGGGCGGGGAGAGCGGGAATATTTTCCGTCAATGCAAGGGTTTATAAAATGAGTTTCGGAAGGGTACATGTGCAAGTGCAAAAAGCCCTTATCACCGATGATAAAGGCTTTTTATCGGCACGTTTATTTCGATACGTAGGCGGGTACCAAAATACTCTTGTCGTACATTATTTCCAGAGCTTTGTTCAACCTGTTTTCCAGCGGGTAGTCGTTGTTTTTTATGCGTTCTTGGATCTCCTTGACGATCGGGATGCGCATATCTGCCGCTTCATTTAATTTATCATAGACAATTTGAAGGTCACGTGATGAAGCGGAAAATTCAACCGATTCTTTTTTCGTCCCGCTTTTTTGGGTTTCGGACACTGTTCGGTTTCCCTGAGCAGCAACCGAGGCGTATGCCTTGAGCGGATAGCCCTGAGAGAGTGGTCCGATTGGTGACATAAAAACCTCGCAATTGAAAATCCATAAAGTGGGGAAACTTACCGTCCCTGGTAACCATTCCGTCCCTGGATTCCCCCGTTTGAGCATCTCCATCCTTGGAGGAGGGGATTGCTTTCATTAGTATTTATCGGCAAGGTGCGGGGGGGGCTTTAATTTTTGTGGCAACTCAGCTATAGCAGAAAATGCAGAGTATTTGGGCCTAACTTGCTGTTTTTAAATCGGATAGGTAATTCAGATAGCCTTGGGCTCGGGGATCATTGACGCCGGTGAGGGCTTTGTGCGCGTTATTGGCGACCATTTCATTATCGGAGAGCAGGTAAAATCCGGCTGAATCGGCGATTTCCCTGTTGCGAATGCCAATCTGCGAGACGACCCAGAAGGCGGATGCTTTCATGAAATTGTCGGTATTTTTGATCATATCGAGCAAATCGTTGTCGATGTCCGTGTGCCCGAGGTTGAACAGCGCTTTGAGTACATTGCCTCGTATGCGGTTGCTGGGGTCTTTCTTGAAGCGCATGATGACGGATGTCAGGCGGGGATTGCCCAGACTTTCCAGTGCTTCGATGGTATTGGCACGGACGCGTTTGTCTTTATCGCTCATGAGTTGCAGAATAAGATTGGTATCCTGCGGACCGACAACTTTTCCCAGTACGCTCACCGCAGTGGCCCGGATACGTTCGTCGCGATGCGGTACCAGGCCGGCCACGACATCCTTGACACGTGGATTTTTCTTGAGCAGGCCCATGATTTGCACCGTTCTCAGACGCAACGCTTCGTCTTCACTGTAGAGATCACGGGAGAGTTCGTCGACAATGGTAGGAGATATTGATGCCATGATCGTCCCTAGTTTTTCACGGACACCACTTTCAAGCTCGTTGTAGCGGGTTACCAGATTATCGCGTATTATTTTGCATGCCGCATTGATGGCCGCTTTTTTAAGGTCGGCGCCGGCGCTTTTAACCAGCGGGAGAATCGATTGCAATTCGTTGAGTTGACCGCTCTTGCTGATGACCGTCAACGCTGCTATGACCGTTGCCGAATCGGAGGATTCCAGAGATTCCCGCGCCATAGCCAGGTTCATGGGCCGCCTTTCAATTTTTTGATGTGATCACGATATTTTGCTGCTTTCTCGAATTCAAGATTCGCGGCAGCTTCGCGCATGCGCTCTTCATATTCGACGATTTCGCGTTTGATGCGCTCGCTGTCCTGCGGTGAGCCGTAATGCGGGGCTTCTTCCTCTACAACCAGTGCCGAGGCATCGATGTCTTCCTTCATGAAAAGAGAAAGCGGTCCCTTGATCGATCGCTTGACGGTTGCGGGGGTGATGTTATGCTCTTGGTTATATGCAAGCTGCCTGGCCCGCCGGCGTTCGCTCTCTGCGATTGTCTGCTTGATTGACTTGGTGATTTCATCGGCATACAGGATGATGCGACCTTCGACATTGCGCGCCGCCCGTCCGGCGATTTGAATAAGTGAGCGGGTCGAGCGCAGAAAGCCCTCTTTATCGGCATCCAGAATCGCCACGAGCGCTACTTCCGGCAGATCGAGGCCTTCACGCAGCAGATTGATGCCGACCAAAACGTCGAATTCACCTTCGCGCAAATTGCGTAGAATCTCGGAACGCTCCAGTGTGTCAATTTCGGAGTGCAGGTACTTGACCCGGAAGTCAAGCGTCTCAAGGTATTCGCTCAGATCTTCAGACATGCGCTTGGTGAGGGTGGTGACCAGTGCGCGATGCTTTTTGGCCACCGTTGTTCGTAATTCGCCAATTAAATCATCCACCTGATGACCGGCCGGTTTAATTTCGATGGGCGGATCCACCAGACCGGTGGGCCGAATGATTTGCTCCACGACAATGCCTTCACTTTTGCCAACTTCATAATCCGCAGGCGTTGCTGAGGAGTAGATCGCAAAATCAACCATTTCTTCGAATTCACGAAATTGCAGCGGCCGGTTGTCCAGCGCACAGGGAATGCGGAATCCATGGTTCACCAGCGTCTCCTTACGGGCGCGATCACCATTGTACATGCCGCCGATCTGGGGAATGCTGGCGTGCGATTCGTCTATGATCGTCAGGAAGGGGCGTGCAAAAAACTCCATCAGGGTATGCGGCCGGCTGCCGGGCTCGCGGCCGTCAATAATGCGTGAGTAATTCTCAATGCCGTTGATGTAGCCGGTTTCCCGCAGCATCTCGATGTCATAGAGCGTTCGCTGTTCCAGTCGTTGAGCTTCCAGCAATTTTTGTTCGGTACGAAATCGCGCGAGCTGCTCTTCCATCTCGCGCTGAATCTGCAGCAAAGCGCTTTCCATTGATACGCGGGTTGAAACGAAATGCTTGGCGGGAAAGATCGTTATGGCGTCGAGGCTGGTGATGACCCTCCCCTCGACCGGGTGAATCTGCTTGATTCCGTCAACGATATCACCAAACAATTCAATGCGCACCGCCGTGTCTTCATAAGCGGGAAAGACGTCGATGCAATCCCCGCGCACCCGGTACTTGCCGCGCTCGAAGGCCGTGTCATTGCGTTCATAACGCATTTCCAGCAGGTTTTTTAAAAAATCCCTCCGGTCAAATTCGGCGCCGACTTCAATCTCGGTGCTGGCTTCGGCGTAGGAATCGGGGGAGCCGATGTTATAGATGCACGAGACACTGGCAATGATCAAAACGTCCCTGCGGGACAGTAGTGAACTGGTTGCCTTCAGCCTGAGCCGGTCAATTTCCTGATTGATCTCCGAAGTTTTTTCGATATAGGTGTCGGTTGACGGAATATAGGCTTCCGGCTGGTAATAATCATAAAAACTGACGAAATATTCGACGGCATTATGCGGAAAGAACTCCTTGAATTCCTGGTACAACTGAGCTGCAAGGGTTTTGTTGTGCGAAATGATGATGGTCGGCAATTGCACGCGTTCGATGACATTTGCCATGGTAAACGTCTTGCCGGTACCTGTTGCACCCAGCAGCGTCTGGTGCTTGACGCCACGTTCGATCCCCTCGACTAGCTGGTCGATCGCCTGCGGCTGATCACCGGTGGGGGTGTAGACTGATTCCAGTTTGAAGTTCATCGTATTTTAAAGATACATTAATCATTATGCCGCATTCGAAGTTAGTGAAAGGCTGCACTATGTCAATAAAACTCATCGTTTCCCACCCGCTGGTCTGTCTGTCACTGACCGTGCAGGACCAGTGCGCAATGCAGTGTGTACAATGTGTCGAATTCATGGAAAAAGCGCCCCGGCATCGGCATACGGCCGCGACAAAATCGCAACAAGCAATTGCCGCAGCGTTTTGGGCCTTTCTGGATGGAGATAAAAACGCACTGCGCGGAATTGTCCCGGAAACCGATTCGTACACGGCATTTCGCAAAATGGTCATCGACAGAGTGCGCTCAATTCCGTGGGGACATACCGTATCCTATAAAAAGCTGGCCGCGCACATCGATAATCCCGAAGCCGTGCGGGCCGTAGCATCTGTCATGCGAAGCAATGATCTTCCACTGGTGATTCCCTGTCACCGGGTCGTAAGCAGCTCGGGCCGAATCGGCGGTTTCATGGGCAAAACGCAGGGGTGGTCAGTTGCCGTGAAACGCAGATTGCTCGAAAACGAAGGAGTGCGTTTTAATGAGCGCAATCTCCTTCTCCCATGATCGGGGAGATGTGTGTGAATGAGCGTCTGGAGATGGATTATTTTTCAATCACGCTTTAATGTTAAATAGACGGAAAAAACAAATAGTATGAAGAATTACATTCTGGATACCACTGTCTTGTTGTACGATGCCAATGCTCTCACTGCATTCGAGGACAATAACGTCTATATTCCGATCAATGTGATCGAGGATGTCGACCAGTTCAAAAAGGAGCTGTCTGAGCGCGGCCGTAATGCACGCCATACATCGCGTTCGCTGGATTCCTGTCGCAAAAATGGTTCTGTTGCCCGGGGAGTTCCGCTCAAAAACGGCGGCAGGCTGTATGTATCGGTTGGCAATCCCGACACGCGACCGCGCTATCACCTGGATTTGCGCGACAAGCACAATCACATTTTGTCCATTGCCCTCGACATTAAGAATAATGATACGTCAAAGCCGACCATCCTGGTTACGAAAGATATCAACCTGCGCATAAAAGCCGATGCACTCGGTCTGGAGGCGCAGGATTATGAGTCGGATAAGGTTGATATCGAAGAGCTCTACTCCGGTTATCGCACGGCACAAGTCGAGCCCGGGCTCATTTCCAGGCTCAAGGAAGAGGAACTCGTTGCGGTTCCCGGGGATTTTCAATTCTATCCCAATGAATATGTGCAGTTAATTGACATACACAATCCGGATCGTAAAGGCTACTGTCGTTTTGACAAGGCTTTGAACTGTCTCGTGGGCGTCAAATCCGAATGCAACGGTAATGTGTGGAGAATTCGGCCGCGCAATCAGGAGCAGATTTTTGCCATGGACGCCCTGCTTAACGACAGCATTCAAATGTTGACACTGGTGGGGAAGGCCGGTACGGGCAAAACACTGCTTGCCGTTGCCGCCAGTCTGTATAAGACGGTGGATGAGAATACATTCAGCCGCATTCTGGTCTCCCGGCCGACACAGCCCATGGGCAAGGATATTGGTTATTTGCCCGGCGGAGTCGAGCAGAAACTCTTCCCCTGGATGTACCCGATTGCCGATAATGTCGAGTTTCTCATGCGCGCCGAGAGTCAGACCCGCCGTCATCTCAAGGGCTTCCGGGAATTGATTGACATGGGCATACTCATCATCGAGCCGTTGACCTATATCCGCGGGCGCTCCATTCACAATCAATACCTTATTGTTGACGAAGCGCAGAACCTGACCCCGCATGAACTCAAGACGATTATCACCCGCGTTGGCGACGGTACTAAAATTGTAATTACCGGCGATCCGTATCAGATTGACAATCCGTATATCGATTCGTCAAGCAATGGCCTGACATTTGTGGTGGAGCGATTCAAAAGTCAATCAATAGCCGCGCATATCACCTTGACTAAAGGCGAACGATCACAATTATCGGAATTGGCGGCAAATCTGCTCTAAAAGAATAGGTATGCTTCCTGGATCACTGCATGCGGGAAGTAAGCGAAAAGACTTCGGGGCGAGGATACGTATAGGGAAGTGTTGCATACCAGTCATCGAGTAAGGCTTCAAGACGGCTGCGGGGTTCGTGCATGATAACAAAGGCGCCCACGCATTGGGTATACGAATCGCCCCTTGCCGTAACCTGACCTACGGGATTGTCATTTGGTGCGCCACCCAGCTTGCAGCCCGAACTGGTGCGCAAGGTATACGCCGTTTCTCCCGCGACGATTGTCTGTGCGAAATCGAGGTGCAGATTCTCTGCATGTCGATCGATGATCGCCCAATTCCAGCTTGTGCGTCGATCGATGTCAAGTGGTCTAACATCCCGACCGCTGAAGGGCAGAAAGAGCATGCCGATCAGCACCGGGGCCGATGCGGCCGCCCGCCAGGCTTCAAACGATCCCGGATTGAATGTCAATACGGAAAACTCCTGCCGGTCAAGAACGGAAATGAAATTTTTAAAAGGAGCGGCCCCTGTGTTGTCGCCACGAGATGCCGCTTGTAGCCGGAGTTGCCCGACATGATCCGGTTGAGATTCGGTTCCAAATGCCGCTAAGACGCCTGCTGCGATATCCTGCAGCGTATGGTCCGAAAGCATCACGGGATTGTCCGCTGCGACAAAACGTGTGTGACTCAGCCGCACCTTATTGGCGGTCCCCCCACATGTCTGCAAAAAAATAGCAGCGCAAAAAGATAAGCTTGCAACTGCCCGGGGCGAGGCAACCGGAAAGTGCACTTTATTCCCCGACGGTTTTGAGGCTGTCGGGAACGGTTACCCTGCGGTTGTTCAGCGCACTCAGCTTGAAGCTCGAAAGCGTATCCTGTGCGTGCAGTTGAGCGGTATCCGCCACGACCACAAAGGTAAATCTGTCGGGCTTCAAATACTTTTCGGCAACTTTCCGTACCTGGTTTTGAGTGATCGCGGTTATTTTTTCGGGGTAGACGCGAAAGTGATCCTCCGATCGGCCGTAGTACTCGCTCCAGGCATAGGTTTCAACGATATCCTGGGGCGAGCGGAACATCGAGGGCAAACCGTCAATAAGCACTTTCTTTGCATCCTCGAATTCCTTGTCGGTAAAGCCCTCTGCAACGAGTTTCCCGACTTCTTCAATTGAGAGGTGTATGGCTTTTGAGGTTGTGGCCATCTGCGTAAAAAAGGAGATGAAAATCGTCCCCTGATAGGTATAATTCGATTGTGCGGAAGAATAGATTGAATAGGTCAAGCCCTCGTCCGAGCGTATTTTCGAACTGAGACGGGAGGTGAATGAGCCGCCGCCCAGAATGGTGTTGAGTATTGACATGGGATAGTAGTCGGGATGCGGGCGCTTGATCCAGGGCAGACCGATTCTCACGTATGATTGCGAAATCGGTTTGTGCACAATCAGCGCCTTGGCCACCGGTCGAACCGTTATGTCGGGAAATTCGGGCCGCCCGGCGTTGCGGGCTTTGGGGAAAATGGCTTCGAGGCGTTGCTGCATTTTTATCTTGTCGAAATACCCCGATACTGCCAGAAGCATATTTTCTGTTTTGAAGGTTCGTTTGTGAAACTGTCGCATGTTTTTGATTGACAGTGACGTGACGCTTTCAATTGAAGTGAGTTGCGCGTTTGGTGCGTCTGCGTACATTGCCCGTTCGTATGCTGCGGAGAGAATCGGTGAAGGCGTGTCGAAACGATGCTTGATCTGCTCGATGAGCAGGGAGCGTTCTTTGGCGATTTTGTTTTTTTCGAAGGCGGGTTTAAAGAGCACTTGCTGCAGAATGATCAGCGCCGTATCGGTAAACTCCGGCATAAACGACATCGAAAAATCAATTCGTGACTCATGCGCTGCGATGGTGAGCTTGATGGCAAGTCGCTCGATCAAAGCATCGAGATCGTCTGCGGAAAATTGGGCCGTACCCCCGGTTCGCATCATGGTTGTCGTGAACGCAGCCAGCCCCTTTTTGCCGGGTGGATCGAGCAGAGAGCCCGATGCGACGTGCCCTGCAATCGTAATGACCGGCAAGGAGGTATCCCGGGCAATGTAGAGCTGTAGTCCGTTGTGCAGCCTGGTGCGGAAAGGTTTTCCAAGCGGCGGGCGCCAATCCAGCGTGGGGTAGGCGAGCTGTCCGGGGTGAGCGGGCGCTTCTTTCGCAAC
The DNA here is from genome assembly GCA_014728295.1 of Chitinivibrionales bacterium. Taxonomy (GTDB): domain Bacteria; phylum Fibrobacterota; class Chitinivibrionia; order Chitinivibrionales; family WJKA01; genus WJLW01. The sequence continues at coordinate 26,828 of WJLW01000075.1, read as the reverse complement.
CGCGGCAGGATTCATACAAAACATGACGGTTGCGACCGCCAGCAATTTGACATAGGGCATTATGGCGTTTCCTCCCGTTGAGCATCTTTTTTAAGCAACATCCCGATTGTTTTGATCCGTGGATTGAAATATTTTTTTGCGATTGCCGGTATTTCATTCGGATTTACTTCTGCGATTTTTTCGGGGTAGGTCAATAAATCCTGCCAGGCGCCCAGTCGTTCAAACCAGGCCAACCGGTCACTGATGCCTTCAAGGCTTTGCAGCCCGGTGGTAAATGACATGCGGATTGAATTTTTGTTGCGCTCCATTTCATCTGCATGCGGCGGTTCGGCGCTCAGCAGTTGCAGCTCTTCGGCAATGATTTTTTCAACCCGGTGCGGATCGGTGCCTTCCTTGAGAGTTGCCCAGACGTGGAAATAACCGTCATGCAATCTGAATGCATTGCCGGCGCCGGCATTGGTGCAGAGTTGTTCTTCGGTGACCAGGCGCTTGTACAGACGTCCGCTGCGTCCCGAGAGAATTCCTTCCAGTACATCGAGCCGGTACAGATCGTCGTGCGGGTAGCCGGGGGTGTGAAAAAGCAGATCGATGCGCGGTTCTGCTTCGTCATGGACGATAAACCGCCGTTCTCCGATGGCAGCGGGCTCGCGGGTGACAACTTCCCGTTTGGGCTCGTCTGCCGGTGGGATGGAACCGAAGTAGCGGGCAATGTCTTTTTTCGCCCGGACGGGATCGACGGCACCCACCAGCACCAAAAGAGCATTGTCGGGCGTATAATATTTGTTGATATGTGCATACATTTTTTCGCGGGTATAATTGCGAATATCCGACATCCAGCCAATGGTCGGCAGGCGATACGGATGGGCGAGATAATAGAGGCCGAACAAGCGTTCAAAGTAGCGATTGCGCGGCTGGTTTTCGTAGCGCATGTGACGCTCTTCGGTAACCACATCGCGCTCGGAATAAAATTCGCGCAGCACCGGATTGCGCATGCGATCGGCTTCGATCCAGTAAAACAGCTCAACCTTGTTTTTAGGAAGCGTTACGATGTAGGCGGTCATGTCATCACCGGTCCATGCGTTGAGGTGCGTGCCGCCATTGTTCATGTAGAGTTCCCAGATCTCGTCTTTTTTTAACAGCTTGCGCTGTTGCTCCAGCACGGCAAAAATGTCTTTGCGCAGGGCTTGGATCATGCTGTCCGATTCCTGGTAGCCGGCTTCCTTCAGCTTGACAATGTGCGCATCAATGGAATCGATCTTAAACATGTACGGCAGCTCTTTTTCGTAATCATGCGTGCCGAGTGTTTTTGTACCTTTAAACATCATGTGCTCGTACATGTGCGAAAGGCCCGAAGTACCCGGACCTTCGTACATCGAGCCCACGAAATAATAGAGCCGGCATGAAACAACCGCAACATTGGCATCCGGTACGATAATAATGCGCATTCCATTTTCCAGGCTGTCGTAATGCACCGGCAAAGAGATGTCGAGCGCCGGGCTTTGAGCGGCTACGATCAGTGTCACGATGAGGGGCAGGATGATTTTCATGGCATTTCCTTCCACACTGCATTTCATAAAGATGTCCCTAAAAATAATGATCGCACCGGATCCGGGGACATTGCTGTTTGTTGTTGCTCTCAAAATGAGAAAGGCGCATCAAAGAAGATGCGCCATAAAGTTCGATTCATGCCTGGCGGATATTTTTTATTTCCGGTCAATCTGCTTGTATGACGCGTATGCTGTGTAGGCCAGCAATTGATCCAGCAGCAGACAGGCGGTGTATGCTTCTGCAACCGGCCAGATACGGGCGGTTATAGTAGGGTCCCGCCGGGTAATTGCGGCAAGCTCCGTGTTTTCGAGGGTGTATTTGTCAATCGTATTCTGTTTTTTGTCGATTGTGGGGGTTGGTTTGACCGCCAGCCGGGCGACAACTGCCTGACCGCTCGCCAATCCGCCGGTAACGCCACCGGCATTATTGGATTCGAAAACTACTTTGCCGTTTTCAGCATGCATACGGTCATTACATTCATAGCCGGTCATGTCTTTGACGCCGAAGCCGGCGCCAACTTCCACGCCTTTGACTGCACCGATGCCCAACATTCGGCCCAATTCTGCATCGAGCTTTTCGAAGACCGGCTCGCCGAGCCCGGCGGGGACGCCGGTGGCAACCACTTCGACGACGCCGCCTGCGGAATCTCCGGTTGCCGAAATTTCATTGACCGCGTCAACCATTTCCTGAGCGACCTTGATGTCGGGGCAGTTGACAATATGGTGGATCCCATATTTTGACTGAATCTCCCGGGCCACAATCTCCGGGGCTTTGCGGCGTATGTCGTCGATTTCGTTTTCGATTTCGGCAAATATTTTCATCTTCTCAAGAAAGCGCATATCCATATTCAGGCGGTTGGCGACATAAATCTGCTGATAAAAGGGATCGTAATCGCAGCGCATTTTTTTGTACGCAACCGTAGTTTCATACAACTTTTCAAGATCGACCTCCGGGCACCGCACCCCGGCCATCTCTTTAACATAAGAGAAAACTTTGATGCCGAATCGTTCCAGAACCTTCTTGGCGACGACGCCGGCAGCTACGATAGTCGAGGTATAGCGTCCGCTGAAAATTCCCGCACCGATCGCATCATCCGCCTGACCATATTTCATAAACGAAGCGTAAGAGGCATGGCCGGGACGCGGTGTGCGGTTAGTATCCTGATATTGTTTGATATGGATGAAGTGCCGGTCGAGATTAGGAATGAGAATGCCCAGAGGGGTGCCATTTGTCTGATGCTTGTTGCCGGCGTTTTCGATAGTATCTGCGGCATTGATACCGTTATAGATAACCGGCAGGTCGGGTTCTTTGCGGGGGGAGGACAATTCATCCGCGCCGGGCTTGCGCAAAAGAAGGTCGGCATAAATTTCCTGCTCCGTAATCGACATTCCCGGAGCCGCGCCCTGAACTATCAGGCTTAAGCCGTCTTGATACGAGCCGCCCGACACCGAAACCTGAAACAATTTCCCAAAATGACAACCGATCATCACAAATCTCCATGCTAAGGGTAAAAGTTTATTGCAAAATGTGATCTAAATCACAGAATTTCAAGGCAACTAAAATACATTTTATAGATGGAAATATAGTAGAAATTTTCCGGCCCGAAAGAGCCTCGGATATGTTGTGATGCAATTTCACATCGAACACAGCTCCAGAAAGCGTATTAAATCATTGATTTATATTAAATTACTTTATTCTTCCCCATAGACCCGGAATGCTGTTTGCGTGAGGAGATTGAAATGATGCGGAAATATTCGGCGGTTTTAGTATGTGCATCTGTGTGGTGGAATATGCATGCGGATATAAGTGTTACCCCGGATTCTCGCAGTTCGCTGGAAATAGCCATTGCCGGAGATCAGGCGACTTTTTATGATGTCCGCAAAATCGAGATGCCACAGGGGGTGCATATCGTACGCTTTGAAAATGTGGCTGCAACAATTAATAAGCATTCGGTTTATCTCGAGTTGCCGAATAATCCCTCTCTTGTGTTGATGGAGCAGAACTTCGAATATGATCTGGTCAGCTCTCAGAAGCTGCTCGAAAAATATATCGGCAAAGAACTCGAAATTGTCCCGGCCGAATATGACTGGCCCGATTCCAGTGTTCAGAGCGCCGAGCTGTTGAGCATTCACGGCGGGCAACCAGTATTTCGCATGGGCGCCAAAATTACTTTTGGTGATATCGGTCAAATCCTGTTTCCTTATATGCCGGAGAATCTTTATACCTCCCCGACAATGATCTGGCGCATCAATTCGGCCAAAAGACAGCCGGCTGAATTTGCCGTTACCTATGTTGCCGACAGCTTGTCCTGGGATGTCGAGTATCATTTGCAACTGGAAAAAGGCAAAGAAGTTGCCCGGTTTTCCGGATGGCTTACGGTGCATAACAGGACCGGGCTGGATATCTCCAATGCCCGTATCGGCTTCTGTCTTCCGCATGAAATCGGCAGCGACCAGCAGGCGTCTCAAAGCAATGCCGACAAAGCTCATCCGCAGCTTGCGCGTTTGCGCAAAACCTTCAAGCGTAAAAATGCTCGTCAGCCGCTTCTTAAGATAGCTGATAAAAGCAATGTTTCGCTTGCAAATCATCAAACCAAAAAGCTGTTCTGGTTTGCCGATGTCCCGGCAAATCTGACCTCACGATACCAGGTTGGTTTTGATCGTGATGAAGCGGCACGCTCACGGATATCCAAAACGGCCGAATGCATTGCGGAGATCTCCAACAGCAGAAAAGCCAGGCTTGGTTTTGCCCTTCCTGCCGGTATGGTTGCGGTATATGAGAAAAACCGGCTGCATCCGAATTTGTTCCTCGGTTCGGGCGAATTTGACGGAGCGCAAAAAGACCGAAAAATCCACTTTCCGGTTCCGGCAAACTCCCAGGTGATTGTTCAAAAACGCAATTTTCCAGCTTCGCAAACCAATGAGTTAAAAGAATTAAAGCAAAAATTCTTGTTGTCGAACGCCGGCAAAAATGATATTATCTTGAGTATAGAATCGTATGTTGGCAAAAATACCACTCTCGCTCATTCTTCACATAAGTACGAGGCGCTTGACGACAGTACGATTTCCTGGAACGTGCTGGTAAGGTCTGAGTCACAAAACGAGCTGGAGTGCACTTTGCGCAGACCTAAATGATGCAACCTGGAACAGCATGAACGATCCACAAGCAGCAGTCAATGTAAATACCGATACCATTAAAAAATTGACCGGCAAAACAAAAGCGCTTCTCAGGGCTGAAATTCAGTGCGAAAAATGGGTTTCATGGATCAGACTGGGATTCGGGCTGATTGCCGCTTTCCTTTTTATTGCCTCGTATCTTATTGGTAATACCCGGCACAATGTTTTTGTCGTGCAGATCGGCACCGTAGCTGCTTTGCTGATCTACAGCACGTACTACCTCATCGCCTACCGCAATGAGCAGGCAAAAAAATATTCCAATTTCCTGCTGGTTTTTTTCGATGTGACGGTGGCCTCCTATATCATCTGGTCATTCCCCCTCAATGCAAGCTCGTATACGTTTCTGAACTCATCCGTTTTCAGCCTTTATTTTATTGCCCTGGCCTTTACGGCACTGCATCATCGGGCGCGTTTGTCAATATTCGGCGGAATCGTGGCGGCCCTGGAGTTCAGTACTATATATTTCTTTTTGTGGTTTCCCCTCAAGCCACCCCAGGAGAGCTGGATTGCCGACTTTTGCATTCGCATTGCGGCATTATTGACGGTTGCAATTATGAGCGGCATCATATCGCGCAACAATTTCAGAGCGATACAGAAAATGATCTCATCCGAAATTCGTTTTCAAAATCTTGTGCACCGTCTGCCCGAATTACTCTGCACGCTCGATTACAAAGGTAACTTCATCTGGGCAAATATGGCCTCGAATACGATTTTGGGCATTCCGCCCAAAGCGCTGGAAGGGCGCAATATCAAGGAATTCATGATAGCGCCCGAAGAATTGTCACTTAAGGGCGAACGAATTCGCAGAATGTTCGAGATCAAGGATTTCGAAGGCAATCGTAAGTTTGTCGACAGTATTATTCGCCCGTCCCAGCAGACGGGCGGCGGTATCGGCTGGGAGTGCATCATGGCGGATGTAACCGACAAAGAGATTGCCATTTCACAGCGTGAAGAGATGGTTAACCGGCTGTTCCAGTATCAGAAAATGGAGTCGCTCGGTACACTTGCCAGCGGGATGGCCCATGATTTCAACAATATTTTGCAAACCGAACATGATATCGTCGAGTTTGTTCAGAAAGACACCAAAGAGCCCGAAACGCGCAAGCGCATGGACCTGCTGGCGGAAACGCTGGCCGATGCGCGTTTTCTTACCTCTGAGCTGCTTGCCCTGGGTCGTAAGCAGCCGCTTGATTACAAGTCATTGAACCTTGTCTCGTTTATCGAAAATGTCGTTCCGTTTTTCCGGGAACAAATCAGCTCCGATTTTGAAATACAGGTAAAAATGCACGATCAGCAACTTTGGATTCAGGCCGATGCCGATTATCTCAAGCGCATTTTTCAAAATTTGATCGGCAATGCCCGTGATGCAATGCCCGGCGGCGGACGAATTTTGATCGAAGGCAAGGCTGTTCGCAAGCAGAGCGAAGCCAATACTATTGTTTTACGGTTTTCCGATAATGGTGTCGGTATGTCGCCGGATTTAACCGAAAAGATCTTCGATCCGTTCTTTTCAACCAAGAAGCCTGGCAAAGGAACCGGTCTGGGGCTTGCCCTGGTCAGGCGTATCGTGACCTTGCACAATGGGCAGGTTTTTGTGGAAAAAACCGACTCGCATGGAACGACCTTCAGACTCGAATTTCCGGAAAGCAGCCAGGAGGATCTCGACCTGGATACGAAGCACATTATGCTCAATCGTCTCAGTTCACGAGTCCTGCTGCTGGACGATGATGTCAAGATCCGTGATATATTAAAAATCTTCGTGAAAGGTCTGGGCTACACCGCATGCGAGTCGGCCACCAAGGATGAGGCTGAGCGAGAGCTCAAGCGATACAGGGAAGACTGCAACGTGATTATCATGGACTGGAAGTTGGGCAATGACGATCCGCACCAGGTAATTGCCTCATTGCGTAAAATCAAACCGGAGCTTATTGTGCTGGTTGTCTCGGGGTATCCGCCCAAGCAAAAGAGCATTCGATCCATGCAGATTCACAAATGGTTTACCAAGCCCTACGACAAGAACCTGCTTGATCTCGAGATTCAGAAGGCGCTGCATCGCATGGATAAAAACGGTGAAACACGTGTATCTGTATAGTTAGCTGATGTGAAACTCTTTGCGGAATGCGTAGGGCGAGATGCTGCAGTTCTTCTTGAAAAACCTTTCCATTTCACCGACATCTTTGAACCCGCACGATTTGGCGATGAACGCTTCGCTGGAATGTGAAGAGCGCAGGCGTTCTTTGGCTACCTCAATGCGCGCGTTCATGAGATATGCTTTGAACGATTTGCCGGTATAGCGCTTGAGCAGCTTGCTTATTTTGCCGGGAGTGAAGGATAATTCCGCGGCTATTGATTGTAGTGAGGCCTTTTGGTCGGTAAGCGAGCTGTCGATTGCCAGCAGGATCGCGTCAATTGCTTTGCGATCGCCTTCGGATTGCTCAAAGCGGGTTACCGAATTGGCGCGGCGGCTTAACCGCATAATCAATCCCAGCATGAATGAGAGCATCAGCCCCGCTCCAAATGAGCTTGCCCACAAAAACCAGATTCTGGAAAACAGCGGTTGCTCTGCAAAGTGCAGTGTCGGCCAGAGGTACGGGCTGTATATTTCTCTGCTGGCGCCGCCGGCCCATGAGAGGGTGCGCAGCGAATCCTTTGAGTCGAAGGCTTTTACCACGATGTTGCATCCGAGAGAGTCCGGGGGCGTCTTGCCCAGCAGGTGGGCGGGAATGGTCAGGTCTATTATGAAACCTTTAAAGTCATGGGGGATCACTTTGAATTCGTGGGCATACTCAAACGTGTCCAGAATCATCTCAAAACTACCGTCCGGGAAAAACGAGGGTTTGTGATAAAGTTGCACCGCTTTTTTTGATACCGGCACTTTGATGATAACGTGGTTCTGGGTTGGATAGGGCTCGCGCGTGGTGGCGGTGTCCAGCATTATCAACGCTCCGATACGATCCTTTATGTCATCCGGAAGCGTCCTCTCGAATGATGACGATTTCACGGTTACGCGGATATGCAATCCGTTTGCGTTCCAATAGTGCCCGAATTTCGCTGCCAGCATGCGGTCGGCTGTTTGCATGGTGACTGCCTGATCCTTTATATCATCTAGCATGCCCAATGCATAGGGAACCTGCAATTTACGTCGATCAAACCGGTGAGGAGAAATGAATATGCCCTCTCGAATAGCCCTTACTTTGAGCCCGCCGGCAGTCGTGCCTGTTGCACTGAGTTGGGCGCCGGAATATAACTGCCGCTGCAAAGAATCCACCGGCCACACAATGATAAAAGGCCTGATGCTCAGCTTGCTCAATACACGTGAATGCATCGAGTCTGCTGCATTCGTACGGTAAGCTGCCCGTATCTCAACATTGCGGATTTTCCCGCAGGCGGCAAGTGAAACGGTGCATTGATCGGAAGTAATAAGACGGCCCTGTTCAGGCATCTCAAATTTAAGGCAGGAAGTATCGAGGGGAATAAGCGTATCGTTGTCTGCCCGTACGCTTGTCAGCTTGAAGAGTACTGCGATTGCTGCCATGGCCGCTTTGAGCACAAACAGCGATTTGTAAGCGTGCAGCAAATTTGTTCCTTTGCACGTATCGACAGGTCACTTATTGTATTTATCCCGAACTATACAGTGCGCCCGTCGGCTTTGTTTGCAGATATTTATACTTGATGCAGGATAACACAAAATGGTTTATATTAGGTTAAAAATACAATTTGCGCCCGTAATGACCGTAATTTTTTGAAGTGCACGTTCTTTGCGGCTAAAAATGTAGCGCTGATGCGCTAATCAGGGAGCAATAGCTTGAAAAAAACGCGTGTTACCTTATGTCTGGCCGGGATTTTCATGTGGCAGGTTGCCGGACAAAGCTACGATGAATTGGGCGATGCTTATTATTCCAACGCCAACCGCGATATTTTTGCTTTGCCGCAATCTTCGGCTATGGCCAGGTCTGATATCCTGTTTGCCGCTGACGGAACGGCTCAGGGCAATCCCGCTGTCTTGCCGGGTCTTGAACGCCAGGTGGTGGAGCTTGCCTATGCAGGATTTTATGAGAATACTTTCTCCACTTCGCTGCTTTCATTCGCTGCACCAGTGAGCAAAAACATGGGCGTTTCCGCCTCGTTCAATTACTTGTATGTGCCCGGTATTTCCGATAACCGCGGCTGGGATACCTTGCCGGGGGGAGCTCCCATAGTCGGCCGGGACAAACAGTTTTCTGCATCTGAATTGCTTTTCAGAGTCGGATTTGGCTACAATTTTCAGATCACCCGCAATCTGCATCTGGGCGTCGGGGCGGCATTGAATAGCATGCGGCGCAATTTGGAAGGTCCGATCGGATACGGTATTGGAGTGGATGGATCGACGGTACTGCATCTCGTACCACTTGGATTCCGAATCGGATTTCAAGTAAACAATCTTACAACCAACTATCTGCGCTGGCAGCCGGGTTATGTGGATCTGGCATATCCTCAGCTCCGCTTCTCAATGGGGTGGGCATCGGATGTCGACTATTTGTACGGCAGGCTGCAACTGCACTACACGACCCTTGATATCGCTGCCAATTCGGGCAACAATACGGTTACGAAAAGCGACGAGTACACATCACTATCCATGCCATCATGGACCAAGGCCTCCGAAGATCCTGTGAAGTTTCTCATTCGGGGCAATCTTGGAGGAGAGTACCTGATCCGCAACATTGTTGCCGTGCGCATCGGTACGTCGCGGATTAATCCGGTAACATTCGGCGCAGGGCTAAACCTGTTTGATCAGCATTTTTCAATGAACTTTGCCTACCTTTATCACGAATTGGCCGGAACTTACCAGCTCAGCATTGGGTATGGCTGGTAGACTTTCTTTCGGCGCGCCATACCTCATGCGTGGTTAATTATCCGCATAATTGCACAAGTTTTATTATATTTAGAGCTAGCTATGCAATTACAGCCCATTTTTGCAGAGCCTGCAACTCGTGCTGTCAGTCCTGCATTATTCACCCATCGGAAAGGGAGCCAACCCGACAGGGGTTAGCGTATTTCCATGCGCACATTTGAAAATCACTGTATTCTCGTAGCCGACGATGACCAGGCTCTGGCAAAGGTTATCTGCCAGTTTCTGGAAACCAAAGGTCTGCAGACGGCATCCGCCTACGACGGCAGGCAGGCGCTTGAGCTGTTTGAGGATTTACATCCTGCTGTTGCCGTTGTTGACGTGTGCATGCCGGGGCTGGGGGGTATGGAAATTCTTGATTCTATCAGAGAACGTGATTACAGTACTCCGGTAATAATAATCACGGCGCATCCGGATATGGATACGGCCATCAAAGCCATCAAAAACGGAGCATTTGACTTTTTTGTTAAGCCCGTCCAGTTTGAGCTGCTCTATAAAAAAATACTACAGGCCCTGGAAACCACCGCACTGGTTCGCGAGAATGCGCTCTTGTCCGAGCTGGCGTCTTTGCACGAGATTACCGGTAAGCTCAGCAATACGCATGATCTTGAACAATTGCTTGAAGTCACGCTTTCGTGTTGTCTTAACGTTTCCGATGCCGACAGCGGTTCAATTCAATTGCTGGATCGTGCTGAGCATGAGCTGGTCATCGTCAACCAGCAGGGGATTGCACCGCCCAAGCGCCGGTCATCGGTTGCCGACGAGGCCGAATGGCCGATTTCCAAATATGTGTTTGCCGGCGAGAAGGCGCTGCTGATAGCCGACGGCAAGGTTCCGGAGCCCCTGCGCCATGTTCTGGATCGAAAAGATATCGGCTCTTCGATATGCGTGCCGCTAAAAGTTGACGACCGGGTGATTGGTCTGGTCAGTTTAAACCGCAGCGCGAGACGTGACTCGTTTGCGCGGGTACATCTCAATATTATTGACGTGCTGGCTGCGCAGGCCGGGATTGCCATAAACAACGCCAATTTATACACTTCCATCAATCAGAAGCTCGGTGAATTATCGCTTATCAGCAACTATTCCGAAAAGCTTATGGGACTGGTGGACAGTGAGCACATTCTGCGCTACATGATTACCACACTGCAAGAGCATATAGGAATCGATTTTGTCGGCTTTTTTGCACTTAAAAAGCGCGCATTTGCGCTTACGTACTGGGCCGCCGGCACCCTGACGGAAGCGGGACTCGATACGCTTCAACGCAAAATCCAGCAGGAATATTTTGCCCGTTCGGGCGTACGCCCGGCTCGAAAGCGTTGTACCCTGAGGCGGATGACCGGCACGCTGCAGGCCGGCGCAGAGATTGATGTACCACTTCCGTATTCGCTGGCTACCGAATTAACCGATAATAATCAGTGTTACGGCATTTTGTTCATTGCAGCGAGAGCAGCATTCCACGATAGCCAGGAGAAACAATCGTTGCTGCACAGCATTGTCAATCAGACCTGCATAGCATTGACCAATGCAAAATTATACCGTGATATGAAAGAAAATTATATTCGCACGATTAAAGCTCTGGCGATAGCTGTTGACGCCAAAGATACCTATACGCACGGACATTCCGAAAATGTCATGCAGATTGCCGAAGATATCTCCAAAGAACTGCAGATGGATCCTGCGCTTATTGAAGTGGTACGTGACGGAGGATTGCTGCATGATATCGGCAAAATCGGGATTCCGGGCAGCATTCTCAACAAGCCGGGTGCGTTGACGTATGACGAATTCCACGGTGTAATGAAAACGCACTCAACGCTGGGGGCCAATATTGTCAAAGATGTCCCGTTTCTGCGAGATTTGTATGAGCTTATCCTGTATCACCATGAGCATTTTGACGGCAGCGGCTATCCCGAGCAGCTTCAGGGAGATCAGATTCCGCTGGGCGCACGCGTTCTGCACGTTGCCGACGCTTTCGAGGCAATGACCTCCAATCGACCCTATCGTGCCAGCCTGGGCAAGCAGGAAGCATTTCGACGGCTTCGCAAGTGCCGGGGAAGTCAGTTTGATCCCGCCGTTATCGATGCATTTTTTAAAGTTGCCAGACGCAAAGGATGGTTGAATGGTAACTGACCCGCTGCAATTCCGCTTGATTTAGCGTGCCGCATTTATGAGCGGCCTGATCAACGGGCTTTTGCACGCCGCAGAGATTACTTTTGTTGACTCGACCTATGCATTTGCCCTGGAGTATAAGCAGAGCTAATCTTTTTGCAGTTCGATGCCCGCTTTGGCAAGGCGTTCTTTGCCGTATTTCAATTTGAGATCGTGCAGCAGGTATTCATCTCCTTCCGGTCGCATCCCCGCGTTAAAGAGCGTATCCATTACGTCAAGCTGCTCAACGTTTTTTTTCAGCTTTTGCATATCCGCAACAAATATTTCTGCAAGGCTCTCTTTTATGCGTCGATTGTTTTCGGCTTTATTTGCCATGCGGATACCGTATGGGCCGTATTTTTCCTTAAATTCGCCGATATACTTGTTGAACGCACGATCGGTGGCGACTTTCTTGATGTACCACGAAATGCCGAACCAGCCCGCACGGGCTGCGATGAGAATTAAAAGCGCCTGCCACCATGACCGCTGAATGAAGAAATAATAAAGCAATCCTGCTGCAAGTGAGCAATAGAGGCGATAAAAATTGAATATCCACATTGTCGGTCTCTCTTTGATATGGATCGGGTGGGTTTAGGATTTCAGCATAATTTTCAGTGCTGCTGCGATTTTAGCTGCTGCTTCGTCGGAAAGCCGGCTCTTCGGGTGGATGGAGGACGAACTAACCGCCCTTTTTTTTACTGCCAGTTTCTTTTCAGCCAGTTTTTTTTCCTGCTTTGTGCGCAGCGGATTTTTTTTTGAACGCCGATATCCGTCGGGGGTAAGATATTGAGGATTCTCGTACATGATGAGGCAACCGTGGTTTAAAACCTGAACTCTCTGTCGATTATCTCGTTGAGAAATCGATCCAGCGAAATAGGATACAACTTGAAAACGGGGCCAAAAATCAAAGCGGTTGAAATATCCTCCTGCGACATAAGCTTATCTTCCACAGACTTGATATGCTCCTGCGGTTTGGCATCCACATTTGATATAGTAAGATAGTCACTGTGTATTTTCAAGTTCTTTCGATTACCATAGGCAAAGGTGAAAAGGCGCCCTTCAATGTTTTCGTCGAATGTTTCCGCATCAAATACATCGCCGAAGGTTTCTCCAAGCGTGTCGGGACTGATCACAAATTTGGGCGACGCACTGATTTTCCCGCTTATTTCAGTGGCAAAATGCGCATTTTCCTCTTCGGGAGCAACCAGAATATAGGGTAATTCGTGATAGCCGGAGACAATACCGGTCAGAGGTTTTCGCACTATCTGCGTTTCTTCATAGGCTTTGCGCCATTGTGGATTCTGGTAACGATTCCCGCCCGGCGAGCCGCTGATATCTTCAAACATACTGCATTAAAATACTATTTGTGAACAGGCGGTATAGGACGGCTGCAAAGAACCAACTTGACTAGTCGGAAAGCGCAGATGTGCCGTTTCGTTGGATTCAGCTCTTGCATGAAGTATTTTCAGTAGTTTGTGTAGTCCCGGCAACCATGTTTCAGGAAAGATATACGGCAGCATTTTATGCACAATATTTACCATAACGAACAAATGCAGGTCCGGTACGATAAAATTGAGCAGATTAAAGCGTCGGGGCACGCGGCCTATGCAGAGCGGTTTGAGCGAACTCATTCGCTGGCCGGCGCTTCTGTGCTTGAAAACGGTACCGCGGGGGTACGTGTTGGCGGAAGAGTCACCGGATTGCGTTTTTTGGGGAAACTTGCATTTGGTCATGTATTCGATTTTTCTGGCAAAATGCAGTTTGCTGCGCAGAAAAATGAGCTTGGTGATGCATTTGCAGCGATCAAAAAACTGGTAGATATTGGAGATTTTATCGGCATTGATGGAGAAATCATTACTACGAAAACAGGCGAGAAAACAATAAATATCAAGCAGTGGACATTTTTATCAAAAGCGTTGCGGCCGCTGCCGGAAAAATTTCATGGCATCGCCGACAATGAGTTGCGCTTGCGCAGACGGTATCTCGATTTGATTATGACCCCCGAGGTAATGCAGCGTTTCAAGAAACGCACACAGATTATCACTACCATCCGGTCGTTTCTCAATCAGCATGATTTCACGGAGATTGACACGCCAATCTTGACCAATAAAGCCAGCGGCGCTCTGGCCAATCCGTTTGTTACGCATCATGACATGATGGATATGGACGTGTATCTGCGCATCGCGCCCGAAACCTACCTGAAGAGGGCGGTTGCCGGCGGGTTTGAACGCGTCTTCGAATTTGCCCGGTCGTTTCGCAACGAGGGAGTGGATTCATCACATTTACCCGATTTTACTCTACTGGAGTATTATTGCGCCTATTGGAATTATGTTGACAATATGAACTTTACCGAAAAGCTTCTAAAACACGTGCTTGCGGAGGTAAATGGTTCGCTTGAACTTGAATATAACGGCGCGAAGATCTCCTTCGACGGCGAATGGCCGAGGCTCTCGTTTCGCCGGCTTATAGAAAAAGATTGTGGCATCGACATCGATGCGTACTCAACTCGGGATACGCTGCTGGATGCAATTCAGGCCAGGCAGATCAGATTCGGAGATGAAGTGGATATCACGAAAGCCGGCAGGGGAACGCTTATCGATCTGCTTTACAAAAAGGTATCACGCCCGGCGCTTATAAATCCCGTTTTCATCACTCACCATCCGCTGGATCTTTCACCGCTTGCCCGTAAGAATGACGACAATCCGCAGGTTGTCGACCGCTTCCAACTGGTGGTAAACGGCTGGGAGGTGATCAATGCCTATTCCGAGCTGATTGATCCGGTCGATCAGGCCCAGCGCTTCGAAGAGCAGGCCCGGGCCCGGGCTGCCGGGGACACCGAAGCAATGGAGGTCGATCATGACTTTGTCACGTGCATGGAATTCGGCATGCCGCCCATGTCGGGGTGGGGAATGGGCGTGGATCGTATTGTCGCACTTTTGACTAATGCGCATACCTTGCGTGATGTGGTGCTGTTCCCGCTCATGAAACCGGAATAGTTTTACACCTCGAGCATAAAGAAACTGCATGGAATTTTTTGTCGCCCTCAGGTATCTCAGGGGTAAACGCAAGATCGGCTTTATCTCGCTGATCGCTTACTTTTCGGCATTTGGCGTCTTTCTGGGAACTACCGTGCTGGTTATCGCACTTTCGATCGCCAACGGATTCGAGAAGGAGGTACGCGATCGCATAATCAGTATTTTCGCGCATGCCAGAGTTTACCAGTATTATCGCGAGCCCTTTTCGGACTACGATTCACTGCGCAACGAAATTATGCAGCACCCGCAGGTGATCGGCGCCGCCCCGTATCTCAGTGGGAAAGGGGCCCTGGAATATAGCTCCGGAACGGATCAAGGCAATACCGAAGGCGTTTTGATTAATGGTATCGATGACAGCCTCGAGGCGACCGTCACCGATCTGGGCAACTGCATCATTATGGGTGAGCTGGAGCTTGAAAGTGCTGAATCCACAAAGGGACGTTCGTTTCCCGGCATCATACTGGGCGTGAGTATGGCCGACAAGCTGGGCATACGTCCCGGTGCCGAAGTCGTGCTTGGCTTTCTGGGCAATGCAGGCGAGGCAATGGATCCAATGTCCGCCGTGCGCATGAATCGCTTTACGGTCACCGGCATTTTCGAAACCGGGATGTATGAATATGACTATAATCTGGCCTATATTTCCATTGAATCGGCCCAAAATCTGTTCGATACCAGGGGGGTCGAGGGTATACAGCTAAAAACAACCGACCTTTTCAAGGCCGACCGCATTTTGCAGGAAGTAAAGGCGCATCTTGGCGGCTATCCCTTTACCGGCATCGATTGGAAGCGCCAGAATAAATCGTTGTTCAAATGGATGAAGCTTGAACGGCTGGTCATATTTATTGTCATATCGCTGATAATCATCATCGCCGCCTTCAATATTATCAGTTCATTGATCATGATGATTCTGGAGAAGCGCAGAGAAATCGGCATTCTTATCAGCATGGGCGCAACTACCGGCTCTATCATGAAAATTTTTATGCTTAACGGTGTGGTGATCGGCTTTCTGGGCTCAACTCTGGGCGCCTTGGCCGGTGTGCTTTTATGCTATTTGCAATATCATTTCAAATTGATATCACTTCCCGGAGACATATATTTTATCAACAAACTTCCCGTACTCATTCGTGCTCTTGACGTAATAGCCATTTATCTGGCGGCAAATCTGATTTGTTTTGTGGCCACGCTTTACCCTGCTTTGCAGGCGTCACGAATATTGCCGGCAGAATCATTACGGTATGAATAATGGATAATGCGCCCATGGTCAATGTCACCGGTCTGACCAAGAAATTTCCAGACGAAGGCGGAGAAATCATCATTTTCAGCGATATCTCGTTCAGTATCGCCAAAGGTGAGCTGATAGGATTGACCGGGGTCTCCGGTTCGGGCAAGACGACGCTGCTGCATTTGCTGGGAGGACTTGACAAGCCGACCAATGGAACGATCGAAATCAACGGGCGCAGACTCAATACCATGAGCCGCAGAAGCCTGGCCCATTTTCGCTCAACTTCGGTCGGGTTTGTGTTTCAATTTCATCACCTGTTGCCTGATTTTAATGCGCTCGAAAATGTGTTGATACCCGGACTGATTGCCCGCAAAACCAGGCAGCAATGTATTCCCCGTGCAGCCGAACTGCTCGATATTGTCGGTCTGTCGGACCGTGCCCGGCACTTCCCGGGAGAGCTGTCGGGGGGAGAGCGTCAGCGCGTGGCACTGGCGCGTGCGCTGTTTAATCAACCGTCCCTGATTCTGGCCGACGAGCCAACCGGAAACCTTGACAAAAGCAACAGTATGAATCTCCTGCAGCTTTTCCAGAAGGCGCATACACAATTGGAACAGACCTTTATTGTGGCAACACATAACGATAAGCTGGCGTCGAGAATGGGAAGGAACATTCACATTGAAGACGGCAAGGTGCGCACAAAAAACGCCGCGGCGTAAATTGAAGTATTTTTATACTCAGGCAACAGTCAGGTCTTGAATATGAAAAAATGTGAAACCTGCGGTGTGAAAACTGCGAATATCCATTTAACACACGTTATGGACGGCGAAACAAGAGATTTACATTTGTGTGAAGAATGCGCCAAAAAGAAAGGCATTTCCATCTCAATCTCGGCCGAAGGATTTGCACCGGAGCAGTTTTTTGATACTGCTGTTCCGGATGTGAGTTGTCCGCGTTGCAGGATGCATTTTTCTCAGTTCAAGGCGCATGGAAGGCTGGGGTGTGCTGCCTGCTATCAGGCCTTTGACCGTGAGATACGCGAGTTGCTGCTGGAAGTTCATGGCGACGACACCCATCGCGGCAAGCAGTATCAACCGGCAAAAACGCTGGTGAATGTCATGACCGAAGAACTGCCTAAGCTGAAAGTGAAGCTGGAAACTGCGATTCGGAATGAAGAGTTCGAACTTGCCGCAGCCTTGCGCGATACCATTAACAGCATGACTGTTGATGAAAAGAAACACAAATAGCACAACGCTTATGAAACCTGTCGAGCATACCTCAACCATGCCTGCCTGGCTGGATAATTCCGGGCCGGAAACCGATATTGTCGTATCGACGCGTGTACGCCTGGCCCGGAACCTGGAGGGCAGACAGTTTCCGCAAAAAGCTTCCCTCCCGGAGCGCAAAGGCATTTTTGAGTATATCACCAGCCAGCTCAAGGCCATCAAAGAATACGATGCATTTACGGTTGTCAATTTCAAGGAAATCACGAATGTCAAGCAACGACTTTTTGTCGAGCGGCGCCTAGCCAGCCCCGACCTGCTTTCCGTCGAAGGTGATCGCGGTGTTATTGCCGGCGATCGCAATCGGATTGCCATAATGATCAATGAGGAAGATCACCTGCGACTGCAATGCCTCAATTCAGGCTACCGCCCCGAGGAGATATGGCGGGTAGTTGACACTATGGATACCCGTATCGGCGAGCATATTCGCTTTGCCTTTGACAAGCAACGCGGCTTTCTGACGAGCTGTCCTACCAATTCGGGTACCGGCATGCGGGTATCGTTTCTGATGCACCTGCCCGGTCTGGTTCTGACGAAAGCCATTGATCAGGTTTTGCAGGGCGCCGAGCAACTGGGCATTACCACCCGCGGTTTTTTCGGTGAGCACTCCGATGTTGTCGGGAGCTTTTTTCAATTGTCAAATTATGCCACGCTGGGTGTGCAGGAAGAGGAGTTCCTGGAAAACACAACCGGTGCCGTGCAGAAAATAATTACCCACGAACGTGCGGCCAGAAAAACGGTCTTCGAGCAGGCCCGCGCTGAGATCTCCGATAAAATAATGCGGTCGTTGGGCATTCTGCGACACGCGGTTATGCTTGAAATAAATGAATTCATCAATCTTGCTTCAGCTCTCCGGCTCGGTATCCATTACGATGTCGTACCCAGCTTGTCCATTCAGCAGATCAATTACCTCATGTTAACCGTCCTGCCGGCTCATCTTCAGGAAAAGCTTGGGCGTCAACTGGAGGACAGAGAAATGAAAATTGAACGCGCCAGTATTGTTAAAACCTTTCTCAATGGGAATTAGTTACTTATGAATGGTATGTTTACCGATCGTGTAAAAAAAGTAATGCAGATTGCCCGCGAAGAGTCCGTTCGTCTGGGCAACGACTATGTCGGCACCGAACATCTTCTGCTCGGGCTGGTCAAAGAAGGTGACGGCGTTGCAGTTGCCGTGCTGCGCAGTATGGGCATCGATCTCGACGATCTCAGCTCAAATATCGAAAAATCCATTACCTCAACCGGTGGGCAGATGACCATCGGGCAGATGCTGCCCTTTACGCCCCGGGCTAAAAAGGTGCTGGAAATCGCTGCAAGTGAAGCGCGCTCCATGTCGCATAAATATATCGGCACCGAGCACCTGTTGCTTGCCCTGATGAAAGATACCGAATCGGCTGCCGCCAACGCGCTGGCCGCCGCCGGTCTGGAATATGACAAAATAAAAGATGAAATCAGCAAAGTATTGCGCGGCGGTGAGTCGGTCGGAGCGCCAAAGGAAAAAAGCAAAACGCCGTTTCTCGACCATTTCGGGCGTGACCTCACCGCAATGGCCGTAGAAGGCAAACTCGATCCGGTCATCGGCCGCGAAAAGGAGATCGAACGCGTCGTCCAGATCCTCAGCCGCCGCAAAAAAAACAACCCGGTCCTGATTGGTGAACCCGGTATCGGCAAGACAGCCATTATTGAGGGGCTGGCGCAAAAAATCGTTGAAAAGGAGATACCGCAGGTGCTCGAAAGCAAGCGCGTGATCAATCTCGATATGGCCTCTATGGTTGCCGGTACGAAATATCGCGGCCAGTTCGAAGAGCGCCTCAAGGCATTGATGACCGAACTGCAGAAAAACGACAATATTGTCATTTTTATCGACGAATTGCATACGATTGTGGGAGCCGGCGGCTCCGAAGGCAGTCTTGATGCGTCCAACATCTTCAAGCCGGCCCTCTCACGCGGTGAAATTCAATGCATCGGCGCCACGACACTCGACGAATATCGCAAGTACGTTGAAAAGGACGGAGCACTGGCACGTCGCTTTCAAACGATTATGGTCGATCCCCCCAATGTTTCGGAGACCATTCTCATTCTCGCCGGACTGCGCCGCAGCTATGAAGACCATCATAAAGTAACCTATTCCGATAAAGCAATCGAAACTGCGGTGAAGCATTCTGAACGCTACATTTCCGACCGATTCCTGCCCGACAAAGCCATTGACGTAATCGATGAGGCCGGAGCGCGTAAGCGTTTGTCAAGCATGGAAATCCCCCAGGAAGTCCGTGATATGGAAAAGGAAATTGCCGACGTCGTCAAAGAAAAAGAAAAGGCCGTAGAACAGCAGGAGTTCGAACGGGCCGCCAAATTGCGCGACAAACAGGAAAAACTCAAGGGCGCCCTCCTTGAAAAGAAGGCCCTGTGGCGCAAGTCAAAAGCCGAAGAGCGCCTGTTGGTGGATGATACCACCGTAATCTCGGTGATTTCAACCATGACCGGTATTCCCCTCAGCCGCCTGGAAGAGGAAGAATCCAAAAAGCTGTTGCAACTGGAAGATGAATTGCGCAAACGCGTCATCGGTCAGGACGAGGCGCTTGCTTCTATAGCGCGCAGTATTCGCCGCTCCCGTGCAGGGCTGCACAATATCCGCCGGCCGATCGCCTCATTTATCTTTCTGGGTCCTACCGGTGTCGGAAAGACCGAACTCGCCAAAACAATTGCCCAGCGGCTCTTCGATTCCGAAGATGCCCTGGTGCGCATTGACATGTCGGAATACATGGAAAAGTTTGCCGTTTCGCGTTTGATCGGGGCCCCCCCCGGCTATATCGGATATGAGGAGGGCGGCCAATTGACCGAGAAAATCCGCAAAAAGCCTTATTCGGTCATCCTGCTTGACGAAATCGAAAAAGCGCACCAGGACGTGTACAACCTGTTGCTGCAGATACTTGATGACGGCATCCTTACCGACTCCTATGGCCGGCGCGTCAATTTTAAAAATTCAATTATTATCATGACCTCGAATGCCGGTACGCGAGACGTCAAAAAGAGCGGGACCGTCGGTTTTGGCAAGCAGACGGAGGTCTCCGACTATGAAGCAATGAAAGCAAAGGTGACCGACGAATTAAAGCGCATATTCAATCCCGAATTTCTCAACCGCGTTGACGAAACAATTGTATTCCGTCCGCTCGGCAAAAAAGATATGCTGCAGATCGTCGATATCCAGCTCCACGATGTTCAATCGCGTCTCGAGGAGCGCCACATTATACTTAAACTGACCAAAGCGGCAAAGAAATTCATTGTCGATCACGGGTACGATCCGATTCTGGGCGCCCGGCCGCTGCGTCGCTCCATTCAACGGCTCATAGAAGACCAGTTGGCGGAAGAGTTTCTTACCGACAAATTCTCCGACGGCGATACGATAAAAATCGATGCCGGAAAGGATAATCTGGTCTTTTCTAAAGTAAAGAAAGAAGATGAAGCCACGTAAGTGGGTATTTGTTCTCTTTTGCATCATTCTGTCCCTGTTTGTTCTCCTTGTCCAGGGAGTCAAGCATCTCGAAAAAGAGAAAAATATCGAGAAGCTTCTGGTTGAGCATCTTTCTCCCGTCATTGGCGGAGAATTTGATGTAGAGAAAGTCAAGCTGGGATTTCTATCGGCGTCACTCTCTAATGTAAAAGTGCAGGTTCCCGTACATACCATATCTGTTCATATCCGGCGCATTACCGTTTCATTTTCTTTTCACAAGCTGCTCTCTTCAGGCTTTGACTTTGCGCAATGCATCAATAAAGTTGCTGTCTCGGGCCCACGGATACAGGTTGCTGTTGCACAGCCGCTTTCCGCCGATTCGTCAGCTCCGGCCCGCCGGACTTCGATTCGGGATGCGATAGCTGCATTGCCGGTAAACGAGATCAGAATCAGCAAAGGCGAACTGGCCATACGCGACAAGAACCGGCGCGTGCATGTGCTGGGCAAGCGGCTCAGCGGCGTATTGCAAGCCGGTCCACAGTTTATGAAGTTTTCGCTGAAAGGTAAGGTCGGCTCGTTCAGAAAAAATTTTTCTTTTACGGGCCACTTGAATGCAGGGGGCCGGGGCCATCGCTTTTCGGTGCGGCTGGCAGATGCCAAAGTGCATGAAGAGATAAATTTCGGCAGCTTTGTGCTTGAAAAGTGCTCGTTTGATCTGGTAAACGAATTCATTTGCGATGACGAAATCAGTGTCGAAAACAGCGAGATGCGGGGAGAGGCGCATGTCGATCAGGCAACAGTGCGAGTTCCGGGCCGGATAGGCGCAATCGACAATGTTTCGTGCCGGCTCGTTTTTAGGGATGAAGAAATTCTTGCTGATTCGCTTGCGGGAAGCTGGGGGGATATCGGGCTTGTCGCGCATGGCGTGTGGGGGCTGCGACCATCTGCCCGACGGGACATAAAGATCATGGCTCGGGAAGTGGCGCTTGATCCATTTCTGAGCGGTGCGCCCCGGTTCGTAGCCAACCTGCTGCTGGGGAAGATGGCGATTGCATTGCGCATACGGCAATTACCGGCAAGCGGTGTCGCAGTCGATCTTGCCGTTGGTGGACTCAGTTTTGCCGGCATTCCCTTGACTGAAGCGAATGCACGCGGAGCTTTGCAGGGCGATACCTTGACAATAGATACACTGCTTATCCACGGACACAGCATCGATGTGCGCGGGAGAGGAAAGCTGGGATTTGCATACGACAAGGCCGCATACTCGTTTTCGGGTCGCTTGTCCGCAGATACCCTGCCGGCCTTGCCCAAGCTGGCCGGAACTTTGGGCGCAACCTGCAACATCTCCGGTCGGGGAAACGACTACACATACAAGGGCCGGGTACATGCCGGCAATCTGGCCTGGGAAGGATTTTCTTTCGGTGATCCGCACATTTCTTTTGAAGGCAGTCGCGAGCACATGTCGATGCGCACGCTGGGCCGTGGCGGAGGGCATATCAGGTTTGATGGCAGAATTGATTCGCTTATGTCGCAGCACCCGCTTCTGCACGCGAATGTTGAGCCGGGCGCCGATGTTATGCTCGAGGTGATTGACGCACTGCCACAGGTCTGGAAGCAGCATTTGGACACGCTTTGGGCAAGAGGTGAAATTCACGGCCGGCTACCACTCTGGCAGGCGCACGGAACATTCGGTTTGAGTTCGGATATTGGCAGGGGCAGTTTCTTCTGCACCCTGCAGCAGCGCGATACCTCCGACTCCTGCGTAGAATGGACAATACGCCAACAAGAGCTGTTTATCTCCGCGACTCGAATGCCGTTTGCCGCGGCAGGCAAAATGTATCGGGATTCCCTGCTTCTGGACTCGCTCAGGGCCTTTAACGGATTGCTGGCACAGGGACATCTGGGAACCGGTCATAAAAATCAATATGCTTTCAATCTGCAACTGCATAAAATGCCCGTTCGTACGGTCAAGGCGCTGATTCAAAAACATGAGCTGCCGATAGAAAACGGATTTATCTCGGGTAAATCCCGCATAACGGGAAATAAAAATTTCACTAAAACGAATTCTGAATTGCGGCTCGAACATGCCAATCTTATAGGAATCCAGCCCGTTTCCGCCGATGCAATAATCCTGACAAGAGATTCACTGGTTACGGTACTGCCGATGGTTATCAGACAAAACAATAAGGCGATCATAACACTCGATACGGTTTCGAATGCACGCGGCATTCAGTTTTCCGGTGCATTCGATGATGTGGATATGGGCTCGTGTCTGGGGAGAATTCTTGGCGACGATATTGATCTGCGCGGCAAAATATCGGGTAGCTTCGGAACGGTAAATGATTCACTGCCGATAAGAATTGAAGCTGCATCCGCGCGCATTTCTGTTAATTCCTGGTCGCTGGACAGCATCAAACTGACCGGCCAGGCCGACGCCCGGGGCTTGGATATTGTCAGACTGTCGGCACGCGATTCAACATTGACCAGCTTCAATGGCCATGCGTACCTGCCCTATTCCGCTATTCAGAATAAAGAGCGGCCCGGAGATACCGTTAAAGCGGCCCTGTCGGCGCATGGTGATCTGCTGGCATCCTTGCATAAAAATCTTGATTCGCCGATGGGGGGAAGCGCCCGGGGGACGATGGACTTTTCGCTGCTGGGAACCGAAGGTAAAATCGTTTCGATGAGCGGATTCGTCGACATTCCTCACGGCATTCTGGAAATTCAGTATTTCGTACCTTCCAAAGTGGATGATTTCAAATTTTCCTTGCATACCGCCGAAGATGCCAAGATACATGTTGATATGAACGGAATGATTCGCAATAAACCGATCAGAATTTATTCAACCCATACGATTCCGCCGGGCTATGAGCCACTGGTTGCGGGGCCGCTTAACTTCGGCATCATGCTTGTTGAAACCAATGACGGTCCGGTCGAATTACATATACCGGGATTTCATGATATCGGTGAAGTCGCCGAAGTGATATTTGAAGCCCGTGAGCCGTTTGGCGATTTTGCCCTCTCGGGGCCGATCGACAAAGTAAAGATTACCGGCGCCTGGGTCTTGCGCAATACCGAATTCACGTTTCCTCTGCTGCAGAAAGAGCAACTGCCGTGGGATTTCGATCCGTTTCCGTATGTACGATGGGAGATGGATGTTAAAGCTGGTCGCAAAGTGACCTATTTCTGGGATCTACAGGGCAAGCGCCGACGGCTTATTCGTTTTGCAGAATTGCTCTGCGATCAATCGACGGAGATCAGGGTTCGTGGTCGCATGGTCGATAATACGTTCCGGCTTTACGGAGCTGCGCGATCGTACAAGGGTGAAATATTCTACGGAAGAGTTTTTGATCGAAACGTGCAGGTGGGACTCGATTTTGCCCCCCAGTCACTTGGGGAAGGCAAGGGCTATGAGAACAATCCCATCATCTGGGGCAGCGCGGAAACATTTTCGGATACGAGTAGATTCGAGCGCATCACCTTGACGCTGCAGTTGCAGGATCCGGTAAGCGGGTCGATTGCAAGCAAAGGACGGGTGGCCATGGTTCCCGCAACGGGTATGGGAACGCAACGGGAGCGCGGGGAGCAGCGTGACAGTATCCCCAATTTTATCTTTCATGTTTCTTCACCTTTTGAAGAGATTCCCGGTGAGTCGGAGCGCGCCTTTTATGCGAATGCAGGCCTGAGATTCTCCACATTCGAAGGCGCAGGAGGCTTTTTCTCCGATTTTGGCGAACAGTATGTTCATCAGTACTTGCTGAGAAAGCCGATGCGCAAACTGGCGCGCAAAATGGGCCTTGATGTCATGACCTTTGAAACGTCCATAGCGTCTAATTATTTTTATTACTTTTACAATCGCCAATATGACGCTCTGAGCAACCGGTGGAATTTGCTGGCAAATATGGGCGTTACCGTCGGAAGATATGTTTTGAAAGACCTCGTTTTTCTTAAAGCACGTGGAGAATTCGTACCGTCCGACACGCTTTTGCGCCCCGAGTATAGCATCGGTCTGGAATTTATGCCCGTGCACAACTTCATTATGGATTTTAATAACAGCTTTTATCAATATCAGGACGAATTGCAATACAATCCGCAAGTTCGTATGCAACTTCGTCTGCCGATACAGAGAATCCGCAATCTTTTAGATTTTTAGAGGATACCATCATCTTGAAATCAGGAAAAAAACCGTCCAAACTTGCAGTTTTCATCTTGACATGCACTGTTCTCACCAGTGCCAAAGTAATTGACACGATCAATGTCCAGGGGCTGGCTAATCCCGCTCAGGCGCCCATGGTGAGAATGCACACCAGAATTCAAACGCCGTCCGAATTCGATTCGCGCAAAATCCAGGAGGCGATTAAGCGGCTGTATTATCTGGGGCTGTTTCGCTCAATTGATATTTACGCTCAAGATGAGACCGACAGTACCGTTTCTTTGCTCGTCGAGGTTGAAGAATATCCGTCTGTGATGTCCATTGAATACAGCGGAAACAAAAAACTCAAGGAAGGCGACCTTGAAGAAGTCGTAACGATTCGCAAGGGGCAGACCCTGACCGGAGCACTGGAAAAGGAAAACATTCTTGCAATTGAAGAGGCGTATGCCGAAAAAGGCTACCTGCGCGCCCGGGTAGAGTGTGAACAAGTGCCGACAAAAACTCCGGCCCAGGTAATCGCCAAATTCAATATTAAAGAAAACGAAAAAGTTGAAGTCGAGCAGATAACCTTCGTCGGCAATGCCGCCTTCAGTGAACGCAAATTAATGCGAAAATTCAAAACCAAAGAAAAAAAATTCCTCTGGGGTGGAGATTTTGATGAAGAGCTTTACGAAAAGCATCTTGATACACTCATGATTTTCTATCACGATGAAGGCTACCTTGATGCAAAGGTCGTTCAAGACACCTTCTGGTATGCAGACAATAAAGAGGACATCTATATTACCGTTACGCTTGACGAGGGCAAACGTTTCTATCGCGGCGATATCTTTTTTGCCGGCAACAACGTTATTGAAAGCGATGCGCTTAAAGCAAAAGTTGCGCTGAAGCGGGGCAAACCTTTTCATAAAACCCGTTTTTTAATGACCAAAGAAGCAATTGCCGCCGCGTTTCGGGATGAAGGCTATCTGTGGGTACAGGTGCGGGATGAGCGCGCATATCGCAACGATACGATTGATGTTACCTTCAATATTGTCGAAGGAGTACCGGCAATCGTGCGCAAAGTCGACATTCGCGGAAATACCAAAACGCGTGACAAGGTGATACGTCGTGAAATAGATCTGCTGCCGGGGCGCAAGTTCAGACAATCCTATATGGTTCGCTCGATGCGCGATATCATGCAGCTTGGTTATTTTGACAATGTCGATTATGATATGAAGCCGAATGATGACGGCACGGTCGACTTTGTTTTTGAAGTAACCGAGAAAGAAAACATCGGCCAATTACAGGTTGGTGCAGCCTTCAGTCCGGTTGACGGTTTCGTCGGGACCTTTCAAACGTCAATTCCCAATTTTCGCGGCGCCGGTCAAAAGCTTGATTTACAGGTCGAGTACGGTGAAAATCGACGCAACATTACGGTCGGCTTTACCGAACCGTGGGCATTTAATACGCCGACACTGTTGCGGGGAAGCATTTTTTATTCTTACAATGCATACAATATCAGCAATACCAATGATAAAGACATAATCGAGAGCGGCGGATTCGAAGCGACTTCCGGACGCAGGCTGGCCTGGCCCGACGACTATTTTAGTGTGAGCGCCACATACCGCATAAGTAAAGAGTCTGAACGCATTACCGAACAGACAATTACTAATATTCACCTGATTCCTTCGGGATTGCTCAGCCGTCTCTCGTTTACTTTGCGCAGAGACGACACCGACCTGCCTCATTTTCCCAACAAGGGCTCCGTTGTTTATTTCACTCCCCAGTTTGCCGGATTAGGAGGCGAATATAATTATATAAAAGCCACGGCGGGCATTGAAAATTATTACCCGCTCTTCTGGAAAGTTGTGCTGGGAACAAAAGCGAAATTCGGTATCATCGAACCATTTCTGAATGAAACAATCGACATCAGTCAGTGGGACCTTTTCTC
>WJLW01000074.1 GCA_014728295.1 Chitinivibrionales bacterium | reverse complement strand
GCGGTGATGTTACTTCGAATAACACATCATCTTCTGCATTCGACCCATCCATACGCCCGTGTTGAGTTTGTTGAGCTTTGTCAACAGCAGCCCGGATTTCTTTTTGATTGGCATTGGCGTTAACTTCAAAAACAAAAATATCATCATCTTGTGACATGTTTTCTTCCGATCCTCATGCTTACGACTCGGAGAGGATTAGTTGGCTTGCGGCTGAATGTGCGCCACATCCTTTCCGATTTTATGAACCTGTTGATCCAGCACTGAAACATCGATCCCCGTTTCCCGGAATACCAGGAATTCTCCGATGCCTAATACTCCTGTAAATATAAGCAATAAAATAACTGATGCCCACTGGATGAAAACATTTATTTTTCGCGCGGTAAAATTTTTCGCAGCATTACCACGTTGCCGCAATGAAGCCAGTTGCAATTCTGCGAATGCTGCTTCATGCGAAAGTGGATTGCTGTTTTGCAGATCGCGATAAATGATGATCGCTTCTGCAGGGCGCTGTTGTTGATACTGCAGTTCATAGGCCTTTTTGTATAGCTCAAGTGAGGTCGCCGCCATAACACAATCCCTGAATAATGTTGCTAATTATGATAAATATTACCGCATATATGCGATTTATTGCTTGTCTTTGCCGCTTTTTTTGCCTTTTAATTTGCTGCGCGGCATAAAAACCGTGGGTGAGAAGTCATTTTCTTCGTCTGCGGATTCTTTGGCCCCCTTTTTGCCGGAAGTTTTGCCGTCAATAGTTACCTGGTCGTCCTTTTCAACAATTATGGACTTTTCCACCTTTATTTTGGATTCTTCCTGTTCCGGTTCATCGGCTTTTTTCACTTTATCGCTACCGACTGCCATGGTTGCGGCCAAATCATCCACCTGGCGGGTGCTTTCCTGGTTGAGGATAACGTGATCGTCTTCGTCGATGTGGATTATCTCCGATTTTCCCGCCGTTGATTTGGCTTCTTCAAGAGTCCGCTTGCTTTGCTCCAGGCTTGCTTTGGGCATGAACACGGTTGATCCAAGGGTATTTTCAGCATCTTCGGTTGTGGGAGGAATTGCCGGCACAGGAGATGCGGAAACCGGAGCTGCAGCATTGTCTTCTGTGCTGATTGCCAGGCGGAAATTTTCTACTTTTTTCTCAAGTGTGTGAATCAGGCCCAGCGCCTTTGATGAGAGGACGCCTAGCTCCCGGCGTGCAGAACGCGTCTCATCGGTCAATTCGATTGCCAGATCGTCATACACATAGGATATCTTCAGAATGATTGGAATTTCGCGCTTGAGATGCCGGGATTCCACCTGATACATGATAAAGGAGGTTTTTTTGAGCAGCGGCTCTTTAAGGTAATGCGTTCCCGGAATGGACGCCTTTTCTTTAACAACGCCCTGTTCGGCATGGTAGGCCACCGGATTGGTTTTAATTCGCCAGTTGTCAAGTATGAGTTCGTGCAGTTCACCGAATGCCTGCTTGTCGGTGATTAGCACCTTGATAATTATCAGGTCGGTGACAATCGACGTGTAGGTGTCGATAGCCGGCTTGAGGATCTTGTTTTTCTGTGCGCTTTTGATCAGCACCTCGGGAAATTCTTTTTCTGCAACGATATCCAGCTTCAGTGCATACGCGCTTGCATTCATCTGCAGGATAGCGCATATTTCATTAGCCGACCAGATGAGATGAGGATACAGAGAGGAGTAGTGACCGGAAATGGTATCCACCAGCTCCCAGGTGAGTCCGGCATCCTCAAATTGCTTGTAGGTGATGCCGCAGGTTTGCAAAATTGTTTGATTATCCATACCCGCCCGTTGATGTTTGTTTTATGAAAGAAATTTACATAATGGATTATGGTTTATAAAGACCATGCGCATAAAAATACATTTTAGGGCTTTTGCGGTTGGCCGGGGCGGATCGCTTTTTTGTATAATAAGCTTTAAAACGGCATTTCGCCATGCTATAATGAGCTGTGCAGCGAATGAAGAAATCATCGTTACCTGGCTCATGCGGCTATGTGCACGGTCCGTTTTTACTTGTGCAAGGGAAAATTGTATTTTACTTTTTTCGTCAGGTTGCACCGATATCCTGGTGGAACTTCCTGCAATTTCCTGTTATGTAATTACTTGCGACAATCCAAGCGGGTGTATTTGTGCATACCGCCGGGGGTCGAGGAGAAATCTGAATGCCCACTTTCGTTTTAGAACACGTAAGCAAGCTCATCGGGACTTACGTTATTAAAAAGGATATCATAACGATCGGGCGTTCTCGCGAGAATACTATCTCCATTCCCAATGAGGGTATTTCCCGCAACCATGTGCGCATCGAACGTACGCCCGACGGCTATGTGCTCACCGATCTGGGCTCGTTGAACGGAACCTATATCAACGATAAGCGCATCCGCAGACAACTGCTGGATCACGGTGATAAAATAATGATAAATACCTATATCATGACTTATAAACTGGAAGAGGAAGAGCTTGAGAACAATGCACGAGAAACCGCACGTTTCAGCAAGCAGCAGGTAGATAAAAATATACCGGCCCAATTTGCGACAAAACCGCAAAACGCATCGAAAGCGGGGATTCAAG
Organism: Chitinivibrionales bacterium; assembly: GCA_014728295.1. Taxonomy (GTDB): domain Bacteria; phylum Fibrobacterota; class Chitinivibrionia; order Chitinivibrionales; family WJKA01; genus WJLW01. Next base: position 21,539 of record WJLW01000074.1, on the reverse strand, counting down.
TAAGCAAAGTCGAACCCGCGCCCTACGGTCCCGAGAAAAAAACGATTCGCTTGCCGGTAGTCGACACCGATCAGCAGCAGGCGGCTGCGGCACAGACCAAACCGCTGCAGTTGCAAAGCCGCATGGTGGATAGTGAACATCTGGTTGTGCTGGTAACGGCAAAGGGAAATATTGATCAGCATTCGGTAAGCCGGCTCAAGGAGCTGTTCGAAAGGCTGTTTGGTTCAGACACGTTCAATGTCATCATGGATCTTTCAGGCGTATCCCTGATCACCAGCACCGGCTGGGGATATCTCGTCAGTCAGGTAAAGCTGCTGAAAAACGCCGGACAAACCATCAAACTCGCCAATTTACAGGAGAATGTTCGCACACAGTTTCAGTTGCTTGCACTTGACAAGCTTATGGACGCGTGCGATTCTGTCGATGAAGCGCTGGCTGCCTTTGTTGGCGGTTCACCTGTTTCACTATCCGAAGAAACTGGTGTCGCCGGCAAGCCGGTGCAGTCTGCCCCGGAGCCCTCACCTTCTCCTTTGCCACCCGAACTGTCCGCAGTTTCCTCTCCGCCGCCGCCCGAGCACTCTGCGGAAATCGGACAGCCGTCCGCCCATAAAGCGCCTGTTGACAAAGTCAATTTATCGCTCGAGGATAAAATCAAATCAATAATCCTCGAAAATCCGCTGTGTGAGAATGGCGACATCCGCAATCGCCTTGCGGAGGTTGACTATGGCGCCACCAAAATCGGCCGTTTCAAATTTCAGGGATTGCTCAAATCACTCAATCTCGACACCAAAGTCAAGCGGTATCAATTCTTCAAGATGAGCTGATTTTCCCACTCGCGAGCAACGTGCATCTTGCATGGCGTTCTTCCGTCCCGCTCAGCATGGCAGATAATCGGGTTCGCCTCAGGGCGCACTAAATCTCAGTAGTAGCCGCAATAACCTGCTCGATCGTCGTCTCACCATTCAACGCTTTGTCAATACCCGCTTGACGCAGCGTCTTCATGCCTTCCTGCACGGCAATTTGCTGAATTTCGGGAGTGGGGGTATTGCGCAGGATCATGTTGCGGATTTCATGCGAAACCGAGAGCAACTCGAACAGGCCGGTTCGTCCCGAATATCCCGTACCGTTGCAATTCACGCAGCCTTCTCCTTTGTAAAAGGCAAAATCTGTGCGGGCGCCCAGCTCCAGTTGATCGAGCAGTTCCTGATCGGGCTGGTATTCGATTTTGCATTTCGTACAAATACGCCGTACCAGCCGCTGGGCGACTATCAGATTAAGCGACGATCCCAGCAGCAGGGGCGGGACGCCGATGTCAACAAACCGGGCGATTGTGCTGGCGGCGTCATTGGTATGCAACGTCGAGAAAACCAGATGCCCCGTCAGCGCCATCTTCACGGAAATATCGGCCGTTTCCCGATCGCGTATTTCACCGATCAGCACGATGTCGGGATCCTGGCGCAGTATCGAGCGCAACGCATTTGCGAATGTCAAACCTATTTTGGTGTTGACATGCACCTGCGTGATGCCCTCCATGTGAAATTCCACCGGATCTTCGACTGTTATAATATTTTTGGTGATGCTTTTGATGCTCTGGACTGCGGAATACAGTGTTGTCGATTTTCCGCTGCCGGTTGGTCCGGTAACAATGACCATGCCGTAGGGTTTGGCGATGTTCTGCTTGAAAATGGCGTAATCGGCCTCGGTGAACCCAAGATTGCTGACGCTTTTTTCGAATGCCTCCTTATCAAGGATACGCAGCACGGCTTTCTCGCCCCAGATCGACGGCAGGATAGAGACACGAATATCGATTTCCCGGCGACCCATTTTAACGACCATGCGACCGTCCTGCGGCAGGCGGCGTTCGGCAATGTCGAGGCTGGAGAGGATTTTGAGCCGGGTGATAATTGCCTGATGCGACTTTTTAGGCGGTGAAAAGACCCGGCGCATCTCGCCGTCAATGCGATAGCGAATTGCCAGTTCGTGTTCCATGGGCTCGATGTGGATATCCGACGAGCGATCGCGTACGGCATTGGCGATGATCATGTTGACAAGCTTGATAATACCCAGTTCGGCGCCGGCTGCCGCCGCCTCTTCCACGCTGAGGTCATCGGCGCTTTTCTCTTCGACATATTCGACATCATCACCAAGCTCGGCCATGAGATCGGACGCATCGCGCTGCGAGGCGATATCGGAATAGTACCGTTCGATACTGGTTTGAATGTCTTCCTTGATGCCCAGAATCGGCTTGATGGTGAGGTCGGTGATGTCACGCAGGGTATCAAGCTGCTGCAGATCGAGTACGTCCGTCATGGCGACGATCAGCGTATCGTCGTGTCGTTCGAGGGCAATACAGCAAAAACGCTTGGCAATTGCGCCGGGAATCAGGGCAACGACATTCATATCCGCCGATGCATACTGGCGCGGCGTTGCCATATCCACCCCGATTTGACTGGCAAGAAAATGTACCTTTTGTTCCTCGGTGATGTAGCCCAGCATAACCAGCACATCACCCAACCGTTCGTTTGAGCCTTTTTGATAGTCCAGCGCCTTTTTGAGTTGCAACGGATTGATGATGCTGTGCTGTACCAGAATTTCTCCCAGGGATTGCTGGATGCGACTGAAATCGGTGCGGGTTGCGCGTTTGTCGTTTTCTATTTTGATTGATACGACATGCGTCATGATTAATCGTCCCAGTTCTTTGGGCACTACCGGCAAGTGTACAATGTCATCACTGGGCAAATCCGCCAGATGCTCTTTGATGTCTTCGCGATGCGGATCGGCAACAACGGCCAGCACAGAATGCATCCGGCGGACGATTTTCAGATAGGTCACATCCGCCGCAAAGGTTTCGGCGTCATCGCCTTCGGTCAGGATCGCCAGCGCCATATCGCTTTTCGTACCGTTTTTACTGTTCAAGGGGCCGGAAGTGATATTGAGAAAATCTCCGAGCCCGGCTTCTTGGATCAAGCCGGAAATTTTCTGATTGGCCTGGTCATTGTAGGCCAGCACGGCCAGGCTGATTTTGGCTTCGCGTTGCATTGTGGGAGCTAACATATTTCCTCTGCCGGTGTGGTAACTGTATATGGAAAGATAATATAAATATAACGTTCCGGGACAATCATGCCGATGAAACGCACAAGCAGGATCGATTGCAGAACCGCCGCACCCCCCCCTTCTCCCGTTTTGCGGAATCAAGATGACGATCTGATAAATGCAGGCATCGCTGCTCTCTCAGAGATTTGCCTTCGCCTCGTCGCCCTATCGCCGTGTCGTCGCGTCTCCGTCCCGCTCTTTGTTATGCCGCATGCGCACCCGCCGCAAAAATGCAGCAACGGTCGCTGATTTTTTGGGCAGCATTGAGGTGCGGGTTACGATTCCCGACAGCAGGTGCTCTTCACCGTCAATATCCACCTCAAGATCGGTAAGTTGCTCCTGCAGGCGGTTTTGCACCACCTCGGCGCCGTCTTTATCGGTCATGGAGAGGACGATCATGAGGTAATTGTCATGCACCGGGCCGGGCAGGGCGATCAGATCGAGGTCGCGCATGGTTTCGGCAATGTAGGTGCACAATTGCGGGATCAGATCGGCAATTTCCTCCGGTGCCGGGGGACGGCGGTGCTCATGGTGACGTACCTGTCCAATCGAGACTGCCAGCGCCGAAAGCGGTGTTTTATACCGCACATAGCGCTTGAGTTCAAGATCAAGCTGCTTTTTCAGCTCCTTTGGTCGCATGACGCTTTTGGGTACCGGCATGGCCTTCTTCTTGACGGCAACTTTTTGCTTGCCCACTGCCATGGTTTGCGCCATGCTTTCGGGGGTCTCTTCGAACGCTTCGCTCTGCGCTTTGCCGGACAATGCATCAAATCCGCTGCGCAGGGCGTCGGTGCATTTGTCAATGGCCTCCGGGGGGATGCCGTGCTGCTGCAGTTTCCGGGTAAATCCATGCAGGCTTTCGTCGTCAACCGCATTCGATTCCCGGCTCTCGGCAAGGCGTGCGGATGTATCCAGAATAAAAGATTCTATTTCACGATGCGCTTCACTGGTTTCAGTTGCGATAAGTGAGCTGATGTCATTGGCGAGATTTATCAATGAGGTGACTTTTGCCGGATCGAATCCCAGTGATTCGAATTGTGATGCAAGGTAGGTGTGCTCAGCGGACGTGTCGATGTGCCGGGCAAGCGAATCGATAACCCTGGCCCGTTCATCCGGCAGTGATTGCGCTGCATGCGGGGTTTCCTGCGAACTATCGAGTGCAATACCGGAGATCAATTGCGAGAACTTCGCCAGAAAGCTCTGTTTGATCGGCAGTCGCCGCTCCTGCGGTATGTTGAGTTTGTCAAACCAGCTATTCAAATCCTGTTCGATGCGTGAGACCGTATTATCGCGTTCGGATAAGGCGTTTTGCGCATCGGGCAGGTGACGGGATGCGGCAAAAACGCTCTGCTCCATCCCGCTGCGATGCTTCTGGTCGTCAACCATTTTTCCGATTTCGGTTGCCAGATTGTAAACCTCGCTCACGGCATCTGCGTCGTATCCCTTGCCCTCCATCTCGGAGCGTGCCCGGTTCCAGCTCACCTCCTCACTGCCCGCACCGGCAAGCTCCTGAACAGCATCCCGGGAAACCATATTGGTATCAGTCAAGTCTGCCGAGAGCTCTTGTTCTGCATAAGGACGGGTTTTCAGCATTTCGGCGCCGATGCGGCCGGCGACAGGCCGGTACGCGCCGATATTTAATTCATTCAGCAGCTCCTGTTCGAGGGCTTGGAGCGTGTTTTGCTTGTTGTGCTCGTCATCCTGCCCCCCCAGCGTAAACTCGCGACCGATACGCTCCATGTACGTCGATATCAGTTCGGCCATGCGCTCCTGATCCGCTCCCAGCAGCGATCCAATCTCCGAGGCAAGGATGATCAAGCGTACGGCGGCTTTCGGATTGCGGCGCAAATCGGTGAGAATATCCTCAACCGAAACACCGATCTCGTCTCCGGCTTCCTTGAGGATATCCATTAAACCGTCACTGTCAAGCTCCCGCGCCAGTTCCTTGACTAATTGCAGATATTCCGCAACCGGCATGCCCTCCTTGAGCAGGGCTGCCTTGATTTGCGGCAACAGTTTTTTGAGTTCGGCTGTATCCGGTATCAGGCGCTTGAGTAATTGAGCCAGGCTTTTGACGGTCAGCGTACCTTTGCGATACTCCTCCCGCACGAGTTTGATAATGACGTCATAGGTCAACTGCTCCAGCTCGGAGACGGCCTCGCCCTGCTCGCTGCCCACGGTCCCGGCTCCGCCGGTAACCCCAAGCTCCTCGGAAAGGCTGTGACGCAGATTATTGACAATATCGACCAGCTCATCAACCGTCGGCATCTCTTTGACATCGGTGGATTCGGTGGAATTGAGCTTTTCGCGCAATTTTTGAATCTTCACCTTTGCCGAAGCAGAAGATTCCTTGCCGATGTGCTTGGGCTGCGAATAGATCTCGTCGCTTTTTTCCGTTTCCTCTTGCTCTGCATCAATAGCAAAGACATCCGCCAGCTTCTGCAGGTCGCGACGCACGATGCTTTCGTCAATGGTTACCTTCTGATAGGTTACATAGTTGAATTTCAGTCCCTTGATGCCAAGCTGCGTCAAGCGGCGCGCTATTGCATCGACATCCGGATACTCATTGATATTGTTCAATGTCAACATGAGCGGTTTTATGAAGTCAGACTCCAGTTCCGGGTAGATGCTGATCGACTGGATTCGTGCGTCCTTCATGCGGGTGATCAGGCGCTGACCATAGTTTTTGGGTTGAATTTTCCACTCTTCGCATACCAGCGTTTCCTGCTCGCGATGGAACGTTATCGGCGATTGCGCAGCCAGGCACTTCTGCGTCTGCTCATAAAAGCCTTTGTTGGCGTTGCGAGTTAACGGATGTGACTCACCGTAAAGCCCGACATTGTTAAACGCAACCCAGAGGCGATGTGCAAGCACATCGGCGTCGGCCTGGTCGAAAGCGGGAGTTGCCTCCGGCTGTTCGTTGTCAAACGGCATATTGAAATTGAATTGATCCATGGCTATTGCCTGACGCTAATGTGATTGCTGATACGCGATCAGTGCATCTCTGAATTCGTAGCAATTCTGGAACCGCTTGTCGGGATTGAGCATCATTGAGGATACGAGTATCATCTCCAGTTCCTTATCAATCAGTGGTGATGCCTCAACGGGCCTGGTTTTATAGATGCTGAGCGGATCCTGCAGTTTCCTGGCAAGCAAAGTAATGGGATCCTTAACGGCCAGCGGTAAACGCCCCGCCAGCATCTGAAACAGCATGACGCCTACCGAAAAAACATCCGCCCGGTGATCTGTCTTGACATTCTCGATCTGCTCCGGCGCAATATACATCGGACTTCCCACGATAACGCCTTCCTGCTTGACTTCTGAGAATCTTGTTTTGGCGATACCGAAATCGACGATAAGGGGGCGCTGCGTTTTTTCTTCCATGAGAATGTTGGCCGGTTTGATATCCTGATGCACAAGCCCTTCCTCATGCGCATAGCCAAGTCCTTCCAGAATTTGCTTTGAGATGCGAAATATCTCGTTAATGGGAAGCAAACGGCGCTGCGGCAGCGGATTTTTCAGACGATTCTTGATGACATGATCCAGGTCGGGGCCGGTGATGATCTGAATGACCTGGTAGTAGCAATCCTCCGCCTCGCCCATGTCAAATATCGGGATTATGTTGGGATGGTTGAGTCCGGCAATTATCTGCGCTTCCTGATGAAACAATCTGCGCGCGGCCTCGTTGACCTGGTCGGTCTTGAGCATCACTTTAATCGCCACCTGCCGCCTCAGGTTCTTCTGAAAGCCGCTGAATACCAGTCCCGCAGCTCCTTTGCCGATAAGCTTGAGTATGGTAAAAGACCCAAACTCGCGGCCGATGAACGTGTTGGGATCTCTTGATGAGCTATCGAACATGGAAGCGGGGCGGGAGAGAAGGGAACGGGTGATCTTGAGACGATGCACGACCCGGCGTCCTGGTACTCAGCACCGATCTTGCACGATTGGTTTGCCTGCTCATATAGTGGCGTGATTATCCTTTCCAATTTTCTGCAAATACAAATTTACTAAGCAATCATACCTGTGTGCAAAGATGTTCAATCTTCCACTTACCGGTAAAATACGATCACGCCCGCAAGTGATCAAAAAGTGGGATACAGCCGAGTGGCTCAGAATGTTGCAACTAGTGCGATTACGCAGCGGCGAAAGGTGTTCGTTCAAAAATGCTGAAGATCAAAAAAGTGATTTTTAGCCCCGTCTCCGACGGTTTGGAGCAAAGAATTGACAAAATGCGAAGCGGTATAGTATTATACTATTCCAGGCATCGGTGTAATCGGACAAATTTTTGCCTGGCGGATGCATTTTGCTTTTACCTAGGGCATTACGATTTTGGCGCGGTAAAGCAGGAAAAGAGCCGGCATGGTACTTTTAAGGATGCTCGTTAAAAATTTTCTCGAAAGCGGTTTATCAGCGGATACGGATGCCCGGCAACTGCGGCGGGTCAGATTTCTGAATGCAGCCTGCACGCTGGGTATATCTATAACCCTGATACGTGGGTTGCACTATGCGACAGTGGGGCGCAGACAGATTGCAGCCGTCTATTTCCTCTGCGTAATGTTGACGCTTGCTGCTTTAATCTATGTACGGCGGACCGGCGCGATTGCATCGGCAACCAGGGCTGCGGCGGGGATTACTTTCGGGTTTTCGTTTTTTTTGTTTCTCACCGGCGGCGGAACGGGCAGTGCCTATGTTTGGTCATTTCTTTTTCCCATGGTTGCGGCTTTCTTTCTGGGATTTAAGCTGGGGGCGCTTGCAACCGGCTTGTTCTGGCTTCTCTGCGCCGGTGCTCTGCTTATTGCGGATAACCCGATGCTCAGAGTTTCGTATTCACCGGGTTTCAGGATAGAATTTCTACTGTCGCTCATCGTCATCGGCGGACTTGCGCTGTATTATGAATTTACGCGTGAGGAAGCGGACAAGCTGCTTGAAGCCCGCGAGCATAGATTTCGTTCGCTTATCGAACACAGCTCTTCCGTGTATGGGATTATCGGCAAGGGGGGCGTGATTCACTATCAAAGCCCATCGCTGGAAAGAGTTTTCGGCTATGAGCCCCGGGAGTTGGAGGGAAGCACTATCTTCGACGGCATCCATCCCGGCGACGTTGAGCAAGCCCAGGCGGCCTTTGAAGATCTTTTCCGGCGCCCGGATCAAGCCATAACGATGGTGTTGCGCTACAAGCATAAGAACGGCGCCTGGCGGGAGGTGGAGGCGACGGGGATTAATCTGCTGAACGATCCTGCCGTGCAGGGTATCGTTGTCACCTCTCATGATATAACCGAGCGCAAGGAGGCGGAGCGTAAAATTCTGGCACTGAATGAGAATCTTGAAAAGCGCATCAATGAGCGCACCGAGGAATTGCGCAAAAGTGAAGAGCAATTGCGTCATACGGAAAAAATGCGGGCGGTCGGTCAGCTTGCGGGCGGGATTGCCCATGATTTCAATAATCAGTTGACCGGTATCATGGGATGCGCCGACTGGCTGAAAATCAGCCTGGAGAAGGATACCGAGTTGTATCAGTTTGCAGAAATTATTGTCAATGCATCAAAGAATGCGGCAAATCTCACCAGCCAATTGCTTACCTTTGCACGCAAAAATCAATATGAAGAAGTGCCGGTTGATATCCACGCGCTCATATCAGAGTGCGTGTCATTTCTCAAGCACAGTATAGTGAAAAGTATTTCTATCGCAACCGAGCTAAAGGCAGAAAGGGCGTATATCGAAGGTGATCCGCATCAGCTAAAGAATGCGCTGCTCAACATCGCCCTCAATGCCTGTGACGCCATGCCGCACGGCGGGACACTGACCTTTGCAACATCACTGGTAAAACTCAATGGTGACACAATCCGGCCGCAAGACGAGTGTGTATCCAGCGAGTGCTATCTCAAGCTTACCGTCGGCGATACCGGCGTGGGCATGGATGAAGAAACGCGCAAACGCATTTTCGAACCCTTTTTTACTACCAAGAAGGTCGGTGAAGGGACTGGCATGGGGCTGGCGGCGGTGTATGGAACAATACAGAATCACGATGGCGCCATCAGCGTGGACAGCAGCCCCGGCAGCGGTACGAAAATGACTTTGCTGCTGCCGCTTCGTGAGGAGGCCTCACCGGCGCAAAGGGAAGAAACGCGTAGAGCATCAATCGACGGCGCCGGCAAGACCATCATGGTAATCGATGATGACATGCTGTCACTCAACATGTTGTCGTTGCTATTGAAAAAGTGGGGCTGCACGGTGTACACCTGCAATAGCGCCGACGAAGCTTTCGCGACGCATCGAGAGCACGGACCTGCTATCGATCTGATTTTGCTGGATTTGATCATGCCCGGAAAAAGCTCAACCGAATTATTCGATGAACTCAAAAGCGGCAATCCCGATGTCCGTGTCATACTCTCCTCCGGTTACGCCTTCGGCAGTGAAGCCCGGCAACTTCTTGACAAAGGCGCCCTCTCCTTACTGCGCAAACCTTACGATATAGCCCAACTGGCCAAAACCCTCTCCGCCGGGCTTGGGCTTGATCCCGCTACTTCGAGTGTGATGAACTGAACAACGGCGTCGAACAGATGTTTGACGATTAAGATGCCGGGGATGACAATTGATATGTCACTTCCGTGAAGACAGGTACTATAAAAAATGTCATTCCCATACCGATTGGAATCTATCGTAATGTCATTCCCGTGAAGACGGGAATCTACTTTGCACATGACCTGGATCCCCACCTCCGTGGGGGTGACATCACAAATGGGGGTGACATTTCGAAATAGGTCATTGTCGCCGTACGAAATGTGTTTTAAACATTGAACCGGATGTTCAAAATATCTCCGTCTTTGACGACGTATTCTTTTCCTTCCAGACGAAATTTGCCCTTCTCTTTGACTCCTTTTTCGGAGCCGCATTCGATCAGGTCGTCGTACGAAAAGCATTCGGCGCGGATGAAGCCGCGCATGAGATCGGTGTGTATAGTACCGGCAGCCGTCAGTGCCGCGTCGCCCTTTGAGATTGTCCAGGCACGTACCTCGTCGTCGCCCACGGTGAAAAAGCTGATATAGCCCAGCAATTCGTAGGCGTACTGTGTCAACCTGGCTCTGGCCGATTCCGTGATGCCGATATCTTCCATGAACAGTGCAATCTCCTCCTCATCCGACAGGCGCGACAGTTCCATTTCAAATTTGCCCGCAAATTCGATTGCTTTATGCGTCTGATTGAGTGAATCCAGAAGCTCGTTGTTTTTGCCGAACGACTGCTCGTTGGAATTGACAATCACCAGCATCGGTTTTTGGGTCAGCAGTTGAAAGCCCTTGATGGCTTTGGCCTCGTGCTCGGTGAATTCCAATTCACGAATCGGCTCCATGGCATTGAGTTTGTCAAGTATTTTTTGTAACGCCTTGTGTTCGGTTTGCAGCTCATTGGTTTTCTGGCCCTTTTTAAAGCCCATTTCAATTTTTTCCATGCGTTTTTCGGCGATGATGAGATCGGAAAGCAGCAGTTCTTCATTAATCGCATCCAGATCGGCTTGCGGAGTCGGTTCACCTTCGAGATCGGTAGCAAAGTTGCGCAGGACGACTGCCAGGGCATCGCTATTTTTAATCATTCGCATCACATCCGCCGAAATTGCCTGTTCTTTCGAGGACCCTTTTGCCATGCCGACAAAATCTATCATTTCGATTTTGGCGTAGATCGTCTTTTTGGGCTTGTATATTCCGGACAAGTGTGTGACGCGCGGATCGTCGACTTCAACCTCGCCCAGATGCGGCTCCGCCATCGTGTCCGCATAATCGGTCACGGGCGCATCCGATTTTGTCAAGGCATTGAAAAGCGTCGTTTTGCCGCAGTTCGGCAGACCGATAATTCCGATTTTCATGGTGGTGGGCTCCTGAAAAATAGTATGGGAAAAGTGGACCCGCAGGGCGGGACGGCTGCTTGGGCTAAAAATGGAATGTGTTTTCCCTGGTGCTGCCCTGGCTTTCCTTTCGGTGTAATGACTCAATATTTTTTTGCTGAATAAATGGAAACTTTGCTAAAAATTTGCTGCACACGCAGTAGAGATCAATTGCGTCATTGCATACTCGCAACTTGGTAAATCCTCGATTAATATTTATTCGTTGCATTTTGCACATCTCATTTTTAGTAGTAAAAATATTGTATTCCCATCGTATCGTCATCAATTCCCTCCAATCAACCGGCCAACCCAATACCATTCCATCCTTCCACCCCCCCTACGGTTTCCCCTCCCGTCCACCAAACAGCCTCGGAAACGTCTCACGGACGCGGAATCGTTTGATCAGGCGCCAGATCAGGCTGTAGGTCGGCAGACTGGCGTGATTGGTGAATTGATCGCAGATGAGGTGGTGGGTGCACCCGATGAGAATGCCGGTGGTGAACGGGTCCCAGGCGGTGAAATAGCTGATGGCTGCCAGCAGAATCATTACTTCCCAGCCGTGAAAGAGCAACCAGACTCGCTTATACCGGGTATGGTAAAACGTTTCGAGGAAGTGTGATGGACTGAGCCTGAACCCGTATTCGCGCAGATAATCGACAACATGATCCAAATCGATGAATATGCCGGCCAGCCACGATGTTACGGTCAAGGGAATCGAGTTGGTGATCAAAAAGGCGCTTCCCGAAACTACCGTGGATACGGCAACATGAGCACTGGGCTTCAAGATGAACAACTCCGGTTTAAAGGCAAAAGCAGGCAAATGGGTGTTAAAAATAACTCATTTTATAACGCAGTGATCATCTCGATGTCCGGATGTTTGTGGACTTTTAGTATTTTATAGGCTTACCTTCATCCTGGAGTCACATCATGTGGGACTATTCTCAGGAAGTTCGAGATCACTTTTTGAACCCCAAAAACGTTGGCGAAGTAGACAAACCCGATGGCGTAGGTGAAGTTGGCAATATCTCGTGTGGAGATGCGCTCAAACTTACCTTCAAGCTGGATGAAAACAGGAATATCACCGACATCAAATTTAAAACCTACGGATGTGGCAGCGCCATTGCTTCGGCCAGTATGCTAACCGAGCTGGTTCGGGGCAAATCCCTGGAAGAGGCCAAAGCCATTACCAACAAACATATCGCCGAAGCGTTGGGCGGACTCCCGAAAGAAAAAATGCACTGCAGCGTTATGGGGCAGGAAGCGCTCGAGGCGGCAATCAAATTCTATGAATCCGGCGGCAAGCAACCGCAAACAGCGAAAAAGGAAGGCACAATCGTATGCACCTGCTTCGGTGTTACCGATAAGGAAATCGAAAAAGCAATCAGAGAGAATAAACTCACTACGGTGGATGAAGTGACGAATTACAGCAAAGCCGGCGGCGGATGCGGCGGATGTATTCCCGATATCGAAGAGCTGATTGCAAAAGTCAACGGTCAAATTCAGGAAAACAAATCCGCCCCGCCCAAACGCATGACCATGCTGCAAAAGATTGACAAGATACGCAGGGTGCTCGACGCCGATGTGCGTCCTGTCTTGCAAAAGGACGGCGGCGACTGCGAATTCGTCGACATCGACGGCAATACCGTATTCATCGAGCTCAAAGGCCACTGCAAAGGCTGCACCTTTTCGACCATGACGCTGCTCACCGTTGTTGAGAATGCCCTGAAAGAAAAAGTCCTGCCGGAGCTGGTTGTCAAGCAAGCGTAGCTCGGAGGGGAGGGTAGAAGGCAGAGGTCAGAGGGGGGCTCTGTTGCGGTTCTGGATGCATCAAAAATCACCAATCTTCAATTATAAATTCCTCCAAGTTTTCTCTCCGTTTACGGCGTTCAACCAAATGGCTTGGCTCCCAGCAACGCCATAACTTCCCCGACAACATAGAATGATCCTGTTACGCAGATGATGTCTGCTCCCGACTGTTGACCCAACTCAACCGCTCTGCCCGTTTTTTCTGCGGTCAGAATGTCGCCGGCAAAATCAGCCGGGATAAGTTTGCGCAGGTTTTCGGGCAGTTCCGCTCTTTGGATCTGGGCGCGGGTGAAGATAATTGTCGAAGCGATTGCGGCGTAATGCGGCGCCATACGATCTTTGCGCTTATCTTTCATGATGCCGGCAATTATGCAGATTGACCTTCCGGGGAAGTGACTTTTGATATTGGCAACCAGCATCTCTGTTGCTGCCGGATTATGACCGACGTCAAAAACATATTCCTGGCCGTCAACTTCTATTCGTTGAAAACGTCCGGGCAGCATCGCCGAAAGAATTCCCCCGGCCGGATCGGGAGGCGGTTCGAGATCGAGACTGTTGACAATTTCCAGTGCCAGCGCGGCATTGCGGTGCTGGTGGGTGCCCGGCAAGTGCGTCTGATATACGTTGTCCCGATAGGTAAATCCGCAGGGAGAGCCCGAAATGACCTCTCCGGCAAAGGTAAGTGGGGCGCCAAGATGCCTGCAATGCTCTGCTATCTGGCTCCAAACGGCACTATCCGCCGGCAAGTACGACACCAACGGTACTCCCTGCTTAATAATGCCCAGTTTTTCGCGTGCAATCTGCTGCAGACTTCGGCCCAGAATATGTTCGTGATCGTAATCGATGCTGGTGAGTGCGGTCAGACGCGGCATGAGGATATTCGTCGAATCGAGACGGCCGCCCAACCCTACCTCGATTACCGCCCAGTCAACCGCGGTCCGGCGGAAGATATCAAATGCGATGAGTGTCGAGGCCTCGAAAAACGTCAGGCGCAACTCTTCGATAATGGGATGCAGCTCCCTGAATGACGCCAGCCAGACCTGCTGCGAAACCGGTTTGCCGCTGATGCAGAAGCGCTCGCTGAAATCAACGAGGTGAGGAGAGGTAAACATTCCGGTTCTGTATCCCGCGTTGCGCAGGCACGACTCCACGAACGCGCAAGTCGAGCCTTTGCCATTCGTGCCGCCAATGTGGATTGATGCGAACGCGTTGTGCGGATCACCGGCGCGAGCCGCTGCAGTGCGGATACGATCGAGCCCGAGCTTGATTCCCCGGTTGGTGAGGGAAAATAGATATGAGATTACTTCCTGAGCTGAGTGCATAGCGGTGCATTATGCGCCGAACAACTCCTGCAAACGTTGCAAGGATAGCTGGTCCAGTTGGTCGACAACCAGGTCCGCTTCAGTTAATTTTGAAGGAACGTGTGTAGTCGTCACTGCTATTGCCTTCATGCCCGCATTGCGCGCGGCTTCAATTCCAACCGGCACATCCTCGAAGGCGATGCAATTTCGGGGATCGATATTCAGCAATTCTGCTGCTTTGAGAAACACTTGCGGGTCCGGTTTGCCCTCGGTCACATCTTCGGAGCCGATCATGCCCTCAAAATTGTTTGCCATGTTGAATTCTTCCAGTGCCCCCGTAACATTGCTGCGATGGGTTGACGTACCTATCGCACAGGGAATGCCGTTGCGTTTCAGCATCGTGAGGAATCGGGTAACGCCGCGCAATGGCTGCAGTCCCTGTTCGGCCATTAAGGTGCGGTAGAGTTCTTCTTTGCGCAGGCTGAGACGGTTTATGTCACCCGGCTTGACTTGCCATTTGAGTATCTCGGGAATGATATTCTCGTTTTTCATGCCAAAAGCCAGTTTGAAAAAGCCGGCGGGCACGATCTGGTTCTCTTCTTCTGCCAGAACTTCCCAGCTTTGCTTATGATACTTCGACGAATCGACAATGACGCCGTCCCAGTCGAATATTGCTCCGAATTTCATGGTGATTCCTCGACTCCGATCTAAGCGCGTGTCAGGTGGTTTTTGTATAGGAATCTAAAAATACACAATTGGGCTTCAGGGACGCTGCACCGCCCTGCAATAAAAGCGAATCAGTTCCTGAAGAGATTCGCTATGCCCACGGCTGTAAAAAAAGTTGAATAAATCACTGCATTTGATTAAATTTTATATACAGTCGGAATAAGCAGGCCGGCTCGAAAATCACCCGGTGTCGATGTGGGGGATTCGGGATAAGGATAATGCCTCACGATTCAGCTTCACACGCAAACCACATCACACCTGCACTCATTCCGCAGCACGCGATGCGCTCGTACGACATACGCATGCTTTAAACGGTTAATGGCGTGGTTGGCAGTGCTGTCGGGCACTATTCAAGCAGTGGAGGGACGAAATGCGATTGCAATTTCATCTGTGCGCCTGTTTGTTGGCAGGCGTCGCCTTCAGCGGCGTCTGCGCGCCAAAGACCGGTTTTGTATCGATAAAGCCGCGTCCGTCGACCTCTGACATATTTGTAAACGGAGAAAAAGCCGGGGCGGGGAAGCTGGTTCTTTACGAAGTTCCCATCGGTGAAGTGGAAATCAAGGTAACGGCTAAAGATCACGATTCCTGGGAAGAGACGATCACCGTTGCCGTTGGAGAGCAGAAAGAAATTGCCCCGGTTCTCCGTTCACATTTTGCTACCATTGACGTCATCACCGATCCTATCGGGGCCGAGCTGTACCTGAACAAAAAATTCGTCGGCCACACTCCTTTTTCCAAATCCCGTTTTGATCCCGGCTATTACCTGATGAAAATTGAATTGGCGGGGTTTAAAACGATCCGGAAGAATTTCTCGTTGCCCAAAGGCGATGCGGCGGAATTTGCTTTTGAGCTTGAACACACTCGCGCATGGCACGATTCGGTTGCGGCATACGAAGAACGCAGGCGAAAAAAACGTCGATTTATTCGGCAATTGGCGTTTGGCGGTGTTGCGGCCGGATTTGCGGGGGCAGGTGTTTTTTTTAACGGCCGCGTCCAGTCGGAATTAAACCACAGCCGGGATGCGGCTCAAGCCTATGACGGGGCAGATGCACATTTTGAATCATACAAAGAAGAATATCGTACTCATCGCGATAACGCGCAGCAACAGGCGGTACTTAGAAATGTCTTTTACGGCTTGTCGCTGGCGGGTTTGACCGGGTTTACCGTTTCTCTCAGGTATTAACCGGCTTTTGACAGGAGCAAGATTCATGCAGAAAGCAATTTCACTTACCTGTGCGGCACTGGTTGCGTTGTGCGCCTCATCCTGCACTCGCATCGGTGAAGAAAAAGCATGGATGAATCCCTATGATCCCAATGGCGCCAACTACTATCCCCCCGAAATAAGCGCCGCCCTTGATACCACGGTTGCCATCAACGATAGCGTTGCAATTGTCGTTACGGGAAGCGACGCCAACGGCAGCATTGCAAAATATCGCTGGTCGTTTGACGGAGGCGATACCTGGTCGCACGAGAGTCCCGGCGACGAACCGTTTTGGTGGTCGTGGGACAAGCACGCCGTCGGCAAGCATGTCCTTTGCGTCCAGGCGGTTGATAATGACGGGCTTGCTTCGCCCGCAGACAGTGTTTTTGTGCAGGTGCGCTCTTATGCACCCACCGTTAAAGCCGTTGGCAATATCATCACCAGCCAGACGCAAACGGTAACCGTTTCGCTTGAAGGCAGCGATACAAATGGAACTATTTCCGCTTACTACTGGGCAACCGGCGGCGGAAACTGGGATGACAGCACCACCGGCAGCACCATCTCACTGAGCGCACCCGACGGCGGCAACGTGGATGTTGTCTGGGCCGCACGTGATCACGATGATCTCTTTGCATACGACACGTTTTCGGTGCTGTTTAACCGCAAGCCGGAAGGGGTGTCGGTAGCTTCGCCGCTCAATGCCGGTTCCATAAAGTACCAGGCTTACAATTTCGTTGATGCAGTTGGACAAATCGCCCTGGAATTCGAAGGCAATGATCCCGACGGCGCCGACGATACCTTGACATATACACTTCAGCTCGGTCCGTCGGCTGCAGAATTCGAAAAAGTGTACCGGGGAACGAAACCGCGTGCAATTCTGGGCAGTATCAAGCCCGCTTCTACGTATTTTTGGCGGGTCACCGCCAAAGACCTCTACGGCGACAGTGCGGTTGGCAGCGGCAGCTTCAAGTCCCCGCCGCCGCCGCCAGCGCCCGCCGGGATGTCACTTGTTGACGCACGTAATCGCACCTTTGCCATGGGGAACATTGCCTCAACTTCGGGAGAGCTGCAGACCCACAACGTTGCGCTCAATCATCACTTCTGGATTGATTCTGCGGAAGTTACCCGGGATGACTTTTACCGGCTGTTCGGGTTGACGGATACCAGTTCGAACGGCAGATTGCCGGTTGCAAATGTCTCGTGGTACGACGCCGTGCTGTACTGCAACGTCAAGAGCATCAAAGACGGGCTGGATACGGTATATACATATACCGGGCTTTCCGGCGCCGTAGGTAGAAGTCTCGTTCTCGCCGACGTCAAGGCAGATTTCTCCGTTTACGGCTACCGCCTGCCAACCGAAGCCGAATGGGAATTTGCAGCGCGGGCGGGATCGAAAGTCAGCTATTACTGGGGCGGGGACAAGAACAAAATTTCCGACAATGCCTGGTATGAGGGCAATAGCAATGGTCAAGCGCATGCCGTTATGCAAAAAGGCGCCAATGCATTCGGTCTGTACGATGCCCTGGGAAATGTCTGGGAGTGGTGCAATGACTGGTATGATCAGAACTATTATGCGTCAAGCCCGGCGACGAATCCGACCGGCCCCGCCTCGGGAACAGCGAAAGTTTCACGGGGAGGAAGCTACTTCAACGATGCGTCGTATATTAACTGCTTTTCCAGGATCGGTACGCCCCCGGACACGCGTGGACCCGCCATTGGTTTTCGCACTGTCTTGCAGCATCCCTGATTTGCGGCGTACAATCTGGCCGCAGCGGCTGCCATTCCCGACGCTAGCGAAAATCCGCGAGATCGCAAACCCCCGTCACAGTAGGCGGCCGTCCACCTAAAACACTAATGTCAAAACAAATCCGGTCATTCCCACTGCCCCGACAGCTCCGGTTACGATATTTCCCAGCGCCTGCGAATCCTGGTTGCTTTTCAATTCAGCATCCTGCTTTTCCCACTGGGCAACCCGGTTGGTTTTTATGTACTTTTCTAAATTCTCGTCCTTGCGATGTTCGAAGTATTCGCTGTTGGTGTTGTAAAGCGACAACCCGAAATATACCGCCGCGCCGATACCGATAATCCCGGCGCCCAGACAGGAATAGCGAAAAATCTTTTTGCCCTGCGCGATTTTGCCTTTTGTGCGGGGCTTTTTTTCTCTACGATTTTTTTGTCATCAGGTGATTCTGTCGATTCTGTAAGTCCATAGGAAAACGGGATATTGTCAGTAACGTTTTTGATATCATCATTGACCGTAAAATGAAACTGTCCGTTTTGCATGAACATGCCGCTCTTGATCCTAATGTTGTCCGCCTGGGCCTTGATACCGAATACGGAATATCTGAGCGAAAAGTAGCGCACATTGCACCGGCCGGCATCTTTTGCAATTAGAATTCCATTCCAGTCGAATGGATTGGCCATCTGGGTGCTGGATGTGTTGTATTGCTGGTCGTGGACCGAAGTGAATATTATGTAATCTTGTGTCGTGCCGTTCGCCGTCAATTGGCCCTTGACATGCAATCCCGTAAAGGGCCAATTGACGGCGAATGGCACACTCCGCACCAGATACCGGTGAGCCGTGTCCGTTTGAAGAATGCGCTATTTTCTTGTCTGGCAAAACAATTGTCATCCTCACGAAGGTGGGGATCCAGATCGTGGGTAGGGTAGGTTCCCTCTGCACGGGAATGACATAATTACAGTCTCTCGGCTCCACCGCACGGGATCGCCAAGTCTGCCTTTCTTGCGACGATATTTGGCATGCCTGTTTATATACCTTAATAGCGCAATTCAGTTTGCGCGTTAGTGTCCTCATCGATTTGTCGCTTATCAATTCTCCTTTGGTATAAACGTAAGCATCCGCTAAAGCACATATTGTTTATCCATTTTTTGCGGCGTAGTTTAATAAGGCTGGAAATATCTGATATCTTTGCTCTGAGCTTTGGACTCTTATGCGACGAATTGCAACTGCGGGGGCAGTGAGTAGCATACAAGCCTTTTGCGGCTCAGCCAAGCTAGGATACATGTTTTTGCATAATCCATCCGGTCATTTTGGCTGAGATTGGCCACATGGCGGGTATTACCCGGTACTCAATCAACAGTGGTCCTGCAGGACCATTGGTACTGCGGTACACAGTAGTGTCCGGAACGTGTTGTGACACATATGTCCTCGGTGTAAGCTTTTGTGTAATTAAGGGTCACGTCTTGTCCCCGGGCAACAGAAAATTCCTGATAGCTTTCACTGATGTTGCCCAATAACCCGGCATAATCCCCAGGGGCAACATCGTCAAACGTATATGTAGTGATTCCGTTTTTGGCTGTTATCAGTTTGCTGTATTTGTTATTCCATTTCCCTTGCCCCGCCACGGCATAGGGCTCAATAACACGCAGATTAAAATCAAGTGTCTCGTCGTAAACTATGCTAAATGTTACAGAAGTAGAACCAGATGAAGAAAACGGACTTTCGCACCCAAGCAAGTTAACGAAGAGAATGACAGCAAAAACGGGAAGAACGCGACGGTAATGGTGAACACCGTTTTGTTTCGTTGCTGCAATTTTTTGATGCATACACAAGCCTTTCTGTAGGATTATGTGGAACAGAAAATACATTACCGTCGAAGATGAAATGGCCCCCATCGGTTGCAGTATGCAGTCTCGTATCACTCTGTTGCCGGCAGATGTGTTAGTCTATTGTCGTTTTTTCTGGCCAGATTTCTTGGAAATCGCCGCGGTACGCACACGGTTGACATGTTGCTTCAAGCAACTGCAGCTCAATAGCGATGAAGCAGTGGAGTTTTTGCGCTATCGGCTCGAAATCGCACAGGCGGAACCGAATATCTTTGAGCAGGAGGCGCTGGTGTGCATTGCCGTGGACACCAAAGGCAATCGACGCCTCATGATGAATCCGGCGGCGATGTGCATGGAAAAAGCGGCTCGCAGAAATGATAAAATTATCACAGCCGAACTGGCAACATCAGTCAATACGGAGATAATGCTATGACACAACAGAATCAGAATACAAACCATAGCGCCATGCAGGCACAAACTGCATGGCTGCTGTGGAACCAATACTATCACGAGTTCTTGGAAAGGAGCAAATGACGGAAATCGATACCGGCAAAAAGCCGGAAAATGAGAAAATAGCACGGGGTTTTTTGTGAATTAAGCGTGATAATCAGCAGCAATTCTGCGTTTATATGAAATCCTGGAGCAAGAAAATTCATTTTCAACATTGATTTCATAAATAAATACCGGCAGTTGCCATTTTGGGTTTAATCACCATTATTAATTAGCATTTTTATTGCTTTCATATATCTTGAATTGTATATTGTTTAACTTATTTATCACTAAGGAAACTACCCACGCAGAAGATTTAAAGTATATGTAGAACGGTCCAGTTCTTAATTATGAAAAAGCAGTACAAAGAACATTTTTACAAATCACGAAATAAGATGACCTATAACTCTGCAGATCAAATAATTCCTGTTCTCTTCAGGGTGCTGAATATTCCGATCGTTTCGGCAGTTGATTTTGGTTGCGGCATTGGAACTTGGCTTGCGATACTTCTCCAACACGGGGTCAAAGACATATTAGGAATTGATGGACCATGGGTAGATACTGAAAGTCTCGAAATTCCTAAAGAATGCTACATAAGGCATGATTTGAACAAAGAAATAAAATTAGACAGGAAATTTGATATAGCAATATCATTAGAAGTTGCCGAACATTTGCCTGAAGGTAGAGCACAGTCTTTTATCGAGGACCTGTCTAAAGCTTCAGATATCGTGCTTTTTTCAGCAGCAATTCCATTCCAAATGGGAGGAAATCACATCAACGAACAATGGCAAAGCTATTGGGCTAAGCATTTTAGCCATTTTCATTATCTCCCACTTGATGTTATTCGCCCAGAAATTTGGGAAAGCGATATCCTCCCTTGGTATAAACAAAATGTAATTTTATATGTCCACGAAAAGAAAGCAAAGGATTTATGCCTAACCCTTAATCATATGCCTTTATCTATTGTACACCCAGAATTGTTTTTATCAAAAATAGGGTTTGCGGGAGATCTGAAAAGAGTATGGAAAAAATTCTATAAATTGCTTATTCGAAGTATCTTATTTAAGCTTGGAATTCAAAAGTGATTCTTTTTGCTATGCCGGCTCCTGTGGTATGCAATACAATGTCCCTGAGATATGTTCGCTCCATATGCCGGTACCTCAGTCATACATAATTGCGAGAATAAAAAATGCAAAGGTTCATAATAGCTTAAGTCTCAACCCAACTTTCATTTAATATGTAAGCGTTCGCGGTCTTGACATTAAGAATCCACTCACCATAGCGATTTTTCACGATAGCCTTCTGCACATATAATATAGAACTTGACAAGTGGCACTAGGTTTTTACTAGCCTCTTGATTTAGTTTCTTATTTGATCGGTTATGATTCCTTTTACACCTCTTTTTGCCGGTCTCACAAGGAGCGATTATATGTGCATGGATCGAAAGACAGCAGAGCAACTTTATGATGCTGGGAAAGAG
>WJLW01000073.1 GCA_014728295.1 Chitinivibrionales bacterium | reverse complement strand
GATGCTGCGCCTTGCGCGCCGCCTACCCGCTGAACGCTGACCACAGCGGAGCCGGATTCGGTAACCTTGCGCGCCGCACCCAGGCAGGTAATGTAGCCGGGCTTGTTTACGGTGGTATTGTTTAATAGTATATCAGGATCGACAACATAATGTTGGACACTTTTTGCGCCCCGGCCGTTTGAGGTTATATGCACCAGACGATCCGGCGTTTGCACTATTCCCTGTGCCGTACGTTCCTCCATGGCAGGATTGGTCCGGTTATCCAGTTTAAGATAGGAGGTAAATGGACTGCTGTTGCCGCTTATCAAGTCTTCTTTGCGGGCAAACCCGATAGAAATGTTATTGCGATTCGAACCGGCTGTTGCCATCGCGATATATCCATGCAAAGGCCCGCCGTCCGGATCCAGCTCGATTGCATGGTTATGGTTTGCTTCCATGCTCTTGATCCAGCCCGACCAGGAGTTGCCGCCGTCGTTGGAAACACTGTAAATATTGTATCCAAAGACATTCTTCCAGATAAAATGAGCCAGGTTCTGATAATCATCACTCAACGGTACAATCGATCCGCCGAGATAAATATATTCGCCATTGGGCAGGTCGGTGGTATTCCAGCCTGCGTTGTTAGACCAGGGGCCGGTGATGTTGTTTGCCGGCATGGTACGGAGTTTAACGTCTCCCTGGTCATCGATAATCATGGCGCCCATAATACGGCCGTCAGGAAACTGCATTGGTCGTGAAAAAGTACAGAAATCAGTTTCGCCATTGTCCGCCGGTATCGGATGCGGCCCATTCCAGGTAATGCCGTTATCATTAGAGTGGTATACATCGGTTGGCCAGTTGGGAAATTCACCATTATGCACAAAGGCCAGCAGTGTTCCATCTTCAGCCTGAAATGGTACCGGTGTATAGCAGCGGTCGGGACCGGCGATGTTCATGGGCCGGGGAAAAGACCACGTTTCTCCGTCCCAGATACTGGACATCGCCCATCCCCAGCGGTCACCTTCCCGTTTGGATGATTGCCACAACGCAATTACATTGCCGTTTTTCATAACTTCGATCGTGCCTTCGTGGTTGTAATTCAGATTATTAAACGGAATGGTGCGTTCGGAAACAAGTGCCTGGACCCTGCCGGTGTGCTGCATGTCGGGCGTCGCCGAAAGAACAGTGTCGACCTGAGTGAGTATGAGTAAGCACATAACCGTGATGAGTTTGGGGGGATTATGACAGAGTGGGTTTATTTTAGACTTGCAGCGTGCTGATTGTGGTTGCTTCATGGTCTGCCTCCTGTGTTTTTTTTGATGTGCGAAAGCTTATTGTATTGTTTTATGTGCTGAATGTTTTTTTGGTCATGAGTATTGGAATTCACAGCGTTTGCAAATCACCTTTATTTAAAATTCCAGGCGTTTTTTTACGTGATTTTCCTCGCTATTAATTTTTATGCCGAATGGGCCGGTATTTCCGGCGCCGGTATTTCGGCCGGTGAGATCAAATGTCCGGCTCCCGGCTGCGCGGGAACGAGGCAGGAATCCGGTGCTGCGCAGTCGATTAATAAGCTGTGTTGATGTGTCCCAGTTATGAAGGTTGACATCTCCCATAGGCCGCACACTGCCGGTGACTTCCCCATGTAAAGCAGTCGCCCGCGCGGAAAGCTCATCGACAACAGCCTGGTTTTGGGATGCCAGATTCTGTGATTCATTGATGTCTTCTGACAGGTCGTGCAAGGCGCCCGAAACCGAATATTTCCATTTTCCCGAACGGATTGCTGCAAATTCACCATATCCGTCCCAGTACAGAATCTCTTCACGCCGGTTGGCCGGGGAGGGGGCCCCGCGAATGACATCCCATTGATTTATCCCATCAATAGTGTTTTGCGCAGGCAGGACCGAATCCAGTGAAACGCCCGCTATATGCGCACACGTCGGAAGCAGGTCCATCATCGATATAATGTCATCGCTGGTCCTGCCCGCTGGAATTGTACCCGGCCAGCGCATGACGCAGGGCATGCGGACTCCGCCTTCTCTGGATTCCCATTTTTTGCCCCTTAACGGATAAGATGTTCCTTCCGGCAAACCGCGTGGTCCATTATCAGAGGTAAATATTACCAGCGTGTTATCATCGATATTGTGCTGTTTGAGTGCGGCCAGTATCCGGCCGACACTCCAGTCTACCTGTTCGACAATATCCCCATAGGCTCCGGCATCACTTTTACCTTCCCAGTCGGGATGAGGCTTTAGGGGAAAATGCGGCGCGGTGTGTGGCAAATAGAGAAAAAAGGGCCGGTCTTTATTGTCTTGGATATAGGTGACGGCCTCATCGGTAAAATTACTGGTGAGATATCGTTGATCGTAAGGGTCTTCAATAACCGTTGTATCGCGATAGAGCTTTGTTGCCTGATCATTACTCTTTAATATTCCGTAATACGAATCGAATCCCTGATTGGCGGGAAGAAAGGGTTGTTGCTCGCCAACATGCCATTTGCCGATGCAGGTTGTAGCATAACCGGCTGTTTTGAGCACTTCGGCGATTGTCACTTCATCGGGATTAAGCCCCTTATCTGTAGAAATATGATGTCCTAAAACCCAGCCTTCCCACCCGACGCGTGCCGGATAGCAGCCGGTCAACAGACCCATGCGCGCGGGCGTGCATACCGCTGCCGCCGAATAAAAATCGGTGAACCGCACCCCCTCATCGGCCATAGTATCGATATTGGGAGTATTGAGGCGCTGACTCCCATAGCACCCCAGGTCTCCATATCCCTGATCATCGGTCATGATAAGGATGATATTGGGTTTGACGCTGCCGCCGGCAAATGCATTCAATGCGCCGGGCGCCATGCACGAAAGTGCGCCGGCTGCTGTCGCGGTACGCAGGAAATTTCTGCGTGATTGATCGATTCGGTCTGACAGGCGGTCCATTGGCGCCTCCCGGGTTGAATAGTGATGTGTGTCTGCATGTGCAATGTAGGCATTTAAGAGGTGCGATTGGTCGCTTGTAAAATGCTATTAGTGCACAATGCATGCCATGGACATCAATGCAATCCGGATAATGCACATGTGGCTGCGCTGTACATGCGTCAATGAGGAAGGCCGGGGCAGAAATAAAACAAATTCCGGGTGGCCGATACTTACCGTGTCGGGCCTGTTGGTCTGTGTGCCGGTTAGCCTGGACTATTCCAATTAAGCCCTCATTTTTGCCGTAATTACTGCAAAAATACCCCCATTTTTAGTCATGTAGTTGGAAAACAGCCCCCCATTATTGTACTTTATTATCAGGAGGCACTATGGGAAACAGTAAAAAATTGCTTAATCGAAACATAGAATCATATCTGCATTCATGGATTGGGCGCACAGACAGGCTCCCGATAATAATTAGAGGAGCACGACAAGTTGGCAAATCAACTTCAATTCAAAAATTTGCTCACTCAATATCCCGCACATTATTCGAGATAAATCTGGAACGTCATGTATATCTGGATGCTGTATTCGCAACAATGGATACCGGCAAAATTTTTCAGGAATTAGAGCTGATTGTCAAGCAGGGCCCATTGCGCTCCCATCACGATATTCTGTTCCTGGATGAACTGCAGGCGACACCTCATGCTATTGCGGCATTGCGATATCTTTATGAAGACAGGCCGGATTTGCCAATTATTGCCGCGGGTTCTTTGCTGGAATTTACGCTTTCGCAGCATTCATTTTCCATGCCGGTCGGCCGTGTCGAGTATTGTTATATGGGCCCGATGCTATTTGATGAATATCTGGCTGCCGCCGGCCAACAACAGCTCATTTCATATTTAAATACATTTAACCGT
Source organism: Chitinivibrionales bacterium (assembly GCA_014728295.1). Taxonomy (GTDB): domain Bacteria; phylum Fibrobacterota; class Chitinivibrionia; order Chitinivibrionales; family WJKA01; genus WJLW01. The sequence continues at coordinate 5,797 of WJLW01000073.1, read as the reverse complement.
GTTGAAGATGCTTCGGTATCGGCCCATAATCAGCTATGTTCGCACTTACGCGACTACTTGCTGATCGGAGGAATGCCCAGGCCGGTATCCCGGTTCTTATCTACCAGGGATATGCGTGAAGTGAATCGGCAGCACAGGATTATTCTGGATACTTACAGCGATGATTTCGGAAAATATGGATCAAAAAACCAAATCCCCAAGCTTCGTTCGGTGTTTTCCCATGTGCCGACCGCGGTTGGCAATAAGTTTAAATACTCAAAGGTAAATACTCATTGGAAATCGAGTGATATACATGAAGCGGTAACATTATTATCGCAGGCCAGAGTAATCGCTCAGGTTTTTCATACCGATGCCGGCGGGGCGCCGCTTGGCGCGACAATAAATGAGAAGGTATTCAAGCCCCTGTTTCTTGACGTTGGATTAATGAATGCATCGCTTGGCGTGCAGGGAATTCCGATAGCGGAATTTGAATCAAAAAGATTTATTAATGAAGGCAGCATGGCGGAACAATGTATCGGCCAGCATTTATTGTATGGTAATGACTTTTTTGTACAGCCGCACATTTTCTACTGGTTGCGGGAAGGGAAAAAAAACAATGCGGAAGTTGATTATGTGATCCAGGTTGGAACAACAATCGTTCCGTGTGAGGTGAAATGCGGCACAAGCGGAAGCTTGCGATCGCTGCACCAGTTTATTGCCGGGCATAACGCGAATTTTGCCCTGCGCTTCGATTTAAATCCGCCTTCGGCCCAGGATTGCAGGCACACGGTAATTACTCCCGGGGGGGCAAAAGAAATTCATTTCAGACTGCTGTCTCTACCGCTCTATATGGCGCACCTGGCAAACAGGCTCTGCGAGAAATATCTTTAAGGTGTAACTTTGCACTGTGCTCATTCCTTTTCATCTGTTGCGTTCGAAAAGAAAAGCTCGTTTATCCGTAAAATGTATTTTGATACCATGCGCCCATATGCGAAAGCGTGCGCGTTTCTGCGCGCAAGAGTCGACCGTGCGCGCCATGACGGCCGGTTGCGCCTGCCGACCGTTATCGAGTTTGCGCGTCAAGCCGGTGTCAGTCACGAGACTATGCGCAAGGCGGTGCTGGCGTACGCCGATGCCGGTATTGTGAGTGCCAAAAGCAGGCGCGGCATCATAGTCGATCCCCGATGTGGACCGCCGCCGGACATTGCCGAAAGCGCGCATATCAGCCGCGGTTTCGAGCTATCCTGTCTACCCTGGCAACGGACCGCTCAGCGCTTGCGCACCGAAATCCTGCAGGGCACATTCGGCTATGGACAGCCGCTACCGTCGCGCAAAGAGCTCCAGGCGCGATACGGGATCTCGTATCCGACCCTGCAGAAGGCGCTCAATGTCTGTTTGCGCGAGCAGTGTGTGCTGCGGCACCGCAAAAAGCTTGTCACGTTCGGCGGCCGCAAGAATACATCGCGTTCGAGAATTATTCTGATAGGTGAGCAGCGCGGCAAGGGAATTGCGCTCGGGCTCGAGGGGTTGACATTTTTGCGCGCGCTCGAGCATGCCTGCGCCGGGGCGGGGCTGGCAATCGAAACCTGTGCATGCCAATGGAACGAGCACGGCTTTGTGCTCAGGGACATCACCACCGGCCGGGACGCTCAGATCCGTGATCCCGCCATGGCGCTTGGCTATGTTTTTATCGCGGTATTTGCCGGGCAAAGCGAAGCGCAAGCGCTGGGAATGACGGCACAGGATATCGGCATGCAGGAAAAGTGTAACCGGATAACGCTCGCTTTGCGGCAACACAGACGGCCGATTGCCTTGTATACATTCGAGCCGCACCTGCAACTCCCCCCCACCGAACACAGGGAGTCGCCGCTGCGTATGTTTCGCATGGCCGGCACCGAAAGGCCCGCCCTAACCGTCGGGCGGTATCTGCTGAGTAAGGGTCATGCCAAAATCGCCTTTATTTCGCCCTTTCACCAGGCCCGCTGGTCTCGGGAACGCCTTGAGGCACTGCTGCACTGCTACCGTGAAGGAGGTTATGGGCAGGGCGTACGGGCGGTTACCCTGGAGCAGCATTATTCCAGGATATCGTTTACCGACGATGCCGCCCGGCGATACGATCTGAGTGCCGTGCGACGCGCCTGGGAGCGGTGGAAAAGCGCCAATCCGAACCTCGCCGGCGGGTTTGGGTTTATGGACGACGGAATGCGGGCCATGGAGCAGGATGCCGTGCTCAATGCCGAGATTGCGTTGCAGTTGGAGCCGCTTCTGGATTCGACACTGCAACAGAGCGAGATTACCGCCTGGGTCGCGGCAAACGATGCAACCATGCGTTTTGCACTGGCGTATCTGCAAAGCCGCCACGTGCGCATCGGGCAGGACCTGTCGCTGGTCTCTTTCGACAATACGGAACCTACCCTGCGAGACGGTATCTGTTCGTTTGATTTCAATATCAGCACGGCGGCAAATATGATCGTGCAGTATCTTATCGACCCCCGGCCGCTCACGGCCCCCGCCGGCGGTGGGATTGTGGATATCGAAGGAGTGATGATTCCGAGAATGTCGGTTGGGCCTGTGCGATGAACGCGTGCGGGAAATGCGGCTGCATCAAGGTTTATCGCTGCTAAAAAGGTCTTTCATTCCGATAACAGCCACCTCGCCTCCCGGCGTTCTCTCTGACTGCTTTTGTAACATTCTGTGATACAACCATGTAATGCGAACGTCGATATGATCGCCTTGTGCCGGTGCCATATCGTTTGCTGATAACTTGTCGGGGAAAAACACTTCCGGCATCTATTGTTTTCAAATCCCATTTTACTTCAATTATTCGTATTTCACGATCAGCTTCACAGCCGATAACTTTAGGCAAAAACATGAATTTAAATTGCATTGTTAAAAAATCATGTTATTTCATCGACACTCAATTAAACTAGGTCGATTAGATATTTTTATTTATAATTTCTGCGTATTCGCCTTCAAGTTGCTATCTTCCTTCTCAAAGCCATCTCTTCTCAATTTTTCCAGGGAGGATGCATTATGAATGTTGTGCTGGTCAATCCGCGCAAGGACGGTGCTCCACAGCTTATGCGGTGCACTTCTTACCGATTTACAGCAAATAATTGTAAAAACTATATGTCCCATCTTGCTTTGTATCAGGAAAGGATTGCGCTATGAAATACAATAGACAAATTGCACTCATTCCGGCCTTATTCACCCTTGCCCTTTTTTCGCCACCGGCCATTGCCGAAGACATTTCAATCAATGTGGATTTCTCCGAAGAAATCAGCCCGGTAAACCGGTTCTGGCGATGTACCGGGCACAAGGACGGGCCATATGAGGCCAAATCGAAGCAATACTGGATCAATACCATGTATATCGGCGGCGTTCCGCACAACAGTATGGAGTATCTGCGGCTGCATAATCTGCCGCATACAGTGAAAGCCGACAATCTCGCCTCCACAACGCCGACCTTTGACTGGAGCGGCCTCGATGCCGTGCTGGACCAGATGGTGGACAATGGTCTGCGTCCCAATTTCGAGTTGATGGGCGGGCCGCAGGGGATGAGCTGGCGGGATCTGGACTTTATCAACAGTGAACAGGACCGCGCGCGATGGAAATATTTTGTATCGTCGCTGGCAAAGCGCTATATCGATCGCTATGGGGTTGAAGAGGTACGCAAATGGGTATTCGAGACCGAGAATGAATGCGGCCCCTGTGGCGACGCCAGGAACATGGCAATCAAAGGTATGGCCGACCGGGCGGGACTGATGGAGGCTGATTCGCAGTTGGTGTATGGCGGTCCGGGGCGCTCGGGCAGTGACGGTAACGGTTTTGTGCAATACTTTTTGAGCTTTTTTCACGATTCGCTCAATCCTTTCACCGGGGAAGTGGGTACGGAGCTTGACTTTGTAGAGTACCACGCTAAGGGGCCCTACTGGTGGGCGGTGCAGGATGCGAAAGATCAGTTGACGTATATCCGCTCAGAATGCCCGGATTTTGCTTCCGCAATCCAGCTTGTGGATGATGAATCGGATCCGGTGGCGGGGCATGGTTTTCCGTATGCCTGGAGAATCGGTCCCACCTATGCCGCCATGGTCGCCTGCCGGGTGTGGGCCAGTCACACCTTTATTGAAGAGGCCGAGAACGGCAATTACCTGTTCATGAATCAGGACAATGCATTTGTGCATAGCTGGCCGGGACGTTCGCTAGTGTGCAGGTTCCGCGGCCAGAATGAAGACCATCTGGAGATGATCAAAAAAACCAGCATTAACACCTACGAAATGCTCTCGCTGCTGGGCGACAGGCGTATTGAAGCCGGCGGGTATGAATCGCCATCGCTGCCCACCGGCAGCGATAAGAACGGTTCGGGCAATGTGGCTCGTGTGGAGGCCATGGCCACTCGCGACAGCGACGGCCGTATTGCCGTGCTGGCATTCAACAATCGCGAATATTATATATCCTCCACCCCCGATGATGACGCCACGGTGACACTCACTATCGGAAATGTCCCGTTTGACAAGGGCATGCTGGTGCAGTACCGTATCGACGAGACCCACTCCAATGTGTTCCGGGTCTGGCAGGAGATGGGCGGGCCGGTCGAGCCGGTCACCGGCGAGGTGTATACTCATGTGAGGGAGAGCAAGGACCACTGGGAGACATTCGTTTCCAACCAGGGACCGTACAATCCGACGGCGGAACAATTTCACGAAATGCGCGACCGCATGGAACTGGAAACAATGGAAGCGCCGCGGGAAGTGACAATTGCAAAAGGTACGTTCGATTTGACTTTTGATTTGGCCATGCCGTCGGTGGCCCTGATTGTGCTGGCGCCGAAACCGGCCGATGCACCGGGGGCGGTTACCAATGTCCGCTCCGATATATTTGACCGGGGAATCACCGATGAACGGCACACCTTTGTGCGGTGGAATGAGGTTGCTTCCAAATATATCAAAACCTACGAAATACTCTGGTCACCGACCGAGAATGGGGATTATACACGAGTCAATAATGCCGATTTTTTCTCCACCACCTTTCTGCATGTCCACCCGGCAAGCGACCCGGTGGGATATTACAAAGTACGTGCCGTTGATTATTGGGGACGACTTGGCCCGGCAGTGGGTGAAGATGGCCAGGCAACGCAAAGTGTATCATTCACCGGCACCCGGAGCACTGATATACCGTCATTTAAAGTCAACGGAACGGTCCTGACGGTAAACAATCCCCTGAAGCGGGATATGGAAGTGATAATTAACGACGCCCGGGGAAAGATTGTGCAATCTATTCGCCTGAGCAACCATGCGTCTATCGACCTGAACGCCCGGGGATTATCCGCCGGAGTATACTACTGTTCTGTTGCGGGACGGGATATCCGGAAATTTTCAATCATTCGCTAATCAGTTTTACGTTTTAAGTCATTCAACTACTTTCAGCAAAGGAGAAACTATGATTCACAAATACTTAGTAGGCAGCAGTAAAATGCAAAAAAAATGTTTTTACCACGTTTCGCCTCGGCTGCCGAATGGATGATAAGAAAAAGGTAATCCAGAAACGTAGGCCTGACAACGCGTGGTTGAAATACCCACGACCCAATAAAACGATTGGACAAATGCACAACCCACCCTGCCCCACGATTGAGAAACCAAACTGCGCCCTGGTGTAAGACGCGGAGAAAACGTTCAGGATGAAAGAGATGAATCATTCGTAGTGAGATTATTGACATCGGCCAGTCCCCGGCCAGGTTTGACGGTAATAGAATAGCGTATGTTCATCCCTCTTGTATTGATGAAACCCGACAAGGCACGATCGTAATCGGCTTTAATGG
>WJLW01000072.1 GCA_014728295.1 Chitinivibrionales bacterium | reverse complement strand
CCTCTACACACAACCAATTCCCGGCGCGAATGATGAACTTTAATCTGAAATGCTTGAACCGCGCAAAGTTTTCATTGTTGTCACCGATGAAATAGACATCATTATCAAGGTCATAAAATCCACTCCCCGGCAAAATCCCGAAACAAATGCCCACCCCGCTGCGATTGCGATTTTCCTCCACTTCCTCACTGTCAATCACCTTGTCCGCGGCAGCATCATCCTCCTGCGTCGCTTCCTCCGCTTCGTTATCGTCATCCTCATCTTCCCGCCCATCGGCGACCGATTCGGGCAGCTCTTTTTCCGGCTCCGGTTCCGGCTGCACTTCAGGTTTGCGTCCACCGACCAGTTGTGCGGCAATTTCGGGCAGATAATCCACCACCTCTTCTATCTCGCCTCTGATATCCTTGGAGACGACTTTGGATATTCGCGCCGTGCTTACGTCAATCATGCGCAGGTTGACCATGAAAATCGATCCCAGTTTACCGATCGATCCGGTAACCAGTGATTTCACGCCGAGCAGTTGCCCCACTTCCACCAGACACGCCTCATCGGTGCAGGCGCCGGATTGCTGAAAGCCCTGCTCCTTGAGAATTTCCTGCATCTGATCGCGCTCCATTACGTTGACGCTGCCGGTTCTGAACAGCTCGACGCGCAGGCGGTCGCTGATCAACTCCGCTTCGCCCTGACTAACCCCTGAAGCGTTTTTCAAATTCATGACGGCAACGTTGTCGGCAGCGCTGCCGACGGTTACGAAAACGCAGGTGCATAAACCGACAAGTACGTTTTTTGGCAAAACGGCGTTCTTCAGATGCATACGATTTCCTTCTCTGGAAAAGTTCCCGGCACGAACAGGAAAGGTAAAAATATTTCGAGGAGCGCGAAAATTGAAGCTCATGGCTCCTCCGTGCCCGTTGATAATCTACAGAATAGAAATAGTACCATTATTTTTATTCGGAAGCTACCGGGAAGTTGCCGGCAAATCAAACCGCGTACTGCAGGCAAACTGTGCGCTACTCTTCTTTCAAAAACAGCACGCCCAGCGAATCGAAATATGCCCGTACGGTTGACTGGTACGATTCGGGATATGTTCCCTGAAATGCCCGCTCACGCAGCCGGTAAAAACTATCGGCATTCCCGGCAATCTGCCCGGGGCTCAGCGGCGCCGAGGCCTCGTAGATCGTTCTGGCGGTCAGCGATTTGCGCTCCTGTTTGCCCTCATCCTGCTTATGCATCGAGAGTGCAGTCTGCAACAACTTGACCAGAAAACGGTCCTGTCGGTCGGCCAGTTCCCGGTTTGGATTCTCCAGCAGGCGCGCCAGACGCCTTGCCTCTTCCTCGAGTTGCTTGACGCGCTCGTGCATGCCTTCGCCCGCCGCCTCGCCATACTTTTCGGAAAGCTCCTTGAGCCGGCGGGAAATCTCCTCCTGCGCCTGCCGTGCAGCCCGACGCGCATCGGCCGACGCCGTGCCCCGACCGCCTTCCTGCATGCCGCCTTCCCCGTCCATGCGGCCCTGCAGCATCTGCCGAAGCATCTCACCGGTCATCGAATTGAGCGCAGCCTGCTTGCCCGAAAGCTTGCGTAAGCCCGACATCATGCCGCTCATCCCCTGGCCGCCCTGCCCCTGCCCCTGCATCGATCCCGCCTGCTGCAGAAGACTCTGGGCAAGACCGTGCAGGCTGTTGCGGCTGGACTGCATAAAAGATGCCGCGTCGTTTTTGTCAAGATTCGCCAGCGCACGGTCCATCCCGGCAATTGACCGGTTATAGTCCTGCAGCAGCTTAAAATTCATCCGGGGCGGAATCATGGAAATGCTGTCGAGCCGGCGAATGCTGTTGCGTAGCGCTTCCCTGATGCCCTGCTGCATACGCGCCGCCTCTTCGATGCTGCCCGGATCCTGAATACGGTGTGCCTGCTTTGCAACCTCTGAGGTTGACTCCTGCCAGTCGGCCAGGCTGAGCGCGTCATGCGCCATGTTGAGCATCATTTCGTGCTCGCGCTGCATTTTTGCCGTCATATTTGCGCTCAGCATCGATTCAAGCTCCCGGCTCAGCGAACTCATCGCACCGCTCATGCGATGCATGTCCTGCTGCGAAGGAAGCCGATTGCGCTGCAGGCTGTTGCGCATCTGCTGCATCCGACGGGCGACCTGCCGCTGCGAGGGGATGTCACTTTTGTCAAACATGCGGTCGGCATCCTGCGGGTCGGAAAGCTGCTCGAGCTGCTCCGATAAGCGCTCCATTTCGTCAAGCAGCTTTTCCTGCAATTCACGGCCGCGAGCGGGCTGCTTTTCACTGGCTTGTGCAACCTTGTGCTGCTCCCCGGCCATTTTGCCCGCCTGTGCGGCCAGCTCGGCCAACTGCTTGTCACGCTTGAGCATCTCGAGATACCGCAGCGCCATGTCCAGGCGCTCTTCGAGATCGGGCATCATTTTTTCGAGCTTCTGCAGCGCCCGGCGCACGTCGTCGCCGGTCAACTCTTCCGGCTTGTCAAGCTGCTTGAAGAGCGTGCTGTCGCCGAATTGTTCGACCAGATCTTGGATCGATTTCTTTATCTGCTCCATTTTTTCAACTACCTGGTCACTGGAGAGCCCCTCTTCCCTGAGCTTCTGTACGGTCTCCTGCAAAGATTTGACGGCCTTCTGCAGCGAGTCGTGCTGCGCCTGCATGGAAGCAGCCAGTTCTTTGGCGATTTCTTTCTCCTCCCAGCTCAACTCTTTTTTACCCTGCGCGGATTGCATCAGGTTCTCGAGGTTCTTGCGCATTCCTTTTTGCGTATCGGCGGCGCTTTTCAGCGTTTTCTGCGTGTAATTCTCCTTGCGCGCAATCGAGCGGTGGATTTCCGAAAAACCGGGCAGGCGAAAGAAAAAGGTATCCGAGACGGCTAGCTGAGCGCGACCGAACGGTTTGGTGTCGCGCAGTTTCGCCCAGTAAAACACCGTGTCGCCCGGATACAACGACAGTTCGGTAAGATCCCAGACGAGCTCTTTGCGTATGGCTCTGCTGTTGCGATCTTTTGCATGGGTCAAGGTTCGTCTGCCTGCCGAATCTTTGGAAAACAGGCTGGTGCGATAGTAAAGGTTCATCCACGCGATGCCGATATCGTCGGTTCCTTCGACGACCAGTGTCTCGGTTTGTTCGGAAGTCAGGATCACATTGCGGGCCGGTTTGAGAAAGCGTATCCCCGGCTCACGATCGTCCCTCATGTCAATAAAAAACGAAGGTGCGTCCGTCCCCGCCTGACCCAGTGTATCAATCAGCGCGATCGAATATTTCATGTTCCGGTCGAGTTTGACGGTACCGGTAGCGCGCGGGCCGTTCCTGTCGAGTTCGTGGCGCCGCGCCGACTCCACGACCAGCTCGGCGCTGCGTAGCGGATAGGTTGCCGAAATATCGAAGTAAATTGCGGACCCCGCGTAAGCCGAAAAGCTGCCCTGTCCTTTGCGGAGTTTAGCGGGCTTTTTTGCTATGTATGCCGGCGGCTGTACGGTAATTTGCAGTCCACTCAGTTGCGGCGGCTGGATAACGAAAACCGTTTCGGCCGGAAAGGTCCGGGTACCAATCGTAAAGGCATAAAACAGCGACTGCTTTAGACTGTCAAGCTGCCAGGCAAAAACACCCTGCTCATCGGGACGCAGCAGACGCCGCTCCCGCACCGTGCCGTCCAGCGAGGTCATGCTCAATTCTGCAGCCGGATACGATTGTTGCGATTCACATTTCAGGGCAACCTTGGCATTGCGGGGAACATGCAGCGTTCCGGGAGAAATTCGGGCCGAAGACTTCTGCAGAAACGCAAACGGCAGGTTCCAGTAGGTTATGACACTGGGCCTGGCCAGCAGCAATGCCGCCCCGGCCGCAATAAGCATGCAGCACGCAACAATAAGGCGCGCTCTGCCGATAGCCAAATGTATTGCGCGCCGCTTGCCGGCAATCTCCTGCGCCACTTTTTCGGCAACCGTTGCCTTCAGGCTTGCCGACGTTGCATCGCGCGCATGCAACAATTCGAATGCAATCGACAGCATTGACCTTCGAGAGCCGTCCCGTTTCTCATACGCCTGAAGCGCGGCAAGCAGGCCCGGAGCATGCACAAGCGCACAATCCACGACGATGCTGATACAACCCGCGGCAAGCGCCACCAGCACAACATCATTGACCAGCGGTAGCAGCGTCCACGGCAGGGCGACAAAAACCAGTTGCGTCGCCAGCATCACCGATGCTGTGACAATACACAGCACCGACAGCCGCCGTACGATCGCCACCGCTACCATGCTGCGCCGGATGCGCCGCGCAAAAGCGGTAATCGCTTTATCCGCCGATGTCTTCATTGCTCAAAAAACCACATTACGATATTGGTTCCCATTTGCAAGGCCAGCCGGTGCACCGGTTCGCCGTCGTTGTGAACGTGCACATCCTCCATCCCGTCACCGATGTCGGAGCTGAAGGAATAGAATACGACCAGCCGGTTATTGAAAAAAATGCCCAGTCCCTGGGCGGGCTCGCCGTCGTGTTCGTGAATTTTGGGAAGCCCCTGCAGTGCATAGCGCGAACGATAGATCGGATGATCGGCCGGAAGCGGGGTCAGTGGATTTTCCGGAAAGAGTGCTTTCATCTCGCGACGAAACGATTCGTCCATGCCGTAATTATCATCCACCCACCAAAAGCCGCCGGCGATCAGGTATTTGCGCAAACGCAAGCGCTCTTTGTGCGTGAATTTGATATTGCCGTGCCCGGTCGCATAGAGAAAGGGATACTGGAAGAGGCGCTCGTCCATGATCTCCACGGTGGCAACGCTGTCGCAGATGGAGATTGCAGTTGCCGACTGTATCGTTTTGATCAGGTTGGGCAGTGATGAGGAATTGGCATACCAGTCGCCACCGCCGCCGTATTTGAGGCGGGCAAGGGTGAACTCGCAGTTCGACGCCCATGTCGACAGGGTAATTATGAGAATAGTGCAGGTGATATGCTTCATACAGTGAAAAATTATATGCATAGCACAAAAATAATTCTCATGAGCACAGGCAGTAGTGTGAGCGGGCCAAAATGCCGGATTCATATTTGCGCTCTACCACAAAACCGGTTTCAGTGGTAGTATTGTCGGCCCAGACGATTGACACATCAAGCAGACGGTTGCCTGCCGGGATTTTTGCACGGTATTGTGTTTAGAAAGCTTGATATGATACATGCCGCGCAAAGCAATGTGAGCTTTGACCCCGTCCCCAATTCCCCGGATTGTGTTCATCGCGATGGTTAGAGTCGGCTTATTGAAAAATCACTCTGAATATCTCCCTGATCCGATGATCGTACGTATGCCTGCCCAGCACTTTCCGCCGTCCCCGTGCTGCGATAGCCTGCCGTTGCTCCTCATGGTCGAGGTAGTAATCGATTAGGCACTGCAAATCCTCACCATCACGAAACACTACCAGCTCCTGCTGCGGCCCTCCGGTTACGAAGAATTCATCCACGACTTTCTTGGGGCTGGTGATGATGAACGCGCCCGATGCCAGGCAGTCAAAAACGCGTTGCGTAAATCCGTCGCGGATGACAATGCGGTTGATGTCAATATTGACCTGAGTCTGCTGGTAGGTTTGCGCCAGATTGGTGTAGTAGCCGACCGCCGGCGATACTTTCTTTTGCGGCAGATCCTGCGCCCAGTGTCGATCGCCGAATACCATGAAGTCTTCATACCGCCCGGCAAGTGAGACGACCAGATTCTTGCGAAAAAGGTAGCCGATGAAATGCTTCATATTGAATGCCAGACGCGCAGCCGGTATGCTCCGGGGGGCCTGGATGCCGGCAAGGTACTCCTCAATCGCGGCTTCGAGGGGATACTGCATATCCCGTGCGTACGCGTGCAGCAGACTGTTGATGAAAGCGAGATGCTTCTTTAGAAAGGAATCCGAATCGGCAATGTATTTGTCAATATCGGCACGGTAGGAATTGCCGACAAAACAACAGCGGCGCACCGGCCTGAGTGAGTCGTCGGGTTTGAATAAGTCCGGATCGGTAGCCAGCGGGAGGAAGCGGACAGTATAGCCGCGTGAGCGCAGCGGCTCGACATAGCCCCGGTCGGAGACGAAATCAAAACGCCGCGCATGCGGCGCAAAGGTGATGTTGCTGATGACGGCAAGAAAGAAAGGATCGTCAACGTCCCAGTTTACGTGTACGATGTTGTGTCGCTCCAGAAACGCGCCGATGACGTCTTCTCTGTCAAGCCCCCAGTTATTAATAGTAAAGAGCACGTTGCATGCATGCTGCAGCAGCAGCGTGCCGACAAGCCCGGCCTGCTCATTGCTGGTGACGGCCGCTATATCGATTACGACGACACGTACGCCGCAGAGCTTGTGCAACGCTCTGAGACACTCCTGCTGAATCAGATTACCGTGATTGAAAAATGCGACGGTCAGCATTATCTGTTGGCATAGTTGAAGTCCGGTGTTGCATCCGACACACGGTAAGTTACTGATACCGGGCAACTTCCTTACGCGATAAGTATACCTTATTGACAGGGCTTCAGGAAGTGGCTTATTTTTAACGAACTTAAATCACGTTCCGTTACCAGACCCTGCAGCCGAAGCATTACAAGGCGCCTCATGATTCTTCGGCTCTTTTTATGCCCGAACCTTACTAAGAAAGGACCCAATCGATGGCACTCAATTCTCAGGCAGTTGCACTTAACGATACGATTTCTGCGGCTAATCCTGCAGTGCTCGACTTGCTTTCCGAGCGCGGCAAAAGAATTTTCTTTCCTAAAGAGGGCATACTGGCTCAAACCGCACAGGCAGACGGCAAGGATATCAACGCAACTATCGGCGCGGCATTTGAAGACGACGGAACGATAATGCATCTGGGCAGTATTGCCAAAAATGTTTCACTGGATCCTTCCCGCATCTTCCCCTATGCCAAGGGATTCGGCCGTCCCGACCTGCGCGGGCGGTGGAAGGAGATGATGATCGCCAAAAATCCGTCACTGGCAAAATGTGCGATCAGCTTACCCGTGGCGACCGCCGCGTTGACACACGCACTGTCGATTGCCGGCTATCTGTTTGTGCATGAAGGTGACGAAATCATCTTGCCCGATCTTTACTGGGGCAACTACCGGCTCCTTTTCTGCAACAACTACGGCGCCTCCATCAAAACGTTCACCACCTTTGAAGGCAACGGTTTCGGAACCGAAAATTTGAAGCACGCTCTGGCCGACGGCCCTGCGGGCAAAAAACTGCTGCTGCTCAATTTTCCAAACAATCCCACCGGATACGCCCCGACATCCGGAGAAGCCGATCGCATCGTTGAAATAATTACCGAAAGTGCGCAAGCGGGCAATCACATCGTGGTGATGACGGATGACGCCTATTTCGGTCTGGCATACGAAGATGGGATTGTGCCCGAATCGCTCTTTACCGGGCTGGCCGGGGCACACGAAAATATCCTCGCCGTCAAGCTGGACGGTGCAACCAAAGAAGATTTTGTCTGGGGTTTTCGGGTCGGCTTTATTACCTTCGGATGCAAGCGCAATTCCGAAGAAATGTACAACGCGCTTATTGCAAAAACGGCCGGCGCCATCCGCGGCACTATCAGCAATGCGCCGAATATCAGTCAATCACTATTACTCGAAGCATACGACGACAAAGAGTATGCCGCCCAGAAGCAGGCAAAGTTTGCCACACTCAAAAAACGGTATCAGCTCATCAGCAAACTGCTCAGCGATACCGCTGAATACGCAGACTATTTTCAGCCTTTGCCCTTTAATTCCGGCTACTTCATGTGTGTCAGGCTATCCCGGCCCGAAACCGAAAAGATTCGCCAACTGCTCCTGGACAAATACAGCACCGGGCTGATTGCCATTTCACCGACGATCTTCAGAATCGCCTATTCATCAACGCCAACCGACAAGCTCGAAAAGTTGTTTCACAATCTGTATCTCGCTTGCAAGGAAACGTTTTAGTGACGATTTTACCTGCGCTGCAGGACTACCGCGGCGTAATTTTCGATCTGGACGGAACTCTGTACAAAATGCAGTGGCATCTGCGGGTCCTAATTACGCTGCTGGTCTTTCCGCAGATGTCGCTCCTGCCCAGATACATCAAAGCACACAATTCATTTGCCGATATGGATGTTGAAAGCGGCGAACAACTGACCTATCTGCTCTGCAAAAAGCTCTCCGAAAGCTCGAATACAAACCTGACCCAGGCCAAAACGTGGATCGAGAAAAAATTTTATCCCGCTTTTGTGAGCGCGATGGGCTTTTTCAGAAACTCGCGTCCGGGGTTGCCGGATTTGTTGTCCCGATTGAAATCGTCAGGCAAGAAACTGGCGGTTTTGTCCGATTACGGATGCGTGGCTCAGCGCCTGGGCCGGTTAGGTCTGGATGTTTCTTTATTTGATGAAATCACTTCGAGCGAAACCGCGGGAGCCCTCAAGCCCTGTGCGCGACCGTTTCAGCAGATTGCCGACTCGTTCGGGATGCCGGGCAGCAAGATAGTCGTTGTCGGCGACCGTAACGATACCGACGGGGAGGCCGCCCAAAGATGCTCGATGCAGTTTGTCCACGTTGCCGGGTCGCAAAAACATGCCGCCGGTTCACTCGCGTGGGAAGAGGTGGTCAATCTTTTTGCCGCAACACTTGCCTAAGCCGGTTGGCTGCAATGATTTTTACACTAGCAATTTCATTATTCAATTCTCATGCATCACTGGCATTGCATGCATGCAAAACCGGATTTCGCTTATAAGTTTGATCAAATAGTACATTTGCAACAATCGCAGCAAACCTTTTGCTAACACAATTCTAACGCAACGCTTACATAACCCTAGTTTACCTGAGGTATTTATATACAACTTGTAAGCGCTTTTGTTGGAGAAACGCTTCAATTTCATCAGGAGGCTTTTATGCTCAACTTTTCCAGACCGAAGGGAGTGGCGATGTGCGCTTTATGCACACTCTCATTGTATGCCGGCTCATTACGTGCCAAAGATTTACTTGGAGCAGGCGCGACCTTCCCGTATCCGCTCTATTCGAAAATGTTCGACGTCTACAACAAAGAAAAAGGCGTTCGCATCAATTACCAGTCCATCGGATCGGGAGGTGGCATCCGGCAGTTGCAGGGTAAAACCGTTGATTTTGGCGCAACCGATGCGTTCATGGACGCAAAAGAGCTGGAGAAGGCTGATGAGATTCTGCATGTACCGATGTGCCTGGGCGCGGTGGTCGTCACGTATAATATTCCGGGCAATCCGCAATTGAAGCTGACGCCTGAGATCATTGCCGACATGTTCCTGGGCAAAATCACTTCATGGAATGATGATCGGATCAAGGCATTAAATCCGGATGCAAAGCTGCCCCAGAAGACCAAAGTGATCGTCGTTCACCGCTCTGACGGCAGCGGCACAACATTCATCTTCACCGACTATCTTTCAAAAATCAGTTCGGTCTGGCAGAACAAGGTCGGACGCGGCAAATCTGTCAAATGGCCGGGCGGTCTGGGGGCCAAGGGAAACGAAGGCGTTGCCGGCCTGGTCAAGCAGATGCCCGGCAGCATCGGCTACTGCGAACTCGCCTATACCATCCAGAACAAGATGCCGCGGGCCGTCATCCGGAACAAAAGCGGCAACTTTGTCGAACCGACCCTGGAGTCTACCAGCCTTGCAGCCCAAACCGAGATCCCGGCGGATACCCGTATTTCGCTGACTAACACATCGTCCGAAAAGGGCTATCCCATAGCCGGCTTTACCTGGATCATCCTGTACAAAGAGCAGAAATACCACAAGCGTGACAAGGCGACGGTCAAGACCATGCTCGATCTGCTGTGGTGGATGATTCATGACGGTCAGAAATTCACCAAGCCGCTTGACTACGCGCCCCTGCCGAAGGCAGCCGTAGAAAAAGCCAAAGTAATACTCAAATCGGTCACCTATGGAGGTGACCCGGTACTTGCCAACTAGTCAAACATCACCGCAGCACGCAGCGCTAAGCAGTCGCTGCGTGCCGGTTCTCAATAATCGAAAAGGACAGGTGCTTTGCCCGACAGCCGTCAAAAAAGCTTTGAGCTAAAAGAGCTTGCTTTCAGTTGGGTGCTCAGGGGGTCGGCAATTGCTATCGTGCTCATGCTGTCCGGAATATGCCTTACCCTGATTATCAACTCGATTCCGTCAATTAAAGAGTTTGGATTCGGTTTTATAGTCGGCAGTAACTGGGATCCGGTCGCCGGAGAGTTCGGTGCGTTGCCGTTTCTCAGCGGCACCCTTATCACAAGCTTTCTGGCGCTGGCAATATGCACCCCTTTTTCTCTGGCGATTTCGCTGTTTCTGGGCGAATATTTCAGGGACGGTATCTTTTCACAGATTCTGCGCAGTATGATCGAACTGCTGGCCGGAATCCCCTCGGTTATTTACGGATTCTGGGCGCTGTTCTACCTGGTGCCGCTGGTGCGCAAGGTGGAGATCGTCCTGCAGGTTCCGCCCTACGGCATCGGCATAATTACCGCATCGCTGGTGCTTGCGGTCATGATCATACCTTATGCCGCCTCAATCGCACGTGAAGTTATCAGCATGGTGCCCAATGGCCTGAAGGAAGCGGCCTATTCGCTGGGTTCGACACGACTTGAAGTCATTGCCAAAGTAGTCATCCCCTATGCGCGATCGGGAATCTTTGCCGGAATCGTGCTGGCGCTGGGCCGTGCGCTCGGAGAGACAATGGCCGTTACCATGGTCATCGGAAACAGAAATCAGTTGACCTTTGATATATTCAGTCCGGCCAATACCATGGCCAGTGTAATCGCCAACGAGTTTACCGAAGCAACCGGCGAGTTGTATCTCTCATCGCTGGTTGAAATCGGCCTCTTGCTCTTCGTTGTTTCGACGGTTATCAACATTCTTGGACGTGAAGTCATAAAAAAACTAAGTCACTACTAACCTTGTGCGACAGGCACCCATGGCAGCACAAAACATAGCTTTCCGCAAAACCAAAGACGGCATATTTCAGGGGGTTGTCATAGCGCTCTCGATCGTTTCGACACTTCCGCTTTTTTTCATTTTATACTTCATCTTCAAAGAAGGTATCTCATCGATAAGCTGGGAATTCCTGATGAACCTTCCCAAACCCGTGGGTGAAGAGGGCGGCGGTATTGCCAATGCGCTGGTCGGGACGTCAATTCTCATTCTGCTTGCCTCGGCCTGCTCACTGCCGATCGGCATTATTGTCGGTATATTTCTCTCCGAATATCCCAGAAGCAAGCTTACCTACTGGGTCAGCCTGAGCATGGAAGTTTTGCAGGGCATCCCGTCAATTGTCATCGGCATCATCGCCTACCTGTGGATTGTCCGCCCGATGGGCGGCTTCTCAGCGCTCAGTGGGGGTATTGCGCTGGGGATCATGATGCTGCCGGTGGTCGTGCGCACGACCGAAGAAACCCTGAAGCTTATTCCGAAAAACCTCAAGGAGGCGTCGCTTGCACTGGGCGCTCCGTACTACTTAACGATATTAAGAGTAATTCTCCCCGCCGGATTTTCCGGAATTATCACCGGAATTCTGGTCAGCCTTGCACGAATTGCCGGAGAAACGGCGCCATTGCTGTTTACGGCGTTCGGCAGCCCCTTCATGAGCACCAACATATTCAAGCCAATGAGCTCGCTTCCTGCGATCATTTTCAACTATGCGATCAGTCCTTACGATGACTGGCATGCACTTGCCTGGGGAGCCTCATTTGTGCTGGTGGCCTTTGTTTTGTTGCTGAATATTTCTGCAAAGCTGATTGCTCAACGATGGAGCGTCCGGTTTTAGCCGGCGGACGGAATACACTCGTCATGAGCCACGTGATTTGCAAAGGGTAAAACAGTATGGCGCGCGAACAGATTCTTGTCGTTGAAGATGAAGAAGATATTCTCGAGTTAATCATGTACAACCTTTCCAAAGAGGGATATCGTCCCGTCGGGGTGACCAACGGCCAGGAAGCCTTGACCAAAGCCCGTATGAGTACTCCCGATATGGTCATTCTCGACATTATGCTGCCCGATTTTGACGGACTGGAGATCTGCAAGCTTTTGAAAAAAGACGCCAAAACGCAGCACATACCGGTCATCATGCTCACCGCCAAGGGGGAAGAGGCCGATATAGTAACCGGTCTGGAAGTCGGCGCCGATGACTACATGGTCAAGCCGTTCAGTCCGCGGGTGCTTGTGGCGCGTCTGCGTGCGATTTTGCGCCGCAAGACCAGAGAGCCCGTATCCGAGGATCAGACCATAGCCATACGCGAATTTCTGATTCATCCGGGTCGCCACGAAGTTGCCCTGGACGGCAAAAAAGTCAACCTGACCTTTACCGAATTCCGGGTTTTGCATTTTCTGGCCAGCCGACCGGGATGGGCCTTTTCACGCTACCAGATCGTGGATGCCGTACGCGGCGATAATTATCCGGTAACCGACCGCAGCGTTGATGTGCTGATCGTCGGCCTGCGCAAAAAGCTGGGCAAATACGGCAAATATATCGAAACAGTCCGAGGGGTGGGCTATCGATTCAAGGAAGACTGATTTATGCGAAGGAAGCGCTTTTTCTGGCACCTCTATCCGCCCTACCTGATAATCATTTTCCTCTCCCTGCTTGTTCTCATTTTCTATGCCACGTCATCCTTTCGTAACCTGCAGGCCAAGCGCATCGAAAAAGAGCTGGAATCGCGCGCCTATCTTTTTGAAGAAAGCGTGCTGAATTTGCTGCACATTGGCGACGTCGAGGCTATCGACGAATTGTGCAAAGAAACAGGGCGCAAATCGGGGACACGGCTCACCGTAATCCTGCCTTCAGGCACGGTACTGGGAGACAGCGACAAAGGCCCCGACACCATGGACAACCATGCTTCACGTCCCGAAGTCATCACCGCCATCGGCGGGCATGTCGGCTCATCGATACGTTTAAGTGCCACCGTCAAAAAAAACATGATGTACGTTGCCGTCCCGGCATTCAGGGAGAGCCAACTGCTCGCCGTGGTTCGCGCCTCACTGCCGATCGCGAATGTACGCAGCGCACTGGGCGACACCTTTACCGGTATTCTCATTGTGGGGGTAACGATAATCATTCTGGCCGCAGCCATCAGCCTCTACCTTTCGCGCCGTTTCTCCACGCCCGTTGAGGAGCTTACCCGCGGAGCGGAGCGATTTGCCGGCGGCGACCTCAAGCGCAAACTCATCGTTCCCGGCACCGAAGAGCTCGGCAAACTGGCCGATGCGATGAACACGATGGCCGAACAGCTTGACGAGCGCATCAGCACCATCACCCATCAGCGCAACGAGCAGGAGGCCATTCTTTCGTGCATGACCGAGGGCGTACTGGCGGTCAACAGCGACGAACATATCATCATGATGAACGAAGCAGCCGCGACCATGCTCGAGGTCGACCGGGATGCCGCCAACGGCAGGTGGATTCAGGAAGCCGTGCGCAACAGCGACATCCAGGAGTTTGTCAAGCAGACACTGGAATTGACGCCCAAAGACACCGTCGAAAGTGAAGTACTCCTCGACTCCACGACCAACGGCAGTTCATACATGCAAATGCACGGAACCGTATTGAACGACCCGCAGCAGCGCACGATCGGCGCGCTGATCGTATTCAATGACATCACCAAGCTCAAACACCTGGAGACAATCCGCCGCGATTTTGTCGCCAATGTCTCCCACGAGCTGCGCACCCCGCTGACCTCGATCCAGGGCTTTGTGGAAACACTGCTGCAGGGCGCCATGAACAGCAAGGAAGAACGGGAGCGTTTCCTCAACATTATCGCCACGCATGTCAACCGGCTAAATTCGATTATCGAGGACCTGCTGATCCTCTCCAAGATAGAGAAGGAAGCCGAACGCGAAAGCATTGACGCTGTCCAGACCGCGCTGAGTCCGGTGCTCAAAGAAGCCATCGAGGTGTGCGGCGGCAAGGCCCGGGAGAAAAATATCGAGGTCTGTCTGAAGTGCGACCCCAAGCTCATCGTTTCGATTAATTCCTTTTTATTCGAGCAGGCGGTGATCAACCTGATCGACAATGCCGTCAAATACGGCAAAGAAGACAGTGAAGTGCTCATCGAAGTCAACGAAGAGAACGGCAGAACCAATATCAAGGTACACGACCAGGGCGCCGGTATCGATTCGAAGCACCTGCCCCGGCTGTTCGAACGCTTTTACCGCATTGATAAGGCCCGCAGCAGCAAATTGGGCGGGACCGGCCTCGGGCTTTCAATTGTCAAGCACATTATGCTGGCCCACAACGGAACGGTCTCGGTTGAAACCAGGCTGGGAGTGGGCTCTACCTTCATCCTGTCGCTGCCTGCCTGAGCTCCGCTTTATCCCGCGCCGCTACGTAAGTATATTTAACCGTGAAGGAGCAGGAATGTCGGGCACCATCCAATTTCTGAAGTCATCGGTTGAGTTGTTCGCCTCGTTCGAGCGCGCCGAGCTTGACGAATTAGTGTCGCAGTGCGCGCTCAAGACCTTCAACGCGCACGAGCATATAATCGAGTTCCATGAGCGCGGTTCGTTTATGGGCGTCCTGCTGTCGGGTGCGGTCGAGGTTGCCGCGCTGGACGCACAGGGCGACATCCATGAAATTGCGCGCCTGCAGCCCGGCGACCTGTTCGGTGAAATGGAGCTGATGACCGGCAATGCAACGATTGCCAACGTCGTTGCCGTGCAGGTGTCCACGGCCCTGATAATTGACGAAGTGGCGTTCCTGCACAGCATTATGAGCAAGCCGGAGGCTGTGCGCTATTTGACCAGGCTGATATCACGCCGTACCACTGAGCATACGCGTATTACCTCCTCCGACCGGTTTGCATACAAGTTTGATGCCGGCGGCTCTTCGTCCGAGCTGCATTTGGGGCGAAAAGGCAAACTGCTTGTTGTGAACTGCGGTTCGTCTTCGTTGAAATATTCGCTGTTCGACTCCGAATCGAGCACCCAGGTTGCACGGGGCTCCATCGCACGCATCGGCGGCCGCAACGGCTCACACACATTGCGCAGCGGTGATCGCACCCTGGTTTCACACAACGCTCCCATCACCGATCACCGGCAGGCTTTTGACCTGCTCAGCGCGGCGCTGCTTGACCGAAACTCCGGGCTCGTGCATACGCCGGGGGAGGTTCTGGCGGTAGGCCACCGCGTGGTGCACGGCGGCGAAAGCTTCAACCGTCCCACGCTGATTGACGAACAGAACCTGACCGGCATCAAAGCATTAAACCGGCTGGCGCCGCTGCACAATCCAAACAATGTACTGGGTATCGAACTGGCGCAGGAAAAATTCCCCCGGGCGCTGCATGTTGCGGTATTCGACACATCCTTTCACCATACGATGCCGGCCTATGCCTATCTGTATGGGTTACCCTACGAGTTATATGAAAAGTATCGCATCCGCCGCTATGGTTTCCACGGATCTTCGCATGGATATGTCGCCCTCAAGGCGGCGCAATTTCTCGACCGGCCGTATAACTCCCTGGAAATCGTCTCCTGCCATCTGGGCAACGGCTCATCACTCTGCGCAATTGACCACGGGCGTTCGGTAGACACGTCGATGGGATTTACCCCGACCCAGGGCGTACCGATGGGAACCCGCTGCGGAGACATCGATCCCGGCATCTTTGCGTTCCTGGTCGAAAACGAGGGGCTTGATCACGTGCGCATAGAAGAGATCATGAACAGGGAGAGCGGACTGCTGGGTATATCCGGCGTGTCAAACGACATGCGTGACATCATGCATGCAGCGGGTGAAGGAAATCACCGCGCCCTGCTGGCGTTCAAGACCTTCTGCTATGCCATTCGCAAATACATCGGCGCTTACCTGGCCGCGATGCAGGGGCTTGACGTGGTCATCTTTACCGGCGGGATCGGCGAAGGCAGCGACCAGGTGCGCAGCATGGCCTGTCAGGGTTTGGAGCAAATGGGGATCATCGTGGATGAGGGAAGGAACAAACGGGCTGACGCTTCGCAGGGCATTGTTGACATATCGGCCGCGGACTCTCCCGTCACCATACTTGTCGTGCCCACCAACGAGGAAAAAATGATTGCGCGGGAAACGGTTCGCGCCCTGAAACTCGCCCGTGTCGACGTGATTATTGCGCAGAAGCGTGATGCACCCATTCCCATCGAGGTATCGGCGCATCATGTTCACTTGAGCCGGGAACACGTTGCCGCTCTTTTTGGTGAAGGGCACGAGCTGACATCGGTGACGGAGCTTTCACAGCCCGGTCAGTTTGCCTGTGCCGAGACCGTGACACTGATCGGCCCCAAAGGTTCGGTGCAGCGCGTGCGCGTCCTTGGTCCGACGCGTCAGCGGACCCAGGTCGAGATTGCCATGACAGAGCAATATCAACTGGGCATCTATCCACCGATCAGGGAATCGGGCGATTTGCTTGACACACCGGGGATACGACTCGAAAGCGAACAGGGCGGGATTGACATTGACCATGGCGTTATTTGTGCGTTGCGCCACATCCACATGAGTCCTGAAGATGCCGTCTCCTTTGGTGTCGGGGACCGGGACATGGTGAGCGTAAAGGTTACAGAAGGTGATCGCGAGCTAACCTTTGGCGATGTACTGGTTCGGGTCGGTACATCCTATGCACTAGCCATGCACATCGATACCGACGAGGCAAACGCCGCGCATATTTCAACCGGTGCGAAAGGCTATATACAATGCATCCAGTAGATGCAAGTCACATCGCCGTTTTTTTTGTGCAGCAAAAAAGCACTAACCAAGCGCTAACAAATCATGTATATTTTCTCTTTATCAGGTGCTTGTTAACCGAGCGGCAAGCTCGTTTCCGGGTCAACTACCCGTTATAAAATCAACAAGCTGCCGCTCTCGTCCGTCCAACAATTGTCCACAGGATTGCGCGAATGCAGGGAGAAGATACCATGCCCCACAGCAGAATCAACGATATATTGCCCGAATTCAATCAAAAAATCGAACGCATCAAAAACTCGCTCAACATCTTCTCTGGCGGCATTTCCAACCGTCTGGCTCAGATCGAACTGCAACGTCTCGAATCCGAAAGAAGCTATCTGAGCTCACAGCTCTCCAAACGCAAGATACCTTCTGCGAGTTAATTACTTGAAAAAAATGTGAATGCCCATTGCCTGTTTGCGGGTAAACTCCGGCATATTCCCCATCTGCCACTTTTTCATTAATGGATAGACCCATCCGGTTAATTTGATGAGACCGTATTTGTCAATCATGCGGTAGGCGGGTTGATTCCTGAGGCAAATACTGAAGATAAACTTGGAGATGGTTTTGCGGATATGCACCGGTGAAAAATCGTATTCGATATTAAACCCGCGGCGATATTTTCGCCGGTATTTTCTCACGGCAGCATCGATCTTGTGCTGCATGCTCACACTGTAGGTTCCCAGAAAATATTCACGGGCGAGCGCCAGAATCTCACACGTATCGTACATGAATTCAAGGGAATCGTCACGAATACCCAGCTCCCCGGCGCACAGCCGCATGTCCTCAATTTTCTCCAATGCGCGATAGCCCTGATCGATGGTCTCCCTGGGATCATGCACAAACCGTCGCATGATCTTTCTGACCATATGATTTATAATAATCGTATCCCAGAAAACCCAGATGAGCGTCGGCACTCTGATTCGGCGAAAGTAAAGCTGTTTATGTGAAAACGAAGGCATATACCACAGCTCTTTGATAACCAAATCCGACAGCTTGAGTAGCTTGCGCAGCTCATTGACCGGTTTGCCGGGAAAGGCAAGCTTTGCGAATTGATTGAGGGCTTCATCGGCTGAAACGCGTTCCCTGAAAATCTTTACCGTAACGAATGCATTGATTTCGTTCCAGATCGAGGAGTTCTGCAGAAAGGTCAGTTTGTTGAAATGCGACCATCCGCCGGTTTGCGCCCAGACGGAGATGCCGGCAAGCCGGTCGAAATGCTCAAGCTGCCAGAACAAGTGCTCATAGTCATAGCCCACAAATGAGGGAAATTCACCAAACCCCTCGTATTCGCGCCGCGCCTGCAGCTCGAGGATTTTTTTGTGTTTTCCGGCGAAGACAAGCGGGGCTAGCTGCAGGTGACGCTGGAAATCCGTATCGCCGTACTTATGCGATATCAGCAGATGCCTTGACGGCAATCCTTTAAATATGGCCTGATACGTTTTTTCATTCCACATCAAATCGCCTATGTCATAAGCGCCCAGCGTCCAGGTGCGCACGATCAGCAAGCGATCGAATTTGCGGCAGGCCCGTAGCATGCTGCGCACATATTTTCGACACTGCGCAGGTTTGCGAATTACGAGCTTGCTGTGAAAGGAGTCGTTGACGTCAAGGCCGTCGGTTTCGCCGAACCGCGCAATCACGCCCTTTACCTGGGAAAATTCCGTAAAGAGCAACTGCAGGCTGTTCGTCAGCAGAGTAGTAATTCGGTCCTGATTGTCCCCGGTATTTTTCTCGATAAACGGATTGAAAAACATGACGTCGGAGGTAACAAAAACCTGCAACCGGTACTGCGCGGCCAGTTTGAAAAGGCGTCGAT
The DNA here is from genome assembly GCA_014728295.1 of Chitinivibrionales bacterium. GTDB lineage: Bacteria > Fibrobacterota > Chitinivibrionia > Chitinivibrionales > WJKA01 > WJLW01. The sequence goes on along the minus strand of WJLW01000072.1, from coordinate 9,273 downwards.
ACAGATCCTGGTAATCGCCGATTTTATCTTTGAGACGCTGGTGGTAGAATTCGTGAACGACCAGGTGAGCAACATCATCCAGGGTAATGGCATTATAGCCATAAGCGGAGGCTTTGTGCGCATACGTCTTGAAATCCTGCACGATACGCGAGCAAATACGTGCATCGAGCCTGCCGTTATTCTCAAGATACTCAAAGGGAATCTTCGACCAGTTCAGCTTGCGGTTGCGGCAATAGTGGGAAGCAAAAAACGGCGCGATCCCGTCTATTATATACAGCATGGAAAGGTCCTGAACGCCTGGCCCTCCGGGATGAAAAGGTTAAGAAATCGATTCTTCGAGCATCACGATATCGTCAAAGGCCAGGTGCTTGCGGTTCTTTCTATCCTGCAGCAGGTGGAATTTGTTGGCAAACACGTCCTTGAGCACCAGATCCCAATCGTAAGAGCTTAAAATGTGACGGCGTGCATTGGTGCGTAAATCGGAGTAAAGCTCCGGAAACTGGGCTTTCATATTCAACACACCGCTTATTTTCTCCACCCATTCTCCACGATCGTGGGCTTTGGCAACAAATCCGGTCTGACCGCTGACAATAATTTCCTGCGGTCCGCCAAAATCAGAGACGACCGCCGGAAGTCCGCAGGCCTGCGCTTCGAGCACAACCATACCGAAGGTATCGGTCACACTGGGAAAGACGAAGCAGTCTGCAGATGAATATAATTGGGCAAGATCGATCCGGGCAATCCTTCCGGGAAAATAAACGCGCCGGAAGGCTGCCATTCGCTCTTTGAACTCTTCAAAATAGGGCCCGTTGCCGGCAAGAACCAGATTAAGGCCGGGAAATTTCCCGGCAAGCTCTGTATAGACTTCCCCCAGAAAATCCATGCTCTTCTCTTTTGATATCCTGCCGCCGTAGAGCAGGGTCGGGCCGTCTTTGATGCCGAAAGACCGCGCGAGGTAGTGCGCCCCGTTGTCCTGGGGAGCAAATGTATTGGGATCGATGCCGCGTTTGAACTGCACCATTTTTGTTCTGAGGAAGCCGCGCTTTTCGAGCAAGCCCATGTATTGCTTTGTGGGTACGGATATAATGTCGGAAAGATTGTAGAAGATGCGGGTGAAATCCTCAACCATATTGCAGATCGACTCTTCACCAATGATCTGCCGGGCCTGACGCGTGAAGTCGGTGTGGTACACGTTAATGCTCGGCACGTGCAGGAGCTTGGACGCGATCAATCCCAGAATACCGATGCTGCCGGGGGTAGAAATGAATATTTCATCGGGATCGGCTTCGTATATAAGTTTCATCGATTCGAGCACCGAGGGAACTCTGAGGGTATAGGTGTTGAAATAGGATGGAGTATAGGTCTGGATGCAGGGCAGCAGCAGAACATTTTCCGGCAGTATGCTTGTATCTTCTCCGTCGATCACCGAGCCGACTAGAATCAGCTCCAGATTGCGTTCCCGTGCCAGAGTAGCCAGCTTGCGCAATGTCTCGGCAATACCGTTGAGATCCGTCAGGGTGTCGGTAAACCAGAGCACCCGCTTTTTGCGTTTTTTATTGTCGACTTCGAACTGGTTTTCCATTTTATGCATGAGCTCGCGCGAGTCATGCATGAAATGGATGGAGGTAAAAAACGGGGCTGAGAGAAAAATGCCCGGCAGCGCACCGGATATGCTGCGCACAAAACCGACAAAATCGCCGTCTCTGAATTGTTTGCCCACCGGTTCCAGAAAGGTCTTGAAAAACTCGTCGGCGATGCGGGCTATTTTGGCGTACAGCAGTTCAAGCTTTTCCTCGACAGACATATCACCGTTTGCCTGCAAGGTTTCCACCAGTTCGAGCATCATCTTTTTCATTCCGCTGTCCTTTGACGATTTGGAAAATTTCATTTTTTCCAGCGTCCATCGCTTGCGCAGCCCCAGTTTTTCGGGGTCGAATACCAGCGAGTTTACGGCATGAAAAATTGAGGAAGTCAACCCTCTGCTGCGTGACTGGGAAAAGTCGTAGGCCACTTTGTAAATTGCAAATGCATAACGCTTGTAATCGCTGTGGCGCCCGCCGGGATACGTTTTGAAATTCCGTATCTGGTTGAGAAACTCCGCGGGCGTAGCGGCCTGCGCAATGGTATAGGTTGTTCCGATAAATAGGCCACTGTGATCGTCCGAGCCGCCGACAACCCCTTTGCGCCAGGGCGTATCGCTCATCGGCTCGATGCGGTGACGTTTACGCATATCTTCGAAATGCTCCGGCTTGAGCGATGAGAGTACATTGACGGTTCCGTCGTTGTCAAACCGGTGGCGGCTTCCGTTGCGACCCTCAAAGTGATCGAACAACAAAAGCAGCTTTTCGATGTGTTCCATAGACATTTTGCGATTGATCGAAAAGGTTATGTGCGCAACAGCATGAGTCAGATGCTCCGACTTCAGAAAATCGCGAAGCTGGTAGATGTCGCTGCGAATTTCTTCTATCGTATCGAACTGCTTCTGATTTAATCCGTATATCAGCAAGTGGATTTTGGTTCCGTCCTCGGGCATATAGGCCGTTGATTCTACACCGACGAACACTTCGCGTGGATATTTTTCCTTAAGTATCACCGCACCTTCGATGCTGTTATGATCGGTGATGGTTACAAACTGCATGCCTGCCTGCCGGGCCGTCAGGTAGACGGATTCAGGATCGACATAGCTTTCTCTGGTACCCAATCTTTGCAGAAACCAGGTTGACGGATGGGCAGAATACGTAGAGTGCACATGTAGATCTGCGCGTGCCATTGAAGCTCCTTGAATACTAGTATTAACACAACATATAGTACCATTTACAATGTACAATACAATCTTTAGAATTGTGTGAGCAAAGTGTTTAAAATTAATTAGAAAATTGAAGATTAGCTAAGTCGTTGTAGAAATTCACGTTAGTATAGCGGGCGTGATACTGAAACGGAGCTTTTTTTAGCTTTTTGTTAGGATTTTGAAAGCGCGGTACTTGTATTTGATGAGCAAACCGGCATTATGCGGGCATGCAGTTGTTCAGCTCGAGTGCAGCATTCGCTCCGTTACGGCGTCGATCACCGGAATTTTCCTGCCGCAATCAAGTGCCTTGACGGCCGCATATACCATAGCGATGCTTCGTATATTGTCCCATGCGCTGCATTCCGGTTCGCGATTCTGAGCCAGGGCATTTTTGAATTCGCGCAGAATATAGAGTTGCTCCTCATACTTCATCCTGCGGATCGGCACGGGCCGGGTCTGCTTGACAGTATAGAGTCCGGGCGTTTTATGGAGCGTGATGACCCCGTTGCGATATTCGAGGGCCCCGTTGTCGCCTTCAATAAGCCAGTTACCGTTCCAGTCCGAATATTGCCCCTTTGCGCACCAGCTTGCGTTGTAGACGGCATGGGCGCCGTTTTCCATCTCAAATACGACATTGCTGGAGCAATCACCGGCATAATTTGACCAGTGCGGATTCCAGCTCATGCCGGCGACGCTTATCGCATCGAGTCCGGTGATAAAGCGCACCAGGTCGAAATGATGTACGGCCATGTCCACAATCACCGGGTGTTTCATCTCATGCCGAAAGCCGCCGCCGAAATCAAATCCGAGGTAAAAGTCAATCTTGACCTGACCGATCTTTCCGATCACGCCCTTGCGCACAGCATCGGCGAGCGTGTACATGGCCGGGCGATAGCGGAAATTCTGGCTGATCACACACCTTTTTCCCGAACGGTCGAGTTGTCTGAGAATTTTCCTGCAGCTAGCAAGAGAGTCGGCCATCGGTTTTTCGCTAATGACATGCATCCCCTGTTTGAGCGCCGCCCCGATCGTTGCCAAATGATACGAAGGCGGGGTCACGCATACCAGCGCATCGGCCGGATGCTTGCGCAGGGCTTGCTGCAATGACGTATAGCACCTGTCCGGCCGATAACCGCCCTCACGTGCAGCCGTATCAAGTGCCCTGCGGTCAACATCAACCATCGCAACGACCCGGATACCCGGCGTCTGCTTCAGCCAGTGCACCCAGCGTAATCCGTGCACACCAACACCAACTTGAATTGCGTTCATTGCACTCCCCTTGCGTACATGCATTCCAGCTTACTCATCAAACAGCAATACACCTTTGATATAGCCTGCGCGACGATCAACGGCCAGTTCCATCGCTTCCTGCACCCGGGTGTAGTGGTGGCGATGGGTGATCAGCTTTGAAAGGTCGAATGTCCCACATTCGATCAGCCGCACGGCGCGCTCCATGGTGGACACGGCCCGGTCGGTCGAGATCATCGGCGAAGCGTTGAGCACTTTATAGCCGCCCATATGCCACTCACCCAGGTCAAGTGGACGTGGCGTATGGTGCCAGGCGAACAGACCGATCCTGCCGCCCACCCGGGTCAGTTGTCCTGCCAACTTGAGCGTCGGTTCGACACCGGCCGCCTCGATAACAAGATCGAATTTACGTTCACGATAGCTGTCCAGTTCCTCGCGTCCCTCGGCCAAAGCCGTGTTAATCACTTTGGTTGCCCCAAACTCTGCGGCCAGGTCGAGGTTGGGCTGCTTGACATCGGTGACCACCAGTTCCGCAATCGGACAGGCACGCAGTCCCTGCACGTTGAGCAAACCCATGAATCCCGCGCCCATGAGCAGCACCCGGTCTCCCGGCATGATCTCGAATGAGTAAAGGGCGCCGACCACGCAGTCAACGGGTTCTGCAACGGCAATCGAAGGATCGGCGGGGCGTTTTGCAAAGCGTACGGCGCCGCCGGCCTTGACATTCATCAGTGTTGCCCACTGTCGGCACACAACGTAATCGCCCTCCTTGACCTCAGTCACTTCCGATCCGATCCTGGTGACCCGGCCAATGCCCTCGTGACCCGGCACCAACGGCAAGGGGAAACGATGTGTCTCCATGCCGGTAAACAGCGAAACCTCGCCCATGCAAATGCCGTTGGCAATACATTTGACCTGGATTTCATCAGCTTTCGGGTCACCGACATCCACCTCGCGAATCTCGGCCACTCCTTTGTCGGTAAAGTAAATCCATTGTGCTTGCATAAACATCCCTGCAGAAACGAAAAACGGTATGCGTCAGGCTTTCCCGGTCAGGCGTGTGAAACCAGCCAGGTGCCTGCCGCGGCAAGAGCTTTGTTTTTATATGGCAAATTCCTTTTATTCAACGCAAATATGTCCTGCAAAATAAAACCCGTCTGTGTAACTGTTTTTTCCAGCGATACGCAGCAGGTCAGCCAACCGCCGCCACTGCCGCCGGCCACGCAGATGCCAACAGCCGGTTTGCCTTCTATCGTATCAGCGTTGCCTGCATAGGCGCAAATCCGGCGCAGACGGTCCGTAAATGCCCGAATACTCTCGCTGAGGTCGCCCCAGTACACCGGGGTAGCAAAAACCACCCCTTGCGCAGAACGAATGCTCTGTACAATAGCGTCAAAATCATCATCAATTATGCACGCCCCTTTGTCACGGCAATCCCCCCAGCCGTCAGGATCGCATTGGCGGCATCGCTCGATTGCCTGTTCGGGCAGATAGTATTCTGTGGCCTCGGCTCCCGCACTGCGACACCCACCGAGAAACTGCTGCAGTGCCGCCGCCGTTTTTCCGTTTCTGTTGCGGCTTCCACAAATTGCAGTGACACTCACTGGCAAACCTCCTCACTCAAGTGATACGACATCAGACGCCTCCCACCCCTTGCTGCCCTGGACCAGGACGAATTCAACTCGCTGGCCTTCTTCCAGATCCCGGTACCCCTCCCCGCGAATCGCTTTGTAATGCACATATACATCTGGGCCTTTGCGCCGGGCTATGCGGCCGAAGCCTTTGGCCATGTTAAAGAAGCGGACAATGCCGCACTGGCGCACCGGGCTCATATTTTCTTCCTTGCAATCAGGCGCGCCCCAAGCACGCCGCCGATGCATCCGCACAAATGTCCTTCCCAGGAAACATGCGGGATACTCGGCAACATACCCCAGATCATCCCCCCGTACAACAGCAGAACAATTGCCGAGATGATGATTGCACCAAATGAGCGCTCATACCACCCGCGCGCCACCAGAAATCCGAAGTAGCCGAACACGAGTATACTCGCTCCGATATGATAGGCAGGCCTGCCGATCAGCCAGACACCGCCCCCGCCGACCACGACGATCATCAGTGAGGAGAACAGCAAGTCCTTTGTTCCCCGCATAACAACAAAAAATCCCAGCACCGCCAGCGGAACGGTATTGGCAATCGCGTGCTGCAGGCTGCCATGCAGAAATGGTGCGAAAATAATGCCGCGCAAACCGTCCGGATCGCGCGGGATGATGCCGTATGCTCCCAGACGGTGACCCAGGGAGAGGTTGAAAATCTCAACAATCCAGATCAGGCCGATTAACCCAACAATGTAGGGCACCTTGCCGGTCGGGGCTTTGCTGTTGGCTAACAGAACAGTACCTTTTTCAATGATTCAAACCGGATTGACGATACTAAAATAACAGTCGGGGAGATTGCTTGACCAGCGACCGGAGCCAACAGTGATCCTAACCTATAAAATTTTAAAAAGTCAAGGTATCGCTGGATATCACCCTGTCGATGAGCTCGCAAAGCTCGGCTTCGCTGAACGGCTTTTGAATGAAGCCGGCAATTTGTTTTGTGCGAATTATGGCCGTATCCTGGCTGTTGACATAGCCGGTGGCCACAATCACTTTTGCATCAGGGTTGATATCCTTCAACTTCAGCAGGCAGTCTGCGCCGTTCATGCGCGGCATGACCATATCCAAAATAACCAGATCGATCTCTCGCCAATGCTGATGGTAATGATTCAGCGCCTCAATGCCGTCACTGCAGGTTTGCACTGAAAAACCCATATCGCTCAGCATCTCATTGGCCAGGTCCCTGAAATATTGCTCGTCGTCAACCAGCATAACTGAACCGGTGCGGCTTTTGACCATGCCGGCCTGCGGCAAACCCTCCGGCATCGCCTTCTCGTGTGTTGACGGCAGGTAGAGCTTGAAAGTTGTGCCCTGCCCGGGAACACTGTCGACCTCAATCGCACCGTTATGACTTTTTGCCGTGCCGTAGACGCCGGCCAGACCGAGCCCGGTTCCTTTGCCTGAAGCTTTGGTGGTAAAAAACGGCTCGAATATACGGTCTTTGATTTTTTGGTCCATGCCGGTGCCCGTATCGGTAACCTTGACGATCAGGTACATGCCCGGCTTGAGATCGGCGGGATGATTATCCAGCTCCTGCTCTTTGATTTTTTCGATATCCGTTTCAAAAATCAGCTTTCCCCCGATCGGCATTGCGTCGCGGGCGTTAACCGCAAGATTGAGCAAAGCGTTTTGTATCTGTACCCGATCGCCCATAATGGTGGCCGGTTGCGCCTGCAGATTCTGGACGATGCGAATCCGTTTGTCAATCGTGTGTTCAAGCAGTTTGACCACATCACGAATTTCTTCGTGTATGTCTACAACCTCGGCCTGATGCTTGCTCTTGCGCGAGAAAATCAACAGCTTTTGAATCAGATCGGCGGCCCGTTTGGATGCCTGCAGAATGGTTCCCGCGTACTCTGAATATTTAGGATTTTCCTTGAGCAGCTTTTTGCGCAGCAATCCGGCAAACCCCTGAATGGCGCTGAGCATATTGTTGAAGTCGTGCGCAATGCCGCCGGCCAGTTGACCGAGCGAATCGAGCTTTTCATGGTGACGTATTTTCGCCTCGAGCCGTTCTCGCTCGAGTTCGGCTTTTTTGCGATGCGTAATGTCGCGGCTGATGCCCACCAGCCCGAAAATCTTCCCGTCATCATCCCGCAGCGGCACTTTCGTAGTCGACAACCAGATTTCATTGCCCCACGAATCGGCCGAGCGCTCTTCTCTGTCAATAATTGAATTGCCGTATTTGAGGATAATCTTCTCATCGGAGAAGTAGCGGCAGGCCAGATCGTGCGAGAAGAAATCAAAATCGGACTTACCCGCAACCTCTTGCTGCGACTGGGCGCCGAGCACGCGCAGGTGAATGCGATTATTCAGTATAAATTTGCTTTTGGTATCCTTGACAAAGATATAGTCGGGCATGTGGTCGATAAGTATCTGCAGGAGCTGTTTGTTATCGGCAAGTTCGCGCCGGCTTTGACGAAGCGATTCATTTTCGGCCTGCAAGCGTTGAATCAGACGATGCTGCTCGGCGATGACCCGGCACAAATCGGCCTGGGACGGTTTATTATTGCATGCAGGTTGGTCGTCTTGTATGCAGGCTTTGCCGATCCGGATAACTGCAGAGTCGCTCATGTAGTGCATGTCCACCACCCGTTAAGCGGTTAAGTTGTACGATGATTTACGCAGTTTCCTTTAAAACCAGAGAGAAGAGCAGCAATTGCGACTACAATATACCCAAAAAATCCGCCCTATGCAGAAAAAAGATGAGTTTCGCAAAAACAGCATTTTTGCGGCAATTTTCTTGTGTGCATGCCGCCTGAGCCCCAAAGAGCATGCAGCTTTTGCATATCCAGGAGCATTATGATATACTGAAAAAGCAGCTTTGCTAGCACAACTCTAACAATAAGCTAGCAGCCGGTACATAACCCTCTGGATTTTCTTGCAGAGGTTACACAGCACATTGTCACTCCGTTCCCCTCATTAAGGTGTATAGGTGCTGCGCACCTGTTCTATTAAGTCTTTTGTAGAGTCCAGACAAGGGGGAACACCAGATTCGCTATTATGGTTGGTATTCCAATAAAAAATGTGGTCAGCATCTAAAGAAGATGCCCAAGCCGGCTCCTGCGCCGGGCGATACTGAACCGGATACGCAATATCGCCGAAAATGCAGAATGACTTGGGCTGCACTTATTAAGGCGGTATTGGAGTAGTGAACAAACTGCACCCGATACCCGAGATGCGGCAACAACGTTTGTCATTATCCATCCCTTCCACCCGTTTTTAAAAAAACGTTTTTTAATCGAAACAAACCACTGGGTAATGGGAACAGAGTGGATTCAATTCCGGCTTCCCAATGGCCATCTGAGTTCAATACGGGCAGATTGGACCGATCTGTGCACGGTGGATCCGTTCGTTACCCTGTCAAAAGGCAGGGCTCATTTCAAACCGAAAGATCTTTTCCTGCTGGTTGAGCTAATCAATAGCCTGAAAAAAAGACCGAAAAAAGCGAGACGGCGGCACAATGCCAAGTAAACACAATCATGTCACTGTGTGTAAATGCAATTATAGCATGCTGGTACGTCTTTTCTTGTGTGGTATCGTTATAAGTGTGCATCATTCCTACATATATTGGCTAATAAT
>WJLW01000071.1 GCA_014728295.1 Chitinivibrionales bacterium | reverse complement strand
GTGTATCCAGTATTATCATTTTGAAAGTACAGGTTAGCTCCACTTGTGCCACCTTTTATCGTCATATTACCGACTGGGCTTGTCGTTCCAATGCCAACGTTACCATTCTCTTGCACGACAAACAATGTATTATTCGCATCGATAGTAGTTTGATTCTTTCCAATAGAAAAAGACTCATGTGTGGCGTTATTATCCGAGTCAATGTTAATTCTCATGCTGGCAATTGTATTTATGACTCCGCTGTCAATTGGATATGCAATTTTGCCGCCAACTTCGAGTTTTTCCTGCGGACTTGTAATTCCGATACCGACATTGCCATTATTTCCTATCGAAAATGCATTGCCGCTATCACTAGATATATTGAAGCTTCCACCTGCATGGGACGAAATAAACCAGTTTTCTCCAGTAGCACCTGATCCCGAACCGCTGAGCGTGAGCTTAAGCGAATGATTCTGGTTTGCCCTTTCATCTACAAGGAAAATTTTTGGTCTGGTTCCCTTTATATGGAGCAGTTCAGTTGGATCTCGAATTCCTATACCAATAGCATCGTTTACATTGAGAGTATCTAAATCGATACTACTTTGCATCTGATACGCCTTCGCATACTCAGACGTATCCGCCCTCACGCTATACGCCGCAGTCGAGAGCTTGGTTCTCGGCTCCAACTCATTTTCATTGCCGACCTTGATACCCAGCCAGTACTGCTTGTCAAACGGCAGTGACAACGGCGTCGTGCTTCCCAGAGTCGTTGTTATAATGCCGTTTGCAGATGTGAGTGTCTGCGCTTCACTCCAGAGCGCGGTTGTCGCGTCGGTTGCATCGTAGAGGCTGAAGATGATTTCGTAGGATCCGTCGCTTTTGGGATTGCCGGCGGCATCGGTGATGACGCCTTGCCAGGCGACCTGACGGGGGATTGCGCTGAGGCACAGAGTGCTCAGGAGGTACAGGAAGAGGAGGGGGTTGGTCATGGGTGTGTCCTTCTTTTGTTTTCTGGGTGCTAAGTGCTTTGGTTGCCTGGGGCGCCTGCCATACCCTCTTTCTTGGAGCGAGTGGTATGGTAGTGTTCTTGGCTATCGGGTCATGATCGATCCCCGGCTTTGCGTGATGGCGATTGTCTGTATTGAGTCGGATGTTATATATCTGGCTGTGCTTGCCGATATGGCTATTTTGCTGGTGTCCTGAGTGGATGGCGGAGTTATGTAGATTTTTGCTATGGTCGCACTGTCGCTCAGAGGTGTCTGATTCGGAGCTATTAGCATGTCCATCACATTGTTGGCGTAAAAGACACCGTTTGCGTTCGGATCAATAATGGCCGTGGGAACTGCCGAATCGATCGTTGCGCCGGTAAAAGTGACACTGAGTGCATTGCAGCGACTGAAGCCGGATACTTTGAGCTGCACTATTGCCTGGCCGGAGCCGGCGGATGCTTTTTGAGGATAGAGATATAGCGCCGGGGACTTTAGTGCCGAAACCGTGAATTTGAATGTGTAAATCTTTGTGTCGGTCCAGCCCTGATATTTTGTCCTTACTTCAAAGGTGTGCAAACCGTCGTCAAGATAGGCGAGTGCAATGTCGCCGTTGCTTGAGAAGGGCGTCCAGTTCAGGTCGTTGTCGAGGCGATGACTGAATTCGGATTTGCCGCTGTTTCCCTGCAGAATAAATGAAATGCTGTCTGCGGCAATGGTATCGCCGTCATTGTGCGCGGAAATTATTTCCACTTCCGGAGGAGTGTAATTCGAGCTTGCAGGATCCAGCGGATTCGAACGCTCTTTTTTAGCGCAGAACGACATCACGCCAAGTGCGCCCGACATAATGATGACGAGATATACGCGCAGAACCGCTTTCATATTGTGCTCCTTTACAATAGTGTTGTTTTTGGTAAGAATTCGCAGCAAGAAGGAAAGCTAAAAATACCACAGCAACGTACAGTTCACATCTCTCTGTGAATTCCAGCCCACTTTCAGCGACGGTTCTTTGATTTCGGGTTGCTCGACTTTCCAGAATAAAAAGATTGCCGCCGCCGCTGGTATCGCTACTCCGGCAGACACATACCCCAGAATCGAGTTTTGTCGATTTTCTTCGTATTGCGAATAATAGCTGTCAGATTCAACCAGTGTTTGTGCTGCCTCTGATTTGTCAAATTTACTGTTTGCTTCCATTGTACTGTAGATACCAAAACCTGCGCCGGCCAGACCAACTGCGCCGAGCAATGAGCCGGAAGCAAATTTTACTATTTTTTTCTTGCGAGGATCCTTTTTTCGAGCAGATTTATTGCCGGATGATTGTCCTTCATCTTTTGGCGTATCCGCTTCTGCTTCGGATGAGTTATATGAATAGGGAATTTTATCCTGAACAAACTGGATATCATCTTGAATACTGAAATGAAACTGTCCGTTTTTGCTGAAGATACCATTAACGACAATAATAATATCCCGTTTTGATTTTACACCGTACACCGAATAGTGAAGAACGAAATTTTCCAGCTTGACATTGCCGGCTTTCTGGGCAACGAATATGCCATTCCAATCAAAAGGATTCGCATCTCGTTGAGATTGTGGATTGTATTGCTTGTCATATATTGAAGTAAATACTACACGTTCCCTTGAAGTGCCTTTGACATAGAGATCGCCGTGAACAGCCAGTCCGGTAAACGGCTTGAAAAGCAGGATGCATCCGGATTCGATGACAGCTTTTTTATCTTCGGGCACGACAATATCATCTTCCACCACATAAGGATTTCCTTTGGTGGTGAACTTCATGCCTGCAATATCGCCTGAAATCGATGTCGCTGCGCAGATGCTCGAAGCACAAACATACACTACTATCAGACACCAGAATCCGCCCATTCGGCAATTCATCTAATTTTTTCTCTTCTCTAGGCTGCAACAGTGCACTAACGTGAGGGCAAAAAATAGATGTTTGCTGCCGGAATTCGCAATTACAAAATGAAACGCACATGCTGCCTTCCTTGGAAAAGCAGGCGTCTCGCTGTCCGACTTCATTGGCGAATTGATGTATGTTATTAACTATCAGCCGGTTATTAGCTGGATCGATCTACGTCTGCAAAGTGCTTGCTTAGGCGCCGGTATCGAATTCCCGTGCCCGTGAAGTACCTGCCGGATTAATATTTAATGGAAAACATCGTGCCCGTACGATGCTTCGAATATGCGCGAATACAAAGAGAAAAGGCGAAACAGCAGGAGCTGCCTCGCCTTTCGCATGGTGGTACCTTAAAGGAGTATCTGTTAGATGCTGGTGTCCATAATCATATAAACTGCGTTTCGTATCCTTCTTTTATTGGCAAGAGTTTTCTTTCTTTCATTTTTTTTATGCATCAACTTGCATGCCAACCATACGAACATCTCGCTGAAATTCACGAAATTGTCCTTTCCCGTCAATTAATCGACTTTTCTCTGCGTTCTAAGCGCTTTTTCCGGTTTTCTGTGTTAACAGAACTGTACAAAATGACAAAAGTGCATCGAAACACTGCCGGATAGTATCTTGATACAATTGCTTTTGCATGTTTTCTCAAGCTGAGGAGCAGAATGAACCTTTCTCTGCTGATCAAACAGGTTGACGGCCTCATTTGGGGTATTCCGCTTATGGTTATCCTGGTAGGCACCGGCTTGTATTTGACCGTTTTTCTCGGCGTGATTCAATTTCGCGGCTTCCGGCATGCGCTCGATGTCATTCGCGGCAAATTCGACAATCCGGACGATCCCGGCGAAATCAATCACTTCCAGGCACTCTCGGCAGCACTTTCGGCAACTATCGGTACCGGCAATATCGTTGGTGTGGCTGCCGCGATTCTCGTCGGAGGCCCCGGCGCCGTTTTCTGGATGTGGATTACCGCACTGGTCGGCATGGCCACAAAGTTCACCAGTTGCACGCTTGCGATTCATTTTCGTAGAATTGACAAAGATGGCGAGGCGCATGGCGGTCCGATGCACTTTATCGAGCGGGGACTGGGCAGGAATTTCAGGTGGCTGGCGGTTTTGTTCGCCGTATTCACGATAATTGCCAGTTTCGGAATCGGCAATATGTTTCAGGCAAATAATGTAGTTGTGAGTCTGCGCGCGCTGATCTTCGGAAGTGATGCTGAAGTAAGCCTTGCCTTTAATATTGTAACTGGATGCATCATTGCGGTTCTGGTAGCTCTGGTTATAATTGGCGGCATCAAGTCGATTGGCAAATTTGCTTCCCGGATTGTACCGGTAATGACGGTTTTCTATGTCGCAGGCGGGATGGTGATTTTGCTGTTGAACATTACGAAAATACCCGGTGCACTGGCCCAAATCTTTACGATGGCATTCAATGTGCCCGAATCGGTTGCTGGCGGGGCGATTGGAGCGGTGATAAAGGCCGGTGTGGCGCGGGGACTGTTTTCTAATGAAGCCGGTCTGGGTTCGGCCGCGATGGCCCATGGGGCTGCCAAAACCGATGAGCCGGTACGGGAGGGACTGGTTGCCATGATCGGGCCATTTATAGACACAATCGTAATCTGTTCCATTACTGCGCTCGTAATTGTTCTCACCAACGCAACTGAGGTGACAAAGGTAAAAGGCGAGTTGACCGGTCAGGCATTTGCGCTCGGCCTCGGAACCGTCTGGGGCAGCAAGCTGGTATCGGTGGGAATTATTCTGTTTGCTTTTTCCACGCTTATCTCCTGGTCATATTACGGCGACCGGGCGGCGGATTACCTTTTTGGCAAAGGTGCGGTAAAAATGTATCGAATCGTATATTGTTTGATTATTGTGCTGGGAGCCGCGCACAGCATCGACGATGTGATAAATTTCAGTGATGCTGCTAATGGCCTGATGGCGCTGCCCAATCTCATTGCACTCATTTTCTTATCGCCGGTCGTTTACAAGCTGGTGAAAGATTATTCTGCGCGGTATTTGAAAAAAGCATAACCGGCGAATAAGTAACAGGCGAGCCAGGGGCGGCATGATCTTTTTGTACTACACGGTGGACGATCTCCCGCTCTTTTTAGACGTAAACGAACGTTTCCACAGATATCAGCTCATGTAGATCGGACTCAGGCTGTATATGTAGCGCACTGGAGGATCACTGCAAAAAACCACTGGCGTCGAAGTCGTGAGCTTTATTAATTTTTAAGTATCATTGCATCGTTGCAGATACACATTTTTATCAAAGAGAGTTCTCATGCTCAATCAAGGCGGTACTATGAAGAAGCTTTTCGTTTTACTGGCAGTCGGCATCTTTGCTTTGCGTTGTGCAAAACAGGATGAAAGCGCTCAAAAGAAGGAACCCGAAATCACCAGAGAAGAGGTTGCCCGTCAAATAGAAGAAGTGGCACCCGATCCGGATGCTCCCGCGCCGGTTGCAGAGGATGAACCGCAAGCCCGACCATCGCCCGAAGCGATAGCTGCCGCCCCTTTCAAGCGGCCTGATGTGTCCGGATTATCGATCGGCGAGCTGTGGGAGAAGTATCGCACGTCCCGCCAGACGGCTAAGCAATTCGAAAAACAGAAAGCATACGACAAGGCGGTCGGGCAGTATCTGCTTGCGGCTGAATGTGCACAGCAACTGGAAAAACCGGGTATCGCCGCCTGGCAATATAACAATGCCGGCAAAAATGCCATCGATCAATTTCGCAAAATGACCGACTATACGCAGCGGATGAAATCTATTGAGTCGATGGAAAAGGGAGCCGAAAAGATAGCCTACATCAAAGAGTCACGGCAAAAGCTGGAAGGAAACATGGGCATGCTCGAGCAGGCCCGAACATACCTGGGCGATGCACACAAGGCGGATAATGCCGATCCTGAACCGGGACGCAAGAAGATAATCGAGAGCAATCTGAATTTTATCAAAGAAATTACACGATTTATTGAGGGTACGTAATGTCGGGATTGCGCAGGCAGGCCAGATATTTTACGATCGTCTGCTGCAGGCCCAGATAGAGCGCATCGCAAATCAGCGCATGACCGATCGATACTTCGACCGTTTGCGGAATGGCTTTGATATAAGCTGTGATATTAGACAAATTCAAGTCGTGCCCGGCATTCAACGCAATTCCGGCTTGTGAAATGAGGCCGGCGACCGCCGCATAGCGCTCCAGCGTTGTTTCTCCCGTATCGGTGCGCCATTCGCGGGCATATCTCTCCGTATACAGCTCGACCCGATCGCTCTCCGTTTTAACCAGACTTTCCATATCCTCATCCGTAAAATTAAAAACGTCAATAAAAATTGACGTGCGCACCTGCGCCTCATGCAGTTGCTGCATGACTTCGATCAGTCGAGCTTCGTTTCGGGCGACCTGCCATCCGGCATTCGACGTCAGTACGTGCGGTGGATCGGGAACCAGCGTGCATTGATGCGGCCCGACCTCGCATACCAGGTCGAGAAAATCCGTTGAAGGATAGCCTTCGATATTGAATTCGATACCGGGATGCTTTGCGCAAAGCGCGTGTGAAATGTCATACACATCCTGTCGTCGAATGTGGCGTTCATCGGGACGCGGATGCACGGTAATTCCTTCGGCCCCAAACGAAACGATATCCAGCGAAGTCTGCAAAACATCCGGCAGGTTACCCCCGCGCGCATTACGCAGGGTGGCGATTTTGTTGACGTTTACACTTAATCTGGTCGGCATGACAATCTCCTCACCATGTGCTGCCTGAAAAAATAGCACCGCCAAATGAGCATGTCAAGGCGGGAGTTGCCGGAAATCGGGGCAAACCGGCGGGCCCCCTGCGGCTCTTCTTTGCTTTGCGCGCCCGATTCTGCTATTTTTCTACCTTTATTTCCGACCACGGAAAGGAACAGATGTGGCCTCATCAGACAAGCTGATTGCGCTGGATTTCGATGGTGTGATTGCCGACAGCATCGAAGAGACGTTTTTTGTTGCCTACACCGCTTTCAGACAATTACATAGCCGCGCCTTCTGGGATATAGATTTGACCTATGAAGATTTCGACACTCAAAAAAGTGTGCTTGCGCCCTTATTGAAGGAGTTCAGGCGTCTGCGGCCGTTTTTGCGGGTAGGGGAAGATTACATGCTGTTTTTGAAAATTATTCATAACGGGTGGATGGTTCGCACACAGCAGGACTTTGACGAAATTAAAAAGCATAATACGCATGAAATGCCGGCATATCAGAGTGCGTTTTATTCGACGCGCAAGCGATGTCAAAACAGCGCTCCGAACGACTGGCTGAAGCTTGCGCCTGCATTTGGCATCATCCTGGAAGGGGCCAGGAAACTTGCCGACATTTATCCGGTTATTATAGCTACGACGCGTGACGAATTATCAACCCGGCAGCTCATTGACACCTACGAATTCAACGTTGAAAAAATCATCAGCAAGGAATATAATCGCTGCAAACGTGAACAGTTGACCTATGCGGCAGAAACGTTCCGGGTGCCCCTGCAGAATATTCTTTTTGTCGACGATCAGGTCGATTCGCTCTTGATAACGGCTGATGCGGGTGTCAAATCGTTTCTGGCGACGTGGGGGTACAATAATGACGATCAGCGCAGCCGGGCGTCCAAAAACGGCGTCGACCTGCTGTCCGCCCACGATTTTTACTTGACGTTGTATGCATTGATGGTTGCGGAATGAGCGGGTGAATTTGCCTGTGAATAATGTTACAATGATAGTTCAGTTTACTTAATCTCGGGAGGTCAGCATGGGTGAGAAGAATATTGAAGGAGCGGGCGGCACGTCGGGCGGGATCTCAACTTTTTTGATTGGTTTGGTGATGGCGGTTGCCGGGGGGTATTTGATCACCAATCAGGTAACGGTAACCAGCACGCGCTGGCGATTTTACAGTTTTCACCTGAATCCCTTCGGCATGGCGCTGATTCCGTTTATTTTCGGTATCGGGTTCTTGTTTTTCAATGGGAAGTCGATTGCGGGCTGGCTGCTGACGGGGGGAGGGTTGGTGATAATATTTGTCGGGATTATCAATAGCTTGCATATCTATTTTCGTCCCACGACGTTGTTTAATACGCTGGTGATGATTGTGCTACTGATCGGCGGGATCGGGCTCATTGCCCGGTCGCTGCGGGCGAGCTAAGGACGGCAGGTATGAACCCCTCGATTCAGCCCCACGCCAATGAATATGCACAACTTCCCCCACCGTCCGTATTTTTTCGATGAAGGCCTGCGCTTCAGTTGCTGCGGCTGTGGATCTTGCTGCACCGGCGATCCGGGGGCTGTGTACCTTTCAAACGAAGAAGCTGCATGCATCGCATTCGCCCTCGAGCTGGCACTGGATGAATTTTACAAATGCTACACCCGAAACCTGCATGGCAAATGCAGTCTCCAGGAGCGCCACGATGGGAGCTGCATCTTTTATGACAACGGCTGCACGATCTATCCCGTTCGCCCTGGCCAGTGCCGCACCTATCCATTCTGGTTCAGTATTTTGCGTTCGCCGGAGAGGTGGCGGCGGGAAAGCAGGTATTGTCCCGGTATCGGGCGGGGAAAGCTCCATGCAAAAGAGGAAATACTATCCCTGTTACAGGGAAACGACACTTCCCGTACTTGACCGGCATGTTTATGCGCGACACAAACAGCTTGCAAAACTGGAACAAACTGCTCGATCTCTTCAATGCCGCGATTGATGCGGTGAATCCGTGTGTTGCCGTGCGTAACGTACTGTCGCTGGATCAGACTACGTTGTCGGTGCAGGATAGCAGGCCGTATGTATTGGATAGGTACGACCGCATTTGTGTTGTCGGCTGCGGCAAGGCCGGCGCTCCAATGGCTTTTGCCGTCGAGGACGTGCTGCATGAGCGTATCAGCGGAGGAATCGTAACGGTCAAATCCGGCCATACGCGTGCACCAGGCGACCTGCAGCGCATTCGCCTGGACGAAGCTGCGCATCCGACACCGGACGAGCGCGGCGAAGAATCCTGCCGGGCGGTGCTGCGAATGCTGGAGCACGCATCCGGCAGGGATCTGGTCATAGCTGTGATTTCGGGGGGCGGTTCCGCGCTCTGGCCATTGCCCGCAGCGGGATTGACCCTGCAGGACGAACAGGCAACAACAAACGCGCTGCTGGGCTGCGGCGCATCGATTCAGGAAATGAATATCGTTCGCAAACATATCTCCGCTATCAAGGGTGGATTGGCCGCACGGGCTGCGCATCCGGCAACGGTGATTGCGCTGCTCATATCGGATGTCCCGGGCAATGATCCCGCTACCATAGCATCCGGTCCGTTTGCTGCGGATGTATCTACGTTCAACGATGCCCGTGCCGTTATTGATAAATACAAACTCGCCAGCCGCGTACCCCCCGGCGTGCAGAAGCGATTGCAGCAGGGGTGCGCAGGTTTGATAGAAGAGACGCCGGGCCCTCAGGAAGCGTGTTTTTCACGGGGTATGCAGTGCCTGTGCGCAACTAATGAAATTGCCGTCCGGGCTGCCGCGCGCAGGGCCGGGCAGCTTGGCTACGAACCGGTTATTCTGACTACCTCGATTGCCGGTGACGTCAGGGATGCCACCGAGTGGCTTTTTGCCCGTATCCATGCTTACTCCCAACGCTGCGACCGGCGCAGATACTGTCTGCTCAGCGCCGGTGAAACGACCGTGAACCTTCCGCAAATTCACGGCCGCGGCGGACGCAATCAGCACATGGCCCTGGCAATGGCAAAACTGCTTTGCAACCGGTCGAATATTACCTTCCTGAGCTGTGGCACCGACGGCACCGATGGACCGACAGATGTGGCCGGTGCTCTTGTCGACGGTCATAGTTGGAAACGCATGCTTGACGGATCGATATCACCCGACGCTGCTCTGGAGAACCATTGCTCCTATGACGCCGTTCGAGCTGCCGGTCTGCATGTCATTACCGGACCCACCGCTACAAATGTCATGGATGTGCAAATCGCGCTTATTGATCCCGGCAGTGATTTGCGCGGGTAATTCCTGTCGCACATATCAATTTGATATATCCGAATTATATTTATCTTTCAAGTCATATAATGTATTAATCGCATGGTTTAGAGTAAGTCCCTAATTTATAAGCAGTTATACTTCATCATCCGCATTGGCACCCGGCTTGCATTTATTCAAGGAGCGTTGAAAGTTTCTCATGTTTTTCGGAAGGGAGCCGGTATGACTAAACGATTGAGTACGAACAATTCTCGATTGCAATTTTTCTCAGGAGGAACAATGAAATGCAATTTGTTAGCAGTGTGCCTGGTAAGTCTTTTTGCGGCCCGGAGTGTTTCCGGCTACCGGGACGACAGGGCTGAGTGTTGCGGGAGTTGGGGCGGCGAGGGGATTTTCACGCCGCATATCCTCTGGCTTGATGATGATTTTGTGCGGGATATTCTCAGCGATCCGGTGGATTCGATCGCGTATCGTGACTATGACCGCAACAACAGGTCGTCATACGGTATCGGCTTCATGGGCTATGCCGACGCATCGCAGGGGATACGCTTCGGCGGGGGACTCTGGGTTTCCTATCGCAACTATCAGGAGCAATCACTTGCTGCGGGGAGCATATTTACTGCGGGGAGTAGCTCAACGGCTGGTGAATATGTCAACCTGCATGTTTTGCCTGCCTATGCCGGTTTCATACTCGAAAAGTCATTTGACATGGGAGTGATGGACATTTTTGGCGGGGGATTGTTCGGTGGCGGGGCCTACACGATCTTAAAGCATCGTGAGCTTAGTGAAGATTATTACTACAGCGCCGATTACCCGGGTGTTGACACGGTAGCGTCCGATGAAACCACGGCGGCCGTAGCCCCGTTTATCGCGTTTGATTTGCATGGCGGAACCAATTTTGAGTTGACGCCGATTTTTCATCTGGGAATTGAATTTTATGCATTGTTTACACACTCTCCGGGCGGATTTGTAACCGGTACCCGCAGCGCATCGTTCAGCACGGTTAATCCGGGTATTCGCCTGAGAATAGCATTTGGAAAGCGCAGCGTCTGATGAAACCTGTACCCTGTTCATGTGACACAATTCCGGAGGTTACCGCATGATGAAGAAATTGATTTGCATTGCAACGACAAGTGCACTGGCGATAATGCAGAGTGTTCACGCCCGGCCCGAGGAGGTTCCGGGCCCCGCAGAAGCGCAAGATACCGTTGCGGTAATTCGTGAAGGTGATACGAAACTTGAATATCAGGATGAGTTTTCTGCATCGGCAGGCGAGGATACGGAGCTTGACCTGGGCGATGATACCGAAGGCCCGGGCGAGTATGATGAAGATGATCCGGAATATGAATTCAAAGATGACGAAGATGATACTGAGAAGCGAGAATCGGAGGAGTTCGTCGTCAAAGAAACGAAAGATACGGTCTATGTTTTAAAAAAGGAAAGCATAGAACGGTTTAAGCGGGGCTTCAGAGGGCATCTGCAGAAAATGCGGGAGAAGGGAATCGGCGGTTCGGGCGGGCCGATGTTTGGCATGACGGCGCTCTATGTCAAGCCGATCGAGGATATGCTGAAAGGCAATAAATACGCCTACGATTTCAGCCGATACAATTTCGAGCCCATATTCGGAGTCTCGGGAGTCGGGTATGGCGGTGTGGGTAACGGCATTCGTATTGGCGGTGGCGGAATGAGCGGCCGCCTCGATAAATCCAGTGAAAATTCGGTGTATAACGCCGACCTCGATACCTTCGAATTTGCCGATCTCGAAATAAAAGTTTCGTGGGGAGGATTTCTTTTAGAAAAAGCCTATGTGATTGAAAAAACCAATTACCTTGTTGGCGGGTATATCGGCAAAGGTGAAATAGAGCTGGAACAAACCAGATATGCCACAGATCAATTTGCCCGTCTCAGATCGAATTTCGACCAGCAGAATGAAACCGGCAGGGAGCCTGCGCGCATCGACATGTTCGTGCTCGAGGCGCATGCCGGCGCAACCTACAGCGTCTATCCTTTTGTGCATCTGGGAGGAGAGATATCGGTTCCGATTTTTATGTCTTCCAACAAATATCAAGATTTCATCAGTCCTAATCCAGGATTTCGCTTAAAAATTATTTTTGGAACTTTGGGATAAAAGTGGGAATGCCATAGCTTTTGTCCCTGGAACGGTGACTAACCAAGGAGTGTTGACATGAAGAAGCAACCGCACTTTCCGGTAATCATGGCGATACTGGGAATGCTTCTTTCAACTGCGTACGCCGGTAAAGAATCCGAATTTCAGCATCGTGGGTATAGCGAGCGGTATTCGCAAACCGCCCGTCAGACAAATGACGGAACCGAAGGCGCGTCGCAATTGGAACTCGACACTACGCAGGAGGTTGATGCGACTGAGCTTTTTCCTGAGGCACATGCCGGGGGTGATGCAGATACCGTGCCGCCAGAGCAGGATGCTGCCTCTGGCGGAAAGAAAGATACGGTTCTGATTATTACCGAACATACAGCCGCAAACCTGGCAAGACCCACGCGTGAGCGGGATGTAAGCGCGCGTGTGCAAGGCTATGGGGGAGCGCTGTCGTTTAATGTATCCGGTATCGCGGTTGATATGGAGAATACCGTGAAGAAATTAATCAGAAGCGATTCGGTCTGGTCAAAAGTGCAGGCATCCATCGAGGACAAGGAATTTTTTCCCTTGTTTGGCGGATTAGGATTTGGTGGAGTCGGCAACGGCATCAGAATTGGCGGAGGAGGCTGGGGTGGCAGCTCCGACAGGTTCGAAATAACCATCCGCAATCCTGGCGAAGAGGATACTATTTATACCCTCGATGTGAGTCTCGGCATGGGCGGGTTTTTGCTGGAAAAAGCAATTGTCGCCGGTGACTTCAACCTATTTTTCGGGGGCATGATCGGTGGCGGCAGCATGACCGTTACACCGATTAAAACGGTCAGTGGCGGTTCGAGTATTTTCAGCGGCTCCGGTCCGGGCAGCTCCGATTCGAATTCAACCATAGGTCAGGAGCTTGACGCCGGCTTCATGTTGCTTGAAGCGCATGCCGGCATCAGCTACAGCATCCTGTCCTGGATGCATATTGGCGGAGATTTCACTGCACCATTTTTCATCTCATCAAATGGTTTCAAAGATAGATCGCCAAGATTATTTCAAACCTTCAACCCTGGATTCCGTTTCAGATTTTTGCTAGGCAATTTAGGATAGGAAAAGTGCTGCAAGAATGCTGGATAATGCACGAGATGGCCTGTTTGGCCTGATTTTGTTCATATCCAACTGGCTGTCGCCCGGAGGAGAGCGCCCGGAATTGCTTGTATCGTCGGTTTCGATGCAGGACAGGGCTTATTATATTCAAGCCGGCATGGAGATCGCGTGGAACAAGCAACTGGGAGAACTGGTTGACGCGGGAATTCCGTTGCGGTTCAAGATCAGCGCGTTTCCCGATGAGGGGGATACGATTTCTTTTGTACGCAGCCTGATGTTTGATATTGCCGAATACACCTACACGTTTGCGGACACACTCGTCCAACCGGTTGAAGACAGTACGCATACTTCGAAGAGCTACCCGCAGGTGTTGCTGGCACTCAGGGATTTCTGCCGCTGGCATTTCAAGCTTGACGAATCGGCATCCGCCTGTCGCCTGGAGGCCGAGTTGCTGCCCAGCCGTGCCGAACAACTCAATCGCAGCGTTGACATGACGCCCATCTGGGGACAACGCAAGATCTACAAGGTAATCAGCTTGCAGTAAGGACAATAATGAACCCAAAGATGCGCAGAGAGTGCAAAGAAAATAATGGGTTTTTACTTCAGCATTCACCGAGCGCAAGGAAGCGCAATAAATAAAATTCTCTGCATCCTCTGCGTACGTTCTTAACCAGGTCGCACTATCGTGTTCAAAAACCTCGAATTAGAATGGAAGATCCTCATCCTGGCCGGTGTATTGCTGGTCGCGTTTGCCTGGCCGATGCAGCGATTGTTTGTCAATCGCCTGACGCAGACGCTTGAGCAAAGCCACAACCCCAAACACGAACGCATCCTCCGCCGGCTGCTGCCCGACGCCAATGATCAGGAGCGGCAGGATATCATTGCCGACCTCAAACGCAATCGTCAATGGAAAGCGCTGATCCCCATCATCATTCGTGAACAACGCTTCGCCGTCATATCCTTTTCGATACTCTTGTCTCTGGTACTTATTCTTTTGTCAATCTGGACGCTGCGGCGCCTGACACAGCCGCTCAAGGAGCTTGCTCGATCGGTCATGCTGATAGGCAAAGGATCATTCGCGGAAATCAAGGTGTCGTCGGGCGGCGCGCTGGGCAGACTGGAAAAAGCCGTTTCGCAGATGCAGGACGAGCTCGCTGTGTTGCGCAAAGAAGCGCAGCTCAAAGGCATGGAGAGCGCCTGGCAGGATATCGCCCGCGTCATGGCCCACGAAATCAAGAATCCCCTGACGCCGATCCGGTTGACACTGGATAGAATGGAAGAGCGCACGCTGGAAGGCATGGACATTTCGGCCGATAATCTGAAGACGTTTCTTGCGCGCATAAACAACCAGGTTGACGCGCTGGAACGCCTCGTCAACCAGTTTCGCAGCTTCTCCAAGGATCCGGACGCAAAGCCCAAACGTCTTGCGGCACGCCCGTTGATCGAGGAGACCGCGGCAACACTTGCCGCAAAAATGGAAACCGCCATCGACGGGGATGTTGATATATGCGTCGATAGCTATCTCATGAACCAGGTTTTGCTCAACCTCTGGAAGAATGCTCTGGAAGCCGGCGCCACGCGCATGGCGGTGACTCTGGCGAAAAATCAAGATAACGAAACGTGGATACGCATCAAAGACAACGGATCGGGAATTCCGGCCGATGAACTCGACCATGTCTGGTTGCCCTATGTCAGTATGAAAAGAGGCGGTACCGGACTGGGGTTACCGGTTGTCAAGCGATTGGTTGAAACCATGCACGGCCGCGTCGTGCTTGCATCGCGGACATCTGGCGACGACCATGGATTGACCATACTCATAACCTTTCCGAATGAAATTCCCCCAGAAGAGGTCGCTCATGCCTGATTTGAAAATTCTTGTCGTTGACGATGAAGAAGAAATCCGCATCAGCCTGCAGGAAATTCTCGATGAAGAAGGCTACGATGTAGCTGTAGCGGCAAATGCAGCAGAGGCCCGTGAGCAGGCGGCGATGGGCAGTGATTGCGCATTGGTTGACATTCGCATTGGTGAAGATAACGGCATCGAATTGCTGAGGCACTTTCGTGAGAATCGCCCGCATATGCCGGTGATCATGATTTCGGGGCATGGCACCATTTCGTTGACCAGCGAGGCATTCAAACTGGGAGCGCACGACTTTCTGGAAAAACCGTTGCGGCTCATCCAGATCCGGGCAAGTGTGCGCAATGCGCTGGAAGCGGCGCGGCTAAAACATGAAGTAAGCGAACACGCCAAAGCAAAGTATCCGATGCCAATTTACAAATCAGAAATCATGGTTTCGCTTTATCAGCAGGTAGATCGCCTGGCCAAAATTCCTAAATCGGTGGTAATCACGGGGCCTACGGGCTCGGGCAAGGAACTGGTTGCACAGGCTCTGCACTTCGAGGGAGCGCGTTCGGACGGCCCGTTTGTCGCTACCAATACCGCATCAATGCCGCTGAGCCTGGCTGAGGATGAGTTGTTCGGCCATGAGAAAGGCGCCTTTACCGGTGCGCATGCAAAACGTATTGGTTGCCTGGAACAGGCTGACGGGGGAACGCTCTTTCTGGACGAAATTGCCGATATGGATTTGCAGGTGCAGGCCAAGCTGTTGCGAGTTCTCGAAACCGGTCAGTTAACACGACTGGGAGGCAACAAGCCGATCAACATCAACGTGCGTATTGTGGCGGCCACGCATAAAAACCTCGACGCACTTGTCAAAGAGGGTGCGTTCCGTCACGATCTCTGGTACCGCTTGTGCGCCTTCATCCTGCACGTCCCCCCGCTTGCAGAGCGCACACAGGATATCCCCCTGCTGGCGCAGGCGTTTCTGGCATCGGTATGCAAGGAAATGCAGATAATTCACCGCTTTTCCGATGATGCGCTTGTCTATCTGGCGAGTAAGAAGTATCCCGGCAATATTCGGGAGCTGAAGCATGTGGTCACGCGCGCGGCGGTGTTTGCCAACGATGAGGAGATTGGGCGGAGCATCGTCGAATCGGTCGCCGGCGGATTGCCGTCCAACGCTGAAAATGCCCGTTTGTCAGGCACGCCCGCAAGCAACTATGGCGCACTGGATTTCAAAAGTGCCCGCGAGCAATTCGAGAAAGAATACTTCAACAGCGTACTTGAAAAAAACAGCGGAAATATCACCGCCACCGCAGCATCAATCGGCATGGCCCAGTCAAATCTTTCCCGCAAGCTAAAGGAGCTGCATTTGCGGTGAACGGCCGGAATGCCCGATACGCAAAGACGGTGAATATTGACTATTAACCAACACGCATAATTCAGATGGACATACTTGTACTTTGAAAACTGAACAATAGCTTCGCTAGTATGGGGGCAACAAGGCATGGACAGATCTCCGTTTCCACGCGGATGACACAACAAAGAAAGCAATGGCCATCAAAAACTACCAAGTAGCTAAACGAGAACACACCGGTTCCGGCGAGAAATTCAAAGGAGTTCCCGCGCCGCTATTCCCATTTGAAAAGTGCGGATCCCACTGCCAGCAGGGCGATGCTCAGGATTGACAGAATCGACAGTTCGGGGATGACGTCGACGATGGTTTCGCCATCAATCATAATGCCGCGGGCAGCATTGACGATGTGGGTAAGGGGAAAGGCCAGTGCGGCTTTTCTGAGCATGGGATTGACGCCTTCGAGTGAGAACCAGACACCGGAGAGAAACATCATGGGCCAGGTGAGAAAGTTGAGCAACCCGCCGACCAGCTCCTCGTTGGTAAAGCGTGCTGCAAAAACGAGGCCGAGTGATATCAGGCAGAAAGTTCCTACGGCAAATACCAGTGCCAGCAGCAGTACCGATCCATTGACGGGGAAGCGGATCAGCGCCCACGATCCGGCAAAGACGACGGTGCTTGAGCCCATGATAACCACAAGTCGTGACAGGATTTGGCCGATGAGGAATTCGTATGCACGTGTCGGGGTGGCTTTGAGCCGTTTCAGGTAGCCGACTTTGCGATAGCGCACGATCATCCAGCCGACGCCAAAGAGTGCGCTGAACATCATATTCATGGCCAGAATGCCGGGCACAAGCCAGTCGACATAGCGCACCTGTTTACCGCCGACGATTTCTTTTGTCAAAGCTCCGTCGTAGCTTCCGAGCAGCACTTTTTCGGCGAGGTGTCCTTTTTGTGATTCCTCATTGATCCAGTAGCGCACAACGCTTTGCCGCGACACGAGTATATCAAGCTGGTGGCGGCTGACTTTGGAAATCGCGTCGTCCAGGTTGTCAACCGGAATAAATTCGAGATAGCGGGTGGCGAGCAACGGAAATGCAGCCGAATCCTCCAGCGCCTCGGGGGGATGCACGCCGACCTTGTAAGCCGGTCTGCCGCCGCCGGAAAAGGCGAATGCAAAACCGAGAATTATCATTGCCGGAAACAGAAAATGCCAGCTCATCCCACC
>WJLW01000070.1 GCA_014728295.1 Chitinivibrionales bacterium | reverse complement strand
GATCTCTACACCGGGCTTGCGCCGCTTGAACAGTGAATACAGAAACGGCCGTTCGCTCAGTCCTTTGCCGCTTTTCTCGTACAGCAGCTTGCCTTCTTTGTTCCAGATTTGCAAATGCAGCTTTGTGCGGGCGATGTAGCGGATCGGTTTGTCGTCATAGTTCGAGCCGTACTGGTCATTGCGCCACCCCTGTTGCTGGGAGACGATATGCGTCATAATACACTCACGCGGCAGGGCCAGCAGATCTGCATCATGCTGCGCGCACAACCGTTTTGCCAAGGCCGGCATATCGTCGAACCCGACCTCCCCGTCACCCGGTACCGGACTCGGCTCATTAGCCAAAGTGCTGTCGACCCGGAATGCATCGGCATTGACCAACCGGAATCGCCGGCCAATCTCGTAGGCCAGCAGCGAGTTGCCCGACTCGACAAAAAAGGAATCGGAGAACTGCGTGTCGGCAGCCGTATTGAGACGATCGTCGAAGCGGGTGGTGATGCGGGTGAGCGGGACCAGGTAGATGCGCGAGCGCGGCGTCAGCTCAGCTTGCGCGCCGTGCGCAATAAAGGCGCGCCTGGTGGTCGATGCGCAGCCAAGCAGGATCGGGAGTAGTATCGCGATAATGATGCGGCAGGATTTCATGAGCTATGTGTGAAAATACATTAACAGGGGCTACAACTGAAACGAGAGCTTTCGCCGGGATCAGCCGCTTTGCCTGCAATCTGGATGGTATGAGAAAACAAAATATTTTCCCATGCCCCCATGCCATATTGCTCACTATGATGATGATGAGCACCGGCATTCAGATTACGGCGCCCGAGTGGCTGGAGAAGGTCGTCGCCTATCTGTTTTCGCAGCCATCACCCGGGGCGGGGACGGCCGTGGCACACAATGCGAAGGGGATTTTTTATCCCTACAGAGTAAGTGCGGCCGCCCGTCCGATGTACGGTAGTCGGTTTGACGACAATATTCCCTTTCTCCACCTATATGCAGATGTATTCATTACAGTAGCGCTTTGAGGGTGAATTTATCCCATCCACAACTTTCTGTCCAGACTGCGATACTGAATTGCTTCGGCAACATGCTGCGACTGAACCGGTTCAGTTCCGTCAAGATCGGCAATGGTGCGCGAGACTTTGATGATCCGATCATACGCACGGGCGGAGAGGCCGAGTTTTTCGATGGCATTTTTGAGCAACTGCCGGCAGGGCTCATCGAGTTCGCAGTGGGAGCGGATGTGGCGTGACTCCATGTGCGCGTTGCAGTAAACTCGTTGTTCGCGCTCAAAGCGATGCTGTTGAATGCGACGGGCGGTGACGACCTTTTCCCGGATCGATTCTGAATCTTCACCCGGTACTTTTTGCGAAAGCTCCTCATAGGTTAAAGCGGGGACCTCGACGTGGATGTCAATACGATCGAGCAGAGGGCCGGAAATCTTTGACATATAGCGCTGGATTTGTTGCGAAGAGCAGGAGCATTCGTGGCGGGGATCGGTGTAGAAGCCGCACGGGCAGGGATTGAGCGCGGCGGCGAGCATGAATTTGGCGGGATAGGTCAGAGAAAGCGCGGCGCGGGAGATGGTGACTTTGCCGTCTTCGAGTGGCTGCCGCATGTTTTCGAGTATGTTCTTGTTGAATTCGGGAAGTTCATCCAGAAACAAAACGCCGTGGTGACTCAGGCTGACTTCCCCCGGACGGGGGTATGAGCCGCCACCGGTAAGTCCGGCATCAGAGATCGTGTGATGGGGCGAGCGAAATGGCCGTGTTGCAATGAGCGGCGTGTGCGTATCGAGTTTGCCGGCAACGGAGTGGATTTTGGTTGTCTCGAGCGCTTCTTCCAGGCTCAGATCGGGCAGGATCGTGGGCAGGCGACGGGCGAGCATGGTCTTTCCCGAACCGGGGGGCCCGATCATCAGGATGTTGTGCCCGCCGGATGCGGCAACGGTGAGGGCGCGCTTGATATGTTCCTGGCCCTTCACGTCCCGAAAGTCGATACCGTAATTGCGGGACTTATTGAAAAGCGCATCCAGATCGGTGGCATGCGGTTTCATCTCCCGGTCGCCTTCCAGAAAGCCGATGGCGGTTGTCAGGGAATCCACAGGATAAATGTCGAGTCCTTCGGCGACCCCGGCTTCTTCGGCGCCTTCTTTCGGCACGATCATTCCCTTGACGCCCAGCGAGCGGGCGCAGATTGCCATGGAAAGCATGCCTTTGATTGGTTTGACCGTTCCGTCCAGTGACAGCTCTCCCACAATCAGATAATCCTGCGGATTTTGAACATGAATCTGCGAGGATGCGACCAGCAGTCCGATGGCGATAGGCAGGTCATATGCGGAACCTTCCTTTTTCATATCGGCCGGCGCCATATTGATGGTTACTTTGCGCGGTGGGAATTCGTAGCCGCAGTTTTTAATGGCCGACATGACGCGTTCGCGGCTTTCGCGCACCGCACCGTCGGGCAGGCCGACAATCGTAAAGCTGGGAATCATATCGATAACATCGGCTTCGATACCGATTTCAAAAGCATCTATTCCCAGTACGGCCATCGACCTGAGCTTGGCGAGCATGTCAATTTCCCTTCGCTAACAGCGTAGACAATTAATTTGAATAAATCTATAATATGTAGGTACCCAAAATAATTATCGATTGCCCAGCGGTGCATAATCGAGCAGAAATCATCCAAGGCGTTCCAGAACAAGGACCGAATCCATTCAACACATGACAGAACCCGCCACTTATTCCAATCCGGACAAAGAGCTTTCTATTGCCCGCTCTATTCAGGCGGCAATGGTGCCGCACTACCTGCCTTCGGCCGAAGGAATCGACATTGCTTCGCTGTATAAACCATGTGACGCAGTGGGCGGCGACCTCTTTGATGTCATTAAAATATCGGAGGATGAGCTTGGGTTTCTGCTGTTTGACGTTTCTGGCTCCGGCGTATCTTCAGCACTGATCTCATCGATGGGCAAGGTAGCCTTTATGAGCCACCTGAAAGATTTCAGCTCCCCGCGTACCGTCCTCGAGCGCGTTAATCGTGAGCTGGTGCGGCATATCGATGTGGACTATTTTATCACCGCGTTCCTGGCCCACCTTGACCTGCACAACAACAAGCTTACCTATTGCAACGCCGGCCATACGTACCCGGTTGTCTATTCCAGCAAAGACGATGCATTGATACCGTTGAAAACCTCCGGCTTGTTTGTCGGTATTTTCGATGACGGCCTCTACGATGAGAAAAGCATCTTCCTTGACCCCGGCGACTGGCTGATTCTGTTTTCGAACGGCTTGTACGGTATGTATAACCCGCAAAACGAACTGGAAGGACGGCGAGCATTCGAAAGGCACCTGCAGGCGCTGGTCAAGCAGCACTCTCCCGGAACCCTGATGCAGGAGATTGACAAATACTATACCGGTAGTGCGCATAACGTTCATATCGAAGACGACATAAACATCATTGCCGTTGAAATGCTGACCCAGTCGCGCAAGGATAAGATCAAACAGCAACTGGGTTTTGATGGATCGGAACCGGTATACCTGCAATTCATCAACTACTTTGAAGACATGGACAAAACATCGGCGGTGATTCTGCGCTCCATGGACGATCTCGGTTATGCCGACGACACCATCCGCAAAATGAAGATATCGCTGACCGAGCTGCTGGCAAATGCCATTTATCACGGCAATAAGAAAGATCACAACAAAAAGGTAACCATAGGTCATCTGGTGAATAAATCCTATGTAAAGGTATCCATCATGGATGAAGGTGAAGGTTTTGATATTGCCTCGGTGCCCGATCCGACCCTGCCGGAGAATCTCGAACGGGATTGTGGCCGGGGGCTGTATATCGTTCGCAATTATGTTGACAAAGTTGAGTTGAACGACAGGGGCAATCGCATTTCAATAGTCAAGCACCACTTTGCCGAGGAATGAAAAAGCGGATCATAGGCATTGCCGGATACATGGGAGCGGGCAAATCGCAGACAGCCCAACTGCTGGCCGGTAAAGACGACGTTGTCATCAATGCCGACAAAGAAGCCAAAGCGCTCATGAATTCTTCCCAGGAGATACGGTATCGCCTGCGCACGCATTTCGGCAGCGACGTGATAATGCATTCCGGCATAGATTTCGCCCGTCTCGGAGATCGGGTCTTTATCGATAAAAGCAGTTTGCTGAAGCTCAACAGGATTGTGCATCCTGCCCTGATCAGAGAGCTGAGCGTCCTTCTGAATAATTCCGCGGCGGCGATGACCACTCTGGATGCAGCACTGCTACCGCTGTGGTCGATGGATGATGCCTTTGATCACCTGATCTGGGTGGATGCTTCACACAACTGCAGATTCGAGCGGCTGTCCCGCAAGGCCGTGTTGCCCCGGGACCAACTGGAGAAACGTATGCATCTACAGGAAGAGATCCTCTCACCACCTCAGCAACCGGGCTGGCACTTTTTTACCAATACGACGAACGATAAAATTCAACTGGCCGACAACGTTGCGCAGTTGCGCAGCAGGCTTTCACTGTAGGCAAGGAAATGCGGCTATGAAGCATGTCAGATTTACCTACCTCATCTTCGTGATCTTTGCGCTTGCCGCCGCCATTTTGCGGTGTACCAGGCAGGCTGCCGAACAACCGGCGATCACGACGCGAACCGATACCTTATCGCTGGCCGAAGTCAAAAGTTTTGCCCTCGACACCACCCGCAGGGACGGAGCGCTCATCAGGCAGGTTGCCAGAATTCTGGCGCTTGCAGAGGCCAACAAGGGCTTTGTGCACAGCAGCCGGGCGGGGGAGTTGAGCCGGGAGCTGGCAGACCAGCTTTCACTGCAGACCGGCTATCAGCCCGACAACGAACAGGCCCGGCGCCTGCTCGCCGCGGCGGCACAGCTTCACCGTATGTTTCTCAAAACGGGATCACTGCACACGGCAGGTACGCTGGGCGACAGTATCATTGCCGCTTATATCATTCAACCTGCAGACCTGCCCCCTCTGGCACAGATCAAGCTGAGTGAGCCGGCGGACTCAACTGAGACACCCCGGACCCTCGCCGCTTTTTTCGGCCGCGCTTTGTTGCTGGATTCCACTATCGCACTTCTGTTATACGAATTTGTTATAGCCGGCGAAGATACGGCACAGATTTCGGATGCGCAATCAATGATCAAAGGGTTGCTGTCGGACGGTACACACGGCAAGAATATCGACGCGCCGAGGACGCGCAAAAGTGTTTCACGCAAGCCTGATTTGAATTCGAAGGCGGCACTCAAATACCGTACCCATGCTTCGATCAAGGATACAATCGCCAGGCACATCCCTAATTTAAAGGCATTCTACAAGCAAATGCTCAAAACAAGCGCGAGCATGTCGGGAACGGTTCATTTAAATTTCATCGTTGCCCCCTCGGGCAAGGTGCTGAGCGTTGCCGTAAAGCAAAGCTCAATTGGCGAGCGCTCATTTCTGAAACGGCTCACCGACTACGCATCCGGCATCCGTTTTCTGGCTATCCCCGAGCGCATCGGCAACATGAGCTTTGTCTACCCCTTTGAGTTCACACCGGAGTAAGCCCTGATGTTGGAGGCAGTGATGCATCAATTTCGCCGCAGGCGCAATCGGCTGCCATTCACAGTACCGCAGCGGGGCCTTTGTGTCATTGACATGCAGCAGGGGGAAGGGTTATATTTCGTCGTATCAATCCAACCGGCGATAGCACAGTCTGGTGCGTCAATACTATCGATTTCCAGGGATTGCATCAAGATAAATGCTCAAAGAACATTCCGAATTCCTTAAGCAGATCATCGCAACTGTCGATTGCCTGCTGTTGATGGCTGCTTTCTATCTGGCCCACCTGATCTGTTCATTTTACATTCCCGTCTATCCCCTGCTTGATTACTGGCTGATGTACATCGGCTTTCTGGGATTTTACCTCTACTTTGCCTGGACGCGAAAACTGTTTTCCATTCTGCAGTTTTCCTGGATGAAGGGGCTTTGGAGCCGGATTATCATGATATTTCTCTCGGCCGGCATCCTGGGCGCCGCCATTCTGTACATGTTCCCCGACCGTCAACACAGCCGGACACTCTATGTGCTCTTTGCAGGAACATCATTCGTTTTCATTGCTGTCGAAAAATTTCTACTCAAGCATACATTTGCTCAAATCAGACGCAATAACCGCAATGTAACCCCGATCATACTTTTCGGCAGGGGACGCCGCGCAGCACAGATTTGCAAGCAACTATCCGTTCATTCGGAGTGGGGATTGCGGGTCGTGCGCAAGGTAGACCTGGCCGTTTCACCGGCGGAATTCGAGCAGATCATCCGCAACAGCTATGTGGAAGAGGTGTTTTTCTGCATCCCGCGCAAATATACCAGAAATGGATTCAATATCGATTCGTATCTCAAAATCTGCGAGGAAATGGGCCGGCCGGCGCGGGTATTTCTCAATATCTTCGGCGCCACGAATTTTGCTCGCTGGGAATACCACACCTTTCTCGACAATTCGCCGACGCTGATCTCGCATACGGTCGAGCTGGACCCGGACCAGCTTATTTTCAAACGGGCATTCGACATTGTTGGCTCTCTGGTCGGCATCAGCATTCTGTTCGCAACATATCCGATACTGGCCGCGCTCATCAAGCTGACGTCATCGGGACCGGTCTTTTTCAAGCAGGTGCGCGTGGGTAAAAACGGCAAACGCTTTATTTTGTACAAATATCGTTCGATGCACATCGATGCCGAAGAACGCAAACACGAGCTGGCCTCTCAAAACGAGCTCAACGGCGCCGTATTTAAAATGAAAAATGATCCACGAATTACCCCCGTGGGCAGAATATTGCGCAAAGTCAGCCTGGACGAGCTGCCGCAGTTTATCAATGTATTTAAAGGGGAAATGTCGCTGGTCGGCACCCGGCCGCCTACGCCCGAAGAAGTAAACGAATACGCCAAGTGGCACCATCGCCGCATCAGCATTCGGCCGGGCCTTACCGGCTTGTGGCAGGTCAGCGGCAGAAATAAAATCTCCGACTTCGACGAAATAGTACGATTGGACCTCAAATATATC
Organism: Chitinivibrionales bacterium; assembly: GCA_014728295.1. GTDB lineage: Bacteria > Fibrobacterota > Chitinivibrionia > Chitinivibrionales > WJKA01 > WJLW01. The sequence goes on along the minus strand of WJLW01000070.1, from coordinate 134,217 downwards.
GACTCATGGAGTATCTGGAGCGATTTCACTATTATCATCAAAACATTATTCGTGCTCTTCAAGCGTGAAGGTGCATATTGAAAGCATGAATACACAGCAAACTATGCAGCCCGACGAAGACGGCATTCTCAAACCCCGCCGCAAAGAGCTTCCTCGATCGGCAGCAGAAGCCGTTGACAAAATAGTGCAACAAATTACGCAACTGCTCGATCAGAAAATTGACCTGTGCGATCAGGCATTTGCCGAAGGGTACGACGCTATTTTGCAGCTTTACGATCAGTACCAGCAGGCGCTGTTGCATTATCTCGGGCAACCCGCCGTATGCCGCACCACCTGCGCCTACTGCTGTCTCCACTGGGTGGAGGACGTCTATTCTTTCGAGATAGCACTGCTGGCCCGCCGGCTCAGGCAAAACCTGCCGGATCAGGCGGCTCGCATACGCGCACTGGCGGAGGATGACCGCCGTGTCTTTGAGGACTTATTGCGTTCCGGTGAAGTGCAGCACCTGCTGGGGCGCGGCAGAGACGAAGCGGCCTGGCGCCTGCTTGTGCAGCGATTTTTCGAGCAACGTCGTCCCTGCCCCCTGCTCACAAACGATCGCACCTGCAGCGTATACAGCCGGCGTCCTCTCACCTGCCGGGCCTATATCAGCTTCCGCGATCCTCAGGATTGCAAATTCAACAACCTGCAATCTTCGCTAAATGCCTGCATTGTGGAGTTGCCCGAAGAGGTTGCTGCGACGCTCGATGAACTCCATTTTCGATTTGCCCGCTATGAGGGCGAAAGCTCATTGCGCCTGCTCCTTGCCAACTATCTTGAAGATACGGGTGGAGAGAACTAGTTTATTACGTACCGGTTTGCAGATCGGCAAACCGGCCGGACCAAAGAAAGGATGTTTATGCAATTTCTGATACGATCTCTGGATAAAGCCAGAAAAGCGATGCTCATCGGGATATGCGCGGCCTGGATTCTGGCAATTGTCATGGATGTGATGATGGGACTGGTGCGCGGAGCCTATACCCTGAGAATGAAAAAACCGATCAAGCTTGCTTACAATCTGCTCAAGCTTTTTCGTTCCAAATCCGTGCTGGCATTGCTCATTCTCAACGGCATTCTGCTTTTCAAAGCCGGCAGCAAGACCTCTGCCCCGGAACGCTATTAGGGGCTACCACCCCTGCAGGGAATTCTGCATAAGCTGCTCGACGGCGTCATTGATGGCCGTTCGGCGCCCTGATGCTTCCGTTTCATTCTGGAAATTATAGATCCCCTCTCCCACAATCCGCCCCTTGAAAAGCTGCTCTTCTTTGATATTGTCCCGGAATTCGGCATAGATGGTGATGTGTACGGCATACTGGCGTACATCAACCTGTCGCACTCCCGAGCTGCCGTAGGTGTGCGGGTCGTTGGAATAGCCGGTCACTTTTCCGCTGATCGTTGCATCGCCGCTGCCGCCGACGAACCTGAGGCTACTGATGCCGGTCACCTTTTCGATAAGCGATTCGGTAATCTCCTCAGCCACTCCCGGCTGTAAAGACTCGTTGACAAAAAGCGGGATGCTTATTGATTTCAGGTGGGGGGGGATATTTGAGTCGGTAAAGGAGTAAAAAGCGCACCGGGCCAGCATGAAAGCGACAAATGCGACAATCCCGATACGTCCCCATCGAGGCGCGCGCCGGGATACATTCGTGGCATGTGTCAATCTTTCAGGCGTCATCGACAGGTACATAGTGAATACCCTCATCGTGTTCAAAGGGCTCCCAGGCAGTCTGAAAATAATCGGCGGCCCGCCGCACAGCATCGTCCAGAGTTTGCGCAATTACGAATTCACCATCCACCGATCGAACAAATTTCTTGCCGTAACTTTTGGTTGCAAGGCGATTGTCAAGCACGAACAACACGCCGCGATCGTTGACGCTTCTAATCAACCGGCCGGCGCCCTGGCGAAATTTGATAATTGCTTCCGGTACCGCATAGGAAAAGAACGATTCGCCATGTTCTTGGCGCGCCTGTTGAGCAAGCGCCTGAACCAGCGGATGGGTCGGTACCGGAAACGGCAGCCGGGTAATGACCACCACCTCACAGGCATCACCCGGAGCATCGATGCCTTCCCAGAAGCTGTCGGTACCCAGCAGGATGGCCGGCCGGTGGTTGATAAAGTGCTCGAACACTACGTAGCGGTTGCCGGTAATATTCTGGGCCAGCAGATGCGCGCCCGCAAGTTCGGTGCGATCTTTGAGCAGGTAGTACACTTCGCGCAGCAGCGCGTTGGCCGTAAACAGCACCAGGGTGTTTTTTCTCAGGGCGCTATGCATCGACACGATTGAGTCGGCAATATAGTTGGCATATTCAGCCGCATCGGGAGCCGGCGTCTGCCGGGCAACAAAGCGTGCGGCTTGTCGCGCATCAAAAATACCGGCATAGGCCTTATCGAAGGGGCGATCGTCGCCATCGCCGATAATACCGAGTTTATTTCTGGCATAATCCAAAGACCCGGCAACGGACAGTGTTGCCGAAGTAAATATGCGTCCGCCCTGATTTTTCTCCCAGACCTGCGCCAGCAGTTCGGCAATATTGAGTGGCACACCGCACAGTTTGACCCAGCCTTTGCCGTGATCGCCTTCCATCCAGTAGACATGGTCTTCATTGCCGGCTTCACATACATAGGTGCAATCGGCCTTGAGCTGTGACGTACGCTCCTCACAGGCCTGCACGGCCCCGGCAATACTTTCCGCGTCCTCAGTTTCGCATTCGAGCGCGCTCAGATGCAATTGGTGCAGGCTATCCTGAATGGCGGCGAGCGCGATGCCGAAACCGGCACGGTTTGACAAATGCGTCAGATCATTTCCGGTATAGGCGAATTGGAACATGCCGCGGTCATGGCCCTGCGTTTTTGACCACGCAGCCAGTTCGATCAGAAAATCGGTGCCGGCCTTGCGCATTTTGCGCAGGTATTTTTTGTAGTCGCGCTTGAGCTTTGCTATGGCAGTATTGCGGGGCAGTTTATCAAGATGCTTTTCCAGGTTGGTCAGAAAATCGGCAAAGAGCGTCAGGCGGTTGGTATCCAGGTTGACCCGCAGGTGCTGATGGCCACAGCGTTCGAGATGATGCGCCTCGTCAAAAACAATCGGACCGAGCTTTCCCAGAAATGAAGACTCGGCGCATATTTCGGAGAAGAACAGGGCGTGATTGATAACAACGATATGTGATCCCAGCGCGCGTTTGCGTGCGTTATGCAGATAACAATCCCCGAAATGTACACATTGTGCCGCCGTGCATTCCTGGGTATCGGCCGAGAGCAGGTCCCATATTTTGGCGAACCACTTGCGATTGAATTGCGTCTGTTCTTCGATATCGCCGGTGCGGGTCTGCTCGGCCCAGCTAATGAGCGGGAGCATGGCCAGCCTCTGGCGGCGGGAGAGGTTACCGGTTTCCCCGCTCAAAAGACGCTCATAGCCGCGTTTGCACAAGTAATGCGAGCGTCCCTTCAACGTACAATAGGTCAGCTTTGATCCGGTGCAGGCCCGTGTGAGGGGCAGATCTTTGGTGAGCAGTTGGTCCTGCAAATTGCGGGTAAAGGTCGAAACCAGGACTCTGCAATTGTTCTTGAGGGCAAACGCTGCCGCAGGAACCAGGTAGGCAAGCGATTTGCCGGTACCGGTACCGGCCTCAATAACCGCGGCGGACTCTTCATTCAGCGCACCTGCAATCAGCCGTGTCATTTCAACCTGCGATTGACGCGACTCGAAATTGTCAAGTTCAGCCGCCAGCCTGCCCCGATCATCGACGGTTGCGGCCACCTCGTCGATGTCAACCGGTTCGAATTCACGCGGCAAGTTTTTGCGCAGGGGGATGTCCTCACTCATGCCGGCGGTCAGGCGTACGGGAGATTCCCGGCGCCGTGTTGACTTGAGCAAAATCGTCTTTATCAGCGATCCCGGTGCAAACTCGCCGAGAATTCTGCGTACATCTTCCGGAATTGCCGCGCTGATCCGGTTGATCAGCTCAACGGCCACGATGCCCGAAGCCTTTGCATCATCGAGGGCACGGTGCGCACATTCGATGGTATGCCCCGTAGACTCGGCCACGTGTTTAAGCGCATACGCCGAGAGCTCCGGCTTTACCAGGCGCGCCAGCAGGGCACTGTCGATACTGTAATTTTTCAATGGTTTGGCGCCGATGCGGCGAAACTCCTCCCGCAGAAATCCCACATCAAAATCAACCTGATGTCCGCATACCGGTGCATCACCGAGAAAGGCCAGCAGATCGTCAACAACAGATTTGAATTCAGGCGCGTCTTTGACATCGGCGTCGGTTATGCCGGTCAGATTGGTAATCAGGGCTGGTATCGCAATGCAGGGGTTTACCAGAGTCGAATATTCAGCCACCAGCTCTCCATTGTCAAACCTGGCGGCGCCGATTTCGATTATGCGATCGGATTTGTTGTCCAGACCGGTAGTCTCGCAGTCAAGTGCCACGAAGACGGGCAGCACATGGTTTACATACGGGACCTTTGGTCGCCTGGTGCGTTTTGCCGCGGCAGCTTTCGGCTTATTTGCCGAATGCCTGAGTTTTTGCGAATCGACCGACGACAGCAGATCTGACAATCTGGGCATGAAAAAGTTCGGCAGTTGAAGGTAACGAATAAATCTCGTGAAGAAAATAGATCAATAAGGGGGGTGGGGCAAGCGGACGATTCAGGGCAATTGGCGTATAAGAGTATTGAATGTGGCCGTCAAGGTGGCAAAGAGCTCCCGGGCGCTGTCGATTTCATTGTTACCGCCCTTTTCCAGCAGCATATAGCAGAAATCATACAGAAACAACAGGCTGCGCGACACATGATCGTCCACGATGAGAGCAGCCTGCAACTGAGCGATGATATTCTGGGCCTTGTCAAGATACTGCCGCTGTTTATCCTGCTCCTGTTCGCCCAGGGCTATAAAGTGCATGCATCGTTCGTGCAGCATACAGACTGCTTTGGCTCTGGATGCCGTCTGGATTTGCATAGTCGTATAGTATCTGGCGACATCGGCCCGATTTGCTTTGAGCATGTGGCTCCAATCATTCATTGCTGCACAGGGCGAAAGCAGGTGCATGGAATCTGCTGCGATCCATGCACCATTGCCGGCTCATACGGGTTGCGCATTTCAGGGAATAAGTCCCAACAGATGGTTTGCGCTGATCTCATTGAAGCGACCCAGTGACCGGGTTGCGCCTTCCTGCAGCAACTGGTTGCGCACCAGATCGGCGAGTCCTCTGGCCATATCCAGGTCCCGCAACACTGACTCTGCCGCCTGCGTGTTGATTTCAGCAACGGCGAGGTTATTGGTCACCGACTCGAATCGATTGACGGTTGCGCCAAGGGTGGTACGCTGGGAGTTGAGGGAATCCAGCGCAGAATCGGCTGCCTGCAATGCCTGCTCGGCGCCCACCGAGGTCGCGATTGACTGCCCCTCGATTCCCAGTGTGGCGGCGTTCATGTCCACCGACGGCAGCGTAATTTCGTCGCCGGCATTGGGGCCGACCTGGATCGAAGCGTTTCCATCGGCAAGATCGTCCCCCGATGCAACGTCCTGCCGGTTGAATTGCGTGGCATCGGATATGCGGGTGATTTCTGCGGTAAGCTGCTGGTATTCGACATCCAGGGCCCGGCGTTGATCGTCGGTCAGGGTGTCGTTGCGCGCCTGCACGGCCAGCTCCCGCTGTCGCTGGATCATGCCCGAGACTTCGTTGGCCGCGCCTTCGGCGATGTTTACGGCCGAGGTTGCATCCGCCACATTGCGCGAGGCCATCTTGAAACCCCGGATCTGGGTCCGGAGCTGCTCTGATACGCCCAGTCCGGCGGCATCATCGCTGGCACGGTTAATGCGTTGGGCAGTGGAGAGACGCTCCAGAATTTTGCGCAGCGCGCGGTTGGTTTTTTTCAGTGGACGCATGGCCCCGTTTTGTCCCTGGGCCAGTCCAAGTCCACCAAGATGGTTGACCTGCATGGTGCACCTCCCTGTTAGAGTGCGTTAACTGTTCAATCATAGCTTTCCCATTAACGTTATCGGATAGATTGGAAAAAACTTTAGCAGAAACTGCAGGATACTTTTTAATTATACCAGAAATGCGGCAATTTGGGCAGCAATTTGCGTTGAGGGCCGCTTTGAGCCCAATTCACGCCGCAAATGAGACAGGTTGAGGATGGTCGCAGAATAGCGGTTCCATGATGACATGAAATCATGCAGCCTGGAGTACAGCTTGCGGGCGCAGACCTCATGCTGGATGCATTCCGGTACGATTGTACGTCGGGAAATGATATTGGGCATGCCGATCATATCGATACTGACGACATTTTTCAGCACATGATAGCTCAGCGGCGAGGTTTTATAACAAATGACCATTGGAATGTGCCAGAGCGCGGTTTGCAGGGTTGCGGTTCCCGACGTGACCAGCGCAAGATCCGTCTGTGCCAGCAAGTCATCCAGGGGGCCGTCATAAATTTCGATACGCTTTCCCTTGATGCGAGCGGCAATATCTTCGACCGGGATACTGCCGCTGCGGGATACTTTCAGCGCAATGCCCGGATATTTCTGTGCGAGCAGGCCGGTAGCCTGTGCCATTGGCTCGAGCATGTGCCCGATTTCCTGCCGACGCGATCCCGGCACGAGACTGATGCGCAACCGCCCCTGCTCAAACCGCTCCCGCAAAGCCTGATCTTCGGTACAAAGCGGAGCAAATCGCTCATTTTCGCCCAGGGCCTCGATTAAAGGGTGTCCTACAAAATCGACCGAGGCCGGAAATGGTGCGAACAGTTCTTTCTCGAAGGGAAATACCGTCCCGATAAACGCGGCATGTTCTCCCAGAATGCGCGCACGTGCTTTCTTCCATGCCCATACCTGCGGTACGATATACCAGATAACGCACACGTTGCGGCTGTGGGCGGCTTTCATGAGCGGTATGTTGAAGCCCGGATAGTCAACACAGACCAGCGCGGACGGCCTGCAGCGGTCAAGCTCACGGATCAAGCGCTTTTTGGCATCCAGAAAAAAAGGCAGGTGGCTGATAACCTCCCAGAATCCCATGCGATTAAATTCAGCAAACGGGAGCAGAGTTTCGAAACCTGCGCGCTGCATGTTCGGCCCGCCGATTCCGAAGGTTCTAAGATCGGGAAATTGCGCGCGCAGGGCGGCAAGCACCGGGGCGGTGTGATGGTCCCCGGACGGATCACCGACAACAAACATGATCGATTGCGACATGATGTTATCCCTAAAACAGGTGCGTGGGCAGGCGTGCGTCTTTTTTCATTTCGCCCAGGAATTTTTTGATGCCGGGCAGCCTGTCGCGCGGGATGACCAGTACCGCGTCGTCGGTTGTCACAACCACCAGATTATCGACGCCGAGCGCGGCCACGGTTAATGCTGAATTGTTAACGATAATCGAATCGCGGCACTCGGCTTCGTAAATGTTATCCCCGGACGCGGTAGTATTGCGCCGGTTGCCTTTGTGCAACCTGCTCACCGACTCCCAGGAGCCGACATCATCCCACTGGAATGCGGCCTTGACCGCGGCGACACGGTGCGAATGCTCCATAATGCCGTAATCGACCGACTCTTTTTCGCAGGCGTGATAGTATGCGTCAATCGCTTTGAGGGTGAAGCGGCCGCGCTCGACCTGCAGTCCCTGTTCGAAAAGGCGCGGCATAGAGCGAGCAAACTCCTCCAGAATAACGGAGGTCGTCCACACAAACATGCCTGAATTCCACAGGTACCTGCCGGATGAAACGTATCGTTTTGCACGGGGCAGGGTCGGTTTTTCAACAAATGTGCGCACCTCGAAGCTGCGATGCTTGCCCCGTGTGGCCAGAGCTTTGCCCAGATGGATATAACCATAGCCGGTATCCGGACGCGACGGCTCTATGCCGAATACGACCAGCCGGTCCTGCTGTGCGGCAATCCCGGCGGCAAATTTAAGCGAAGTGATAAATGACGTGCGCGGTTTGATTGCATGATCGGCTGAAAGCACCGCCATAACACACTCGCCATATTTTCTGCGAAGCCACAGGGCGCCCAACAAAACGGCGGGAGCGGTATTTTTGCCGACCGGTTCGGCGATGGTGTCACAGGGAGTGTTTTTGTCGAGTCCCTTCTTCAGTTTGGCGGCAATCGAGCTGCCGGTGATAATCAGCGGTTTGACATCATCCGCAATCACCGGCGTGACGCGATCGAGTGTTTCCTGGATCATCGACTTGTTGCTGATCAGGGGCAGGAGCTGCTTGGGCGTTGACGAGCGGCTCATGGGCCAGAAGCGCTCGCCGATGCCTCCTGCCAGAAGCACGGGCACGATATGCATACGATTCATCCTGAGTAGAGGTTTGCATTATTAGCGTCGTTCTTTGAGGCTTTTAACCGCAGCATACGAAACCCGCTTGCTGCCGATTTCCGACCGCAGGTGATTGTTGTTGTGATAATCAGATCCTCCCGAATAAGCCAGATTATGTGCTTTACAAAAACGCAGATATTTTTCTTCCTGCGCGCTCGTGTGTTCACTGTGATACACTTCGATACCGACCATGCCTTTCTGCATGAACTCGGGCAGTCGCTCATCGACACCGGTTACCCCCGGATGGGCCATAACCGGTACCCCGCCGGCATTGCGTATCAGAGCAAAAACCTCTTCAGGGCACAACTTGAGTTTTTCGACATATGCCGGGCAATCATAGCCCAGAAAGTCTTCAAAAGCCTGCTTGAATGAGTAGACCAGCTCTTCTCTGAGCAGTGCTGTTGCAATATGGGGACGGCCGATAGCCCCTTCCCCGGCGATACTGAGAACGGTTTCGAATCGCAAGTCAACGCCCTGCCTATTTAAATTCTTCACAATTTTCTTTGCCCGTCTGTACCGCGCATCTTTCATGGCCTGGATTTTTCTGTTGAGTGCAGCATTGCGCACGTCAACAAAGTACCCCAGAATGTGAATATCGGCGCCTGCTATTTCGCTGGATAGTTCAACGCCCGGGATGACTTCGATGCCAAGTTCGCCCCCCAACTCTAACGCAAGCGGATAGGCATCAATGCAGTCATGATCGGTGATTGAGATCGCCTTCAGATTCTTCTGACAGGCAAACCGCAAAACCTCCTGAACTGAATTGGTGCCGTCGGATAAGCTGGTGTGTACGTGAAGATCTACATATCTCTTGGGGTAACGAGATCCTCGCTGCATCCTCTCTTCATTTCTGCGTATAATTTGTTTGACATAAACACGTAAAATAACACAGACGGTAGGGAGCGTCAAGTATTCCATCTATGATCGACGGCGCACGACCGGCCAACGGCGGCAGTTTGGCCCCCGCCGGGAGCAGCAGCAAGCTCTCTCGCCGCCCGGTGCGTCAGGACGTATATTTGGTGCATGCAGCGGTCAGACAACGAACAATTCGAAAAGACACTCAGTGAACTCCTGGACTCGGGAGCCGACAAGCCTTCATCACCCCAGGGCCCCACGAACAATCCGGGCGACCGGGCGCGTGCGCCACATCCCCGACCCAGCCAGCCCGAGACGCAAGAAGCGATTCCTCCCCGGCTTGCACTGCTTATTCGGATCGTTGCCGGCATTTCGGTTGGCATTTTACTGGCGCTCTTCGCATTAAAAGCTGCAGGAAGATTCTGATCACCAGCGCTGGAAATATTCGACGGCCCGGTGAATCCTGCGATACTGCCAGGAGTCCGGTTTGAGCCGGGAGTGGTATTTTTTGAGATAGCGCAAAGCTGCGCGCGGATTGTCATGCAGGCGGTTGCGCATAAAATAATAGTAATAGAGCGCATCGGCATCATGCGAAGCGCGGCCCCATTCGGTTCGAAACTGCGCTACATTGAGCGAATCAACATAGAGTCCCGCAATAAGCGCCGGCCGGGGAAAAGGAAATGCGGAGGCTTCCACTTCGGCAAAAATGGAAAAGGGCGCCTCACTGTGAGAGGTTTTTTTGGCGATTTCGCCCATACGCAAACGTGCCGTCCAATGCAGCTCACAGGTGGCCGGGCATTCTTTTACCAGCTTGCGATAAATGGTCATCGCGTCATCATAGTTGAAATCATATTCATATAAAGCAGCAAGCTGCAGCCACGCCTGCCATACCGATTTAGATTTTAAGCGTGAGGTGATGCATTGATTGAGCAGGTCTTCGGCCTTTTTGCGATCGCGCTTCTCAAGGTTGGCTCGGGCAGCGTACAACAGCAGCGTGGAGAAAACCGGTTCATCATTGCGGTAGAGTTGTTTGCCGTCTGCATGCGTCGACAAGATCACCTCCAGCTCCCGAGCATCGAGTGCCCGGTCGAGCAGCGCTTGCTGAATCCACCCCGCCAGTGAAGCATTGCCGGGATACCTGCGCAAAGCGCGGTTGAGCTCTGCCTGGGCGAAGTCATACTTTGCCTGCTCCAGCAATTCGGACACATCTGACAATTGATGAATGAAGGCAGACATGCCTCCCGGATAATCGCTGTATCGATCCGCAAGCTGCTGCAACGCTTTTTGACGGGCGTTGCTGCTGTCCACGATGTCGTGAGCAAGCGCCTTGATAAAAAGTGTCCGGGCCTGCAACTGCCGCGACAATGCAGAAGCCCGCAGCAAAGAGTCGCAGAGCGCAACTGCCACCAGGGGTTTGCCGGTATATACGTAACATTGGGCTAAATTGGCTCTAATTTCGTCGATGTACCCGGATTGCGGCAAGTCAATCAGCAAGGCACGATATTCATCCATAGCCTGGCGATATTCACCGCGCTGTAAAAAGCGGTCGGCAACCAGTGTCGGCGGCGGCGCCTGGGGAACGGCCAGACGATAAACTTTGATGTTTTCAACTCTGAACGGGCTGCTTGCCCCGAAAAATCCCAGATGCTGGTGCTGCTCTCCCCGCGGCGGCATGATATCGGTGAATTCCGCAATGGTCACCCCGTTGATCAGGCAACTGATTTCATCCTGCTCTCGCCGTATTTCGATGTGATAGCGATGTGATCGGGTCAATGCAAACTGATCATAATCCGCCAGAAGATAATCGCTGTGAGGAAGTGCAATACCGTGCATTCCACCACCGTTGTGATGCAGGATGACCCTATAGCCGTCCCGGGGGCGATGGCCGTAAAAAAAGAAACCGGCGTCAAAAAAGGCCGTACCGGCTGCGATAAGATCGCATTCGATTTTAATATCACGGGTGAAGCTGTGGTCGAGCCTGATAAATGCCGGTTGCGTTCCCGAAAAGTGCAGGGCGCCTGCGCTGATCCGCCATGCATCGGTTGCGTTTTTGTCGATGAGCCATTTATTCTCACCGCGCAACGATTCGAACCGCTCTTCGAGAAAAATCTGCCAGTGTGGCTGCTCGCGCTGATTCTGGCTGTAAAATGAAAAGCCCAGCACAATCGAAAAAATTGCCACCAGCACCAGGATGGTGATCCAGGGCCAGTGCTTGCGCACAAAGTGCTTTGCCTTGTCGGCCAGAGACGGCGGCCTGGCAATAACCGGTTCACCGTTTTGATAGCGGCGAATATCCGCACTCAACTCTTCCATGGACTGATACCGGCTTTCGGCCTCCTTGTGCATGGCCTTGAGAGCAATAGCCTCGATTTCTGCCGGGAGCCAGGCGACCAGATTACGCGGGGGAATCGGTTGCGATTCGAGCACATTTATTGTGGTCTGGTGTATCGAGCGCGGATCCAGATAGGGATTCTTGAAAGTCAACATCTCGTAGAGCATAATGCCCAGCGAGCAGACATCGCTGCGTTCGTCGGCAAAAGTACCCAGCAATCGCTCGGGCGCCATATAGGCCGGCGAACCAACAATTTCACCGGTCTGCGTGATCGTTCCGTCTTCTCCTTCCAGTGCCTTTGCCAGCCCAAAATCGATCAGGATCGGCACGCTGTTGTCGCGCATGATCACGTTGTTGAGCTTCAGGTCCCGGTGCACGATCTTCTGCTTATGCGCATACGCCATGGCGTCGGCCAGAACGGCAACGATCTCAAGCACCTCAACGAGCTTGGGCTTGGTATAATTGAGGTAATAGTAAAGATTTTTGCCGGGGATATAGTCCATGGCCAGGTAATAAATATTATCCTGCATGGCAACTTCATGGATGCTGACAATATTGGGATGATTCAGTTGGGCCACGGCATGCGCTTCGGACAGGAACCGATCGACAAAACTGCGGTTGATGGTGATATTGGCCGGCAGCACCTTCAGTGCAACGATGCGGTCCAGATCCATTTGACGCGCTTTGTACACCACGGCCATGCCGCCCCGGTCAACCTCCTCGATAATGTGGTACTTGCCGATCTGCGTGCCCAGGCTCAGATAGGTGCGCTCAAATTTGGGCAGAATGTTCTCAACGGAAATGTCGTCGCGTGTTTTGAGCTTTTTGAGGATTTTGCGACTCTGGGTTTGCATAGGCAGCGCGCGGGTTACAGTGCGTGTTACAGGCGAAGTGCGTCTCTAGTTGTTAGTATACTATGCATGCAGGCACACTAGCAAACGCTCATGTATGGGTCAGCAGGTCGTCAAATTCGACCGGAAGGGGAGCTGTGAGCTCAATTGGCGCGCCGGTTTCCGGATGCGGAAGCCGAAGCGAGGCTGCATGCAGGTACAACCGCCGGCAACTGTTCCTGTGTTGCATCACCCGGGCGTCACGCTTCAGATCGCCGTAGCGGTCATCCCCGATGATGGGCGCCCCCAGATGCTGCAGGTGAATGCGTATCTGGTGGGTTCTTCCGGTATAGAGCCGTATTGCGACACAGGAGATTCCGTGGGAAGTCTGCATCACTTCATAGCTGCTGCGGGAAGCCTTGCCGCAGCCGGCTACCTGCATCTTCGTGCCTTTATGGCGCTGATGGACGCGCTTGAGGTCCAGCTCGACATTACCCTTCAGCTCGGGCGGCGCTCCGTGGCACATTGCAACATAACGTTTGTCAATATTGCGGGAAGCAAAACTGCTGTGCAGCACCCGCACGACGCGCCTGCTCTTGGCGACAAGAATCACTCCGGAGGTGTCTTTGTCAAGTCGGTGCGCCAGCACGGGCTCCGCTGCATTTTTCGATTTGCTGAGCATATAGCTCTGCGCAAGCTCGATAAGCGTATCATGATGCTGGTGCGCCGTGCCTGGATGCACGGCCAGTCCGGCTGGTTTATCGCAGGCAATGAGCGACTCGTCTTCGAAGATAATGTTAAAATTGCGCGTGAAAAATGTGGTGTTGACCAGTTTTTTTATAGAATCACGCTGCGAAAGATCGCTGGTAACCAGCATCGCCGGATCGACGTTAACCTCGATAGCGTCGCCGGCCTGCAGGCGATAATTCTGTGCGGCTTTACGCCCGTTCACCCGCAGCTCTCCGGTACGAATCAGTCGATAGATGTGGGCCAATGAGCTCAGCTTCAATCGCTTGCGAACCAGTCGATCAAGCCGGCAGCCGATATCGTCATTTGTTATGGGCAACCTGGTCATGCATTCGCTTTCTGATAGCTATCCGGAAGATGATCAGCCCCAGAATTATTCCGGCAATGTCGGCAACCAGATCCTGCCACGCGCAGCTTCGATTGGGAATAAACAATTGGTGCACCTCGTCTAAGGCGGCAAATACAGTTCCGCAGCCAAGTATCGCCAGACTTTGCCGGGGCTCCGCTATGCGGTACCACTGCAGGAGCCGTCCAGATAAAACAGCCAGTACGCAATATTCGAAAATATGCGCCAGCTTATCCCATTGCCACAGCGAAATGCCATCCGGCAAGCTCTGGCCCGGCAGGGAGCTGACCACAAGCATGGCCACTACCCAGCCGGCCGGGGGAATGACAATGTGGAGGTCGGTGCGCCGCATGGGAATTGCTAAAAACGCTCGTACAATCCCGAAATGGAGCGTCCCTGGTTGGTATGAACAATTGCCTTGGCAAAAAGCTCCGCCACCGAGATTACTTCCAGTTGAGGGATACCTTCGAGCTTTTCCTCCGATATGTAAACAGTATCGGTTACCAGAAGCTTGGTGAGCGCAGAGTCTCGGATTCGCTCGATAGCGCTGCCCGACAGCACTCCATGCACGCAGCAAGCCTGAATTTCCGCCACGCCGCGCTCACGCAATACCCGGGCAACCTCCGACAGCGAACCTCCCGAAGCTACCTCGTCGTCAAAAATAAGCGCGCGTTTGCCCTCGACCTGGCCGATAATATTATGAACCGTCGGAGCTTCATTATCACCACTGCGGCGCTTGTCCATAATCGCCATCGGCAATCCGAGCGCTGCGGCGTAATACTTTGCATGCTTGGCGCTGCCGGAATCCGGTGCTACAACAACGCAATTATCGGTACCTGCTTTGCGGTAATAGTCGCAAAAAAGCTTGCCGGCCAGCAAATGATCACAGGGAGTATGAAAAAAACCCTGTATCTGCATGTTATGCAGGTTCATGGTCATCACCCGATCCGCTCCTGCCGTTTGCAGCAGATCGGCAACCAGGCGTGCGGTTATGGAGATGCGGGGCTCATCTTTTTTATCGGAGCGTACATACGGATAATAGGGGGTTACCGCCGTGATCCGGGCGGCACTGGCGTGTTTGATGGCATCGATCATGATCAGCAGCTCCATCAAACCCCGATTCACCGGCGGACAAGACGGCTGGATTACAAAAACGTCTTTGCCGCGCACACTCTCTTCTATTTTTACCTTGATGTTCTCGTTGCTGAATTTTATGATCTCGCATTTGCCAAGCCGCACACCGGCATGTTTGCAAATTGCATTTGCCAGGGGGAGATTAGCATTGCCAGAGAAAATTTTAAGCTTGCCTATCATAACATCCTTCCAGGTTGGTAAGCACTGTCAAGCACATATTATCCGGATTCGGCACTTTCCCCTCTCTGTGCATCCCACTCAAAGGTTAAATCAATAATGGACTGTGACATCAACTGAGGCTGAACGATCTTCTTGGGCTCAAAGTAAAAATCACCCTCCTTGAGCTCGAGCATCGAAAAAATGGCTTCTTTTTCTGTTTTATTTCGATAGAATGCATCGACGACTTTACCCGCAACGAAGGTGATGTAGCCTTTGCGGCGGCCGCTGTAAATATGCAGCACTCCCTCCCTGCGCCCAATTTCCAGAAACTGAATCGCATCCAGCAAACTTGTCTGCTGCAGGTTGCCGGAAAACACAAACGTTGTCTGCGAGATGTCGCGGGCAATGTTGCGCCGCCTGGAAAAAAGGGTGAACATCGCTATGAATGTTCCTGTAAGAACACCGGCAAATGTGCCCGTTGAAATTGCCCAGAATGCATGCGAGAAAAGAAAATTCATGAGTATACCTGTCAAATGACAGTTAAAAATACAATTCGGAAGCATCTTTTTTCAGAACCGGCTTAGGCGTTCTTATGCGTTCGGCGAACCCTATCTATACCCTTTATCTTTTGCAACCTGCTGAAAATCTGCCTGAGCTGGTTTTTATTTTGTATTTCCAGCGTAATCGTATTGTAAACCTGCTGCTCTCTGGTGCCGACCGTCGCCTCGAGCACGTTGGCTCCAAAATTGAGAAAAACGCCCGACATCTCGTGCAGCAGGCCGGGACGATCCTTGCCCGTAATCTCCAGCGAGACCAGATAGTGTCGCTCTTTATCGTCATCCCACCCGACCTCCATAACCCGCTCTTCCGTATCGTTGAACAGCGGTGCATACCGGCAATCGGTACGATGCACGGCAATGCCGCGACCGCGTGTAACAAAGCCGATTATGACATCGCCGGGTATCGGATTGCAGCATTTGGCAAACCTGATCATGACATTATCGGTAGGACCGACCGAAACGGGCTGGTTTTTTCCCGCAAAGGTATTAACCAGCCGGGAGACAACCCGCGACGGCATCGATTTGTGCTTTTCAAGCGCGCCAAAAAAATGCATAAGCCTGCTTATGGGCAAATTGCCTTTGCCTAAGTGTTCGTATAGCTGATCCAGATTGTGCAGCCCAAGATAATGCAGCAAGTCGGGCGCATAATCAACCAGCGGCGAGTTCAATTGCAGCTTTTTGAAATTGTTTTTCAGAACTTTCTTTCCAAGCTCGATGCTTTCCCGTCGTCCTTTACTTTTAAGATAGCGCCGGATTGCCGAACGAGCCTTGGGGGTGCGCACATAATTGAGCCAGTCAAGCGAGGGCCTGCGCGACGAGGAGTGCAGGATTTCAACCGTTGCCCCGCTCACCAGCACGGCACTGGCCGGCTGCACCTCACCGTCGACTTTTGCGCCGATACAATGCAGCCCGAGATCGGTATGCACGCTAAACGCAAAATCGAGAACGGTCGCTCCTTTGGGCAGGGTGATCAAATCGCCTTTGGGTGTAAAAATAAAAATTTCGGCATGGAACAGATCGATTTTGAAATATTCAAAAAATTCGGTGGAATCGGTGAGATCTTCCTGCCATTCAATCAGGTTGCGCAGCCAGCTCAAAGCACTGTCGGACGGCTGCAGCTCGGGATTTTTGTACAGCCAGTGTGCGGCAATACCGTCTTCGGCTACGTGATTCATCTCCCAGGTTCTGATCTGGATTTCGAGGATGTTTCCTTTTGAGCCGACAACGGTGGTGTGCAGCGACTGATAGCCATTTGATTTGGGTGTGCTGAGGTAATCTTTAAAGCGATCCTGAATCGGCTTCCAGATACTGTGGACGATGCCCAGGATGTGATAGCAGTCTTTAATTGTATCGGTGATCACGCGAATTGCAAGTAAATCATAAATCTCCTCGAACGGTCGGTTGTAAAGCTGCATTTTGCGATAGATGCTGTAAAAGTGTTTAGGTCGTCCGATAATCGTGGCCTTGAGTTTTTCCTCTTTGAGACGGCGCCGGAAAGGTGCGGCAAATGAATCAATTATCATCTCGCGTTCACGCCGGCTACCCACCACCTTGGCAACAATTGACTTGTAGTCCTGCGGATGCAAATGCTTAAAGGCCAGATCCTCAAGCTCCCACTTGATTTTTGCCATGCCCAGCCGATGGGCCAGCGGTGCGTAGATATCGAGTGTTTCGTGGGCGATAGCCTTGATTCGCTGGGGCGCAAGATATTTGAGTGTGCGCAAATTGTGCAGGCGGTCGGCAAATTTTATGATGATGACGCGAATATCGTTTGACATCGAGAGCAGCATTTTGCGATAGGTCTCTGCCTGACGCTGCTCGCGGGAGACCGATTCGATCTTTTTGATTTTGGTAACGCCATCCACCAGCCGGGTAATCTCGGATCCGAATTCGGCCTCTAGCATGTCGTGGGAAATATCGGTATCCTCCAGAATATCATGGAGCAATCCGGCGGCAATGGTCACGGAATCCAGGTGCTGCTCTCCCAGTATCAGGGCAACAGCAACCGGATGAGCCATAAATGGTTCGCCGGACTTGCGCAACTGATGGCGATGGGCATCCCAAGAAAAAGCAAATGCCTTTCTGATCAGATCGGGTTGTATGCGCTCATTGTCTTCCTGCAGGAGTTTGAGGAAGTCTTCGAAAGAATTGTCAACGGTTGCGGGCGCCGAATACATCAAGATCACTTCTTGCTGAGGGTAGCGAAACGGCCCGGCAGCATCGCTGCCGCATCAAGATAAAATTGCATTCGGCAACTAGTTAGTCAATCGTTCCTTCTCTTGCCTGAACAGACTTAACTTTGATTCAACCTCTCCCAGCAGAAAACGCAGCTCCGAGGTTTTCTCGATTGCATGCTGGATTTTCTCCGCTTCGCCGGTGACGTTTGATATTTGCGCTTTGATGTCTTCCATCAAAAGGTTCAGCGTGTTAATACGGTTCTCGCCTTCTTTGATTACCTGTTTTTCACGAGCCAGCGAACGCATACGCGACTCGACATCATCCATGATGCTTTCCAGATTGTCAACCTTTTTGGCGACATTCAGGATATCATCGGACTTGGCATGGATTGAATCGATCTGTGCATTCGTTTTTGAGGAAAGATCACTCAGCTTATCGATTTTCTGCTGGGTTGCATTGACCAGATCGCGATCCTTGTCAATGGAGTCAATCCTGATTTCCATGTCGCTGATGACCGTATTAATATTTTCGATGCGCGAATCGATAGCCTCTATTTTGCTGGTTTTGCGGCTGATCTGATCCATCTCGGTCTTCAGGTTCTCAAGTATCCTTTCAACGCCCTTGAGCTGTTCTTCAGCCTTGTGTATATCGGCATAGTGTTTGTCGATATCATTGAGCTGTTCATTGTTTTTGGCCAGTATGTCGTTAAACGCCGCCTCGCTTTCCTCCACTTTCTTTTTGTGAGCCAGTATCATTTCATCAGATTTGCTGACCTGCGATTCGGCTTCGTTCTGCAGCCCCTCGAGATCTTTGCGCATTTCAAGAATATGATTTTCCTCCTGCAGCAATTCCTGCTTTTGCTCACTGAGCCGCTGCATCATTTCCTTTGCTTCAAGTGACTGAACCGATACGGCAGAAATTTGATTCGTCAGGTCATCCACAATCTGCTGATCTTTGGAAAGGCTCTGGATTTTCATGTTGATGTCTCCGAGAAGATAGTTAAGCTGGTCAAGGCGTTTTTCCGTATTGTCAATCATTGCCTTGCGTTGCAGTTGAGCATTGATGCGCTCATCTACCTCCTCGACCATGACGCCCAGATTGCCGATCTTGTTTTCAACCTCCTGGATAATTCTGGCGCGCTCTTCGGTATTGGAGATGCGTTCGGCTGTGCTGTCCGAGAGGGCTTTGAGCTCTTCAATCTGGTTGGCAACGGCATGGATCTCCTGTTCATAAGTGCTCAGCTCTTTCGATTTTTCTTCAAGCTCCTCGGCATTGACAATGAAGGCGTCCATGCGCTTGTTGAGATTTTCAATCTCCTCGCGGTAATCGTAGAGGCTTTCCTCCTTTTTAAATGTTTCATCGATCAATGTACGGATGTCCTGCAGGCGGGATTCGCAGCGCTCGACATTACGCGTGCCCTTGGTTACCGACTCTTGACGCGTCTCCAGCTCTGCGATCAGCGACTCAAGCGAGGCTATGCGCTGATTAATTGTATCGATTGAGTTCCACTCCTTGCTGACCTCTTCCATTTTGACGCGCATTTTGTCAAGCGCCTTTTCATATTCCATAACCTGAGCATGATTGGTTTCCAGTTTCTGCTTATGCTTGGTCAGCGTGTTGAGTATTGCCTCGGTGTTCTTGGCCACCGTCTGAACTTCGTGAGCCCGGTCATTTATGTCATTGATATGCTTGCTTTGTGCCTCAAAATCCTGCTGTTTTTTGTCAAGTTCTGTAGTCAGCTTTTTAATATCTTCAATTTGGTTGGTGGCATTTTCCATCAGTTTCTGAAAGTCACGGAATTCGCTGATGTTATCTTTGCTTTGCTCGAGCATGCTGTTGACGCGTTCGATATTGCGCTCCGCCTTGTTCAGCTTTCCAAACTTATCCTGAAGATGCTTGAGGTCGATGTCCATCCTGATCGACATGATATTCAGCCGCTCCTGCTCATCTACAACTTTTTCGACAACAACTTTTTGATCCTCAAGACTTTTTATTTTGGACTTGACATATTCGGCATAGGTGTTGAGGGTGTCCATTTTATCCTTCACCAGACGATACTGCCCCATCTCCTGTTCCAGGCTGGTGAGCTGCGTAGAAACCTGTTCGGAGTATTCGCGTGCGCTGTCCATGTCCAGGCGCAATTTGCGAACATCTTCGGCGAGATGGGTGCTTTTCTTTTCGACACTGTCAACAACCTTTGCCGTTTTCTCTCGACGGGTTTCAAGCTCGGCGACTGCTTTGACTCCCTCTTCAATGAGGCGCTGATTTTCTTTATCGTCCAGCTTTTTGAGCACATCGTCGACATGCTGCGCCAATTCCGTCACATATGTTTCTCGATCGGCAATGTGCGTTAGCAGCTTTTCGACATTGGCAAAGCGGGCTTCCATATCCTTCTGGTGAGAAAGTTGCTCTTTGATCGTAGCCGAGTACGACTCAATTTCGCTCTTCTGCTCTCTGAAATCCACCAGATCTTCAGTGACGGCTTGGAGTTCCTCTTTGATGGACTTGGTTGATTCCTTTTCATTGAGCAAATGCGAGCGCTCTTTTTCAACTGAAGCAAGGAGCGAGTGCAAGTCGGCTTTTTCACCGTTTGCCTTTCTGAGCACATCCTGCAATTCGGCAACCTGTTTTTTAAGCTCGTCCGACATCTGGTCGTTCGATTTTTCGGCGCTTTTTTTTGAGAACATCATAGCAGAAGCTCCTCTTTGGGGATAACGACCTCCCGAACAATTTTCCAAGAGCCGCCTTTGTTTTTTAAATAAAGCTTTTTGGCATTTTCCATTTCATTTAAATTCGAAGTATAGCGCTGCATGAATTTTACTACGGCATTCGAAGCAGTATAGTCGGCAAGAACGATATCACTCAGCTCGACGGTGATCGAACTGTACATTTCGAAAGTTCGCAGTTTTCTTTGTTTCCAGGCGTCCCAGCGCAGCCCCTGACTGTTGAACTCAACCTGATCATAGCATTGCTCATATCGAGAAATGTTCATTGATTGCCAGGCTTGTTGCCACTGCTCAACCAAATTCAGAATGGTTTTTTCCCGGGCCTCGAAGTAGGCGACAAACGAAGCGTACTTTTCGCTGAGCGCAGCGTTACTGAAGGCATCCTGGGGTCGCATCAATGAAGCGTTACTCACAATTGAAACGGGGGTACCGATTCCGTTTTTCAAAATCGCCGCAAGCTCAACCAGATCCTGATTGTGCAATTCAAGGCACCCCCGTGTATTGAGCGGCAGTGAATCGGGTTGTGTGCCGTGGATCCAGATACCCTGCCCCGTTCTCCCTCGCCGCCTGTCTTCCACGTTGGGATAATTCAATACATACGCAAGCGGGCCGTAGATATCGGTCAATTCATCTCTTTCCTTTCTTCCGGTGATGAAATAAACACCTTCCGGTGTTTTTTTGTCGCCGGCTACCCGCTTGGGTCCCTTGTTCTGACCGATCGCCATAAAACAGCTTTTGACGATACTCCACCCCAACGTATCTTCTTTTTGTAGTACATACAAAACCTTGTTGGCCTTATTAGCAACAACTAGATACAATGGCAGACTTCTATTGTCGGCGATAGTGCTGCGAGGATGTGAAACCGGCTGTTCGAAGACACCCTCGGGAGCAGAACCCGAAGCCGCGTGCTGCTGCGCAGCCTCAATTCGTTTCTGATGCGCCCGGTTCTGCACTTTCACACGTGGAGCAGACGGCTTAGACAGCAAAGCGGAAGAGGAGAGCGCTGCATATCCCAGCTTGATAGACCACCCCAGAACAATAGCAACAAAAAGAGCAACTCCAATGAATGCATATTGCTTCACGTGCAGCCTTTCCGCCGGCTCTTTGGCATAGGCATGATCGACTTCCCTCCGTCTCCTCCAGGTGAGGTATTTATACGTGACTGTTTTCCACCAGTATTGCACGAATCGCATTATCGCTCACCTGACTGAGAGTAGTAGCATCCATTATAGCAGCAGTGTATCGCAGACCATAAAGGTATTGAGATCGATTATTATTATATATCTTCCGCTCAATTCGGTCAATGACGAGTACGGATGATATAAACGCTTTATTTCAATGAAGATAAGCTATCCAGAATGTTTCGCACGGTAGACTCATTTGCCGCGTCCTGATATGAAACAACCTGTGTATGTGGAAATTTGCAGAAATTGCTATCGATTTCGCTCTGCTCAAAGATGCCGATAACCGATTTATGCAGAAGATTGGCCAGCTCGAAAAAGGGACTCCTGCCCGAAACAATATGCTTTGAGCAATGAATGAGCGCTGCCCATCGGGAGACCTTGAGGTGTGAAAATGCGGCGATTTTTGTGGTACCAGCCCAGTTGAAAACATCTACTGCGTCGAAGGCATGGAGGTAGACGTAGGGAACCAAAGACGTATTTTCATTGATAGAGCTGCACAACAGCTCCAGCCACTGCTTTCCATGGCGATGATAGAATTCGCATGCGTCTATCCCGACCAGAGCCGCATCCGCCGGGATTTGGGCCTCACGAAGCAAATGCTCTATTTCTTCCAGCGCTTCCTTTGATACGATCCACTTGTTGTTCATGCGGGGTGGCGCACCGAGATGCTTCGCCAGCGATAAATTTCTCGTGGGCAAATAAGTATTTGATTCGTCCGGTGTAATGCGCACATTACAATAGGGGTAGGCTGCAGCATGGCTGTAACAAATTCTGATTGGAGCACGACTCAGGCCCCCCAGGTAAGCAACTGCAAATGGAGGCCGTTTGTCCAGCATTACACATAAATCATATTCCTCCTGCTTAATCAGGAATCCAAGTTCTTCGATTTTCTCCGAGAATTCATAGCATTCATTCGACGTATATTCAAACACTCCGCTGACCCGATACATTTTCTGAAAGAACGGGCTTACCCGGACTTCACAAAGTAGATTTATCTCTGCGTTGTCAAAGTGCGAGACAATAGAAACGACCGTGCCGACCTGCTGCAATGCATCCAGAACATTTTCGGGCATAATGCACAGTATTTTGCGTATGCTTTTTTGCTCCACCGGCATCTGCACCAATGATCGTGAACATTTCCGACCTATGTACCAAGTGAGAATCGAACGCCGAATTCTTTTGCCCAGCGGCCAGAACAGGTAATACTTTTTGCTCCTGGCGCCAATTGCTTTTTTCATACAACCATTATACAATTAAACAAATTTAAAAAAGTTCTCTTTAAAATATAACGGGGGATTATCCCGGTGGCGGCTGTTTTTAATTGCTTTTACAATAAGGCAGGGTACCGACGCTTATGATTAAATCCTTAGGGTTTGCACTGCTGTTAGGATTTGAGCTGGCGGCGGGCTGTTTTCTGGGGTTGCTGATCTGCCTTGGTAAATGCGACGCACTTTTTGGTGCACATCCGTGGTCGCTCTACATCACCGGCCTGATTCTGGCCGTCACTCTGGTTTGTGTCGCGCTGTCGCACGCATTTGCACCAAACAGTTCTGAAGGCTGGCGTCATTTTCTCATGCTAAACCTGCTGGTTTCAGCAGCAGTGCATGCTGCATCTCCCGAAATGCAGACATATCTTGTTGCCGGCTCTGATCTTTACTTTTTGTATATTGCGCTGATTCTGGTTGCGTCCAGCGTTGGCAGCCTGCTGCTGTGGATCGAAAGTGTCTTTTGCATTCTGCTGGTAGAATCTCTGTATATCGGCATCAACTTCCCTGCATCCACAGGCATGCTGGCATATGCAAATATATCGTTTTATGCACACATTGCCGGCATCGGGATTATTCCCTTTGCGCTCACGCACCTGAAGCTGCGCACATCAACTCAAACTCACCGCAGAGGTGAAGCCGCTCACAACCAGCCTGCACGCGAGCGGGTTGACACACCAAACAACGGCATCGAGGATGACGAGTATGGCAATGCGACCTATCCATCAATTGAGACGCGCAAATTTGGTGCTGCGCAGTTGACCGGTATCATTGCTCAACAGGAAAAAGAGGTTGAAGGATTGCTTGACAGTGTCGTCTATTTTATGAAGCGCAACTTCGACACCTTTTCGGCCCTGGGATTTATTTATGATGCCGGCAGGCAAACCTTTATTCTTAATTCATACTATTCCAAAAGCCTTGCCTTGAAGAAAGGAAAAAATATCCCGCTGGGCAAGGGTATTGTGGGCAGAATCGGCATACAGAAGCATTCATTCATGAGCGGAGATCTGTCACTGTACGATGAACAGGTCATTTATTACAATCAAAATGAAATGGTCAATTCAATTCTTGCTGTTCCGATCATTTCCGAAGAACGCGAATTGCTTGGTGCTCTGGTAATCGACAACAAAAATAAGCGGGTATATAATGACCAACACAAGGAGATCATGCGCAGGTTTTCACTGCTGGCGGCAGCCCTGGTTACCAATGCGCGCATGCGCATTTACCAGCAACGCACTGCCAAGGAATTTAAAATATTTTATGAAACTTCCCAGAGATTTACCACCGCCCTCAGTGTGCAGCAGGTATTCGACATCCTCTTTCAAATGGTATCAATGCTGATGAATCCATCCAGATTGATGGCCATTACCTTCAATACAGAAGCAAAGCGAGGCATAATCTACAATTTGGCCGGAATATCCCCGGAGATTCAGATCGGCTATGAATTTCCGCTGAATGCCGGTTTATATTCGTTCTCCTTTCTGCGCAAAAAAATCGTCAACATCGCCGATCTGCGACAGCAAAAAGACAAATACTACCGATTCGTGCCCAATGAGCCGAAAAACGACAACATTGGTTCGTTGATCATCATGCCGATTCTCGACGATGAGGAGAAATGTTTTGGCCTGTTTTCAATCGAGCACGAACGCCCCAATCAGTTTATCGGCCAATTGGAACAGATTCTGTCAACACTGGTCGGCAATGCATCCGTAGCCTTTACGCGCGCAGTGCTGTATCAGAAAATGGAGCGTCTGGCAACAACCGACGGCTTGACGGAATTAAACAATCATCGATTCTTTCAGGAGCAGTTGGCCAAAGAGGCCGAGCGCTCAAAACGCTACGCGCGTAGTTTCTCCTTGCTGCTCATGGATATCGACCATTTCAAGTCTTTCAATGACACGTATGGTCATCCCTTTGGAGACGTTGTACTGAAGGAAATATCGCTGTGCATCCGTCAATCAATCCGGTACAATGACATACCGGCCCGGTACGGCGGCGAGGAATTTGCCGTCATTTTGCCCGAGTGCGGCGAAGACGGCGCCACGAATTCTGCCGAGCGCATCCGACAAACAGTCGAGCAAAGGATTTTGCGTCATCCGGACAAGGAACTGCACGTTACGGTAAGTGTGGGCAGCGCTACCTTTCCGGAATATGGTGATACGCCCCAGGCATTGATTCAGAGCGCCGACAAAGCCCTGTATTATTCAAAAGAGAACGGTCGCAACCGGGTCACCCTGTATCGCAACGGGATGTAGGTATTTTTCAGGGATGTCTCTTTTGCAGCTCCTGCCACCAGTGCCGGTTTTTCAGGTACCAGTCAATGGTGCTTTTAATCCCTTCGTGGAAAGTAACCTGCGGCTCCCAGCCTAATTCTGCCTTGATTTTCGATGCATCGATGGCATAGCGCCGATCGTGGCCCAGTCGATCGGTTACATAGGTGATCAGCGATTCCGGTTTACCCAGATGTTCGAGAAGCAGCTTAACGATATCGATATTGTGCATTTCGTTGTTGCCCCCGATGTTATACACCTCTCCCGGCTTGCCGCGGTCGAGCACCGTTTCGAGGGCAGAACAATGATCTCTGACATACAGCCAGTCGCGCACATTTTTCCCGTCACCATATACCGGCAGAGGCTTGTCGTGCAAAGCATTGACAATCATCAATGGAATCAGTTTTTCGGGAAATTGCAGCGGGCCATAATTATTCGAGCATCTGGTTATTATCGTTGGCAGCCCGAATGTTGTATGGTATGCCCGGGTAAGACAATCGGCGCCCGCTTTACTTGCGGAATACGGACTGTTGGGTGCAAGCGGAGTCTGTTCGGTAAAATACTCTGTTGGTCCAAGTGAGCCATACACCTCATCGGTCGATACGTGAATAAACAGCTTTCCATCCAATGAATCTTTCCATGCATTCAGTGCAACATCAAGCAGCGTCTGCGTTCCCAGAACATTGGTGGTGACAAATACCTCCGGGCCTTCGATGGAGCGGTCAACGTGGGATTCTGCTGCAAAATGGATCACGCCGTCAAACCGGTGGGATTCAAACAGTGCAGTAACCAGATTTTTATCCCTGATATCGCCCTGAACGAAAGTATAATTCTGATGTTGCGCAACCGGATCGAGATTTTTGATATTGCCCGCGTATGTCAGATTGTCAAGATTGACAATGCGATAATCGGAGCCCTTCGCCAACAAGTGCAATACAAAATTTGAGCCGATGAAACCGGCACCTCCGGTAACCAGCATTTTATTCACTTACGTATCCTCCGGCAAATGGGGGTGAATTCGACTCGTTCAGAAAGTCCCCGTAGGCTGTTTCCCAGTGCTTCATGCATTGCAACCCGGTATTTTTCAGATGTGCATTTTCGAGCACACTATAGGCCGGTCTCGGCGCCGGACGAGGAAACTCCCCGGTTGCGCAGGGCTCAAGTTGTACCGAAATTGCGTTGGCTTCACAAATCTTGCGGGCAAAATCATACCAGGTGCAGTTTCCCTCGGCGGTACAATGGTATAACCCAAAACGGCGCAGGGGGATAACCGCCAGAATTTGCCGGCACACTTCCCGGGTATAGGTGGGTGAGCCGGTCTGATCGTCAACCACCTTCAGCGCAGCGCCTTCACGTGCTTTGCGCCGGGCGACGTCTGCTATGGTTTTGGCAAAGTTGGAACCATTACACCCGTACAACCAGGCAATCCGGAAAATGTACCAGGCATCCGTCTGCTCTCTCAACAACACTTCGCCTTTGAGCTTTGATGCACCGTAAATTGATTGCGGACAGGTCTCATCCGACTCGAGGTAGGGTGTTGTTTTGGTTCCGTCAAAAACATAATCCGTACTGATGTGGACGATGTCGCATTCGGCATTTTGGCAGCATCGCGCCAGATTCGCAACACCGTCGGCATTTACTTTGAATGCAATGTCTTTGTCGCTTTCGCAATTATCAACCGCAGTGTAGGCGGCGCAGTTAATAACCACATCCGGCGCATGGCGGTCAAGAAAATGGGCAATACTCGCTTGGCTGGCGATGTCGATATCCGGAACGTCAACACCACAGCACTCGTAGCCGCGCGCCGTTGCGCTGGATATCATATCCGTACCAAGCTGTCCATTCGACCCGACTACTGCTAGTTTCATAGATTGTCCTGCGGGCATAAGCAATGGCATAAAATACGAATGAGGCGCCGGTGAAGCAACCGTGAGTATCATTTTTCAGGGTAGAGCAGCTCTCGGCATTTTTTCAGATCCGGCTCTTTGTAGATACGCCCTTTGCGGTTAACGGACTGAACCGGCAGCATATAGGTTTTAAACTGCCAGTTCTTGCGTTCGATGAATTTCTGATACTGAGCCATAACATCTGAGGCAGCGAAATTGGTTTTTATTTTGGAAATGATCTGTTGTGCCAACACTGCGGTAACAACCAGGCTTTTTAATTTGATGCTTTCATAAACAGCTTCAAGAACCCGGTATTGCCTTTGGCGACTATCATCCCAGCCGGAGATGCTTGGTTTCAGAAATATCAATAATTGTGCGCTGGACAGCGTATGTTTCCCGGTCGGCAGGTTTAAATGCGAGGCTGCCTTTGCATCAACGTCTATTTCTATACCGCCGAAAATATCAACAATGCCAACCACGTCCTGCGCTTTCATCAAGACGTGTTTGTCAATGCGCGAATCCATTATCCGCTCAACAATCGTAGAGGTAAACACCGGCCCGCCGCTCAACAGTGCCTGATCGAGCGTTTGTATGCCCTGGGCAAACTGAAGTACGGAAAGATCATTCGGCAGTGAAACCACGTGCACGATGCCGCGTTCGAAATCCACGCTGATATAGTGATACACAGAAGGGATCGCGCAGTAAAGCATATTGAGCGGCATGTGCCGGACCATGTAATTGGTTTTTTCTTTTATCAACTCCGAAAATTTTTCATTTGGACTCACATCTGCGGCAAGGGTGCGTACCTGAAACGGCCGCGCATCGCTGAAACACACGGCAGTCTGACCCGAAATCAGATTGATCGCCTCTTCGCCGCCCGGTCGCTCAATAAGCAGCAGCCCGTCAATGTTATGCACCAACAGCTCGTCGTATTTCGATTCGATCATAAAATCGGCCCCACTGCCGCCCACGGAAACGACGGCAAACGGTGTTATGATGCGATGCAATTCGGATTGATTGGTGTAGGCCATTTTATACCAGGCAATTCCTGATTTTTGAAAAAACTCCACTACCCGCTTATTGCCTTCGGGCGCACCGATTTTTTCAACCAGCACTTCGGTGAAATCGTCGAGGTCAACACGCGAAAAGGAGTTGACCGACAGTTCCGCCTGCGATTGAGCCTCGGTGATGAGACGGTCACCGGGATTGATGCCAAGACCTTCCTGCCTTGGCCGGCTGCGACCATCAGCCGATACAATGTTCAATTCGCCAAAGAAAAACTCAAGCCGTACGTTCCCCTCACTTTCCTTGAGGGTTGCCGGTTCTTCCATCGAATCGACAGCGATGCGCGATTGGTTGTCGACCTGTTGCGTCAGGTTAAAAGTCGAGATATCAGACCGCGGACGAATGCCGGCAACCTGCAGAATTTCGAATTGCGAGGTGCCGGGAGCAACACGATATTTGCCGGGACGGTTGACATGGCCGTGTACGTCAATAAGATAGCCATGCTTTTTGAGAGCATCTTTGCTTACAAAATATGCATCCGCAAGCCGGTAAACCTGTGCGAGGATGCCGCCCGTTAAGAGCAGGCAGGTTATATAAAAAAAGGCTTTTTGTTGACCGGTAGGTTTCATCGCGTTTCCAGCCTGAGGTGTTTTTCGCCGACAATTTTCCAGTCGATTCCGGTAGAGACCCAGATCTGTTCGCACCGTATACTCACCGTATCATTCTTTCCCGTAACAATCGACAGTAGCGTAGAAGCTTTGCGATAATTGTGTTGATAGGCATCAGACCAGCTTGTATCGACATGGACTTCGCCCTGCATCAATTTCTCAAAATTTTCGGCATACCAGAGCATGAAATCACCCTGTGGAGATTTGAATTTCTGCCGATCATAGCTTGAAATCACTTTTTCATCATCCCTGGCAAGCAATGCGGCTTGCCAGGCTGCAAATGAACCGGTAAAATGCAATGAGTCGCGCAGTTTCATCTCATTGCCGTTCATATGCGCTCTGCCAATGCGCCCCTGGTCTTCGCCCGGTGTGGATGCGAAAGATTCCAGCGGTTTGCTTCCGCTCTCCCCGGCAATAAATTCAGCATCCGTCACGTGTGTGGCAGGAGCCGATGAACCGACAAATTCAATGCCCGTTATGAATTCGGGGGAGAGACCGGCGAGCTTGACGGATACAAACATCGAAACGGCCAGCAACGCAAAAACCAGCAGCCAGAATGTTTTGCGGGTAAACACATAAGTCAGTGATTTGCCGATCGCGGCCATCATGCGCGGGATACCGAATCGTGCGGTTTGCAAAGCCTCTTTCAGTTTCGATTCTGCAGAAAGGCCGAATTCTCGGATTGTCCTTTTCTTGCGCGGCTCTTCGTCATAGTCGTATGAGTATTTATATGAGTAATAGCGATAGTAGCCGTAATAATAGGGATAATAGCCGCGTGAGTGAGAGATGCCGTTGAGAATCGTACCCATTACATTGGTGCCGATCTGCTTAAGCTGAGCTTTCGCTTGCCGGGCGGCCTTAAGCGGCGTCCACAGCGTTCTGGCCACAATCACGCAACTGTCCATTTTGGGCGCCATCGCCATGGCATCGCTCACCGGCAGCAACGCAGGCGAATCGAAAATAAGCAAGTCGGCATTGGCTTTGAGTTCCTCGATCATTTTGTCAAACCGGACGGTGCCAAGCAGCTCTGTAGGATTGTGGGGCCGCTCGCCCGACGTGACCACATGGAGATTTTCATATGGCGTTTCTTTGATTATCTCATTTATTTCTGCGCTTCCCATGATATAATCGGAAAATCCAATTTGCTTGTTCATGTCAAACAACGCATGAATCTGAGGCCGGCGAAGATCACCGTCAATCAGAATGACCCGTATGTTGTCCATGGCAAAAGTTATTGCCAGATTAGCCGCAAGCGTTGTTTTTCCTTCTCCCTTAACCGGGCTGCAAATGATCAAACTCCTGATATGATGAACTGAAGCCAGGTGTTTCAAATTGGTTCGCAAGGCGCGGAAGGGTTCAAGTTTGGATTTGCTTTTTTTGCCCTGCATGTCGATAATTGCCTTGTCACCTTCGATATAGGGCACGATACCCAGGAGCGGAAGCTCAAGCACCTTTTCCACTTCTTTGGGATCTTTGATCGTCTGATCCAGATACTCAATCAGAAATGCAACGGCAATTCCCAGAATAAGCCCAACCAGGATACCGATGTAGATCCGTTGTTTATTGACTTTTGAAACCGGCGCCTTGGGCAGGCGCGCCGGTTCCAGAATTTTCAGGTCGCTTTCCTGCGAATCGCGTTTGATTTTAGCTTTTTCGTACTGGCCTTTCAACAAGGTAAGCGAGCTGACCAGCCCCTCGGTTTCTCTTTGTAAATTGACTAATTGCTGCTCAAGTGAGGGTAAATCAAGAAGTTCGCCACCGTACTGCTCGATTATTTTTTCCTGCGCCGCCTTTTTTGCCTCGAGCGAGGCTTTGTCAATGGTCATGGTTACCAGCGACTGCAGCAGACGTTCCCGAATAGGATTCTTGACATAGGTCTTGCTGCGGGCGACTTTGCTGAGATCTTCTTCGAGCACTTCCTTGACCCGGTCAATCTGCTTTTCGATATTCTTGACTTTAAAATGATCCGGATTGTATTCGGCCAGCAAAATATTGCGCTGAAATTCAAGGTCGGTCAGCAAATTTTCGTAGGGATTGGTGAAAGTAATAGATTGCAGGATATTGGAATCCAATTCGATTATTTGCCGGCGAATTGCCGTAAAACGTTCCTTATTGTCAAGCATTGACAACTGCGTCCGCTGCAGCGCCAACTCCATATTGCTGAGCTTTTGCACTACCAGATTCGCCTCAGAGGACAACTGGTACATGCCGTGATTCTCTTTAAAATGGCGAAGTGCATCCTCCTTGCGATGCAGATCCTCTCTTACTTTTTCTATTTGGCGGTCAAATTTGAGGATCATGCGTGTTATGTCCTGCGCATTGACTTCCTGAATGTAATCGATGTAGGTGTTGCAGAGACTGTTGGCAATATTTCTGGCCGTTGCCGCATCTTCGTGTTCGCAGATTATCTCGATGATGTCGGTGCTATTGTCGCTGTCACCGCCCTTTTTGATAGTCAGAAAATTCCGAAATGCCTCGGGCGAATAGTCCAGCCCAAGCTCTTTGGCAACTCTTTTGAAGACCTCCCGGTTTGATCCAAGCAGGTCGAGATGCGTATTGATTTTTTTCTCCCGGTTACCAAATAGTTCCCAGGGAATCGATCCGTCATTGACCAGTTCCTGATAGCTTGGATTAAAAAGCATGCGCGCCCTGGCAACGAAATATTTATCGCGGTTGACAAAGGAATGCAAAGCAAAAAGCCCGACAAGAACCGTACTGATAATAATAATCATTTTGCGCCGCAGCACTATTCCCAGATACCGGTAAATGTCGAATTCTTCATCCTCGTCGTCAAATTGGCCGGATAGCGTTTCACGCTGACCAAGGCGGCCTTTTGGGGGCGGGGCAATCGTATCGGCAAAAACCGGCGCGGCGGCATTCGAGGCAGCGTGAGATGCGTTCGGCGGTGCCGCGATGCCCGTGTCGACAAAGGTTGCAGCCGGAGATTCACGTTCATGGGGATTGACGCCAAAACGGGGCTGTTCCGGCAGCATGTGCGGGGGCGCCTCAAATGAACGGCTCTTGAGCGGGTTGTTCATGTCGACATTCGATCCGCTGTTTTCGCCGCGCTGATGCGGCGAAGCATGTTCATCCCTCTCGCCCTCGAGCTTGCGGATGATTTTGCTGAAGCTCAGTTTATGCTTTTTATCATTGCTCATCGGGCATGCTCGTGAATATCCTCGAGGATTACTTCGATATCCTCTCTGGCGATTTCTTTTAATTCATGCGCAAAACCGTGGTTGAGCGCCAGTTTGCTCAGCCGGTTAATTTCGCGCGGGACACCGCCCGTACTGCGGAAGAGTAGCTCAAAGGCAAGGCTGGTGAATATGGTTTGATTTTCGAGCCCGGCTACACGTAATCGGTGCTGGATATACTTGTTACTGTTATTAAAGTCAAGATTGTTGAGATGGAACCGGAGAAAGATACGCTGATCTATTTGCTTCAGCGTGCGGATATGCTCACGCAGTTCCGGTTGACCGATGAGAAATACCGTCAGATAATTTTCTGTTTCGGATGATATATTCGTCAAATTCTTGATCTCATCGAGAACCTGCGCTTCAATTTGCTGCGCCTCATCAAAGATCAGCACCAGGTGACGCTTTTCTTCATACACGAGCGTATCGAGCTTCTTTTTCAACATATTAGTCAGCATATACTTGTCTTCGCGGCGCGGCATGGCAACCGTATCGGTCATACTGATGCGAGGATCCCTGAAGGTGATTCTTGAACAGATGTCGTACAGCAGGTCGCAATAGGTAAAGTTCGAATTCTCAAAACCGATCATTTCAAAATCGTGGCGCGAAAGCGAGCTTTGCAGGACGCTCTTGGTGATGGTTTTGCCCGACCCCACTTCACCCGTCAGCAGGCCCATATTCATATTCCGGTCGTTGACAACGTAGAGCATCCGATCAAGCGCTTCGCGATGATCGTCGCTTTCAAAATAAAAATGGGTGTCGCATAATTCTTCGAAGGGCTTTTCCTTGAGCCCCCAATACTCGACATAACTCATGAGGTATCACCCCGGGTTAAGGCGATGAGATTTTTGCACAGCGAAGTAACGCACGCGGTCATCTGTGCATCCTGATTCGACAACGCAATGGGCTCCGATCGCAATACGCTGCCGGATATGCTTGAAGAAAAAATAACATATCCGATGTAGTCGACGGATATGCCCAGATACTTGCGCACGACTTCGGCAAATTTAAGACAACGCGAAATCGGTTCCCGTTCTCTGACCATATTTACAATAAGGAAATTCTTTTTCTGGTGCAGCCACAGTTTCATACTCCGGGCCTCCCGGGGAAATTGCTTTGCACACGCGGCAATCATTTCTTCAAGTGTCACAAATTCCGATCCGGCCGTACCGGTGCTGAATTTTCTGAAGTAGTCATGAATTTCATGATGAGCGGGAATCTGACGCATTAGCCCGCGCATCAATCCGTTCTTCAAAAAGCCATAAGCGTTTTCAATTGATGCAGGCAGTCCATCAGAGAGCAGGAGACTGTATTGATAGGCGGCATAAAAATCGGTAACATGAATATTGGTACCCGCGCCAAGATCGACCAGAATAAAATCCGCGGGCAACTGCTTTATTTGCTGAATTAGTTTTTGCTTTTGCACAAATTTCGGGTTTGCAGATGCCATGTTATCGCCTGATCCGCAGATCAGCCAGGTGTTTGGGACGTTCGTTTCGATAGACGCGTCGAAAAGGTTTTTAATTTTTCCCGACAAGAATTCGGTCAATCCTTTGGCCGGACGCCTGACGCCAAGATACTGGTGCAGGTTGGCGCCTCCCAGATCCGCATCCACGAAACCGACCCGGTATCCCTGCTGAGCAAGAAAGGTTCCCAGAAACGCAACAATAGTGCTCTTACCGATTCCGCCTTTTCCTCCCCCGCAGGAGATAATGACAGGTGAATTCATATATCGAATCTGAGTATTCGCAAGCTTATTTGCTGGTAATATTGCTGACGGTAAGGTAAATGGTCAGCGAAGTACTGACAATGCCGAGGATAGTCGCAATGAGCCCCCAGGGGACGTTGAAACTGGAAGGCACGTAGAGCGTATCGCCGGGATACATGACCCATTTGTTATTGTCACGCTTGGTATCGGTGCCCCAGAAATCCTTCATGGGAATTCTTACGACTGTTCCGTCTTCTCTGATAATCTTGATGTGCTTTACTTTTCTGTTGGACAGCCCGCCGGCCATAACGATTGCTTTCATCACGTCAATTGGCTCGTAAATCTGAAATTGACCCGAACGGCCCACACCGCCTAAAATGTAAATCTTATTGGCAAAATAAGCTTCGATTGAGATTGACACAATCGGATTATTGATATACGAGCCCAGTTTCCCCTGCATTACTTTCGCAAGTTGCGCGCAGGTCAAGCTTGCGACTTCAACCTCACCGATAACCGGATAGTTAATGTTGCCGTCGGGACGGATTTTGTGCCGTCCCGAAAATTCGGCATGCTCGACAACATTGACAGATATGACGTCTCCGGCTTTGAGCACGTACTCCTCAATTTGTCCATATGACGAGACATATCCTGCAGCAAGCATTACTACCGCAAATCGTAGCAAGACCGGGAGCCTGTCAAGACAAGTCATACTCATTTTCCGCTTGTTTCTTTTCGAGACACCACGCGCGCCCACATGATGCGCAGTATATGGCCGACACAACTGCCTTCCCGTCCGGAAAAAGAGAATAATTATAATTGATTTCCGGATTCTGGTTCAACATTTCCAGGTGATGCATCATTTAACATCCTGCAAAATCAAGTTACTAATGCTGTACCTGTTGGCATCGTGCACAGTATTTCAACCGGATCAGTAGACATTATACCATAATCGGCAGAATGCTCACGAATTTTTAGCATACCTTTTTGGTGCAGAATTTGCAAGTGTTTAATATATCACTCTCTCTGATCGAATTATATTATATACAGAACATGATACACGTTTCGGTTTATTCGTTTGCGAAGTTACCCTTTTGGCTCATGAAAAAAAGTATCGGAAATAAAAGTAGTCGATTTCTTTCAGCTTTCGCTGCAGGTTGTGCAATCGTAATTATGAACGGATGCTATACTCAGTTGGCAACCCTGGATAAAACTCCCTCTCAGGAACCGATTCAGATCGTAAGTGAAATTGACTCCACTTCCGGCGACACAGTGAGAACAAAAATAATTGCTCGCCGTGATACGGTGGTAATCAAAGAAGAGGAGCAACGAGTCTGTTTCTGGACGCGTAATTTCTGGGGCGAAGCCGTGCTCAAATGCGAAGACGCCGACTATTATGATGAATGGTACTTCTACCGGCACAATCCCTGGTGGTATCGCCGGCATTCCTATTATGGCTATGATCAGTGCCCGTATGATATGTACTGGGATCCGTACTATCGGGTGTGCCGCGACTACCGGGGGCATCCCTGCTATTCGTGCGGCAGCGGCTCAGGGAGCGCAAGAGGCGGGAGCTCCTCGTCATCTTCATCTTCGAGGCCGGGCAGGCATTCGCGAAGATACGGTATTCCTCCAAAGAATTCATCACAAGATGTTCCCGCCGCCAAAAGCGATGCATCTCAAGTCGATGAGAATTCTTCGCCAGCGCAGCATAAGCACCGTTCCGGCGTTTTGGGTCCAAAACGGAATTATAAACCGCACAGTCGGCCTGCCCTGGATAAAAAAACAGAAAAAAGCAGCGACAAGGCCTCTGAATCCGAGCTCACCAGGCCAACCACGACACAACCGCAAACATCACCAACCGACTCATCAAAGACGAAGTATATCCGCTCACCACGAGGCAAATCCCGCAAACGATGATACGAATCCAGCCTGCGCTGACAGCGTTTCTGCTAACCATACAATGGACGTTTGCAAGCCCCACCGTTGCGACAAAAGGCTTTGGCGTTCGGGCCGGCGGTCTTGGCAATAACTTCACGGCAGTTGCCGACGACTTCTCTGCAATGTATTGGAATCCTGCCGGATTCGGCTTTACACCCATCCGGGAACTGTACTTTTCGGCAGGCGGATATCACCACAGCAACGAGGCGGTCCTGCAAGGAACAACAACCAGGGACAAGCAACAGAATTTCCGCATATCAGGCGCCGGATTCGTTCGCTCGATCCCGACCACCCAAGGCGGCTTGTCGTTTGCATTCGGGTATTTCAATTCCTACCTCTTTGACGATATCGCCAACCAATCGGGATCAAATGTTTACATTGGAGATGATTCCACAATACCCTACGCCACCCCGGTGTATATCGATTCTCTCACTCGTATTTCATCCGGACACCTTGACAATTGGGCTGTCTCGGGGGGAATACAAATTGCGCAGGGTCTTGCCGTTGGAGCCACACTGAGCTTCCTGAGCGGCAAGCAAAACACGGATTTGAGGGACCTTACGCGCAACGATGTATATACAGACTGGGCAAGCGTAAGCGAAAAATCTTTCTACGGATTTGGTTCCACAATAGGATTTTTGTACAAAACTTCACGTTTTTTTGCAGCGGGACTGCGCTTGGACTTGCCACTGATTGCAAAAGTGTTTGAGGATTACGAGGAGCTCGACCGTCTCTATCCCGAATACAGCATTTCCGCATCCTACGAAGAGCAGCTCTCTTCAACCTTGAGCGGAACATGGGGAGCATCTTTTTCTCTACCGGCCATTCTGGTCGCCGCCGATGCGCACTTTCGTTCGCCAACAGCCAATACCGGGTTGCTGACATCAAATGAAGAACTCGCCTATTGGAAGCTGGGGGCCGGCATTGGATTCGAGCTTCCGATCAAAGCGATTTCATCACGGTTGCGGGCCGGATATGCCTTCAATGAAACCGATTTGCAGCCGGTAGTCATCGTCGATTTTCCACCGTATGGCTCCATTCTCGACGATTATGGAAAGCACATGTTCGCCGCCGGTTTCTCCCACCTTATCAGCAACAGTATTAATTTTGAAGCAGGCTACCAGTATTCGTTCCGGCAATTGCAATCCGGCGAACCTGATTTTCGCCATACCACCGACGAATTTCACCAGTTCCACAAAGTAAACTTCGGGATATCTGTCAGGTATTAAATGAAACACGTCACCATCTACACAGACGGCGCCTGCTCCGGCAATCCGGGTCCGGGGGGATTTGGAACCATAATCACCTTCGGCAAGAACGAAAAGGTACTGGCGCAGGGTTTTCGGGATACGACCAACAATCGCATGGAAATGCTGGCCGTCATCGTCGGACTCGAGCAGCTTAAGCAGCCGTGCGAGGTGACGGTTGTCACCGACTCACAGTATGTTGCCAACGCCATTTCACAGGGCTGGGTACTGAAATGGAAGGCAAATGGATGGAAGCGCAATAAAAAAGACCGGGCGCAGAATGTTGACATGTGGGAGCGCTACCTCAAGGCGGCCAACAGTCACGAAATTACGATGCAATGGGTGCGCGGACACAACGGTCATGCTTACAACGAGCGCTGTGACCTGCTGGCCGTAACCGCTGCGTCCCAACCGGACCTGCCTCTTGACAAACGGTAAGGCTATGCGCGACAGTATACAGGTTGAAATAATCCCGGCCTGCTCCGACAACTACCAGTATGTCATTTCCGAAAATGATTGCGCTGTTGTCATCGATCCCTCCGACGCCGCTACCGTGCTCAAATACGTTGACGCTGCCGGACTCGACCTACGCGCCATTCTCTGCACGCACCACCACCAAGATCACGTTGGCGGCATCGAGCAGATCAAGGATCAGACCGGGGCCGATGTTTGCGGATTCAGAGACGGGCGCATCCCACAGTGCAACCGGTTTGTGGCCGACCGACAAAAGCTTGCCGTTCATTCAATTTCATTTGAAGCACTGCATGTACCCGGACACACTTCCTCACACCTGGCCTTTTATTGCGCAGACGGCGCAAGTGTTTTTACCGGAGATGCACTTTTTGCAGGCGGATGCGGACGCCTTTTCGAGGGAACAGCAGAGCAAATGTGGCATTCACTGCAAAAAATTGCCGCGCTGCCGGAACAAACGCGCATATATTGTGGCCATGAATACACCGAGGAGAATTTGTGCTTTGCCCTGAGCATCGATCCGGACAACATGCTGCTGCAGGCGCGCTTAAGCAACGTAGCTGCATTACGCAGCCGAGGGCATCCGACCATCCCCTCCACCGTGCAGCAAGAGCAGCAGACCAATCCCTTTCTCAGAACGGGCGATGCAGCACTGCGCGCCCGGCTGGGCATGGAGCAGTCCACCGACATTGACGTGTTTGCCGAATTGCGCAGACGAAAAGACCGCTTCTAAGACCCGAGATGTGCTTTTATCATTGCCGGCAGACGGCAGGCACGACCTTTGGAATTTATGCAGGCAAGCTTGACATCTCCCACGACCAGCAGCGTTCCATGCTCATTGTGAATGGTGGTACGAAATACAATCGATACGGATGTCATTTCCGAGACTTCGGATTCGACCGTCAGCACATCATCATAGCGAGCTGATGCGCGATACCTGATGTCTGCATGAACGACCGCGAACAAATATCCCTCCCGGTGCAAATCTGCCAGATGGATGCCGTGCTCGCGCATCAATTCCGTCCGGCTGCGCTCCATATATTTCAGGTAATTGGCGTAATAGACCACATTGCCGCAATCGGTATCCTCATAATAAACTCGAATTTTCACCGTTGAATCGTCCTTCAGGCTAACGTTGTTCGAGATCGTATTCTTTCATTTTGCGCCACAGCGTCGATCGTGATATTCCCAGCAGGCGGGCGACTTCGGTATAGTTGTATTTCTTGCGCTCAAGCACCATGGCAATGTGAGTTTTCTCGACATCACGCAGCGACTTGATTTCCTTCTCATCCGGGGCTGCGGCCGGCGGGCCAAGCAGAAGCCGGTTGCGAAACATGACTTCCGGCAAATCGTTTTCGGTAATCTCGTTATTCTCCGCCAGCACCACGGCATGCTCGACAATGTTTTCCAGCTCGCGCACATTGCCGGGATAGTCATAATTTGCCATCACTGCCTCAGCGGCTTTTGAAATTTTATTGACGCGCTTGCCGGTTATTTCGTTGTACCGATGCACGAACAGCTTGACTAAATTGGGAATGGTTTCTTTGCGTTTACGTAAAGGCGCCAGGTGAAGATTGAACACATTGAGCCGATAGTAAAGGTCTTCGCGAAATGAGCCATGCCGGATGAGTTCAATGAGATCTTTGTTGCTGGCGGCAATGATGCGCACATTGACGGAGCGATCCCGGGTTTCACCGATGCGTCTGAACGAGCGTTCCTGTAAAAAGCGCAAGAGCTTGACCTGGGCCTGTGGAGACAGCTCACCCACCTCATCCAGTAAAAGCGTTCCGAGATCGGCCTCTTCCACCAGACCCGCTTTATCGCGATCCGCGCCGGTAAAAGAACCTTTTTTGTGTCCGAACAGCTCACTCTCAAAGAGCGTATCCGGGATGGCCCCGCAGTTCATGGCAACAAACCGGCCGTCGGCACGTCGGGACATTTTATGGATAATGCGTGCAAAAAATTCTTTGCCGGTTCCGCTTTCCCCGGCTATGAGCACCGTTGAGACGGTAGGAGCAATTTTCATGGCAAGCTTGAATGTTTTTTCCATCACTGAGCTGCCGGCCATCAGATCCGCCAGTACGCGCTGCTGCAGCTCAAGATGTTCGAGATGCGCATCCTGCCGGTGCGAGAGTTTCTCAAGCACGGCATTGATATCTTCGATTTTAACCGGTTTGATGAGGTAGAGCGAAGCGCCCCGGCGCATGGCATTGGAAGCTTCTTCGAGCTCATGCATCTCGGCCAGAATCACTATCTCAGCGTGCGGGAGACGAGTCCGGGTGTAATTGACAAGGTCAATTTCCAGGTTGGCCCTGCTTTTTATGTCCAGCACGACTATGTCAATTTCTTCACTGTCCATATACGCCAGGGCCGACGACGAGGAGTGCGCATGAAGAATTTCATAGCTTTTGAATGCAATATGATTGCGAATGCCGGCAACGAATTCGTCATCAACAGAAATGAAGAGAATTACCTTCTGAGAGTTCAATGTAGCCATCTCAAACTTTAATCCGGGATTTTTTGGAGGTGCATTTGATTTTTGACAGCTTAAAAGATAATTTATTACCCGTTTTGTAGCCATAGCGAAACAGGTATCGTCCGCGGTACAATTCGGCAGGACTATTGATGAATCGGTACGAAAAAAGACGCCAAGCGCTTGAAGCCTTCGCCGCAATCTTCCTTGCACTACTCATTGTGGTTGCATTGGCGGGATTTGGCTCCTATCCGCTAAACGATATGGGCGACAAACTCGAGGTTTTGATTGGCCATGCGATTAAGGGAGAATGTACTATCGCAAAAGTGAGGGTGGTTCCGTGGCGCGGGTTAACTATTCACAACGTAGCGGTAGCCGCGCAGGTAAATGACACTCTGCGGCTCAAAGCAACTGCGCCCGAGATCAAAGCGCCTTACCGGCTGATTCGATCCCTGCATGCGTATAGCAGATTGGATAAGGATGCGCAAAGCCTGCTCTCCGATTCAGCGGGGTTGCCTCAGGATCGGCTTCTGCATTATTTCACTTCGTTTAAGCAGATCCGGGTAGACAAAATAGCAGCCCGTCTTTTTGCACCCGATTCTTCCCTTTTTGCAACGGACGATCTCAGCTTCATTGCGAGCATCAACGATTCGAACTCGCTCAGCTTCGAAGCTGAGGTGAAGTGCACCAGGGCGAAAGTTCGCCAACAGCACCAGCTTCACGATCTCGTTTCGCGCGCATCGTATGGCAACAATCGGTTGCAGGTTCATGAGTTCACAGCCGGAATCTTCGAGGGAAACCTGTCAGTGACGGGCAGTATTGACGTACGCACTCAATCAATCGTTTCCGGTGCGCTCAAGCTGCGCGATATGGATTTGGGCATGATTTACGATGCCGCGCCGGATAAACAGGGAGTCATGCGCGGGGCGGTATCCATTGATCTCAAGCTGAAACCGTCACCTTTTGCCCTTGACAAGCTTCACGGCGCCGGCACATGTGCGATCAGGGGCCTGTATCTACACGATGTTCCTCTGCAGAAAACGCTGGTGATGTCACTTTTTTTAAACGAGCTTGACGAACTGCGTTTCGAAAAGGTCGCAAGCGAATTTACTCTGCAGCAAGACACCCTGACAATCACCGATCTCAAAGGCGCCGGATCTCCGCTGACGATTACCGCTTCGGGAATTGCCCGTATTGACGGGTATTTTGATCAGAACGTGTACGGTATACTGCACAAAAAGTTTGTGCAGTCGCTCTCTCCCACTGTTGCCGCAACGCTCACCGAAGAAAAGGGTGGCCGACGCTCATTCACGTGTCGCGTCTGGGGAACATTTGCGCAACCGAGAATTCAGCTCGAAAAAGCGTTGTATCGACGGGCGATATCAAATGTATTCCGGGACATGGGGCGTGAGATCCGCAATATGTTCAACCGGCAATAGTCAACCGGTCTTCTCAATACCCAATTGTCTAATCTTGCGATGCAGATTGGTTCGCTGCAACCCCAGGATTTCTGCCGTTGCGGGGATATTCCAGTCGTGCAGCTTGAGCTGCGTTTGGATAAACAACTTTTCCAGCTCGTCCTTGGCAACCTGCAACGGACGTGCTTTTACGAAAATATCATTGTCACTTGCAGAATTGGTTGGATCAAGAATCGATCGTACAAAATCGCCCCTAATCTCGTCCCCCGGTGCCAGAATTGCCGTACGCTCAACAATGTTTTTGAGTTGCCGGATATTGCCGGGGTAGTTCTGATGCATGAGAAAGGTAAGCGCATCCTGTGTAAATGTTTTGGGGGGCTGACCGTTTTCCTTGCAGTAGTAATCCAGAAAATGGGCGGCAAGGACAGGTATATCTTCAGTCCGGGCGGCAAGCGAGGGAGCTTTTATCGGCAGCACGCACAACCGGTAGTAGAGATCTTCCCGAAAAGAGCCGTCGGCAATCATCTGCTCCAGGTTGCGATGCGTTGCGGCAATGATGCGAACGTCAATCTTGATTATTTTCGTTCCTCCCACGCGTTCGAATTCACCTTCCTGGATGGCCCGCAACACTTTGGTCTGAGTATTCAAATCCATGTCGCCTATTTCGTCCAGAAGCAGCGTGCCCTTGTCGGCAAGTTCGAATTTGCCTTTTTTCTGGGCGACAGCACCGGTAAATGCTCCTTTCTCATGGCCGAACAATTCACTTTCGATGAGGTTTTCCGGAATTGCGGCACAGTTAACTTTCACGAACGGACCCGATACCCGGTCGCTCTGCTTGTGAATGGCATAGGCAACCAGTTCCTTGCCCGAGCCGCTCTCACCCTGAATCAGCACACGCCCGGCCGTCGGCGCGATTTTAGCAATTTGCGTTTTAAGGTATTGAATTTCCCGGCTTGCGCCAACGATAGTATACTTTTCTGCGTCCCGATTCTTGAATGATTTCAATTCGTCACGCTGCTGCTTGGCGGTAACGGCATGTGAGACTATTTGACGCACTTCGATAAGCGCCGGCGGCTTTTGCAGAAAATGAAATGCGCCCTGCTTGATCGCCTGCACAGCCAGCTCGATCGTCCCGTGACCGCTGATCATAATAACTTCGCAATCGACGTTGTATGCTTTGATTTCGTTAAGCACGGTGAGGCCGTCTTTTCTGGGCATTTTAATGTCGGCCAGGACAACATCCGGATATTCTTCGGCAAAAAGCTTGACGCCCTGCTCCCCATCCACGGCACACAGAACCTCGTGCCCGGCATCTTCGAGGATTTCTTGTAGTGTTTTGCGGATGTTTTCTTCGTCGTCAACAATCAGGATTCTGGCCATTGCAAACCTCGGGCTGTGGTCAAATTGGTAATGATATGATAAATTCGGTACCGCGACGAACTGCGCTGGTGCATTCTATCGTGCCGCCATGCAGGCTGATGATGCGCTCCGTCAGCGCCAATCCGATGCCGTTGCCCTGCTCTTTGGTGGTAAAGTAGGGCTGGAAAAGCTTTTCGCGATGCTCGTCGGCGATGCCGCAGCCGTTGTCCTTGACCGACACTACCACGGTAGAACCTTCGCAGCGGGAAGTCAATTCGATCGTTCCGGCCTTGCCGTTTTCCAGAATTGCCTCATGAGCATTTTTAATCAGATTCGTCAACGCCTCTCTGATTTGTGCCCGGTCAATTTGAATCCGGGGAATAGCTTCCTGCAGGGAACAGGTGAGAGCACTATCGTGCGCGTCAAAGAGCGCGCAGGCCTCCCTGATGGCCTCGTTGACGTGCGTGGGCTGAAGCTGCGGATCAGGGAATTTGGCGTATTTGTGAAAAGTATCAACCAGTTTCTGCAAATTATCGATTTCACTGAGAATCGTAGAAGCCGTACTTTTGATAACAACCGGAAAATCCTTGCTGTCCATGAGATACTTTTCATACATTCGCTCGGTGGAGAGTTTTATCGGTGTAAGGGGATTTTTAATTTCATGCGCAATAATGCGCGCAACCCGCTGCCAGGTTGCTTTGCGCTCGGCCCGGATCTTTTCCTGACGGGCAGTTTCAAGGTTGTCGGCCATGGTATTGAAGGACCTCACCAGTTGCCCGATTTCGCCTCCGCAGGACTCCTCTATCCGAAAGTCGAGCTTCCCTGATGCAAGGCGCTGAGTTGCATTTGTCAAATTAGCCAGCGGCTTGGTAATACGTTCGATGAACCAGTAACCAATCACCAGGGCAATGATAATCACGCCAATAAAGTAGGCAATGCTCACACGCATGATGTGCCTGAGGAATCCATCCCACAACGCCTCGGTCTGCCGATACTTTCGCAGCGCCAACACCGCGTCATTCTGCAATTCCTGTCCGTCACCCACGTCAACTGCATCACGCAGGACTTGTTCTACCTGTTCGTCGGTTGCCAGTTCGGCCAGACTTTGCGCAGTCTTGACATAATAAACTATCAGCGGCGCCGTCGCCAGCAAAACAATGAAGATCAGCAGCAGAAACGTCTTCGCCTTCAATGAAAAGTGACTGATCTTCATAGGGTCAATCCTCAATCCGAAACCGACTGCC
The DNA here is from genome assembly GCA_014728295.1 of Chitinivibrionales bacterium. Lineage (GTDB taxonomy): Bacteria > Fibrobacterota > Chitinivibrionia > Chitinivibrionales > WJKA01 > WJLW01. Next base: position 90,659 of record WJLW01000070.1, on the reverse strand, counting down.
GTCGAAGCGTTGGGTACGGATGGTGGGACGGCGATAATTCCAGAAATACATCAGATCGAGCTCCTTGCCCTCCAGTGCCTCAACTGTCGTCTTGCCCAACACGCCGTATGCGACGAAGTAATAGCGTTTTTGCGCATCGATGATATCCACCGGAGCCACCGCAATGTTATGAAACGTTGTCGATGCGATCATCGCCGCATCAATGGTTGCCAGCGTTGTCGTGTCGATTTCATTGCGCACAATTGCATATTGCTTGTCAACTAGATCATATAGCAGTTCCCGCGACTGCACCACCTTGTGCACCACCCGGTCACCGCGCGCTTCTCTGGTTTCGATAAACAGATATATCAGTATGCGGGTACCGGAATTTGCCAGTTTCTTCAAATCTTTTGAGAAAGCATTTTGGATCTGTGTGCTGAGCCGGATTTCACTGGCTGATAGTATGAGTTCGGGCTGGCCCAACTGCGCATTGGATTTGCTCAGCGCAAAAATGCCGGAAAATAAGACAATTCCCTTTGCAGCAATGAGCAAACCAATTATGAAGTTCATAAGCTATCGAGGAAGCATTTTTTATGCATAGGCTGATTTTTAAGCAACCAGGTAACAACTGCAAGCCTTATGCCACCAGATTTCACCGGGTATATCCGGTATATATTGTAGGCATCAAATTTAAAATACGAATTGCCAAAGTATCAAAAACGATACAGGATCAAGACTTTCATCAAGCAGCAATTAATCCGATCAGATAAAATACTCCGGCACAATGCAGCATAATTGCCTGGAAATAAATAAAATAAGACTGGACGACGATCTTGCTTCTCATCCCTGTCCGGTGAGTATCTTTTATGGCACATCATTTGGTATTACTCTAATTGACAAATAATGATTCCCCTACACCTACCAGGGAGTATTATGAAAAATCCCGGTAATTTCCTTTTCTTGGCGGCCATGATCATCGCATTCTTTATAACCTCTGCATCATGTCATGAGAGGCTCAGCGTGGATTCAGCCGACAGACATTCCGGCTCTGAGCCGCAATCCAGATATGCTGACCCGGAAATTGAGGTGCAAGTCGAGGAAGAAGTTATTGACAATGATGAAGCTGAGAGAGCGGCGCCGCCGGTTCACAACGAAGTAGCGTTTGCGCATAAACTAATCTTTTCGGATACGCCCCGAATGGGCAGAAAGTGGCGGGGGGGGATTCGTTCGCGGGATATATTTATGTGGGATATGTATTTCAATTTTGGCGACATCGTGCTCATGGATATCGTATATGCAGGCATCCCACAAGAATTTATCAGGGCCCTGGCCGAAGATACCAATATCACCTTTACCGACAACATGGTACTGCTGACACTCAAGTCACGCCCCTTGACCATTTCCCTGCCATTTGCCGACTACGACCTGGCAGGCGGGCTCAAAGCCTATGGTTCCAAATTTCATGTTTCAACGCAAGACGACGGCCCCCTCTTTGAAGAAGAGGACGGCGCCGTCAGCATCTTTGCCGTGCAAAGCATGACTTTTTCTGAGCGGTCCATACTGAACATTTACTCATCGCTTGCTTTTCGATCCCATGAAATCGGCAATGGCGAACAGCGCCTGTCGGCCACGTATTACCTGATTCCGGGAGCAAAGGTTTTTATCGGCGGGAAGAAGCGTTGGAGTTTTAACACGGAACTCTACCTTATGAATCCCCTCGAATTGCCGATAAAGAGCTTCCAGCTTGCGCTCGATGAAGACAACAACGAGTTCTACAACATCGGCCGGGATATCGTGACCTTCGTATTCTATGGATTCAGCTATGCGCGCAGAAACTTCACCATTGATCTCTATTTCGGCAACCACCCATCTTTCAGTCCGCCCTATATCCCGTTTTTCGGATTTGGCTGGAATTTTTAGTGTCACCAGTGATACAATCCCGGCGACCAACGTATCATAAGAGATAATGCTTTGCGAAGCAATTCGGCGCCAATCCGGCATTACCGTATTTAATCAGGCACTTACCCCGGGACGATCGATTGGCACAGCAATCGCATAAAGATCGAGCAGTCATTCAGAGTAGGTCGCCATGAAAGTACAAGCCGACTTTCTGATCTCACTGCCGGTAATAATTAGCCGGCGGCAATAGCGACTCCGAAATGGGAATGAAGGTCTGGAAAAGCAATAAAAACTCAACGTATCAGGAGGTTCTTATGCAACGCTCAATCACGATGCTCATTGCGGGGCTGCTTGCTGCAAGCCAGTTCACGGGCTGTGGACTGAATCCGTTCGGCGCCGGCAAATCGGGTTTGCGCTGGGCGGCGGTCGTCGGCAAGTCGGTTGAAAAGCCGCCGATTAATGAAGAAGAAAACAGTGAAGAGAGTGCCAAAAAAAAGCTCGCTGTTGCGCAGGTAAACCGGCTGGCAAAATCGGCCGCGATTGATGCTGGCATTGTCTCACGCTCAATCGAAGACAGCGCGAATGTCTTCATATACCGGGAGACGGTTAATAACAAACCTGCGGAACATGATTTCGGCAAGCTGATTACCGGAACCGGCACTGTTGCCTTTAAAACCACGCAAACCACCATCACCTCCGTGGACGACATTGACGAAACAAAAATTACCGATATCCTTCGCTGGCATTTCAAAGGACGCGAATACAAAACCTGGAAAAAGGTCACCGACTCCCTCGAGATTTCCGTAGAATTTGCCAAAACCAAGCTTGCCGAGGTAAAACCCGGTGAAACCTCAGTCTGGGGGCTTAACATTAGCGATGAAAAGGAGAAAGGCCGTGATGATTCGGCATGGGTTTATCTTTCCGAGGCTGACGATGCGAACCAAACGCAAACCGGCAGCGGAATATTCAAAGATGCTCACTCAGGAGAAGACAATACCGGTCCTGCCAGATACTTCCACTTCCAAACGCAGATCATACACAAGAATGCGCTGGATTCAGGCAAGCCCTACGAACGCTGGGAAGATAATGAAGGCGTCATGGAATTCAAGACCGCCTGGGATGCGACCGGTGATTCACTCTACTTTTACATTCTTTTTTCTCCGGTTAACAGCACCGATCCGCAGACGATCGACTACAAGCGCGAAGGCTCGGTGTATGAGAATGACAAATCAGGAAACAAGCTGCTTGACTTTGTCGCCTACGAAAAATCAGGTGAAGGCAACTACACGATCTATGACGATAACGGTGAGGTGATTGAACACAAAGTATTTTGACGATTATGAAACATCAAGCATCCTTAATTCTCATTTCGCTCGCAGCTCTCTGCTCCTCGGTGACGGCTGAGGAGCCGGAGAGCACTATCGTTTTGAAGCCGAAGATTCAGCAGTACAACTTCGATGCGATGCCAAAAGACCCGCTTGCGTCAATGCTTTTTTCGGCAACGTTGCCTGCATCGGGACAGCTTTACAATAAAGAATATTTACGGGCGGGGATAATAGCCGGCATTTTCTACACCGGCTATTTCATCGCTCAATACCAGATCGGTATTATGGAAGAGCATAATACCGAAACATTTTCGGTTCTTGAATATGATCCCAACACCGGCGGGACGACCGGATATGAACGGGAAATTACCTACGTCAAGCCACTGGAAGATTGGAAATGGCCTTCGAAAAGCAACCGGGCGCTCTTTGTAATCTCAGCCGGCACCACGCTGGGAACATGGATATACAATATCGTTGACGCATATCGTGGAGCCCGCAAATACAATGACAAATTGATTGCTTTTCACACGCCGAAACTTGACATAGCCTACACACCGCAAGCCAACACACTCAAACTTTCAACAACCCTTACTTTCTAACCAAACAGATCCATCTGCCCCGACGACACCGTGTCAAAATTTAATCCGATCCATTCTAGGATCGTATCGGCTACCGGTCGCAATTGACTTTCAATGTAATGATCATAATCCAGCTCCACCGTTAATTTCTCCCTCGGCTGCGGCCCCGCTTTGGTGATGAAGTAAGATACGACAATTGGCGGTTCATCCAGCAATTTTGCGGCCTGAGCGTGGGGGGGAATATTGTGCACATACTCGTGTAAGGGCTTACGCAACCGCTTGCGATACATCAGCTTCTTGTCGAGGGCTCCCGTACGAACACCGGCGACAATTCGCTGGATATATTTTTCGACCGGTTGCCCGGTAAACACACGCCGGTATATTTCGTGCTGAAATTCCTTTGCCAGCACCGTCCAGTCCGAACGCGATGATTCCATGCCTTTAAAGGTCAATTCCAGTATTCCGTCCCGTTCGACCGCTCCGCAATAGCGCTTCTTGCTGCCCTCCCGGCTGCCACGAATCGTGGGCATGAGAAAATAACGGAAGTGCGTTTCGAATTCCAGTTCGAGTGCCGACTCGACCTGAAAACGCTCTTGCAGCACGGCGGTCAGCCACTGGTTGACGCTGTCAACAATGCGTTTGGCGATAGTTTCAGCCTCAGACTCTTTCCCCTCACCCAGCAAAATAAAGAGCGAATCGGTGTCGCCGTACAAAATTTGAAACCCGGTAAGCTCTTCGATGAATGCCGATGTCTCCCTGAGAACGTATTGGCCTGTTTCGGTAATGGACTGTGCCAGATCGCGGGAGAAAAACCTGCACCCGGTTGAGCCCAACACGCCATAGAAACTGTTCATCAATATTTTTATTGCGTAGGACAAATACTGATCTTTGATGCGCTTTGCCTCGGAGCGTTCCTGCATAAGTGCTTTGATGATGTCGGCGAGAATGGTCTCATCGCGGGCAAAGGTGGTTGCGGCGGGAGTGGTAATACGTCTGGCTGACTCCGAGACGAAGCCGAGCGGATCGATTTTGAATGTCATGATAATTGATGGATAGAGGCTTTTGAAATCAAGCACGAGTACATTTTCATAAAGCCCCGGCTTTGAATCCATCACGTATCCGCCGGTCAGCGGAGCTGTCGGCAACGTGATATCGGAAGTGTTCAGGGCAACGCAGCCGGCCCGGTGCAGAAGCGGCAAATAGAGATAATCGAAGGCAGCTACGCTTCCGCCCGAGCGATCGATCAAATGTCCCGAGCGTTTCGAGCGCTCGATTGCATGGCGCAGGATTGATGTTTTGTTAAAAATGTCCAGTGTCAATTGTGCATCTTCAAGATTGTACCTGGCAAGGGAGGCTTTATCTTCATTGAATTGGCGGTCGATCTCGGCGATTTTGTCCCGCCCGGTCTGTTCGATTAGTTTACTTTTGCCGAGCACCTCTCCGGCAACGAAATCGAGTGAGTATTGCTCATACGTATGACCGAACGAGCGCAGCATAACCGGCACATCCATTACTGCACGCCCGGGGATACGCGCACTGCTTTTACGGCCGGTGTGCTTATCGGCTTCTAAAATGCGGGCTTGCTCATCCCGTCCGGGATCAAAGGCAATATGCATATAATCGCACCGTTTCTGAATCATGAGCAGATCAAAATCAATCACGTTCCAGCCGATCAGAATGTCGGGATCTTCCTGCTTGACATGAGCAAAGAAGGCCTGCAGCAATGATTTCTCATCCTCGCAGAACTTCACCTTATCGGTTGCCGTACCCGTCCCCTGGATGAACACAACACTATCGTGGCCCGCGCAGGCGATGCTGTATATCATTCCCGTTTGAACGTTGTTCTCGATATCCAGTGAAAGCACGTGCAGGGGAACCTGAGCGTCGGCTCCCCTTATTTTGGGATTGTAATAGTGAATCATCCCATCCTGTTGGATAGCACTGCCCTCCACGACAAACACACCCTTGACAAATCGCTCCATCAGATAGCGTTCCACCGGATGAACATCCGACTCGTAAGCGCGCATACCTTTGCGGCGCAAATTATCGGCGCAGTCCTGTAAGGCAGAATAGGTTCTGAAGTACAAACAGTCAACCGGCGTGTTGTTCTCCATCGCCTTCAGGGTGAGCTGCTTGCGCTCATCGCAACGGACAATGTGTTCCCGTGGTGTTGGTCGCGGAATAAAAAACGAAGGCCGGTAAGCATCAATCACCACTTTTACCGGCGTATGCTGTACATTCACGCCATACAGCGTAAGGGTGAAACGGGAACGGACATCCCGGTAGCCGGAGGTAAGCAGCAAACAGGTATCCTGGCGAATATGAGCAAGGGGTATCATAAATCAAGCAACCTGAAATCCATGACGGCACAGTTGCTCAACGACGTCGGCCGGACTGGTAGCGACACCAACGTCAATTTCGTAGAACGCACATCCGGTTGATTTGAGCAAGGCTATGAGCGGCTGGGTGTCGGCATCGAATGAATCGAGCTTGCGCTGAAATACTGCGACGCCGGCGTCATCACGGTTGCTGCGGTCTTCGTATCCTTCCCCGGATTCGGATAGTAGCTTGCGTTTGCGTGCAATCTCGGGCGTACATCTCAAAAGCAGTAGCGTGGATATGGCAATGTCGAGCTTGTAGACATCCTCGCCCTGCTGCCGATTGCGGGGCATTCCATTGAGCAGCAGCACATCCGCCGTCTTGCGAAAATGCCGTTGCGCAAGGAAAGCATTCACGATCTTGCCGGCAATCACGAAATGCGCAGCGTCAAGCAGGGCCCCATTCATGACGGATCGCACGTATGCAACTTCCCCGGATGACAATCCGGCTTCACACCGCCCGTCCAGGACCATACGGAGGCACTCGCCAAAATCCAGGTGATGATACCTGCGCCGAGGCGTTGAAAGCTGCGCTTGGAAATATTCACCGACCGGCGATTTACCGGAATTCGAATGGCCTGCAATCAGCATTGCCTCTATCATCTTATTTCTCGTATCCATGCTCCCTGAACCACAGCACAACATCACCATACGGAAGCGGTCCACCAAATATGTCGAGTGCACTGCCGACAGTGGCGTGCACGCGATTATCACCGGTTTGCTTTATTATTTGGAAATCCGACAACGATCTGATGCCGCCTGCATAGGTAACCGGAATTGGTGATCCGACGGCAAGCAGTTCAATCAATGCCGCATCGACGCCGCTTTGTTTTCCCTCCACATGTGCAGCATGTACGAGAAATTCATCGCAATAGGCGGCAAGGCATTCAAGCGTTTGATTTGATATCTCGACATCGGTTGCGCGCTGCCAACGATCCGTAACGATGACATATCTTCTGTCACGAAACTTGCAGCTCAAATCGAGCACCAGGCGTTTTTTGCCGACTGTGCGAAATATGCGCTTCAGATTATCCCAGGCAATCAGCCCTTTGCGAAAAACAAATGAGGTCACGACAACATGCGAGGCTCCAAAGTCAAGATATTTTTTCGCATTTTCGGCCGTGACCCCCCCCCCAACCTGCAAACCACCGGGAAAGGCCTGCAATGCCTGACGTGCAGCATCATCGTTGCCGGGGCCAATCATAACGACATGTCCACCCCGCAGCTCATCCTGCCGGTATAGTTCAGCAAAACGCGCCGGAGAGTCGTCTGACTCAAAATGAGTAATCAAGGTGTCGCCGTTCGCATCGCAATAGGTGCTGCCGACAATCTGCTTTACCTTGCCGTGATGCAGGTCTATACATGGTCTGAATTCCACAATATCGCCTTGAATAAAGTTTTGTTAAAAATAACTCGCGAAGATAGTGTATTTTAGTTGATAGCTTCATTTTTTATGAAGCATAGTTGTTATTGCAGTTAGCTCTTTTGAACCTTACTCTCTACAGGAGGATTTATGCGCTTAAAAGGCATTCTTTCGCTTGGTATTTTCGCCGTACTGATAGGTTGCTCAGCTCAAGTTAAAGAGCAGGTAACTGAAAAATACCCGAATGGCAAGAAAAAAACGGTTATTACGTATGAAGGGCTGAAGTCGAATATTATCAAAAAAGAAATGTACTTCCCCGACGGCAAGCTTCAATCGGTGCAGCATATGAAGGAGGGCGAGCCGGACAGCCTGACACTTATCTATTACAAAAGCGGCAGCAAGTATCGGGAAACCAATTATAAAATGGGCAAAAAGCATGGCAAAGATATTTCCTGGTACGAAAACGGGCAGGTTCAAAGTGAAGCAGAATATGTAGACGGCGTGCCCGCAGGCAAAATTGTCACCTACTTTGAAGACGGAAAAGTGCAATCGGAAGTCACCTATAAAAACGGCAAAAAAGAGGGTGAAGAGGTTCATTATATGCCTGACGGCAGCAAAAAGAAACTCATTACCTACCGGGACGGCAAGCGCAACGGCCTATTCAAAAAATGGTATGATAACGGCAATCCGGAGCAGGAAGAGATGTATCAAGATGATGTACGCGACGGTCCGTATGCTCTCTATCACGAAAACGGCAAGAAATCCGAAGAGGGCACGTATGTCCAGGGCAAACTGCATGGCAAGCGCTACGGATACAGCGAAACCGGACGAAAGATATCAGAAGTCAATTATGAAAACGGCGAGCAAATGGGAGGCCGTGCTTATTAGGATTCACCTCTCCCGACTATCACTTGCAGACTCGCCATTCGAATTGGAGTGGCGGGTCTTTGGTTGGGGAAACAGTGCCAATTCGAGAATATGCTCCTGGGTTTGCCAATGCTGAAATTGCCCGACACTTTTGCTGTTGATCAGTACCGCAAAAGCATAAGTAAATCCATCCTTGAGCACATATCCTGCCAGCGTACTCACCCCTAAATCGTTGAGCGTGCCTGTTTTAGCCCTGAGGATACCTTTCAGCGGAGAATAAACGAACCGGCGCTTCAATGTACCGTCGACACCGGCGACAGACAAGCTTGAAAGAAAATCTGGATAATAGTTTTTGCTTCGCCATACCTGCCTGAGCAGCGATACAACTTGAGCAGGGCTCAGCGCATTGACCTTTCCCATTCCCGAGCCGTTGGCAATCACGGGCTCATCGGCAAGCCCGTTCTCCTGCCACCACGTTTTGACAACAGTGCTTGCGCGTTCCCAGGAGCCGGGGAGTGAATCTATTTCACGTGCTGCAATCGTCTTAAACAGCATCTCGGCAGCAAAGTTGGATGAATATTTAAGCATGCTTTCTATATGCGCAGTCAAGGGCTCCGATTCGAAGGTGTGAAACAGGCCGCGTTGCCGCACCGAATCCGGCACCACTGCATGCAGGATTTGGCCGTTAAAGGTTATTGCGTTTTCCTGAAATAAACCGGCAATAACGCGACCGAAATGTTCCCAGGTTTGCCATGACTTGCGGTAAATATAGCGGGGCGGAGCAGCTACGGACATACTGCCGAACACCTGTACGGCGGTTTTGTCATCCATAGTTTTAGTTGTAACGCTGAGACCGACTGGTTGATTTTCAACCGTTTTGGCTGTTGCAATAATACGGGTATGCAGACACGGGGGAAACACATCCACCAGCACCGGATCCCCCGCTTTATCCCCCGGCCGTGCATGGATTGCAATGCAGTTAAAGCCGGCGGAAAGTGCGCCTGCAGGCGCCTGATACGACCGGCTTGTATGATCATCATCAAATCCCGGTCCGATCGTCGCCGAATCGAAATAAAAATCATCCAGGATGAGATCTCCCTCAATTTTTCGCAGACCACGGTGATACATATGCTTAACCAGGAGCCACATGCGTTCCGCATACAACCCAGGATCACCCATTCCCCTGATATACAGGTCGCCCTTGAGCGCTCCCGAAAGCCTGTCGAATGCGCCGTCAACATACACCTGAGTCTTAAAAGTAAAGTCGCCGCCCAGTTTCTCAAAGGCCACCGCTGCGGTGATCAGCTTGGCGACGGAAGCGGGAATGAACTTCTTTTCCGGATACATGCTTACCAGTACCGAATCGGTTTCCAGGCAAGAAACCAATACGCCCGCTCCAGATGACGGATAGCCATGTGCACGCAAATAGCCGGCGAGCCGATCCTGTTCTTGAACATCAACCAGAGAATCGCCGAAGATAACGGCATTCAGAATGAGTACGCATATTACGGCATAACGCAAATTCAAACTTTTTTTCATTTTTATCCCTAAAAATGAAGTTTTTCATGTTAATTGGGCATCGAAGAATTTATTTTATGTACTAATAATTAATTGCAAATATCAAAAGGCAACACTCTATTTAATTTTACTGTAACATTGTGGAGAACATCAATGCCAAAATTTTCAATCGCCTTTATTTTACCTGACGAAAACAACTCACTTAAACACAAAATAGTAGAAGCTGAAAATAAGGATACTGCTCTACGAGGTTTTTTCAAAAAAGAGGCTCTGGAATTTTATTCGGACGATGAAAAAGGGTTCTTTTATTTCAAAGACGATTTTATGGATCCGAATGCCAAGTGCGGAAGCATTCTGGAAGCGTAGCCTACACGCAGGCTACTTTGCAGCTCTTTGCTCTGCACTCCCCATTCCCTTTATTTCTGATACAAATTCACCTTTGTCGTTAAACTTGCGATATACCGATGCAAACCTGACATAGGCGACTTCATCTACTTTATAAAGCTCCTCCATAACAAGTTTGCCGATCTCGTTGCTGGGCACTTCAATCTTAAATTGATGCTCGATAGTATCGATGATCTTATCAACGATTCCCTCGATTTGTTTGCGGCTGATTGGGCGTTTCTTGCAGGCTGTCTCAATTCCCTGTAACAGCTTCAAGCGATCGAATGGTTCCCGGCGGCGATCGTTTTTAACGATGGTTAATGGAGCGGTTTCTATATATTCGTAAGTGGTGAATCGCTTCTCGCACTTAAGACATTCCCGACGACGACGAACAGCCATTCCCTCCCTGCTTGAGCGTGAATCAACAACTTTATCCTGCTCAAATGCACAAAAAGGACATTTCATTTCGGCACCTCACTTCAAGCCTGTACCAAAAGTAACTCATAATGAAGTATTACATTGTGCACAACCACAATATGTAGTGTGATAATTAATATACAATAGCAGCTTGTCTTATGCAAGATATTCAGGAGGGTACTGTGCGTCAAAAAGGGTTCATACGGATGGAACAAGGTTTACTCGGCGTAGCGCCTAGTATTGTGCATACAGCACGAGTCCGGATTCACGCGCTGCTATGGAGTGATATGGTCTGAGCCTAAGAGAGGCGGCGCCCGTGATGCCTTTGCTTCGCGTTGCAGCTCGTGCATCAATGAAAGCAACGACCCGGTTCAACACCATCGCAGCAATAAAAAACGATGAAGCGACATGATAGCGCGTTGCGCGGGCCCGGATATCAGTGTATTCCTGTTGCAGGGAATCATTTATCCATCGCCATTGTAAATTATCCTTCATATATTTCCATTTCTCGGGATCCTCGGTGCGCCCCAGTTCAATACCGGAATTAAAATCATTCGAGGAGAGAAAATTGCCCACATTCTGCCAGTAAAAATCATCCGCTCCGCTGCCGCTGCCCGCATTGGCATACTTCCAGGCATAGGCTTTCGAGTCGGCGAAAAGCCTCCGGGAAAATTGCTCACAATAAATCAGGCTGAAAAAAAAACCCGACTCAAAGGCCAAATACGACAAAGCTTTCCGGTTTTGACCCAGATAGTGATGGCCGAGTCCCGGCAGCAGCAACGATGCCGCCATTGCCAGGCCTGCTGATTTGCCGGACTCTTCATACGCAAAAACATCAATGCTGTCGGTTTCAACATCTTCTTCTATAACGATCTGTGCACCCGCTGTTGCACAAAGCATCATTGCTAAAAGCACGGTATAGAGATCTGTTTTCATCATGTTAAAACTTCACCTTGAGTGCCAGTCCCGGAGCGCGCTCGGAGCCGGTATTCACCCATTGCTGCTCGACATCAATTCTGTGCCAGAAGCTTCTTTTCTGGAGCAGGCGATCATTGTGACGCTTGGCCGTGATGCCTGCATCAATAGCGCTGGCGATATGGTTAACAATGAGTAATAGCAGGACGCTCTGTCCGCGGCGATAATTGGTTTCCTTTTCGAATATTATGTCGCGATAGGTATCATACAAATGCGAAAAACCGTAGACATTTTCCTTGAGCGATTTGACATCCACCGCGGCGGATGTGTCTCCCTCCATATAGCTGATCTGCAGCCGGCTGAATTTAAGGGGAATCAAATCATCGGTTGCCGAACTGGTCACGATAATTTCGTCAGTCACCCGGGAGCCGCCGCCGGCCTGCACCGTGTCGGAGTCTATCGACAGCACGTCTCTTCCTTTATAACCTGTCTTGTCAAGTTGTTCATACGTAATAACATCATTGTATGATTCAGGGCGGCTGTCATTCCATCCCATAACGAAATGGCTGCGATCATAACCTATCAGCTTGTAGAATCGATTTGACTTTTGATCAACGTGTTCGGAGCGGAAAAAGGTCGTATCAAAGGTATAATCGATAGAATCATCGTTTACTCTTCTGTCAATTAAAAATCCGAAAACGACCTCATTGACCACCGAATCGGCATAGTGCTTGACATTCGGCTCGCTCTGCTTTTCGGCAAACTCGACGACCTCTGCGTATAGTGAATCGTAGAATTGGCGGAAATTTTCGTAGGAATATGCAGAATCGGCATGTGCGCGTTGCTCTTTTTCCAACTCATTACCTTTGTGATAAAAAAGTGCGCTGGTCGTGACGATACCGGCTTCAAGGGCCAGAAACAAACCTGTTTTCCAGTATGCGCGCGAGTAGGCCTGCCCCAGTCCCGGCACGATCAATGACAGCAGCATGGCAAGTTTGGGTGAACGATACTCTTTGAGATTGTCGGCAAAGTTAATCGAACGCGCCTTTTCGATGGTAGCTTCGATTTCTTCTTTTGCGGTATCGGCAGGAGCTTTAAGCTGTTGGCCGGCAGTATTCTCAACCGGTTCGGGCTGCACCTCTACAGGCTGTTCCTCGACAAATTCGCCAGGTTCTTCAAAAAACTCTTGCGCAACGTCCTCAGCTACATCTTCTTGCTCTACGGGCAGGAATAGCTCTTCATCATCGGCAAATTCTTCTTCGTAAACATCTTCAATGGATTCTTCACCTTCTTCCACGAGGAATTGCTCTTCTTCGTAAATCAATTCTTCGTCGACGGGATCTGAAACAGGTGTTTGCCCGGCAGTCTCTGTGGCATCAATATCGTCATCGGATTGAACGGAATCTGCAGGCGTAGAATCGGGTGTGGCATCACCCTCCACCACGATCCCATCGGCACCAGCCTCTTCGACCACGCTTTCTTCACCAACCGACTCTTCTGCAACAGGGTCTTCAATAATCGGATCATCGGCATCAGAGTCTGAGAATTCAGGACCTTCAACAAGCTCACCTTCTTCAATTAGTACGCCGTCCTCCGTAATGATTTCTTCCGATTCTTCATCGGTTTGAGATGCGGCAAGGGCTGATTGAAGGGGGTTCAGGCTGAATGAGACCTGCGAAGAAAGCGCAAGCGGAAAGGTGTGTTTGCCGGGATCAAGTCCCGCAGAATTTGCCGCAACGAGGCCTGGCGCCGCCAAAAGCACCACAAGCACCCGGGAAGCAGCGCTTAACAGAGTCATAATCACTTCCCTCTGAGAAGGCCGGTAAAATTCATAATTGCAGAATATCGCGCATGGAATACAGCCCTGGCCCTTTGTTTTCGAGCCATTGTGCGGCTTTCAGAGCGCCTTGCGCAAAGGTTGCCCGGCTGTGAGCCATATGTTTTAATTCAAGTCGTTCACCGGTACCCGCAAAAAGTACCGTGTGATCTCCAATTATATCACCGGCGCGCACTGCATGCATACCTATTTCTTTATCTGTTCTCTCACCCACCAGTCCGGCCCTGCCATTTTTTACAGCAGAGTCATATCCACTATCAAGCTGACCGGCGACTATTTCTCCCAGTTTTCGTGCTGTACCGCTTGGTGAATCTTTCTTGTGTCGATGATGGGCTTCTATAATTTCGATGTCAAAGGTATCACGTAATTTATGAGCGACCATTTCGGTTAGATAGAAAAGCAGATTGACACCCAGACTCATATTCGGGCTGAATACAACGGCTTTGTTACCTCCCAGCTCTTTGAGTTTGGTTAGCGAGTTGTCATCGAGTCCGGTCGTTCCCAGAACAAGTTTGCCGGGCATGCCGGCACATTTGGCAAGGAGCTTTGCAGCGGCGCCAGCTTCGGTGAAACTGATGATCGTGCAGCGCGAAGTGTCTATCTGGCTAAGATCATCAACAACCGGTACCTTTACGGAAGGCGCACCGATCAAATCACCGTAATTGCTGCCGGTATGCGAATGCTGAGGGGCTTCAACAGCCCCTTTTATTTCGAAATCAGGGTCTCCGGCTGCCAGTGAAGCTATTTGCCGTCCCATGCGTCCAAGCGCGCCGTCAATAATAATGTTCACCGTCAAAGCAAAATCCTGTCAGGAAGAAGGTTTCAAGCCGGCCTGTGAGAGTACGTCGAGTAGTTTTCGTTTATTGTCATCGCTCATTGCTACCAGAGGCAGGCGTAAGGGTCCTGCATGCAAACCAAGGTAGTTCATTGTGGTTTTGACGGGAATAGGATTGGTCTCAATGAACATGGCTCTGCATATCGGCAACAGCTCTTCGTGGATCGCCAGCGCCCGGTCGCAATTGCCTTCCCGGTATTGGCGAATCATTGCCGACAGTTTGTCAGGCACAACATTGCCGACAACAGAAATCGAACCGCGCGCGCCAAGCGACAGCATCGGCAACGTCAATGCATCTTCTCCCGAGAGAATTGCAATGCGGTCTGCGCACAGCCGGTGGATCTCCGACACCTGTTCAAGATCGCCGCTGGCTTCCTTCACCGCTGCAATCGAATTGAATTGCGTAAGCCGGTGAAGCGTGTCGGCCGACAAATTGACACCTGTTCTGCCGGGAACATTATACACGACAATCGGAATATCTACTTCAGTAGCAATTGCCTTGTAATGTTGAAAGAGCCCTTCCTGCGTGGGCTTGTTATAATACGGCGTGATACACAAAATTGCATCGGCACCTTTTTCTTTCGCGTGAGCCGCCGCGGCAATCGATTCGCTGGTATTATTCGAACCGGCGCCGGCAATTACCAGCACTCTGCCCGCAGCCTGTTCAACGGCGATATCGACCACCCGATTGTGCTCTTCCCACGAAAGCGTTGCAGACTCTCCGGTCGTACCGCAGGGCACAATTCCGGCTACGCCCTGGTCAATAAGATAATCGATATTCGAACGCAATCCCGCTTCGTTGAGCTTCCCGTCATCGGTAAATGGCGTTACCAGCGCGACAAAGCAACCGGTAAATGTCATGATTTGCCTCCTTTGGCAAAATGGGATGAAAATTGGCTTACGCCTCAGATTTTGCCTGGTCGGCTTCTTCCTTTACGACCCAGACTTTTAATTCGGCAGCCACATCTTTGTAAAGTTTGATACCGATGTTATATACACCAAGCTGCTTGATTGGCTCTTCCAGCTCGATTTGGCTCTTCTTGATATCAAAGCCCTCCTTTGAAAGGAAGTCGGTAATTTCATGCTGGCCAACCGAGCCGAATATTTTTTCGTTTTCGCCAATTTTAACCGGTATCGTGCACGGTACCCTGGATATTTTCTGGGCAAGCCCCTGCGCCTCGGCTGACTTTTGCGTTTCCCGCTTTTCTGCTATTCGCTTAGCCTCAGCCACCGCATTGCGGTTCCCGTCGGTCGCGGCAACGGCTATGCCTTTGGGAATCAGAAAATTTCTGGCATAGCCATCTTTAACGTTGATGACATCCATAGCATTGCCCAGGCCTTCATGGTCTGTTTTTAAAATAATTTCCATAGCTGACAGCTCCTGAAAGATGTTCTGTGTTGAAGGGCGCCTGCGCTACCGGTTAACATTTTTATTGACAAATGGCAACAGCGCCAGGTGGCGGGCGCGCTTGACTTCACCTGCCAGTTTGCGCTGATTCTTGGCTTTGAGTCCGGTTGCACGCCGCGAGAGAATTTTGCCCCGTTCGCTGACGAAACGACGCAAAAAGTCAAACCGCTTGTAATCTGGCTCAAGCGAGTTGTCTTTATACCAATCAGTCTTTTTAACTCGAATCTTGCGTCTTCTTGGTCTTGGCATGGTCTTATTCCTCCTTTTGATTGTCGCGTTCATTCTTTCGATTGTCGCGTTCATTTTTTTCACCGGAAGCGTCGCCGGACCTTCCGCTTTTCTGGGGATCTATAATCTTATTCGGATCGCGGCGCACAGTCAGGAAACGCAAAATACTGGCGTTCAGCCTGAAATCAGCTTCCATCTCCGCGATAAGCCCGCCTTCCGATTTGTACAGAAACAGACAATAGTAGCCGCTTCGCTTTTTGTTGATTTCATAAGCCAGATCACGCTTGCCCCACACATCGACTGCTTCGAACTCAGATTTTTCCCGAAGAAAATCTTCTACGGCTTTTTGTTCTTTTTTCAGCGAATCTTCGCCAAGGGTGCCGTCATAGACGACCATTGTTTCATAGGGTCGAATCATTCTTCCTCCTTTGGATGATAGCCTTGATCTGATTCATAATCAAAGCAGGATATTTGGAAATGTATTGAATTTCTCGCCGGACATCGGCGCCGGATCAGCAATTAAACCGATTCATAGCCGCTTCGATGCCGTGTTGTGCAAAAACGATTAGCGCTGCGTCAAGCCGACCCAGCATCTGGTTGGCTTTTTCCAACTCCCCCGAGCCGAACTCTCCAAGCACAAAGTCGATGACCCTGGTTTGGGAAGGCAACGGTCCGATTCCCAGCCGCAACCTCGGGATATCCTGACCAAATGCCGCGATAATCGATTTCAGGCCATTGTGCCCGCCGGCCGAGCCACCCCGCCGAAAACGCAGGGAACCTAACGGCAGGTTAAAATCGTCGACAATGACCAGCATCGATTGTTGTTCGAAGCTGTAGCGGCGATACACCTCTTTCAGCGCGTCACCACAGCGATTAACATAAGTTTGCGGCTTTACACACAACACCGTACCAATAGCCGCATGAGAGCCGGTCAGCAATTCGGATCGGCATCCTGTGCTGCGTTTTGTGTGGGCAAGTGATTGAGAAAGAGCATCAATAGCCATAAAGCCGATGTTATGTCGTGTCGATCCGTACTTGGTACCCGGATTGCCGATGCCAAAAAAGCATGCATCAAATTTTATTCGTCGGGCGGGCCGGTGCGTAACCAGAGAACGCAGGTAATCAAAAAGTCGCATTCTTTACCTGCAGGCAACACACATCAGGATTCGGCGCCCTCTTCGGCGGCTTCTTCGGGAGCTGCCTCTCCTCCCTCTTCTTTGTCTGCTGCATCAGCTTTTTCTTTGGTGCTGATATTTACCATAGCGATGACTTCTTCGGGCGAATCCTTCAAGGTAAGATCGGGAAGATCCAAGTCTTTAATGTGTATTGACTGGCCGACGCTAAGCTCGCTTACGTCAACGGTTATCTTTTCAGGAATTTCACGAGGAAGGCTTTCGATAGTCAGATGGCGTACCGGATGGCTGAGAACTCCGCCGCCGACCTTTACGCCAATCGGCGTGCCAACAATCTCAAGCGGGCATTTGACGGTTACCTTTTCGCCCATGGACACGTGCTGAAAATCAACATGAAATACTTTATCATCAATCAGCGGATCGCGTTGGATCTCTTTGACCACGGCAACGGAATCTTGCTTTTCGGGCAATTGCAAGTCGATAAGATGGTTGGTTTTTTTACTGCGCAACAGGTTAACGAATTCGTGATAATCAACCTCAATTGACTCGGAAGAAATACCGCGTCCATAATATGCGGCCGGCAACCAGCCATTGATCCGTGCTTTGCGGGTATAGGATTTGCCTGTTCCGTTTCTTGATCTCGACTTCAATTTAATAATATCCAAAACAATACCTCCTGATGGATAATCGGCTATCCCGCAAGGGACAAGTACGAGCATCCGCTTTAAGCATAATTAGGAATCGGTAACACGAGCAGCAGTCGGCCGGTAACCCAGAAAACCTGTGCTCGCTGCAATCAAAGAGTACAACTGAGGCGGGAG
The DNA here is from genome assembly GCA_014728295.1 of Chitinivibrionales bacterium. Taxonomy (GTDB): domain Bacteria; phylum Fibrobacterota; class Chitinivibrionia; order Chitinivibrionales; family WJKA01; genus WJLW01. The sequence goes on along the minus strand of WJLW01000070.1, from coordinate 72,774 downwards.
GATTCGAACCTCCGAATGCAGGAACCAAAATCCTGTGACTTACCGCTTGTCGACGCCCCAGTAAAAAAATGTGCTATTATTGCAAATCTCTTAAAATAATATTTGGTTGTGATACAGTGGTAGATTCATCATGCTTTGCCCCAACGTGAGAAAAAAATGCACACGCAGAAATCATGGAAGCAAACCCGCACAAATGCGGGCAAAGCTCGGAGTCAATTCTCTGAGCCTACCATTTCAATGGGAATCTCTTCAACCGGTTTTTCCTGCGCAGATTCTCCTTTATTGAGCTCCTGTTCAAATGCATCGAGCACTTTGTCCTCAATTGCTCCGCGCATTTCGTTGTTTATTGGATGCGCAATGTCATGGTAGCTTCCGTCCTTATGCTTCCTGCTGGGCATTGAAACAAAGTAGCCATCCGAACCGTTGATTATCTTCAAGCCCCTGATGACAAAGCAATTTTCTAGCGTGATGCTTGCAAATGCTTTGAGTTTCTCCTCGTTTCGCAGACTTATACGGACTTCGGTTATCTCCATGTGAAAGCCTCCCATTTTGAAGGTAATTGAAAAGCTAAGCTGCGCTCCCCCGGCTATTAAAGCGCTTTAATAACATGCAGCAGACCAGCTTTGTCCTTAGCATATATATATATAACTATTGTATTAGGCTCAACCTCATCACTGCTTGGTTCCCAACATCCCGCCATACACCTATATACGCTAAATATAGTAGAAGGCAATGTGATCGTGCCACTTTTTATCTGCAAACTGCAGCCGCAAAAGCCTGCACCGGCAATTAACTTCGCGGGTTTTGCCGTGCCCTTTGGTGCGTAAGCGCGTTTCACCTCGCCGACAGTTCCCTTCAACTCGGGATGAAATTAGTTTTATTCTATGCATTCTCTTGTATATGCCGACAGCAAAAGATATATATTTCATGTTTTACTTTTATCACAGCGCAGTGCCAATCTCAAAAATTCAATAAGCAGCACTCCATGGGTCCATCAAATCGCAATTTGCTTACCTTGCTGGATTATGAGGGGGACGAGATCCTCATGGTTCTGCAGCAGGCTGCCCGGCTCAAAGCAGCCAGACTAACCGGCGACCCAAAACCATTGCGGGACCGGACGGGGGTGCTCATTTTCGAGAAGCCGTCCCTGCGCACGCGCATTACGTTCGAAACGGGAATACATGAACTCGGCGGCCATCCCGTCAATCTCGAATCCACGATGGTACAATTGGGTAAGCGGGAAAGCGTTGAAGATGTCGCCCGCAACCTTGAACGGTGGGTACACCTTATCGTAGCGCGCACCTTCAGCCACACCACGATTGAGCAGCTTGCGGCTCATAGTTCAATACCGGTGATAAACGCCCTGACCGATACATTTCATCCCTGCCAGGCACTGGCATTCATGCAGACATTGCATGAAAGAATCGGCGCCGACAGCAAAGCTAATATCTTATTCATCGGCGACGGCAACAATGTGTGTATTTCGCTCATGTCAATTTGTGCAAAGCTTGGATACCGCTTTACGCTTGCGTGCCCCCCCGGATACGAAGTACCGGCTCCTGTTTTTCAGCGCATACAGCATGCCTGCAGCAATACCGGCGCGGCGATAGCCATGCAGCCGGATTTAAACTCTGCGATCGCCTCGGCCGAGGTGATATATACCGATGTGTGGGCCAGCATGGGGCAGGAAAAAGAAACCGAAAAACGCAAAAAAGCCTTTACCGGCTATCAGGTTAACTCGCAATTGCTTGCGCGTGCATCTCGAGATGTATTGGTTTCGCACTGTCTGCCTGCTCATCGTGGAGAAGAAATAACCAGTGAAGTGCTGGATGCAGACTTTTCCATGGCACTGGACGAGGCGGAAAACAGGCTGCATGTTCAAAAAGCGATTATTTCGCATCTGTTGACATAAATCACATCAAGTACAAAGGTTGGAGCCATGAGTGATCAACGAGTTTCATTTGGCATAAAAGATCTCGACGCGATGTTCAAAGGCGGCCTGCTGCCGGGATCGGCGAATTTGATCGAAGGCGCACCGGGAACCGGAAAAACAACACTTGCCATACAATTTGTTTACAACGGTATCGTCAAATTCGGTGAGCCGGGATTGATCATCTCATTTGAAGAATTCCCTCAACAGTACTATCATGATGCGATGCAATTTGGCTGGGACCTTAAGAAGCTCGAGGACGAAGGCCAGCTCAGAATCATTTTCTCCGACCCTCAGACTACGCTGGCCGAACTTGAAAAGCTGGACGGCGAATTTGTGTCGGTTATCGAAGAAATGGGCATCAAGCGGGTTGCGATTGACAGCATGACTCATTTCGAATCACTCTCGATAGATGAGTTCGAATTGCGTGAAATAGAGCGCAAATTCATCAATTCGCTGAAGCGGGAACAGGTGACCAGCATTCTCCTGCGAGAAAACGACAGTCTCATGGGGCAGGTCAGTCAAGTAACTTCAAAAATTCCCTTTATCGTTGATACCTATATACTGCTACGCTATGTAGAAGTTGACAGTGAAATCCAGAAAGCCATGATCATCCTGAAGATGCGCGGCAGCGATCACCAAAAGGATATCCGCGGCTTTAACATCGCCTCCAAAGGCATAGAAGTAGTTTCCAAATTCAGCGGTCGTGAAGGAATTATGAGTGGCATCACCCATTATACGCCCCAAGATGCATTTGTCAACGTTTTCGGCAAGAAAAAATGATTGCGGATCAACTTGATGTGATTGCCAAGATCTTTCTTGCAGGCTACATTTTTTCAATTGCCTGCCTTAATCTGGTATGTTATCTCATATCTTCGTTTTATCAGGATAAGTTTCATGAGCGTACTCCACGGATCGTTTTCCTGGTGGCCATATTTTTATCTATTCTTACCATGGTCAGCACCTTTATTATTGAAGCATATCCTGCCATTATCGCCATAAAGGCAACGCTGGCAATTTCGACTTCCATCGCATCCGTTGTCAGCTCATTACAACTGTTTGCAACAATGAAACGGGTACGCAAATAGCATGTCTGCGGAGCTTGTTTACCTGGTATTTGACGGTTCGGCCATCGTTTTGCTGCTGTTGCTTTCATATCTAAGCAGGCGACTCGGCGAGGCTTTGAAAATACCACCGTATTATCGGATTCTGTTTATTTCGGTTGCCTTGATTTTATTGGTAATGATCACGGAAATTATTTCAATAGCGTACCAGACACACCTGACAGCCGCCATCGCCCTAATAATCATCAAATGTATTGCCGGCTGGGCGGCCCTGTTCACCTGCTTACGCTATTGGAAATGGCTTTTTACCGAATATCTCAAACGCTAAAAGGCAGAAGCATATGAAAAAGCGCATTCTGGTTGTAGAGGACGAAAAAGATATCGCCGATCTGGTCAAGCTAGTACTTGAAACCCAGGATTATGAAGTGAAAACCATACTTGACCCCGAATCGGCCGTTAAAACGATACGCGAATTTAATCCCGATGCCATTTTGCTCGACTTACTCATGCCGAAACTGGACGGATGGGAAGTATTTAAAATCATACGGGAAGATGAGCAGTTTGCCGGAATTCCCATAGCCATATTAACAGCGAAATCGGCAGGATTTGACGAGATGGTCGGATTACACGTAATGAAGGCTGATGCATATATAACCAAGCCCTTCGGCAAACAGGAGCTTTTGGACAAAACCGATGAATTGCTTAAGAAAAGTGGTAAACAATAACATCCTCATCGTGGATGATGAAGAGGATGTTCTGGATTTTCTGCGAATTTTTCTGGAGTCCCTCGGCTGGACGGTGACCCCGGCGCCGTCGGTGCATGTTGCTCTGGAAAATCTTACCGGAACCTCTTTTTTTCTGGTACTGACCGATATAGCCATGCCTGAAATGGATGGCTACGAATTTGTCAGTACAATCCGGGACAAAAACCTGCCTTCAGAGGTTGCCTTAATGACCGGATTTGGCTATAATCCCAAACATACCCTGGTCAAAATAAAAAAGATTATGCGTTGCCCGTTCTATTTCAAGCCGTTTAACAGGCTGAAGCTGGCCGCGGGTGTTAGGGATGCATGGGTATATTATCACAAAGAGATCTATTTCGCTTCTCAAAGTTCCTGAAAAAGCCTGCACCTCGGAGAGCGACTGCAATGCAATCAAAAGATATCGTTATCAGCGGGGCACGCGAGCACAATTTAAAAAATATCGACGTCACCATTCCGCGCAACACCCTCACGGTCATCACCGGGCTGTCGGGATCCGGCAAGTCTTCCCTGGCGATTGACACGCTTTATTCCGAGGGCCAACGTCGTTATGTCGAGTCGTTGTCGGCCTATGCCCGGCAGTTTCTGGGCTTGATGGAGAAGCCGGACGTCGATTCTATTGAAGGCCTTTCACCGGCCATTTGCATCGAGCAAAAAACCACCGGACACAACCCCCGCTCAACCGTCGGGACGATAACCGAAATTCACGACTATTTGCGTCTGCTCTTTGCCCGCATCGGCGATCCATATTGCTATGTGTGCGGAAAACCAATCAGCAGACAAACGGTGCAGGAAATTACCGACAGCATCCTTGCATTGTCCGAAAAAACTCGCTTTCAAATACTGGCCCCCGTAATAACAGGGCGCAAAGGTGAATACAAGGAGCTCCTGCGCAAGCTCCAAAAGGACGGTTTTGTGCGGGCACGTATCGACGGGCAGCTTTTCGAGCTGGATGAGGAGATAGAACTCATCAAGAACCGCAAGCACACGATAGAAGTCATAATTGACAGACTGCTCGTCACGGCCCGCTCAAAGGCACGTCTCACCGATTCGCTTGAAACCGCACTGAAACTCTCGGTAAACGGCACGGTGATAATTGACATTGTCGACGGGGAAGAGCGCGTCTATTCCGAGCTGCTTACCTGTCCCGATTGCGACATTAGCTACGATGAAATTTCGCCTCGCCTGTTCTCATTCAACAGCCCCTTCGGAGCATGCAGCACGTGTCATGGCCTGGGCTATCTGCTGGAAATAGATCCCGGGCTGGTTGTTCCCGATCCTTCACAGACGCTTGAAAAGGGCGCCATAGTCCCCTGGAACGGTGCAGCGACAATGGGAAGCTGGAATCATCAGATCATGTTGTCGGTATGCAGGCATTTTAAAATCCCGCTCGACAAAGCATACAAAGCGATTTCCGCCCGGCACAAAAAGATACTCTTGCATGGGTCGGGCGCCGAAAAAATTACCATGCAATGGCAGTCCCAGTCCCGGGAAGGTTCAGGCAGCTTCAAACGCACGTTTGAGGGCGTGATTCCCAACCTGCTGCGCCGCTACCGTGAGACGACGTCGGATGAGATTCGCAAGTGGATTGAGGGATTTATGTCGCAGCGCCAATGCCCGCTTTGTAAAGGAAGCCGCTTTCGGCAGGAAGCGCTGGCCATAAAAATTGGCGACAAAAATATTGCCGATCTCACCTGCGCGGCAATTGAACATGCCAGATATTTTTTCGAATCGGTCGAGCTGAGCCCCACCCAGCAGGTAATTGCCAGGCAGATAATCATCGAAATCAAACAGCGACTCGATTTTTTGATTAATGTTGGTCTGGCCTACCTTTCACTGGATCGGACGGCATCTACCCTCTCCGGGGGCGAGAGCCAGCGCATTCGTCTTGCCACTCAGATCGGTTCCCGTCTTTCGGGAGTACTCTATATTCTCGACGAGCCCAGTATCGGCCTGCACGCCCGTGACAATGCACGACTTTTGCAAACGCTTTTTTCATTGCGTGATTTAGGCAATACCGTCATCGTCATTGAACATGATCGAGAAACTATGGAGGCGGCCGACTGGCTCATCGATATTGGCCCCGGCGCCGGGGTGCACGGCGGCAAAATTGTGGCCTGTGGTCCCCCCAAAGACGTAATTTCACATAAAGATTCGCTTACCGGCGCCTACATCAAAGGCGACAAAACCATTGCGCTGCCAAAAACAAGACGAAAATCGAGCGGTCTGCACCTTACCATAAAAGGCGCCCGCGGACACAACCTCAAAAATATCACTGCTTCGATTCCGCTCGGCGTACTGACCTGCGTTACGGGGGTTTCAGGCTCGGGCAAAAGCAGTTTGATAAACCAGACGCTGTATCCGGCGCTCGCAAAGCATCTACACCGCTCAAGGCAGCCTGTTCTCGAACATGAATCCGTTACCGGTATCCGGCATATCGACAAAGTTATCAATATCGATCAGTCACCCATCGGCCGGACGCCGCGCTCAAATCCCGCTACCTATACTAAAATTTTTGGTCCCGTCCGCTCGTTGTTTGCCATGCTGCCGGAAAGTCGGATGCGCGGCTATAAATCCGGCAGATTCAGCTTCAATGTCAAGGGAGGCCGGTGTGAAACCTGTCAGGGAGACGGCGTCATTAAAATAGAAATGCACTTTCTGCCGGATGTCTATGTTGAATGTGAGTCATGTCACGGTAAACGCTATAATCGCGAAACCCTGGAGATCACCTTCAAAGGCAAAACAATAGCCGACATTCTCGATATGACCGTTGACGAAGCAGCAGGCTTTTTTGGCAAGCTGCCCGCTATAAAGTCGAAATTGACCGTGCTCTCCCGTGTCGGCCTGGGGTATATTCATCTGGGTCAACAGGCAACTACGCTTTCGGGCGGCGAGGCACAGCGCATCAAACTCGCTTCCGAACTCTCCAAAAAATCTACCGGTAAAACGCTGTACATACTTGACGAACCAACCACCGGCCTGCACTTCGAAGATATTAAAATGCTTATGAGCGTGCTTCAGGAGTTGGTTGACATGGGCAACACCGTAATTATCATCGAGCATAACCTGGATGTGATCAAATGTGCCGACCATATCATCGACATCGGGCCGGAGGGAGGCGATAAAGGCGGCGACATCATCGCAACCGGCGCCCCCGAAGAGTTGGCGCTCGACAAAAAATCGATTACCGGGCGCTATTTGAAAACCTGCCTGAACTGATTAAAAATTCTGCCATTCATCGTCTACAATGCCCTCTTCCTCCCGCAGGCGTTCGAGCTTCTTCTTGATTAGCTCTTTCAAATAAAAATTGCGGTCTATAAGCAGCACGTTTTTAAATGCCCAGTAAGCAGCTTCCCGATCCTCGATGCTCTCGTAGGCTTTGGCCAGCTCCCATCGTGCCTGAAGATGATTTTCGTTGAGTTTTATTGCCTTATTGAAGTTAATAATTGCATTGCGAATATCACTGGATTGGGCATACGCCAATCCCCTGCCATAATAAAGGCGCTCGTCATTTTTAGTAAGCGAGCGCATTTCATCGAAAGAAGCGAAGGCCGCATCCACCAGGCCCTTGCGCAAATTAATCATGCCCAGGTAATAGTGTACGTCAATTGTTGCCGGCGCAAGTGCCAGCACGCCGCGCACATGCTTTTCTGCAACGGCGATGTTACCCGACTCAAAGGCAATAATGCCAAGCTGCAAACGTGCTTCGCTGTTGTCCGGGTCATTTTCGAGAATTTCGGCGAAGCAATCCGACGCCAACTCCTTTTTGTCAAGTTCCTGATATGCCTTTCCCAGCGCCAGCAGGTAGTGCGTGTTTCCGGGCGCCATCTCATTTGCTTTTTTGAGAGATTGTACGGCATCAAAATATTTACTGCTGGTGAGCAGGGCGATTCCCAGTTCACCATGAGCGCGTGCATTGGCGGGATTGCGTGATACATATTGACGATAGTAGCTGATTGCGGAAGCATAATCTTCTTTTTTGATGTAGCAGCCGGCCAGTTCTTCCAGATACTGGTCCAGACTGACATCTAGCTTTAGTGCCTGCGAGTAGTGAAAAATAGCGGCGTCCAGTTTGCCTTGCATTTCATAAAGCCGGCCCATTTCGCCCTGCGCCTTTGCGGCATGCGGATGGTGCTTCAGCGCGGTTCGCAGGAAAGCTGCGGCTTTTTCGTATTCGGCTCTGTTTTTGTGCACCATCGCAACCGCCAGCAATGCTCTCAGCGAACCGGGATTGTATTTGAGAGCCTGCTTATAGGCTTCCAGCGCCTCATCCATGCGATGCATAAGCTCGAGTACTTTGCCTTTGTTGATGGCATAACGCGCTTCGCCCTGCGCAAGTGACGCAGCTCGAGAAAAGGCATTGAGCGCCTTCTCAAACTGATTCAAGGCCTGATATATCGCTCCGAGATTGTTGTGTAATTCATGATTTCTGGGCTCCAGCAGGATAAGTTTCTGGTAGATATCGAGCGCCTTCTGATGCTGAGCCAGATGCGAGTAGGCAATGGCGAGATTTGCTTTGACGGCAGTATTCGAAGGCTTGAGCCGGGATGCTTTTTGCAGATATGACCGGGCCTTATTAAAATCCGAAACGCCGAGATACGCGCTACCAAGTCCTGACAGAGCGCGAAACGATGTGGGATCTTTTTCAACGGCACGCTTGAGCAACGCTACCGCTTCTGCGTACCGGCCTTCTTTGAGCGCAGCCATGCCCTGGTCAAGATCGTCGAATGCAGCGCTGTGCGCAACGAACGCGGTAAGCAATATCATCACAAAATGCAGTGGAGAAGAGGTTGGTTCAGGCATAGTAGGTTCCGGGATCACTTTCCAAATAACGTGTTAATATACTCTTTATCATATTTGCATACGCCGCCATAGCAGCCGATCCACACGTGTGAATCGGTATCGTAGAAGCTGAGCACCTCATCACTGATGAGCCCCTCGTAGTAAGTCAGCCTGCGCCATGTACCGTCGGAGGGCAGGTAGATAAAACATCCACGATTGCGTGTTCCGATCCATATGCGTCCGTCAATTTCTCGTACAGCTTTGATGTGAGCATCGAAGGCTGCATCATTGAGCGGAATCGAATCGGGAATCGGCAATTTGCGAATCCTGGCGGAGTTAACGGAAAGGAGATAGCACCCGCTTTGTCTGGTGGCGACATAGAGTTCCCCGCCGTGCCCGGAAGGAGCAATTCCCATGATGCGATCGGCTCCCGCAAGCAGGAATCGGTCACAAATCTGTTCGGCAGAATTAAATCGGATCAATCCCCTTCCCAGAGTACCGAACCAGATATGAGACTCTGCAAAATGCACATCGGTAATTCTGTATTTTTCGGTTTGGGAAATAGTCCTGAATTCTTTTTGTATCGGATTGAATGAGATAATGCCGAACTGGCTTGCCAGCAAGATCAAGGTATCATTGACTGCTTCGATGCCGGCAATGTCTCCATGCGGCAGCCCGTTGCTTTGATCGAAATGCTGAAATGCATACGCGGCACTGTCCCAGATTCCAAATCCGTTATAAGCACCATACCCAAAGGTCTCGCCCATTCGGGCAAAAACCTGAATGTGCGAATCGCGCAGCCCGTCATGCTTTTCAAAATTGCGATCATATTGCACGGGACCGGCGAAAAACCGGTCACTGTAGCCGCCTTCATAGCCATAGCCGGTCCATAAAATGGAATCGTGGACGATCAAGGCTTTGACCGTAGACCGGCTGAGCCCTGCACGCAGTGGCCGCCAGGTAACCCGCCCGGTCGTCACATAGCCGGCGCCCAGATCCATGCTGCCATACCACAGCCTTCGCTCGGATGTCGCAAGAGCAAAAACCTGAAATTCGGTCGGTTCCTTCGAATAGGGGTGCACAAACTGGATCCAGACATCCCCGTCGTCGTGATAGCGCCACAAGCCAAAGGGTGTGCCGCACCAGAACCCATCTCTTTCCGGGGCAAAACAGTAGGCGCCTTTGGCAGGGAAATCTTTGTACCGGCGTAACCTATGTGTTTGCGTTTCGCTAATCCAGACACCGTCATTTGAGGTGGCCACCCACAACCTGCCCTTATGTGGCAAAACATCCCAGACATACGTTTCGGGTGACTCCCGCTCATCGAACAAGAAAGGTTCGATGGCGCCCGAGCGCGGATCAAATACTGTCAGCTTTCTCTTTTCGCTGCCGATATACAGCTTGCCGTCCACAGCCTTCAGGCACGTTATCCGGTCGGATTTCTTAATTCCCGGCAAAGCTACGCTCACCGGCTGGTCGCCGGGCCCCTGCAGCGAATACAGACCATGCCCGTCTATCGCAAAATAAATGGCGTATTCGTCAACATATTCAATAGCCGTAATACGGGCTCCGGCAAATCCGACACTAAATTGCACGGGATTAAACGTGTGCTGAGACGTGTCAAACCAGGCAATGCCTCCGCTCCAGGTTGCGACCCAGGGGACCCCGTCGGCAAAGCAGATATCCGTCGTCCATTCGCTCATTAAGCCGTGATCAAGCCCGTATCGCGTCCAGGCCAGTGTTTCCAGATCCAACATCCTGACACCCTCCCGCGCCATGAACCAGAGTTGTTCGGGACGGTATGGATTTGCCCTGATTTTGTACACTCTGCTGATGTCCTTCAGCCTGATGCAAGCCTGTGGATTGAAGTGCGGTTTACGTTGGGGAGCCAACTCCTTGACGCGTGTCAGCAGAAAAATGACGATTCCCAGAACCACGACCATGGTTGCGACCGATAAAGCGGCAATGAGCAAGCGCATCCGTCGTTTAGTGCGGAGTTGTTTTCCTGATGACATCGGCATAGGCAAAAAAAGCGGAGGTGCACACTTGCTGCACGTCCGCCCGGCTTGTTCTCTTATCGGTACAGTCTACCTGATCAAGAAGGCTATTAGCCCACCGGTAGTAGCTACTGCAATGGTATTGTTCGTCGCGTCAAAAGCAATGTCATTTATGTAGTTGGATGGCAGACTTGTTTGCGTTGACGTAAATAGCGTGTAACTGTCCGGTCCGTCAATTCGATATACTCCACCCCCCTGCGTTCCGCACCACAAATTGCCGGCCCAGTCAAAAGCCATGCACGTTATATGTCGATTGGGCAACTGCGAGTTAATAGCCGCCATGGCTGTCCAGGCCCGGCCGGAATAATCGTATTTAAACAATCCGCTGCTCCAGGTCCCGGCGTAGAGACCGGTCGAATCTGCAATGAACGCAGTAACATACTTGTCGGTCAAACCATCCGCAGCAGTGCTGAATGTGTAGACGGTATCATAAGTAGTGTCAATCCTGGTCGTATCTATGACACTGTAAGAAGAATAGAGGGTATCGGCTATCAGCGACACCGGTGCATAGCGCGGAACCAGGAGGGAATCAATACGGATAACCGCCGAAACGCTCGCGTCGAATACGACCCTGACAACGGTATCGATGCGGGTAATTCCCACAACCGTATCACCCGCCAGCGACTGAACGGCGAATGAAGTGTCCTCAAGCGTATCGATTGAGATGGTAAACGAATCAATACCCCGCTCAGTGGCCGAATCGATTGTCGCTTGCCGATGATAGTATAATGCCGCCCATCCTGCGGGAGGATTATCCAGCGCAACCATAGCGTAGCGAACGGTATCTATAAGCGAATCAACGCTGAAAAGGCTGTCGTAGCGGGGATCGGCACGGAGCAACGTATCTCCGTTGATTTGATAAAGCAGCGTCATGGCGGTATCAAATTCTATTCTGCTCTTGTAGGAGCTCGAGGCCGTATCGTAATAAGGTATCGTATCGGCCGTAATTTTTTCAATATGAAACAGGCTGTCACCTTTGACCGTTACAGATGGGGCTGATGAATTCCACTTGCCGGCCGAAAAATCGTAAAAATGTGCATGCAGGGTCACGCTGGTATCAAAAAGCGTATCAATACCAGAGATAGTAACTACCCAGTCATCGATAGCAATCTTACTAATTATCCGGTAAAGTGATTCCGACGGATCGAGCAAAGGCACGGTATCCGCCGTATCAGAGCTCCAGACAGTATCCTTGATTTCGGAAGTATCCAATACTTCCGAGGAGTTCAAATATCCCGCAATACCGTCATTTTTGCCGCGTATGGCGATCCATATGCCGTTCAGAGAATCTTCTGCGTTCTTAAATGGATCAACATAGACCAGCCAGGCGGTATCTTCTTTGGCTAGATTGCCGCTATAGTCAATGCCTTCCAGGTTTTCATCGCCGTATCTCCTGACCGAACTGCCGTTTGTCGCCCACACATGGCCATAGGCGTCAGGCGATATGCTGTAGAGTATCTCGGAGGCGGCTACCTGCTGTTTATTGGAATAATCGACCGCTTGAAAGCGCACCATTCCGGCGTTTTCAGTCAGAAGCCAGACATTCCGACTTGTATCAAGAACTATATCTTTGGAGTTATTATCCCCAGAGTTTAAAAGCTGCTCGCCAATCATGATTTCGCCGAAATTCATGGGTGCAAAAGCAAATATTCCCGCAGATATCAACTCAACCGCAGCAATGTTCAAGGTAGTCAGCGTCTGCATCCCGAGAAATTTAGTTGTGAAGCGCGACTCCGTGCTCTCAACGGTATCAACTCCATTGTGCGCAACAACTTTCCAATAGTACTTCTTGTTATACTCAATATTTACATTTGCAATAACGGTATCCGCCAAGTCCTTGCGGATAAAGAATGCCGAATCGCTGATCGGCACGTTAGTATCAAGATAGACATCGAAAACAGCCCCGATGATATTGGTGGAATTCCACACAAAGTTAACAACAGTATCTACTTCAGTTGCATTATTGAATGGCCGCACCAGCACCGGGGCGACAAAGGTTGCTTGAGCACCCGACTGAACATCAACCGGGCCGGTCGTTTTGTCGGTACAACCAGTCAAAATACCGATTACAATAAGAAGCGGCAATACTTTTTGAGGCCTACGCATATTCATCTTCCTTTCACATTCTTGCGGAGTGTGCACATCAGCCGCGCTCCTATTCATTGGGCGGAACCAAAGAAAACCCTTCGATTCCACGATTCTTGGCCTTGTCAATCACACGCATGACTTTGCCGTGATAGGTTTTCATATTTCCCTGAATGATCAAGACGTCTTTTTTATAATTTTTATCAATGAACTCCTGCATTATGTTTTCCAAACGATCATATGCCTGGTTGCGCTCTTTTTCCCAGTTAGTGTAGTCGTCTGATTTGATCATGGTGATTTCCTCGCCATTGATTTTGAGGATGCCGTCCCGAACAAGTTGATGATTTGCCTCGATATGGTCGGCGCCGACAAAGACGACAATACTTTTCTGCTTGTCTTTATTCTGCTGCGGACTGGCTTGGCCCGGGGGAGGAAATTTGATAGCGACACCATAGACGGCGGCGATAGCCATTACCACCATAAAAAAGATGATCAACTGAAAGACAATGTCAATCATCGGCGTAATATCAACATCCTGGGACTCTTGTATGCGTGATTTAATCATTGTTGCGTTTGTATCTTTTCCATGTTGGCCTTAACTTCTTTAGATGCTTCGGGATTGGTAATGAAGGCAAACTGGCGGATATCCGAAGACGTGTCCTTGGCCATGTACACCACCTGCAGAATGCGTCCATAAAAAGCTTTTTCATCCGCCTTGATCATTAGCTTCATGCTTTTTTCAAGCACATCCCGTTCTTGTTCGGACACGGGAGCGGCGCCGTCCTCTTTTCGTTTGACGTTCTCATTCTGGACAAGCGATTCGACAACTTCTTTTTTCTTCTTTTTGAGAGCAGCCGGTACCTCATCCAATTTGAGGTAAGGACTAATTTCATAGTGATCATTGGCGCATTGAAAGGCTGGTGGTTCGGCGCCGCGACCATAAGCTTCAGCCATTTCATTCTGCAGATCCTGGATAGGTTGCCCCTCTTCATCAAGAAGCGTTCCGGAAATATACAAACCGTTTTCGTCAAGAAATACGTGAGCGCAATTCGGGCATTTTTCGGGAGTCTTGGCTTTATCTGAAAATGCCACCAGACCGGTCGAGTCGGGATCGATGTTTCCGCCTTTCTTGATTTTTGCCGGCAACACGTAAATCTGCAACAAGGCGGTGTCCTGTTCGACCGCATTATATACGGGCGGAAGCTTGATGATGTTGTCAAGGGACGGTTCCATCTGCATCGAGACGATAAAGTAAATAAGTATAAGGAACACCACATCAATCATTGGCGAGAGATTGAGCTTGAGTTCTTCCTTCTGCTTGTCTTTGCCGATTGCCACGGGACATTATTCCTTGAACTGTTTTTCGTCAATAATCAGCGAATCAACCAGATGCACAGCCGCTTCTTCTACCAGCATGACAAAGTTTTCGACAGACGCCTTGATCGCATTGTAGCTGATCAGAACCGGGATGGCGATTATCAATCCGGTGGCGGTTGTGATCAGTGCTTCGGAAATACCGCCGGCCAGCTCATTGGGCTTGGCGCCGCCTGCGGCATTAGCCATGACGGTAAAAGATCTTATCATACCCGAGACCGTACCCAGCAACCCCATCAACGGAGCAACACCGGCGATAACGGACAAGACATTGAGGTGCGACTCAAGCTGCGGAAGCTCTATACGCGAGCGTTCTTCAAGCGCGTTTGTCATCCAGGTTTTCATGTCGATAACCGAGAGCTTCATTTGTTTTGCCTGCTTATATTTGGTAAGTCCCTCGAGCATAATTTCAGCACAGGCGCCGCCCTTTTGCTTGCACAGGACCGACATCTCCTCGGTGACTTTGACCTTGTCACCCTCGTGCTTTTTCATAGACGCCTCGAATGCTTCCAGAAATTTATCGGGCTGCAGTTTTCGTTTTTGAAAAAACAGCACAATCAGGCGCTCGATAACAAAAGTAAGCGCAATAACTAAAAACGCCAGCAACGGCCACATTGCCCAGCCGCCTTTTTGAAATTCTTTGACAATATTGAGATTCATAAGGATACTCCTCCCTTTCGTTCTATCGGCGAGCAATCAAGGCTTCGCGTTGTTTGTCTGCCTGCTCACGCAATTTTTTGCTGCATTTGCCGCTGTTAATTACCTGTTTAAAATAGACAAGTGCCTGATTATCTTTGCGCAGCTCTTTAAGCGAAGCGCCCAGATAATATTTCGTACTGCACATATCGGGGAAGTTGGGATACTTGGTTACAATTGTTTGAAAACAATATCGGGATTCTTTGGGCTTCTGCAGAGTCCAATAACAATTTCCCTGCATAAAAAGAGCATTCGCCCGATATTTTCCGGAAGGATACTTTTTGAGATAGGTGTCATAATGTCGAATCGCGCGCTCAAAAATCTTATTCTGTGCCTCCCTATTTCCGTTCAAGCCGGAAGCCCGGAAATAGTAACAATCCCCCTTTTGATAATAAGCAATCTCGGTGAGTTGCTCCGATTGGTTTTTCTCTATTACCTGGTCAAATTTTTCCAGTGCCTTGCCATAATTCTTTTTCGCAAACCAGGCTGAGCCCTCAAAGTAAATTGTATTTATGGTATAGGTATTTTCCGGAAAACGCTTTTGCATCTCCTGAGAGGCCTCGATGGCCTTATCATATTTTTTGCTGTTAATGTAGGCGTCTACCAGCTTCACTAAAGAACCGGCCAGAAGCGAGCTGTCTTTGCCACTATAAAAAGAATAGACTTTGTCAAACATTTCAGCGGCCTTGTCCCATTTTCGGACGCTGACATATACGTCACCAATTCCCAGCATTGCCAGGGCGCTGTCTTCCTGAGCATCACTCTGAGCAACGATTTTTTCATAGTTGACGATTGCTGCTTCAGGATCCGTCTTCGCCAGAATCTTCCCGATTTCCGCCTGCGCGGCTCGATATACCATACCTTCTTCACGTTCTACTTTATCAAAAGCTGCAACAGCTTTCTTTTCATCGCCTGCTTCCTTAAGTGTCATGCCAAGCTGATAGGCCGCGTAAGGATAGTAGGGGCTGTGACCATATTCATCCACAATCGTCTGATAGCACTGAATTGCCTTTTGTGGTTTCTTCAATTCCTGTTTGTATGTTTCACCAAGGCGCAGATAGATGTTTGGTGCGGTTGGAATAGAATCGGGAGAATTGGATGCCAGGAATTCTTCCAGGTATTGCACTGCTTCTTCAGCTTTGCCCAGAGAAATCATTTGTTCACCAATGCCCAACACGGCTTTGTCAAGCATATCCGATTGCGGATGCTTTTCCAGAATGATTTGCATCGTCTCTTGTGCCTTCTGGAATTGCTTCTTTTTTGCATAAATATTGCCTACCTGATACACCGCATACGGCGTACGTGCATGATCGGGATATTGTACAATAAAGCGTTCGAACCCATCCATCGCCAGATCCAGCGCGTTCATCTTGAAATACACATCGTACAATTGTATTTCCAGCGATTGCTTCAATTCTTTGAAAACTTTTTTATTATCGAGTAGCTCAAGCAGGATATCCCGTGCGCGGGCATATTTTTGCTTGACAACCATGATGCGTGAGATGCCGACTTTAGCCTGAATTTGCTTATAGACATCTTCAGTCAGCTCGAGAATCTGCTCGTATACAACCAGTGCGGAATCGTAATTCTGCAGGTTGCTGAACAGCACCTCCGCCACGCCTTCCAGCGCCGTCGCCTTTTCTTCGTCTTCAATAGCATCAGCGTAGTTCTGCCTCCAATATTTAAGCTTTGCATGCGGATCATCGTCAGGATCGATAATCTTAAACGATTCGAGTCGCTGCACACGATTTTGAATTTGATTGACGATGTTTTGAGCCGCTTCCTTTTTTCCGATGCGCATATAGCAATCTGCCGCCTGAAAACAGGCTTTATCGGCATCAAGATCGTATTTGGTGCCCCGAAAAAGCTCGGAAATTTTCAGGAAGATCTCAATTGCTTTATCATAAGCGTTTTCACGAGCGGACTCTTCCTCTTCGTCAAGCGCGATCATCTTCCAGATCATGCCTCTTCGAAACATCGCCTTGGAAGTAAACTCGCCTTCGGGATCATAGCTTTCAATAAAATTGTAATACTCCTGGGCCTGATCATACTGTTCGCGTTTGAAATAATAATCCCCGATGCGATACGCGGCGTTGCTGAACAAATCGCTGCGTTTGTAAAGCTTCACCATTGTTTTGTATTCTTTAATTGCCTGGACAGTATCACCCAGGTGCTCACGGCAATTGCCCATCAGATATTGGGCCCGGGGAGCGACTTGGGTAGACAGGAAATTTGTGAGAATAATTTGATAAGCCTCTATCGCCTTGTTATAGCGCTTGCGCTCGAGGAAGTAGTCGCCGATCTGCATTTGAATTTGAGCTTTTGATTCGGTATCCTTGGCCAGATCAAGCGCTGAAGCAAATGATTCGACCGCCTTTTCCTGCTCGCCGGTTTTTATATATGCGTCACCCAGAGCGATATAAACATCCGAAATCAAATCACTCTGCGGATACACGTTGATAAATGTCAAATATTCCTTTACCGCATTACGATACTGCTCAAATGCCTTCTTTTTGATTTCCGCTCGTGTTGTGTCGCTCAGGGTATCCAGAATCAAATCGCCGTCCTTGACATACGACTCGGCAATTAATTGTTGCGCATCGTCACGGTTGTCCGACTCAGAGAAAAAATTCAGCAATAGAGTAAACTGCATTCTGGCGGAATCGGTTTTGCCAAGCGCGATGTAGCATTCACCAATCTGCTTGATCGCGTCTTCCAGATTGTGGCCGCCGCCTTCATCCCGGGGCTCACCTTCCAGGTCTTCCTTTGCTTCTTCAAGCGTATATAACTTTGATCGACGCTTCTTTGTTTTCTTGGCGATTGATGCCTGATCGATGTTGGTATATTGGCCCGGATTTAAATTGGTCAATTTATATTTGGGAAACTGCCTGGCAATTTCCCTGTTTTTTTCTATGCGCTTCAGGTAGTCCACAGCCTTATGCAAACTCTCCCGGCCCGAGGTGATATCATCATTTTTGAGCTTGGTAATACCGTCTTCGTAAAGCATTTGCCCAATTTGCAAAAACAGTACTTCGGCGTAGATCGTCTTTGGATAAAGCGCTATCAATGAGTCGTATATGTTTATGGCCTTTTCGAGTTGGAATTGTATCCGGTAAGTAGTACCCATATAAAAAAATGCGGTTTGCACGGTGTATTCGCTGGCCCAGTCCCGATTGCGCTTCATATCTTTGGTGATGATATTGCTGTAGAGAACATTTTCCAAAATAAGCACATGGAACCTGGTCAGTAAGCGGCGCTCCCGCTCATTGAGGCTCTGCCCAACCTGCATCTTGCCGCCTTCTTCGGTAAGTATTGCGCTTTCTCGAAGAACAGCCAGCATGCGCAGTACAGCTCTATTATCGCCCAGGTCCATGTCTGTGGAATTATTTACGTAGAAATATGCATTATCCTTCAGTGCATTCAGCGCGTCGATGCATTTGATCTTGAAGGAAAAATTCAATTCCTCCACCGACGCGAACGCGCGAACCGAGTCAAGGTAGTCCGGCCTGAACTGACTGATGATCAATGAACCGGCAAGGTCGTTTCTATCGCTTTTCATAAGATGAAACAGAGTATCCCAGGCTGTGATGTCGGCAAGGAAAAAAGTCAGCGAATCGGTGCGAAAATGCTCAATGAGTGAACGAGCGCTGTCTCGGGCCGAAGGGTAATCACCGCGATTAACATGCTCCTGTACCTTTGCCAAACCTTCACGCCCCGCAACGATCATCTCATCGATATTTACCGTATGGAATACATTGGTATTGATAAACGGTATCGATAAGAAAAGTGCCGTTAGACCGATTATTATGCCGTTGACGACAGGGGGCATTGATACGAGCTACTTTCCGGTAAGTATAGTTACCATCCAGGGATTGGTGATGCGTTTGAGTCCGGCAACGTAATCTAATATGGGCGCAAATCCTTTGTTACCAAATTGATCTTCGGTAACAATGGCCATCAGATAATCTCCGCTGGGCCAGTCGGACGGATTGATATCTTCCCAGATCACATCATTAAGATTTTGATCTGGGACTTTGATGTTAAAAGGGAATTCGAAATATCTCATTTCATAAAGGTCCTGAATGGTCATATTCTCTGCGGTAACGTTTCTATATGCGTTAAGCTTGTAAGAGATGGTCCAGGGAAAGTTGTCCGGCCTGCGGGCAATGATGAGTCTAATATCTTTAATATCTGCCTTACCTTTGTCAGTAACAGACCCCGTTGCATTAAGCTCGTAGTCGAAGGACGAGACCAGAGTGCAGTCATTTGAAATCCAGTTTTGATTATCCTGATCAATAAATTGTATTGAAGGGGGATATAAATCGAAATAGGTTCGAATGCCTCCCTTAACCGGCCCGATTTCTCTTGAATTTCCAACGACCACCGTTCGCGTATCATTGAAAAATCTACCTTTAAAAATGCAAATTAAAATGAATTCTTTGCCTCCGCGATTAAAAACTTCGATAGGCTCAAGCCTTTTGAATTTTTCGAAATTCTCCTTATACGAGCCCGAAACAAGCCTTTGTTGACTTTCGAGAGTATTGCTGTTTGTGTTATAATACAAAGGATTTTCGCCCCAATACGAGCCGGGAACAGCAATTTCATTAAATCCTTCAGAACCGGTCAGCTTAAAGGCTAATTCATTTTGCGGGGTAGCCTGGGTTTGTAGAAGTCTACTCAGGTTTTCCCGGCCCTGCTCATCATCACCGATGCTGTAAAGGTACTCATTATCATCATTATGATCAGGACCGGTTCCGGTCAAACTGTCGATAGCAGGTGCTGTTTCCAGCCAATGTAAATTATTTGCAGTAATCCGCTCAAAGATGTGTGAGCGCGCCGAAGAAGTACCCACCCAGTAGTGAAATTCTCTCTGAAAGGTTGTGTCGGCAAAAATAGATACGCTGAATTTGATCCAGGGTTTGTATAAAAAATATTCCCCATACAATTGAGATTGAAAATAGCGCATGGTTTCATCATTGGTGCCAATTCTATTTCTCAGAGTAACCCGCACTCTGTACGGAGCAATTTTTATTGCATCTAAAACAGTATCTATTCTAGCTGCAGAGACTGTAGTGTTTCCGTTGGATGTATCCCCCTGAAGCCTGTGGGTCAATTCCACAAAAACCCTTTTCTCACCATTGCCTTGCTTCAGCACCCAGGGAATAATATTGCTGCCTTCCTGAAGGCTTTCTATCTCGGCATTGGGATTTGCAGGATCATACACGTCAAAGAGAGCTTTTTCGAATTCTACAACATCCCTGTGTAATTTGCCGTCAGATTGTATCCAGCCACCTGCCAGTAATTGCTTAATCTCATGACTTGAGGGCGGATTTTTAGGATCGTCAAAATTGACCTGAATTGTATCGTTGTCTTTTGCCCAGAACGTCGTGAAATTTTGCGTTAATCTGACACTCTGGATCTTTCCTGCAGGATCGTTGAGGTAAAGGCTAACTTTATCAGTAGAAGTAAACAGATCACCCTGGTTGATATTGAAAGAAACGTTGGAGCCCACTCTC
Source organism: Chitinivibrionales bacterium (assembly GCA_014728295.1). Classification (GTDB taxonomy): domain Bacteria; phylum Fibrobacterota; class Chitinivibrionia; order Chitinivibrionales; family WJKA01; genus WJLW01. The sequence goes on along the minus strand of WJLW01000070.1, from coordinate 52,509 downwards.
ACTTTGTCATAGCTGTCATCTTCGGCCAGGCCTAGTTCGTCATAAACCCAGCCGCCCCAGGTAGTATCGGCAATTGTGCCGATTGTGTCAATTCTGGTTACCGTCGTGTCCTTTTCAAATACGGTATATTCTCTCGTTTGAAATCCTTTCCGGGTAATTGACAATGTTCGGACTACATAGTGATAGATATCGTTTTCAAGCCCCGGGATATCAATAAATTCGGTAGTATTCTTATCGATCAATTCCCGTGAGCCCTCCGATATTAACGTAGCAGTATCCATCACTTCGATAAATGTGTTCGATGCTTTGTCAAATTTTTCAACAGTCTCGGATGTGCGGTAGATTTTGTAATAGTCAAACAGCGATGTATCAACGGGAGCCCAGGTGATTCTGACGTTTTCCGAACCTACCAGATACTGAGCCTTTACATTGCGAACTATCATTGAAGGTGTGATGGTTGCAGGCGGTGAAAGCGGTTGCTCAGTGCATTGTAAAAGCAAACCTGCGATGAGAAAACTGATTAGAATACTTATTCGATTCACCATGATGAAGCCTTCGTTCGTTTTTAATAATTACAGGTAAGGGCTACAGACAATGACTTTCCATTAATATAAAAGTGCGTATTCTGTGCAACAGCTCTCGCCAGACTGAGCTGTTCATTGCTTTCGGGCGGCGGGAGCAAAAAGGCATCTACAACATTCAGAATCCAGCAGGCCCCCGCAAGGCCGCCAAAGACAAATGAGCGCGTTTTATATGAGTCATAGTTTCCATGCGCATCTTTCCAGTCTTTATAATTTTTTGCAATTTCATCGTTATAATCACCGCCGAACGAATATTCGACCATCAATTTTTCTGTTTCGAATGCATAGGAATTCATGTTCGAAAGCGAGCCGACAAATAACGAAACCAATGCCACCTCGGTCGCCATAAACGCAAGGCCTTTAATTTCCTGCCCATCGCCAAGCTGTCCCATGCCGGGAAACGCGACAGACCTGAGTATTCGACCAGGTTCGGCTGCAAATGTGCTGAAGCACAAAAGCAAAACAATAATCTGCATCGTACGCTTTTTCATTAAGTTCCTCCTGTACACATATCAGGTTCCGGAGAAAATCCGGGCGAAAATTTCCCATCTCTTGCGATCGTACCGGCTTCCTGTGCCCAAAACCGGATCATAAACATTGACATTATAGTCAGAGTTAAGCGTTCGTGCTCCTAAAAACAGAGTTACGTTATATCCTTTATAGCTTGCCTTTGAAACAATCTGGGCGAGATTCGTCCAAACCAACCTGCTTTCTTCGGGTGTGATTGCATCAAAAGCCTGTTTGGCCTGAAGGCCGTACTGGAACTCCGTATTTTCGGCCAGCTTAAAGGTCGCTCGCAGGATAGGGACATTCAGAAAGCTCGAAATGTTATTCTGTCGATATTCTCGCGCGGCGATTCTCGCGTCGCTGTAATTTTCCAGATTGTTCAGATAATTGTCATACAGGCTGTCAATCTTATCGTCCGGAACTTTATCCGGTCCGCTAATATCCATGCGAAAGTTTTCTCCAAGATTCCTGGGATCAAATTTTGTTGGACCTTGAATCTCCTTTGATAACGAGAGTCCAAATTTATACTGCGGATTAATTGTCAACCTGTTCATTATATTGAAAGGCTTGCGCCAATCTTCGAAGTCATAGTTGAAACCTATCCGGTAGCTGAGACGGTTAATAAAAAACAGATCGCCTATGAGCCTGCTGTAGTACGGTTCCCATTTCGAATCAAATAACGTCTGGTTAGTCACTTCATCATAGAAACTGTACTCGGTGTAAAACAGCTCTCCCGGTATCGAAAGACGCTTGTCAAGCCCGAATTTACCTTTTATTTCATACTCGAAATTTCTGATGTTTATATAGGTTAATTTACCTACCAGATTGTCAACAACGGCCCGTCTGAAATTGAGCTGATCGGCATTAAAGAAATAGCTCACATCGAATTCCCCGTCAACACTTTCGCCGGTAGAACGGACGGCATCATTTCTGATAGCATCGCCGATCAGGCGCAATTCATTGCCCAGGTAGTATTCGATGCCCTGGCTGCGCCTGAGGACCCGCATTTCCGCCGAACCATACGCAACAAACGATTTGCCCTCCCAGAAATTCCGCGATTCATCGAGCGCATCTTCAACAGCGTCCCATATACCGTTCAAATCATAATCAAGGATCGTTTCAGCGATGAAGCCAAAATTGACATCCCATAACGAAGAAGCTTTCCAGTTGTAATTGATTGATGCCCCCTTGATGCCCTGGGTTTTTATACCGTCCGCGGTGATAAAATACCCAACCGAATGTCCGAAATCCGGCAGTATATCGTCGTCTTCATAGTCAGGGACACCGTTATTGTTGAGGTCGTCTCCTAATTGAAAGACCGGTGGATCACTGCTGAACAAGAGAAAATCTTCCTGATAATCGGGGGTGCCGTCACGGTTGCGATCATCTTTTGATGCAATCACGCCGTCAGGATCATCGTAGGTAATCAACATTGAATTCGGCAATTTCAGCGTTTTGGTATTGCCAAATTTCATTGTACCGTCGTGGGTGAATTGTCCCCTATCGTTTTTTGAATGCTTGTCGCTGGGATATCTTCTTCGGTCACTCTCAACAAATGGATCAGCGTCATCGTTGTCTTCAATGTGGCTCCAGTCATTGCCGAGCGGCTTGGGATACACCATATAATCCTTCAAATCTCCATCCGTTTTATACTCGGTTTCCTTAAAATAGCGACTTGCCTGAAAGGTACTGAGATTGGTTTCCCAGTCGGGAGATATGAAATACACGGCACCATCAAGGGATGACTTTCCGGTTAACGAATAATCCGCGTTAAGGTCTCCTACCCAACGCGTGATTTTTTTACGTCCGCCACTTTTTCCCGGCAGCTTATCTTCCTTTTGATTGATCGCCAATTCACCCGCAAAATTGAGACCGCCTAACTCACCACTGAAATTGAGACCATAGGTAATTGAAGAAACATTCATGCCATAGGTATATTCGTAGGTGTTGAAATTATACCTGTTTCTGGCGGTGCTGAGATCGGCAAATACGGTCCTGTTGGTGTTACGTTTGTCCATTGCATTTCTAAACTCAACACTGCTCAGTGCGAGCCGCTTGGGCGCTTTGCGAATATATTCACCGAAATACGTTGTTGAGAAATCGTCTTCAAGATCGGGGTTGCTGTTTTTTTTATAAATTTTCAGTGCGTTGTCAAATATATCGCCAACGGGCTTCTCAACAGTTTCGTATTCGACTTCATCAGTTTGCTCATCCTGTTCACCACTGATTGCCAGGGGAATCTGCCTGCTGGTAGATGCAAAAACCAGATAATTGCCGGCTACGGTGTATTTAAATTTCAATTCCTTGATCTCGTTAATAGAATTGAGCTTTTGAACCTGCCCTTGTTCGAAGTACCAGTTTTCAGGATCTACATTAAATGCAACAATAATGGGTAGATTTCCATTCAACGGGCGGTCAACCGGAAGCGATTTTGGTAATAGAATTGAGTCCTGAGAGCCGACAAATACTCTTCTCAGCTTTTTGGTGGAAGCCGGCCGGGGCCCGACCAGTTTACCGTTGACATACATTTCTACATTATGTACGTAAACGCCGGCGTCATTTTCATCCAAAGGCGTCATATCGAAGAATTCAAAATGAACCTCACTGGGCATCCACCCATCCGGTATGTCACTTCTCAGGATATTACCGCCGTTTCTGACGTCGGTTACATGGTGATTGATATACGAAAGACCAATGTCTACTTTGTTTGCAATAGTATTTTGTGCGTGCAATGCCAGCAGCCAGTCAATATCGCCGTAGGGTGACCGCGAAGAGAAGTCGCTTGTCCCTTGTATACCTTTAGAGTAGTACCCGCCGTCAAAGCTTTCTTCGCTTATGGGGTACTCAACTATTGACGAGCCACTGACTTCCCGCTTTGAAACAAAACCCGGCCGTGTCCGGTTCAACAAAAAGGAGCCCTGCAATCCCGTCGACCAGAAGTCCATTCTTATACCCCGGTAATTCGTCATATTAAATGTCAGGGGTGTAAAGCGAGTGGTGATTTGATCACCGACCATAAATGTAAGCTTATTGCCGCCAATTGCATCCTGCGTAATGACCAGATTGGAGAATTTCTCGAAAAAGTCACGTTTCTGAAATTCTTTGCTTCGGGACACCAGCGTAGAATCGGAAATATCCTCGCGCTCACTGCTGAGTACCTCCGATTCATTTAGCAAATCATACAGGTGTACACCATCGGTGATATGCTCGCCAAATCCATCGTACAGCCCGATGACGTCTTTTTCTATCTTGAGCTTGGTGTACGGATCTTTACCGAAGTTTGTGTAAAATCCCTGCTCTTCTTCCAGTTTGTCGGTCAGCGACTGGCCGTCGGGAAATGAGAGAATAGTCAGCACCAGCATGGCACAAAGCGATAACGCTCCGGTAGCATTTCTCTGCATCAGATAGCTCCTTGAACGTGACTGATTAATTGACGGGAACCTATGGGGGAGACTGCTGAAACATACACACAGGCACGAAACGTCATACAATTCCAATGGGCAGAAAACTGTTTAAAATACATAACGGAAGCTTCTGGTGACCAGCGTTCGGACAACGATCCGGAAGGCTGTTGCCCATGACAACACCTTTACACATAACACAAAAGAAAGCGAATAATATTTAATCACTTAAACAGCGTGCAACTACATTCACTTTCATTAGACACCCGTGAACACAATGGTGCCACCGTGATGCAATCCTTTACCATCAAACAGGCAGAGGTCGCCAACAGAGACGATCTACAAGAATTTGCCATATCGAAAGCCTCATTTTGCTAATACGATTAAGTAATTCTTTTTAGTGTCAATTTGCCGGCGAGGCGCCTGGAGAGACATTTCCTCTTATGCTAACAGGTGCTTGCAAATGCAAAATGGTTCTCATTCTTTATTTGCGAATAGATGCGCGCTCATTGAGCACCTGAAAAACTATGTTTGTCATCCATTTCTGCGCTGCTATTCTTTCGAATTCACGTTCTTCAACACTTTGCAGTGCAATATCTTCACGATATCCGTCGGTGAACAAAATGGCCAGTCGATCATTTATCTCACTTGCGAATATAAGCGGTTCGGCATATAGCAATTGTTCCGGTTCGGGCTGATGAGACGGCGCCAGCCGGGCATGTGCAAAAAAAGAATTGAACAGGCGGTGGTTCGGCATCAGGCGCCTCAATCTGCTGACGCGGCATATTTCGTAGGATAAGCTCAGCCCCGCTTCAAACTGCATAAGGTAGAGACCGGAAGGGACTTCACGGCCCCGATTATCTTCAGCATACCAGCGATAGTGCTTCAGACGCTGATTGTAAGAGCCGCGTTGGAGGTTGTGCAAAGTGTCGGTAAAGACAATGTCTTCATGCCGGTTGCGGATGGTAACAAGCACATCGGTTTGTTCGGCGACCGACATGGGGACAAAGGTCCAGGGATGAAAAACAGCGGGCCGCGGCGGACCAAAGCTGTAGCCGGTGCGAATGCGCTCGTTGGGTTGCCATCGCTCAAACCAGTCTCGCTCTTTTGTGTCCATGAGCTTTTCATCCTGCAGCCTGGCGATAATGGCGCGTATTCCCATTGCCGATTGCAAATCGTTCGTATTCATAAAATAGATAAATCCGCCCGATTCGAGGTACCAGGTGAGCACCTCGGTATTTTCCTGTGACAAGTGTCCGGGCACTCCGGGAACATCGCAAAATAGCATGGCATGCGTCAGAATTTCGGCCATACGCAAGTACTGGTATATTGCCCTGATCTCCTTGCCGCTTAATTTGCCGGATGATGTGCATGAGCGATAGTCAGCCTCGGCACGCGGTAAAAATTCCCGTTGCCAGGCAATTACATGTTGATCTGCGGGTAATTGCTTTACCCAGTTTGGGTGCGCGGGATCGAATCGCACATTGTATTTGCGATGAAAATATTCTTTGAGCACCATATCGATTCTATTCAAAAACTGCAGGTAGTCTTTGCTGCGCGCAAAAGGTACCGCGTTTCCAAGCTCCTCCAGTGCCGAGCGTTCCAAAGCCTGCGAATTCAAGCCGCGATATCCGCTGATACCCCTGCGCCGGGCCTGACGCTGCCAATACGCAAAGTCGACGAAGATATTGTCAAGATGAAATGCCGTTTTCTGGTAATGCACTTTCAATTTGGTGTGCTCTGAGATAAAAACCGCCAGGTGTATCAACTCTTCATCCAGCCAGGCATCATACGCCGATGATCCGGGGATGCGCAGAACACTGAGCCCCAGCCTTCCCTGAATTCCCTTGCCCCTGCCCGCTACCGAGTCTTTGCCGTGAGGTGATTTTATTCCTGATAACATCGGCATGATGGTTGGTACATGTCCGTGGATAGAATCGCCAACCTGGATCGAGTCATGCTCATCCTGCATACTTCGCATCGTTTCCGCTTCATCGTCGCCAAGTGAATCTTCACCATTGCTTAGCGGGATACTGTCTGAGCGCGCAAGTGAGCCGCCGGCAAGTAACACCTTTTGCTGTGTCGCTTGCGCTTGGAGCAAATGTATGCTGGAATGCAGAGGCGCTGCAGAAGTAAACGACGGCCCAATTTGCGCAAGAACATGCGCGCTCGCATCTGTTTTCAGCATGGCCCCGGGAGCAAGCCTGCCATTTTGCAGAGCCGGACGCCAGGTTTGATTTTCATTTTGATGAAAGGCGTGTCCCCCGACCTTCTGAAGACGCACACAGGCTGACGCCGACGGAGTCGATCTGCGTACCGTCCAGACCGCAGTGCCCCCGATGCAGAGCACCAGTATCAGGCTCACCGATGCTCTTATCCTGCATCTGGAATAGGCAGAAGAGGATTCTTCTTTCCGGCCTTTACAGGCATAGAACAGCTCTCGCTGCGCACTGCGTTCTCCGGCAACACATTGGCGAATCAGACTTTGTACAGGTGTTTGTTCCATGAAATAATCAGCTAGATAGTTGCTTTCTCAACACAAAAGCTCCCGATGTGCGAACGACACCGTTGATTGCATACATCCGAAGCGGAAGTACAACGCGCTATTCGGGAAGACTGACGCGTACCGACCACCCGGGCCGCAAACTGTCCTGTTCCTCGACAACCGTGGCCAGCGAAAAGTGTCTGGCCTTGATAATTCTGACTTTGATCCTGCCGGCGGGCGCCTCCGCCCAGCCCAGTGTATCGCCCTGTTCATTGAGGAATGGGCGTTGGGGTTGGTAAACGTGCAGGATCTCTCCGTGCATGAGATTGTCGGCATGTCCCAGATCGATATAGATATCCTTGCCAACCCGGTCGAGTATTTTGCCCTCAATATGTTCTTTTGAGATCGGCGCTTGCACGACGGGCGCCGATGCCAGATTTTGCAGCTTATTTTTGAGCGTGCCGGCAAAATGGTTCATGACGATGCCGATTACCGACTTCTGAAAGTACGAAGAACCAAATTCGGAACGGCTCATATGGTAATAGTTCATCTCCGGATTATCGAGTTGAAAAGGGAGCCACATTTTAAAGCCGGCGTCCTTTTCTTTCGTGTCAAGTGTAACGGCGTCAAGGACCGTCGCCGTTACAGGATCATAAATGTCGATTTCCATGCGCACGTCTGCCGTATACGAGTGCAACCCGCCGGCAATGGTTATTCCACCCTGTCCATAGGTGTTTTGAGTAAATTCGTGAGTGGCATTGAGCGGTGCATCGGTATTGATAGTCTGCTTCTGCACCTTGAATGTGCTGATAGTGCCCGATATTAGGTAATCGGCTTCGAGCGCACCGGCCAGCCGTGCCATATAAGGTCGTGAAAGATAAGTACGGCGTGTCCAGCCATTTTGGATAATGGTGGCCATGACCGAGTCAAAAGGAACGAAATTGATGAGAGAGTCTTTACGGTGTATGGTATCGACGGCGTGGGTGAACCAGCGCGGCACATCTTCGGCCAGATTCCAGACATCTTTGAGCTTGACATTATCTTCAAACGGTACAATAAGGTAGGTTTCCGCACTCGATATGCAGAAGAGCAAGAGCAGGATACTGTGCAATCTGGTAATCATAAAAACTCAGGTGTGCTTTAGCTAAAATACTTATTTTGCAGATACGTGCGCTTAATTACACGATTAGACACGCAGCAGATTCATTCTGAGAAGCAATGCGGCGTACGGCTCTCCCCGCACTCTCGCTTGAGGAAATCGTTTGCAGGCCGGCGGATTTCAGTATGGAAGCATCGGCGGCTAAAATATTTCAATCAAGCAGTTTTTTTGCTTTGCGCAACTGGCGGGCTATGCTTTCGGGTCCGGTTCCGCCATGCAGATCACGATGCGCAACAGCATTGCTCAGGGTAAACAGAGTGCCGACATCTTCCGCAAATGCAGATGAAAAACGTGCAAATTCGGCAGTAGATAATGAGGACAACTCACGCCTGTTTTCGATACAGAAGGCAACGATTTTGCCGACAATCCGGTGGGCTTCCCGAAACGGCACGTTGCGGGCGACGAGGTAGTCGGCAATATCGGTGGCATAGAGAAACGGGTCCATTTTATGCAGAATCGTGCGTTGTTTTACGGTTAAGGTGGCGACAACCTGCGCAAACACATTGAGCACCAGAACAATCTGCGCCACACTGTCCAAAAGCGGCTCCTTATCTTCCTGCAGATCTTTATAATAGGTAAGGCCCAATCCTTTCAGGGTTGTAGCCATGCGGGTGAGATTGCCGGCAAAGCGCCCGCATTTGCCCCGGATCAATTCGAGTGAGTCGGGATTCTTCTTTTGCGGCATCATGCTCGAACCGGTTGACCAGGCATCCGCTAATTCGATGAACCCGAACTCGCCCGACGACCAGATAATCAAATCTTCGGCATACCTGCTGAGAACAATTGCCAGCGAAGTAATTGCAAAGAGCGCTTCGAGCACAAAATCCCTCGCGGCCACTGCATCCATACTGTTGTCGGTTATGCTGCCAAAACCAAGTTCGCGCGCAAGAAATTCCCGGTCGACGGCAAAACCGGAACCTGCCAACGCACCGGCGCCCAGAGGCATACTGTCTGCTGTGGATGCGGCATGGTCCAAACGGCTTTTTTCGCGTTCCAGCGCCCAGAACAGCGAAAGCCAGTAGTGGGCGAGAACTACAGGCTGGGCCTGTTGGAGATGCGTATACCCCGGCACAAAGATGTCTTGCTCGTTGTCGGCTCGCCCCACGAGCGTAGACTGCAACATAGATACTAAACCGGTAATGTTTTTCAGCGCTTTTTTCACATACATTCTGAAAACCGTTGCAACCTGATCATTGCGCGAACGGCCGGTATGCAGCTTGGCCCCGGCGACTCCCGCCTTTTGGGTAACCAGCCGCTCCAGTGCCATATGAATATCCTCATCTTCGGCGGAAAATGCCAGCCTGCCCTGTGCGTAATCTGCAAGCAGTTCATCAAGTGCTATGCAAATTGCATCGGATTCCGCCGGCTGTACAATTTTTGCCTTTGCCAAGGCCTTGCTCCAGGCCTTATTTTGCAAAACATCTTCCTCGATAAGCGCCTGATCGACCGGCAGGGAATTGTTAAACAGCTCCATAAGTCTATCGGATTGCTGTGAAAATCTGCCTTCCCACATTTTCATGTCGAAATCCCCTTGATATTCATTTGCAGGCTTTTACGCCCCATCCATTCGTTCTCATCGAGCCCGAACGCAAGGTTGAATGTCTGCGCGTCACGCACTTCTTCAAAGCGATTGCCGAAATTGAATCCGATGGCATCCATCACTGCGGCTCCGTCCGTCACCGCCATTTTGACGTGACCGTTACCGACGATGCGGGGTTTATACCGGTTGGCCAGATTGCGGCAATACAAAACCGGGCGCATATTTCCCGGCCCAAAAGGCTCCATCTGTTTGAGAATGCGCAGGAATTTCGGGCTTAAATCCCGCAGGTCAACTTCGGTATCGGCCTTGACGATCGGTATCAGATCGGCCGGAGCCATGCGTTCACGCGCCACGTTATTAAAGCGTCTGCGAAACGTTTCGAGATTCTCCCGCTTCATAACCATGCCGGCCGCAGCAGCATGCCCGCCAAAGCTTTCGAACAAATCTTCACATTCTTTGAGTGCCTCGAAGAGGTTGAGCGCGGGAATGCTTCTGCCCGAGCCGCGTGCCATGCCGTCGGCGTCAAACGAAAAAAGCACCGTAGGACGGAAAAAGGTTTCCACAAGCTTGGACGCTACTATGCCGATGACACCAACATGCCAACTGGCACTGCCGGCAACAATCGCGAAATCGTGTTCGGTATGGCAGTGTTGCTTGACCCAGGCGAATGTTTCGGTTTGCACGCGTTTGTCAAGAGCTTTGCGCTCTTCGTTGGCCTGCTGCAGCTCGCGGGCATACAGCCGGGCGAGAGCACGGTCTTCGGTCAGCAGCAGTTCTACGCCTCGACGCGGATCACCCAGCCGTCCAACCGCATTAATACAGGGAGCAAGCTGGAACACCACCCGTGAGGTTGAGATCGACATCCCCTCCAGTCTTTGCAACTGCATCAATGCCTGCAATCCGGGACTTGATGTTTGCAGAAGCTTCTCGAATCCGAAACGCGCGATTATCCTGTTTTCTCCGATAAGCGGCACAATATCGGCTGCGGTTCCGATGGCCGCCAAATCGAGATATTCCATCCAGAACTCATCGGGCAATTCTGATTTACGCGCAAGCGCCTGACACAATTTCAGGGTAACGCCGACACCGGCAAGGAATTTATCGGGGTAAGCGCATTCCGGTAATTTCGGGTTGATGAGCGCATAGGCGGCAGGAATTTTCTCCGGCGGCTCATGATGATCGGTAACAATCACATCAATTCCCGCCGCCGTGGCCTGCTCGATCTCGCTGAGCGCTGAAATCCCGCAATCAACGGATATGATCAAGCGGGCCGCGCCGGAAATAATTTCGGCAACACTGTCTTGGGAGAAACCGTAACCTTCCGTCAGCCGGTTCGGCAGATAATAATCGCACTCGGCCCCCATCCTGCGCAACATGCGTATCAGTAGCGCAGTCGAGGTAACGCCGTCAACATCATAATCTCCGTACACAATTATTCTCTGCTTTTCCTTAATGGCAAACAAAATCCGCTCACAAGCTTTTTCCATGTCATCAAACAGGAACGGATCATGCAACAATTCGAGCTGCGGTCTGAAAAAAGCTTTACACCTATTGAACGTATCCAGCCCACGGGCAACCAGTATGCTTGCGATGGGCTGCGCCACACCCAACTCACCGGCAAGCTTTGCAACTTTATCCGGATCGGTGACACGCACGATTACTTTTTCGAGAACTGCGGCGAGAGGCATCAGGATACTTTTGAACCGGGAGTAACTTGTTTATCGAGACCAAGGATGCAGAGCGAATTTCCGTCTTGAGCCGCCAGAAGCATGCCCTGCGAAAGCTCACCCATAAGTTTGGCTGGTTTCAGGTTGGCAACCACAATTATCTGTTTGCCGATAATTTCTTCAGGCTTATAGTGCTGGGCAATTCCGGCGATAATTTGCCGGCTTTGCGGACCAATGGCAACTTGCAGCTTCAAAAGCTTGTTTGACTTTTTAACCTTTTCCGCCTGCTTGACTATTGCTACCCTCAGGTCAATGTTTTTAAAATCATCAAAGGTAACCCCAGAATCATTGAGAGGTATTTCCAGCGCCGAGGCAGCGCTTTTCCCGCTCATGTACAGCAGATCGAATTCACTGCGATCGATCGGTTTCGCAAGCTTTTCGGTTGGCGCAAAAGCTACATCCCGCAGCGAAAAATGATGATCATTCCAGCCAAGCCGTTGGTCGAGCTGCTTTTCGAATACCGCGGTAACGCCAGGCGTTACCGGTTTGAGAAATACGGCAAGCGATCGGACCAGATTTGCACAGGTTACCATCACCTGCGCGGCTCGCTGTTTATCGCTTTTGACAAGTTCCCACGGCTTGTTGTCCTGGTAGTACTTATTGCCGGTATTACCCAGAACATGAATTTTTTCGATAGCTTCTTTATACTCGACAGCTTCCAGGTGCGCTTCTATTTCCGCACCGGTTTGAGCAACCAGAGAAGCCAGATCTTCATCCCACTGTGCATCGGGAATCCTGCCGTCAAAATAGCGCTCGCAGAATATAAAAGTACGATTGTGCAAATTGCCGATATTATTGACCAGGGTCGTATTGGCCCGGCTGCAGAATTCTTCGATATTCAAATCTATGTCACCGGCACTGCTGGTCAGCTTGGCGCCATAGTAAAAACGCAGGTACTCCGTGGCCAGCGGATGCTTCATTTTTGCAGCAAAATCCCTGGCCAGGATGAACGTACCCCGCGACTTGGACATTTTCTCACCTTCAACAGTCAGAAATCCGTGCACATATATTTTATTCGGCAGTTTCAGCTCGGCATTCTTGAGCATGACCGGCCAGAACAAGGCGTGGAAATAAACGATATCCTTGCCGATGAAATGGACAATACGCGAATCACTGTGTGCGCTCCAGAAATCATCGGTCTGTTCACCATGATCCCGGCACCACTTGTCGGTTGAGGCGATGTAGCCCACAGGCGCATCGAGCCAGACGTAGAAGTATTTATCTTCGGTGCCGGGTATTTTAAACCCGAAATACGGACCGTCACGCGAAATGCACCACTCTTTGAGCCCTTCATCAATCCAGCTATTCACAAAATTGCGCATGTCCTCCTGCAAAACATTGCCCGAGCCGACAAACTCTTTGAGAAAATCGGCGCATTGATCAAGTTTGACGAAAAAGTGTGTTGACTTTTTCAAGACCGGTGGATTGCCGCAGATAGAGCAGCGGGGATTTTTCATATCGGTCGGCTCGTAGGTGCTGCCGCATAACTCGCATACGTCGCCATACTGCTCCCCCGCACCACATTTGGGACAGGTACCCTTGACAAAGCGATCGGGCAAAAAGCGCTTGTCATGTTCACAATAGTACTGCGAAACTTCCCGTTCTACAATCAGGTTGTTTTGCTGCAGCCGCTCGAAAATATATTCGGAGTACCGCCGGTTCTCCTCGGAATTGGTCGAGTAGTAGTTATCAAATTCAATATCGAATGCGGCGTAGTCATCAACGTGCTTCTGCCAGGCGTCTTTGATCAGCTCTTCGGGTGTAATGCCTTTGTTGCGGGCAGACAGCTCGATCGGTGTTCCATGCGTATCGTCGGCGCACACGAATATGGCTTTGTTGCCCTTGAGCTTATGAAACCGCACATAAATATCCGCCTGCACGGCTTCGACCAGGTGCCCCAGGTGAATGTCGCCATTCGCATAGGGCAAGGCCTGGGTTACCAGAATGGTCTGCCGTGTACTTTCCTGTTCATCCTCCAACGGCATCGGCGTTTCTTCCTTTCATTAGGGCATCCGGCTCAAGCCACTCTTCGGTGTTGTCGTCAAAACGAACCAGTCCGGAATTTTTAAAAACATTAATATAGTTGAGTATCCCTTGTTTCTTGCCGACTTTTATGGTGCTTCCCAGGGCTGGAAAATTGGCAAAGATTTTCTGATATGTTTCTTCTTCATAGCGCAGACAGCACAGCAGGCGGCCGCAATTGCCTGATATTTTGGTAGGATTGAGGGAGAGCTGCTGGTCTTTGGCCATCTGCGTGGTTATCTGTTCGAATTCATTTAAAAACGCACTGCAGCATTGCTTTCGCCCGCAGATCCCGTATCCGCTGATGCGTTTCGCCTCATCGCGAACACCGATTTGCCGCAATTCGATACGCGTACGGTAGACAGCGGCAAGATCTTTGACAAGCTCTCGGAAGTCGATGCGCTGCGCGGCGGTGAAATAGAAAATGATTTTGCTGCCGTCAAACTGCATTTCGACGTCAACCAACTTCATTTCGAGATTATGCTCCTTAATCTTGAGCTTGCAGGTTTGAAAAGCCTCGACCTCTTTCTTTTTGTTTTCGGTGCGAATGCCCAGGTCCCTGTCATCGGCCATGCGGATAACGCTGCGCGTCTCTCCCTTGCCGCGTTTGAGCTTTACCAGTCCACCGACCAGTGACACCTGCCCCAGATCTCTGCCACGATCGGCTTCCACGATCACATAATCGTCCGGCTCAAGCTCAAGGTCTTTACGGTTACGGTATATGACCCGGCGCTCGCCTTTAAATACAATTTCAACGAGATTGCTGTTTTTCGCCATGCAGAATCTCCATTGCCTCCATGAGAGCGTTGACACAAACAATAAGCATATTGCCGTTCGACTGCAATGCCGAAACGGCGCGTTGACAGATATGCAGAAGTTTATCGGCCTGCCAGCAGCCGCGTACACGCCGCATCCGTATTTCTTCTGCCGATGCATCCGAAATGTCGGCGAAGAGGCGGGTTCTGATAAAATACATCATCTGGATAAAAATTTGCCGACAAAGCTCATAATTGGCTGAGGGCAAAAAAGAATCAAGTGTCCGGCCGATCTTGTGCCAGTCCTGCATCAGGCAGAGCTCCCAGAGCAGGCGCGCGGTGCGGGCCGCATCTTCCACCGGATTATCAACCAGACCCAGGGCTCTCCCGAATGATCCCATGGCAAAATCGGCAGCAGCAGCCAGAGTGCTGTCTTCAGCTTCCGGTCTGAGCTCCTTGAGCCGCCGCACAATAGTTTCGGCGGGAAGATAGCCGAAGCGCACCACCTGAGACCGGGAAACGATCGTTGGCAGCACGGCATGTTGACGTTCGGTCGTCAGAATGAAGAGCGTTTTTTCGGGGGGCTCCTCGAGGATTTTAAGCATGGCGTTGGCCGATTCCTTTTTCATAACGTCAATGCCGTCAACAATGGCCACGCTGGCGATGCCGTCAATCGAGCCACGCACAACGGCATGGTTTAGCTCCCGAATAAGCTCAACCGGTATAACCGGGTTGCCCGAGTACTCAAGTTGCAGGTAGGGATTGCCAATGCGCCGGGCAGTTAATTTCGCCAGAGCGTCCCAGCCTTTTTCGCTGAGTTTACCGTCGGTACTTTTAAGCTCTGCGGCAAGCGTAACCGGGTAGACAATATGCAAATCAGGATGCGCATTGTTGGCCACCTTGCGACACGAATCGCAGTTTTGACACGGCGCATTCTGGGGATTGAGGCACAGCATCGCAGCGGCCAGTTCGACGGCAGCTTGAAACTTTCCGGTACCCGCGTCTCCACAGAAGAGATAGGCGTGTCCCAGTGATGCGGCGGCAAACGCGCTGCCGAGGACCTCTTTTATGCGATCCTGACCAACCAGATTCTGCCAATTCAGATGTGCCAGAGCGAATTACCTTTCGCGGTGAATACAGAGGCTATTCCAGCCATTTTTGCGGATCGAGCGGTTGGGCTTTTTTGCGAATCTCAAAATGAACCTTGCTTTCATCAAGCTTGCCGGCTTTGCCAACCAAACCAAGCGGGGTACCGAAGGCGACTTTCTGTTCCTTCTGGACAAGAATACTGCCCAGGTTTGCATAGATCGTTAAGTAATCGCCGCCATGATCAACCATTATAAATTGTCCCAGACCCCGCATCGCGCCAATAAAAATAACATTCCCGGAAGCAACACAGCGAACCGGCGATCCTGTTGACGCCCGAATGTCAACGCCGGTGTTCATCGTAACGGTTTTGTAGACCGGGTGTACCACTTTGCCGTATTTTTTTATTATTTGCCCTTCAACCGGCCAGGGCAGGTTTCCTTCGAGTTTTTCGAAGGCGCCGTGCAGGGACCGTTCGTAGGCGGTTCGGGCATGTTTGCGTTTTTTAATGAGCCGGGTTATCAGATCATTAAGCTTTTTCTGCGATGCCTCAAGCTCCCTGATAGATGCCAGATATGCTTTTTTGCGTGATCTGACCTCCTTAAGCAAGCCGGAGCGCATAGACCGCTGCGATTGCAATTGCTCCTGCTCAAGCTCTTTTTCTTTTTTCAATTCGGCGAGCTGCACCAGACGGGAATGCAGCGTATCACGATGAGTCTTTATAACGCTCTTGGTTTGTTGTATCTGCGAAACCAGCAGACGATCATAGCGGATGAGCTCCTGAAAGTAACGCACGCGACGCACAATGTCGAGCGGTGAAACGGAGGTCAACATTATCTCCAGAAGGTATAATCGCGAGGGCATACGCAGGCGTCCGGATTTATACATGCTACGCAGACGCGCTTTCATTTTGCTTTGACGCACGGCCAACTGATCTGTCGCCGCATCGAGTGAATCTTCGAGCAGGCCAACCTGCACACCAATCGAATCGATCTGATTATTCACACCTTCGAGATAATCGTTTGTGGCCGCGATATTCTTTTCCAGAAGCTTGAGCTGAGAAAGCTCGGAACCCTCCTTTTTTTTGAGTGACTCGAGTTGTTTGCGATCACTTTCGAGCTGAGCTTTGATTGAGTCGAGCTGCGATTGAGTAGATTGAATTTGTCGGTCGAATGCTTTGAGTGGAGCCTTTTTCTGTGCAACAACCAGAGAGGCTAGTCCCAGTATCGCTGCGATCAGCCCCGGCAGCAAACTGCGCGTGATTTGAGATGTGGGCAGGTTTCTTCGCATCGGGACAATTTGATCGAAAAATCAGGCACAACGCGTGCGTTTTAATTCCGGCTTTTTATCAAAAATTTGTTGGTTGCGTTCATGCTTCCCAGAAATCCGAAAACGATCCCGAGAGCAAACAGGTAGACATGGTACTCGCTGTACCAGTTGATCCTGAACTGCGTAAGGGCGATACGCAATATCAGCAATACGGTGTAAGCTGCTAAAGCTCCGAAAAAACCCTGCAGCATGCCTTCCAGGACAAAGGGTGCAGCAATATAAAAATTGGTTGCACCGACATATCCCATGTTCGTCACCAGCTCTTTTCGGGCATAAATCGTCATTTTGATTGCATTGGATATCATGTAGTACAGTGCCGCGACAATAACGATCAGTATGCAGATGCCGGCAATAGCGAAGTAATTCTGGGCATGCTCAAGCTTACTCACGATCTCCCGTGTAAATGCGCTTCCGTCGACTCCCGGCAGAAAAGCAATTTCAGTCATAAACTGCTCAATCTCGCTCGTACGCTGAAATCGGGATGCGACAAATATCTGCACCGAAGCAGGAAACGGATTTTCATCGACAGCATCAAGCATCGTCGCACCGTACTCTTTCTCAAAAGTGTTCCAGGCCGCCTGCTTGTCGACATAGCGAACGGAATCAACCTGATCGAACTCTTTGAGCAAACCCAGCAAATCTGCAACCATCGCTTCGTCTCCGGCCCGCTCATCGGTCACATACACCACGACCGCAGCCTGACTTCTTGCATCTTTGATAAGCTTGTCAAGATTGAGATATACCGTGACTCCCAGGCCGAGAAAAAACAGCGAGATGCCGATGGTGACAATAGATACAAAGGTCATCATCTTTGCTTCGAAAAAGCCGCGAAAAGCTTCTTTTATGAAATACCAGATCGCATGCATACGGTTTTAATCAGTAGAGGTAGTCACTGCTGCCAATGCGGTTTTCACCCCAGAGTTCAATGGAGAGCACCCCGTAAACATTTCGGGGATTAACCATGCTTTCATCGATATTATTGAATATACCATACATTGTTGCCGTACCTGAATTGAGGGGCGACAGCCTGATATCAACGACGCGCATTGCACCGGAAGTCAAACTGTCTTCCACCATTGTACCGGTGATGAACCTGTCGGAAGCTGCGGTGAACGCGAAATTCATACGGAATCCATATTGCGGATCAAGATATGACGAACTGATCAGGGTATCACCCAGAGCAAAACCGGGAGCCTGACTTCCCGGACATGAATCGCTTATCGCACATCTCACCCAGGCCGAATCCGAACTCAGTCCGAGCCGGTATGCTCTGGCTCCATCGACAAGAAATGAATCCACGGGCAAGGCGGTAAATGCTCCCCGGATTCGCCGAGCCAGGTAGGCTCCGTTTTCCACAAACAGGCTGTCGGTTGCGGTGGTATCACCGGCGCGATAGGCGATATGCCCCCGCCTGCTGTAATATCCCTGCGTCGCATACGTATAGGATACGGCGCTGTCTGCCTCCCATTCCATCGCAATGCTGATCGTGTCGGCCCGGTAGCCGCCCGTACCCGCCCATGTATACCATACCGAATCGATGCGATCACGGAACCGCCGGCGCCACCGCTCAAAAGCAGTCGAGCGACCCAGGCGATGATAGCCCGTTACTTCCAGAACCCCGGTGCTGTCCAGCAGATTACCGTGGTGCAGGGACACGGGGCTTGACGGAGTATAATTCCAGAGTATCAAATCAAATTCATCAGATTGCACCACATCTTCCCGGGAGATAGCGATTATGTCGAAATCGGTAAAACCGGCATCACCAGTGAGGGTATAGTCGAAGAAGGTTCTGCGTGACAGGCCGAACCGGGGCTCAATGGGTGCTCCTGCAGAGGGCCTGATTCTGACCTTGAGCGTGCAGCTTGCCGTTGTATCGGTAATAACATTCTGCAAATCGTACGTGAGTCGTGTCTGATCGGTAAAGTGAATGCGCTTGGTGTAATACTTCAGCTTTTTTTCTGCACCGTCAGACGTGGTGCGATAGGCATATGCAATATCTACAGTATCTCTGGTTCCGTCCGGCCGCGATGTTGCGGTGATTGAGCGAACCAACTGCAAAGAGTCGGCCTGTGTGAAATCATACACGAAGGCTTTGCCCACGGTATCTGTGCTGTCGGCGCAAATACGCAGCAGCACCACGGGGGACAAATGCTCGATACTCGAAGTACCCCGGCCGGTATACAGGGTATCGGTAAAAGCGATCAGCTTCGATCCTGCAACTTGAGTCCACCATTGCGTGGATTTATCCAGCCGTTCTACCACATAGGCATGCGATTGCGCATTGTCCTGCACAAAAACATAATCTTCGATCAATGTCGTATCAGCCGACAACACGGCCCGGTGTTGATACAAACGCGATGAGTCTGTCTGACGTGCAGCAACAAGATTTTTTTCGACAAGACGTATGCTGGTTTCACCGACAAACTGCCAGAGCTCGAAATCCTGCCAGGTAGTCTGAGCAGAATCGAGACGACGATATCTTTTCAGCGAGTCCAGAACATGCTCCCTGATATTCGGCGTGGACGGGAGATCCTGCCAATGTCCGAAAAGTGAATCACGTGCATTTTTCCAGGGAGCCGCGACTGCGGAATCGACACGATATTCGACGCGAATGGATATGCTCTGTGCATGAATCAACGAATCCAGTCTCGTCGTATCATAGCGCTGCGGATCGGGAAACGCTTCGCCACGGTTCACCGACTGACTGGATGCTGCAAGGGTGGCGGTGAAAGCGGTAAACAAGGCCCGGGGCCCGACTCGCAGCTTGCCCAGGCCGGCGCCAAAGCTTTGCACCATCCCGCTCTCGTCCCAATAATCAAGCTCGATATAATTGGTGTCCAGCAGTGCCCGCGAAAAATCAAACGGATTTTTCAACCGCCGTACGTCGTCAATCGTCCTTGTCAATTCCAGCATCGAAACCACCTGCCCGGCGGCGGCTTTACCGCTGCTGCTGACGGTGATTTGCGTCGGATTTACTGATGCCTTTTGACACTGCATGCTTATGATCACCCACAAAAGTGCGCCACCGATAATCGCCGAACGCATGCTATTCATAGTCCTAAATCCTCAACAGAGTAATCATCATGCTGCTGTGATAACATTTGAATCCGCAGCGGCAACAATGGAAAGTTGCGCAGTACCCGACAACGCGGCTAACGTCTGTGAACGTGTGTGTTACTGGACACGGATAAATTTTTTATTTGATATCTTCATAACCGCAGCTTCGGTATTAACGCCGCTTTTCTCGTCAAAAGAGATGGCGCCGGACACACCTTTAAATTGCCGAGTATCACTCAGAGTACGCATGATGCCGTCAGCATCGGCATCACCGCCGTTTTTGCGCAAAGCCTCGATGTAGAGTGACACAGCATCGTAGCCCAGCGCCGCGATGCGATCGGGGTCACCGGTATAGAAATCGCGAAAATCTTTGCGAAAGCTTGTCCACCGCTGATTGTTTTTGTCAATCTCAAAATTAGTTGAAATTATGGCGTTGTTTACATATCGTTTACCGTCCAGCAGTGTTTTATTGCTGTGCCATCCGGTCGAGCCCAGCATCTGGGTGCGGATTTTGTGAAAGAAAACCTGCGGCGCCAGCATAACCACGGCATCGGATTCGGCGGGCATAAACAAGCCACCCACCTCAACGGTCGAATCTTCGGGGTAGGCAACGAACTCACGCGTCGTTTTGGTGCCGAGCTGTGAAAGCCCGCGCTCTGGTGCCCGCTCCTCCTGCATGCGCATCCCCAGCTTGCTGCGCAAACTCTCAAATTGTACCCGAAAATCGTGGGTGCCTTCATCAAAAAACTCTTCGGCCACGATCTCGCCGCCGTTTTTGCGGACTTCGTCTTTGAATGTCCGTGCCAGGATCATGCCATAATCCGACAACGGCGCAATAATGGCAAATTCCTTGATGTTGAGATTACGCATGGCGTAGCTGGCGATTTTGTGTCCCAGGCTTCCCAGCGTTACATTCATCTGGAAAATATTGGCGCCAAGCTCGGCAATTCCGTCATCAGTAGCTGTCGGGGTGATCATGATCGCCTTGCGATCCAGCAGCAACGAAGCAGTTACCACCGCCGACTGGCTGAGAATCGGCCCGACGATAAGTGAAACATCGTGATCGTTAAGCAATTCAAGCGTTTTGCGGGCGGTTTCGACCATGTTGCCGCGCGTGTCGCTGATGATCAGATTGATTTGGGGAGTATTCGATTTATTGTACGTTTTGACCGCTGTTTGCACACCCTGGACAATCTGCTTGCCGATATCAGCATCGTAGCCCGAAAGCGGCGCCAGCAGACCAATCTGAATTTTTCCGTGCTTGAGTTTCTTGACGCTGGCTATAACCGACTTTACTCTGGGGACATATTTCGAGCCGGGGAATTTGCGCCGGTAAATATTCGCCTTCTGCCGCGCCATTGCGGTCTGCCCGGCTTCATAGAGTTTGACAATCAGATAATAGTCCAGTATCTCTAAAAGACGCGGGTGCATCTCTTTGCGCTCAGAAAGCAACTCAATTTCGCGAATGTCAAACACCTCTTCGCTCAAAAGCACCACATTGCTCAACGCCAGAGACTGCAGCGTATTTGACACCCCCAGCGTCAATGCTTCCGAAAACGCTACGACGGCATCGGTAAACTCCTCATCACGCGCCAGGGCAATGCCGTTGAGATACCACAGCCGGGGATTGTAGCGGGAATCGGGATACTTCCTTTTGTAAATTTTGAAAAATCGCTCGGCCAGACCGTCGTTGCCCTCCCGCAGTAAGGCTTCGACGAGCAGCGGAACAATATATTCGTTAGCGACATGTTTGCCGTTTTTCCTGATCCAGGAGCGCAGCGTTGCTATTGTTGCGGCATAGTCACCCTCCGAAAACGATTCCCGGGCATCTTTGAATACCGCCTGCGGATCTGCTTGGGGTTGTGCGTTGAGAAAAACGGCGCTCAGAAAAATGAGCGAAAATAGCGTCACAGGCTTCATGCGGATTTACTCCAGATAATAAAGACCGAATTCCACGGTATCGGTGTTGGCTATTGAACGTTGCAAGAGTTGTTTACGCTGGCGAGGATCATCAGGGGTGGCAAAGACGGCGTCTTCGGCAAAAAGACTGGCTCTGCTGCGAAGCGCAAGCGCAAGTGCGTCACAGACCCGGCAATCACAGACCGTCTGATCGCCGTTGCGGCTGATATGAACCCGTGCCCTCAATCCTTGGCTACTGTGCCTGCCGACTACGATACGCTCGATTGCACCTCCCAACCGACTGATGAGATCGGTGATAAAATCGATTATGAGTGGATTTGCCGGTCCTGATTCGAGACTGTTCATGAAAATGGTATTCGCTTCATAGGAGCTGATCGGAATAGTCAGGCTACGCCGGCCATGCGCCTCGCGTATGAGAATATGGGGTGCGCCGGAGGCGGCATCAAGCAGGATGGATCCGATTTCGATTGGTACAATCATCAGATTGTTTCAGTTTATTTATAGTGACTGAAATGTTAAATATACACTTGCGTAAGTGCTATTTCCAGCTATCCCCCGGCCTTTTCAGCAACCGGGCGGTGTGTCTGCGCAATTGCCGGACTCTCCCTGTCGATAGATACGCATGGTTGGGTAGGCAAATTCAATAGAAGGCTCGCCGGCAAAGGCGGTGAGAATCCGTCGCGACAGCTCATCGGTTACCGTTCTGCGCCGACGGGCTCTCACCAGCGAGCGCAATGTCAGCAATACGCCGGAATCTTCTATCGAAACATAGACTTTGGGGGTGAAATAGGTGTATTGCAGGAAGAATTTGCGGCGCACTTTTTTGAGCCGGTCTCTAATTTGTTCCTTCTTTTTTTCGAAATCCTCCATCGCAACTGCATAGATGATGTCTTCGGCACGCTGCCAGTCGGACTCGAATGTCACCAGTACTTTAAATTCATTCCAGATGAAATCGTATCCCTGCGTGTAATTGTAAATTGATTCCGTCAGCATCATGCTGTTGGGAATAGTGACCAGCCTCCCGGTCGACTGCTCGGCCGCGACCCACTCGCCAATCTCGGAGAGCATGGTACGCAGTATGCCGATGTCGATGACGTCTCCCGTAACTTTCCCGATGCGGATACGATCGCCGGTTTTATAGCCCTTGTTGGAGAGAATCAGCAGCCAGCCCACCACATTGGAAAACACATCGCGCAATGAAATGGCAATACCGGCCAGAATGATACCGATCAGGAAAAGCAGGAACGGCGTCTCTTTTTTTGCATGGGTGTAGTAGAGGGTTAGCAGCCAGCCCAACCCAAGAGCAAGTGCAATATATTTGGACCACTTTTTCAAGTCGTGACGTTTACGGTCATCGTTAATCGAATTTTCTGCAAACCACGAAAATAGGCGCTCAAGCAGCAGTATTATCAGCAGAGAGACAAGAATAGTAATCGCATTTTTCTGCGCAAATGCAAGCAGCTCAAAGAATATGGCCTTGATGTCAAAATTAGAATTCATGTTTTTCCTGCGCGGGCCTCAGAGCAGTGATGCCAGGACCCGGGGAAGGTAGCGGATTATATCGCTCGCCACGACACTGTATTGGGTAAGCTCCTGCCCGGCCAGTTCACCGGCCCTGCCGTGCAGGTAAACGCCCAGTACTGCAGCATCTACCGGCGATGAGCCCTGCGCGATCAGTGAAACGACAATGCCGCTGAGCACATCGCCCGTTCCGGCCGTCGCCAGACTGGAGTTGCCGAACGGCAAAATAAACGCACTGCCGCGTTGATCGACCACGAGGGTAGGATTGCCTTTCAACAGAATTGTCAGCTCATACTCCGCAGCCGCTTTTTTGATCTGTTCGATTGTTTCGAGCGGAGATTGGGGTAATGGACCGAACAATCGCCGCCATTCACCACGATGCGGGGTTATGAGCAGCTCGGAACTGTGCTTTTTGAGTTCCTGTTCAGCTCCTTTGTAGGCATTGATTCCGTCAGCGTCAAGCACTACGGGCGCATCCGCCGATGCAACCAGCTTTCTGACCATGCGGGTGGTTGAAGTGATATGAGAGAGCCCGGAGCCGACCAGGAGCGCATCCTTGCCCAAAGCAATGGAACGGATATTCTCCAGTGCGCTTTCGGCAATGGTTCCCTGGACGGTTTCTTCCAGTCCGTAAAGCACCGGTTCTTCAAGCTTGACCGACAGTGGCATCAAAGCCGAAGAACTGCTCGCCAGATGCACCATACCGCAGCCGGTTCGCAGTGCAGACTGTGCGGCCAGTGACGCCGATCCGGTCATCCCGCGGGAACCGCACACCAGGCAGGCCAGCCCATGATCGATTTTGCTGCCGGCGAGTTTTCGCGGGGGCATGAGTGCACGAAATTCATGTAGGGTGGGCACATAGACATACGAGAAATGCTTGCGCAGAATTTCGGGGGGATAGCCCAGATCCTTGATAATCAGCCTGCCCACTTCGTGTCTGCCCGGTTGAAAGTAGGTTCCAATTTTGGGATAGCCCATCGTTACCGTTGCCACGGCTCGAATGCAGGGATATCCGCATGTTCCGGTATCGTTATTCAATCCTGACGGCGTATCGACCGCTACAACCGGCACGGATGAAATATTGATTCTGCGTATCACTTCCGCGGCAATGCCGCGGGGGTTGCCTTGCATCCCGGTTCCCAGAACAGCATCGACAATCAGTTGAAATTGGTGGGGATCGCCAAAATCATCAAGATCTTTGAGCACCAGAAAATTGCCGTTTGCATCAATATATTCTTCATAGGCCTGTTTTGCTTCACCGTGATAATCGTCGCCTTCGCACACCGCATAGCACATGACACCATATCCGGCATCGAGCAGCAGCTTGCCGACCACATACCCGTCACCGCCGTTGTTTCCTTTGCCGCATACGATACCAATGTCTCCGGCCGACGGATCGGGCGCCAGCGCCCCGATCGCTTCGAACAGCCCATCGCCGGCCTTGCGCATATAGCCGAAACCGGTTTGGATATTATCGCCAATCGCGTCCCGGTCGACGGCACGCATTTGAGATACGGTAACAACAGGTATCATTGGCTGAGGCTAACCTCTCGGGTAGAAGACACAGATCGAATCATGTAATTTAACTTTGAGGAACGTAAGAAAATACAAAATTTCCGTCTAACGTCAAAACAAAATTTCCGGTCAGTGCTAATGTACAGACTTTTCATCGCCATTGATTTTAATGAAGATATCAGAGAAATGCTGAGCGATATCTGCTTTGGCCTGAGGCAGATACGCTGGTCGCCCTTGGAGCAACTGCATCTGACGCTACGTTTTCTGGGTGATGTTGATAAGCACACGTTTGAAGACATTCTCTCCACACTGGCGCGGGTAGAAGCGCCTGCTTTTTCACTTACGATCAAGGGCGCCGGATATTTCCCGCCGCGCAGAAGCCCGCGGATCATCTGGGCCGGAGTCGAGCCCGACCAGGAACTGCTCACGCTCAAAAACAAAATCGATCGCGTTTTACAGCTACTGCACGTCGAGCCGGACAAGCACAAATTTCATCCCCATATTACCCTGGGCAGGGCCAAAGGCGAGATTTCCAAGCACTCAGTTATGCCCTTTATCACCCGCAATGCCCTGTTCAAAATAGAGCATCTCCCGGTGACGGCATTCCATCTCTACTCCAGCCAGCTCACCCGTGAAGGTGCTGTGCACACCTGCGAGGCGACCTACGATCTTGATCAGCGCTGGGCCTGAAGCTTGCTAACGCGGCGCTCCCGGATGAAATCGAAAACCGATTGGGCGTGAGCGGTAATCAGCAATTCTTCGGGAAATTCCGCCTGTTGCAGGAGTGGCGCAACCGCGCGATCATCCCCGACCTCATTGACGGCATGCGCATCGGAACACACCACCATACGGCAGCCCGTTTCTTTACACGCGGTAATCAGTGCTCTGGTACGTTCCGCCGGAAGCCGTTTGAGTGCTGTCTTGCTGTTGTTGAGTTCAAGTGCGACTCCCCGGTCGCGGGCGGCAGCCGCAAGTTTTTGATAATCGATGTACTGGCCGTAATTGTCGGGATGGGTAATAATGTCGACGTACGGATTAACGTTCATTGTCTTGATAAGCAAATCCGTATACTCCCGCTCGGCCACCCCCGAAAGGCACTGCTCGTGAATTCCCGCCAGTACGATATCGCAAAAGGGCAGGAATTTGCCGGGAAAATCGGTATTGGCTTTTTTGTCCAGGATGTTGGCCTCCACCCCTTTGAGCAATCTGATACCGGGAATCGGATCATGCAGCCGATCAAAGAAAGTGCTGTTCAATCGCCCGTTGAGCGCAGGACCATGATCGGTTATAGCAAGTCCCAGCATGCCGTTATCTCCGGCGCGCTGCAACATTTCAAGCACGGAATGATTGCCGCACAAGCTGAAATGGGAGTGAGCGTGTAAATCTACTTCGAGCATTGGCCTGTCCTTATGCTCAATTTGCGCCGTCACAGCCGGGGAAATAAAGGGCAAGGATGTTGCCAACCTTGCCCCGGATACACTCATTTATTCAAAAGGCTGAAAGCTATTTCTTTTTCCCGGCCTTTTTCTTTGCCTTTTTTGCGGCTGCTTTCTTTTTCGGTTTTGCCTTACCCGCACTGATAGCCGCCTGAGCAGCAGACAACCGGGCAATCGGCACGCGATAGGGCGAACAGCTTACGTAATTCATGCCGGCCTTAAAGCAGAATGCCACAGAGGCCGGGTCACCGCCCTGCTCGCCACAGATGCCGACCTTGAGCTCGCTGTTGGTCTTGCGTCCTTTGCTGACGCCCATCTCGATAAGCTGACCGACGCCATTCTGATCGATTGTCTGGAACGGATCGTCTTTGAGTACTTTTTTCTCAAGATAATCACCCATGAATCCGCCAATATCATCGCGACTGAAGCCGAAACTCATCTGGGTCAGATCGTTGGTGCCAAAGGAGAAGAACTGCGCTACCGTAGCCATTTTGTCGGCCAGCAGGCAGGCGCGTGGAATCTCGATCATGGTACCGAGCAGGTAATTGATCTTGCGCATGCCCAGTTTTTGAAGCACTTCCTGGTAGACACGGTCGACAATTTCCTTTTGCAGGGCAAGCTCGTTGACCTCGCAGGTTACCGGTATCATGATCTCGGGCATGGCGCTTAATTTCTCTTTGATCAGCTCACCCGATGCCTCCAGAATCGCGCGCACCTGCATCTCGGTAACTTCGGGATAGCTGATGCCCAGACGCACACCGCGGTGTCCCATCATGGGATTAACTTCATGCAGGGCTTCGCCGCGTTTTTTGATATCCTTTACACTGATATTCAGGCTTTTCGCCAGTTCCTGTTGTTTGTCGGCGCTCTGCGGAACAAATTCGTGCAGAGGCGGATCAAGCAAACGGAAGGTAACCGGCAGGCCCTTCATTACCATCAGCGTTTCTTTGATATCTTTCTTGACATAGGGAAAGAGCTCGTTCAGTGCGTTGCGTCGTTCATCCAGCGAATCGCTGAGGATCATTTTGCGTAACAGGAAAAGCGGCTTATCACTGTCGGTGCCGTAAAACATGTGCTCGGTGCGGAACAGCCCGATACCCTCGGCGCCAAACTCCCGGGCAACCTGCGCATCTTCGGCGGTATCGGCATTGGTGCGGACTCCCATGGTACGCTGCTTGTCAACCAGCTTCATAAATTTCTTGAAGCGAGGGTTTTCACTGGCGTCGATCATTTTAATCTCACCGGCATACACCAGGCCGCGGGTGCCGTTAAGCGAAACAGTTGCGCCTTCCGCATATTCTTTTCCGGCGACGATCATTTTTTTGCCGGCCACGTTGACTTTGACGGCGGCCGCGCCGACTATGCAGCATTTTCCCCAGCCGCGTGCAACAAGCGCCGCATGTGAGGTCATGCCGCCGCGGGCGGTCAGAATGCCGACAGCCGAGCGCATACCTTCGACATCTTCGGGATTGGTTTCTTCACGAACAAGAATCACCTGTTTGTTCTGTTTCGCCCAGGCTACGGCGTCTTCGGCGGTAAATACAATCTGTCCAACTGCGCCTCCCGGACCGGCGGGTAATCCCTTGGCGACGGCATTTTTATCTTTTTCGTCGGCCGGATCCAGAATCGGATGCAGCATCTCGTCGAGCTGTGCCGGTTTGATGCGCATGGCGGCTTCGCTCTCGCTAATAAGCTTTTCTTTGAGCATGTCCATGGCCATATTGAGTGCAGCGGTTCCGGTACGCTTACCGACACGGGTTTGCAGCAAGTAGAGTTTACCTTCCTGAATGGTAAATTCGAGGTCCTGCATATCATGATAATGGGCTTCGAGCTTTTTCTGAATGGTATTGAGCTCTTTGTAGAGCTTGGGCATGGCCTTTTCAAGCGACATCAGGTGCTCGTTTTGCTCGTTTTTGGTCGATTCGTTGATTGGTGACGGTGTTCTGGTACCGGCGACAACATCCTCACCCTGTGCGTTGACCAGCCATTCGCCGTAAAATTTATGCTCGCCGGTCGCCGGGTTGCGGGTAAATGCCACGCCGGTGGCTGAATTGTCACCCATGTTGCCGAAGACCATGGCCTGAACGTTGGTTGCCGTTCCCCAGTCATCCGGAATGCCTTCAATGCGGCGATATGAAACCGCACGCTTGCCGTTCCAGCTTTTGAACACGGCGCCGACGCCGCCCCAGAGCTGCTTCATGGCATCGTCGGGAAAAGGCACTCCCAGCACGTCTTTTACGCAATCTTTATATTTTTCGCACAGATTTTTCATATCTTCGGCATCCAGATCGGTGTCCAGCTCAACGCCTTTACGCTTTTTATGATCGTGCAGTATTTCTTCGAGCTTGACACGTAT
This sequence comes from Chitinivibrionales bacterium, assembly GCA_014728295.1. Taxonomy (GTDB): domain Bacteria; phylum Fibrobacterota; class Chitinivibrionia; order Chitinivibrionales; family WJKA01; genus WJLW01. The sequence goes on along the minus strand of WJLW01000070.1, from coordinate 24,112 downwards.
GCCCTGACCGGCCTCGAGTTCAATGCCTTCGGCTTTCTCCATAACCACATCCGAATACATGGTTATCAGGCGACGATACGAGTCGTAGACAAAGCGTTCATTGCCGCTTTTTTTGATCAGACCGGGAATGGTCTTGGTACACAGACCAATATTGAGCACCGTTTCCATCATCCCGGGCATCGACATGCGGGCTCCCGAGCGGGTAGACAAAAGCAACGGATTGTTTTTGTCGCCAAACGTCATGCCCATCTCTTTTTCGATTAACTTGACGGCTTTTTCGACCTGATCTTTCAGTCCCGGCGGGAACTTGCTTTTATTGGCAAAATAGTCATTGCAACAATCGGTGGTAATGGTAAATCCTGCCGGTACGGGAATGCCGAGTTTGCTCATTTCGGCAAGGTTTGCTCCTTTGCCCCCGAGCAAATTCTTCATATCGGCCCGGCCGTCGGTTTTCTTTGATCCGAACACATAGACATACTTAGGCATTGTTTCCTCCCTTACATTTCTAGATACAGTTCTGGTGCGATTTTTACCGATTGAATTGATACGCAACTCAAACGAGAGTGATAAAATACATCGTCAGTTCTCTGCCTACAAGATTTAATAAAAGAATAAATACATCCAGTGTCATTGATTCCGCTAAAAGCCCATGATATAATTTTTGACTATGAAACGAAATGCAATCGCATTCCTCGTCCACCCGTACAAAAACAGCCTGCTGCCCCGAAATAAAGTAAAAGCCGCACTCTCCGATTTCACCGTGAAATTCGTCGAGCTTGCCCGTCACCACCATAATATCAAGTGGAATGTGCAGCTTCCGGGCTACCTCCTCGAATGTATCGATCCACTGGCGTTGGCTTCACTGCGTGAGTTGAATAAAAATGGCGCTATTGAGTGGCTGAGTACCGGCTATACGGAACCATTTCTGAGCTTTTCTCCGCATTGGTTGACAAAAGAAAATATTAAATACGGTATCGAGCGTTTTGATGAGCTTGTCGGCACGCGGCCCGTGGGCTTTATGCCTTCTTTTTCAAATTGGGAACCCTCTTTCAACAGTTTCCTGGGTGAGCTGGGATTACATTATGTTGCCTTCTCCAAAGCATTGTTTCCGCGCGAATCGCATACGATTCCCGGCTACTTCACCACCGAACACGCCGGCTCGTCGATGGTCATCTTTCCGTTAAACGTATTTCATGTCCTGGATGTACCCAGAAATTTCGCCGGCTGGCTGGAACGTGCATTCGGCTCCCTGAGCGCTGATGCGGATAACACCAAGCTGGTCTGTATAGACTTTCTGCTTCCTTTTCTGGATCAGCAACACGACCCATTCGAGCAGATTTCGCAAATTGCCGCCATATTCGATAAGCTCTTGCTCAAATACCAGTTCGTGCATTTCAGCGAATTCTTAAGTGTCAATGCTTCATCGGGATTGCAATACATTCCTTCCGGTTTGGTATTCAAGCGTCACGACCAAACTACCGTGCCCTATTTTCTCAATTACCTGCACACCTTCGATCAGGTTGGCATTCTGCAACGCAAAATGATGGATATCAGTTCAGGTATCGAGCACAATGGGGGTACAAAACATACGGAACTGCTCAAACGGTCGCTTTTTTTTGTGCAGGACATCAATCGTTTTCTGCCGGGCATGGCCGACGGCTTTCCACAGCCTGCAGACCGTACGTGGAGCTACGGTCAGTTGATCGACATCGAGAAACACCTGAGCAAAAAGGCCGATCACCGGGGCGGCAGAGCTCGAATTTCCGATTTTCTCAAAAGCGGCAGTAAGTGTGTTATCCTCTCCAACCGTCAGCTCAAAGTCTACGTCGACCATAAAAACGGGGGCCATGCCTTTGAAATGGATTTCAGGCCGTGCAATTTCAATATCTGCTCGGCCTACCGGGACGAAAAGCTCACCATACCGCATATTATTCTTCCCGGTGTATCGCGTTCGGGCTTCGTCGATCATATTGTTGCCGATAACCAGAAACCGGAAGATTTGCAAGCAGCACTGCTAAATGATATCGGCGATTTTGCCCACAAGCCTTTTACCTATAAAATTAAAAAGACCGCCTCAAAGGTGCGCGTAACGCTGATTCGCCACGGCTCACTTCTGCACGAGCGGCGCAAACACCCGCTCAATCTCGAAAAAGCATTCGGGCTGGACGGTGACGAAGGCACCTTTACGTTTGCCTACCAGCTTTCGAGTCATTCCTTTTTAAAGTATGCTTTTCGCCTGGCAATCGAATGCACATTCCTCTTCCCCGGCGCTCTGATCGGCAATGCCATGCTCAGCGCCGATAAGGAAAAATGCCTTGACCTGAGCGCTTCCGGTTTTTTCAAATCCTCGGTAACGGATATCCTGTTCAAAGACCGCTCCCTTGGCTGCCAGATGTCAATTTCCACGCAGAAACCTGTCGATATCGTTTGCTCGCCGCTGCACGATGGAAACGGGGTTTATCAGGGCACAACGGTTATTCTGAGTTGTCCGGTAGTACTCAAAGAGAATAATTCCTGGTCTCTGCTGGGCAAACTGACCTTCAAAAAAATTCGCCGCAAAGGGAAACCGCTCGATGAGATCTGAAGCCCTCGACATCACCATCGAAAGTCGCAGCGGCGCTATCTGGCTCATTCTCTCGGGACAGTTTCATAATGAGCAGGTTCCCAATATCAAGCAGGAAGTTCTGGGATTCATCCAGGACGGCAATCTCGAAATTATTATCGATATGCAACGGGTTACCCTGGTGGACACGCAGGTAGTACCAGTGTTTCTGGAGTTGCTCAATATCATTCGGGGCAAGAACAGAGAGCTAAAATTCGTCTTCAACAACGAAATTGTCTCACGGGCGTTTGCGCTCTACCGCCATCTCTTTTCTATCTTTCCCGATGCAACGCTGCTGGGCCGGCGCGGCCTGGTAAATGCCGTCGTGCGCCGCAGCAAAGTGCTGTTTCGCCGCACCGGCATTCGCATTTCGCGTCCGGTAGCTGTTGTTTTGCTGGTAGCCTTGTGCGGCCTTTTCTCTTCGCTGGCCTACATTATCCATCTCCAGAATCTCAGGATTGACGAACAGCACAAAGAGCTGTATGAGCTCAGGCAATGGAAAGTCACATCTCAGAAGAAACTGGAAGAGCTGCAAAGCCGGCTGCGTCCAATCGAGCAGCTCGGTCTTCTGCCCGACACTTCTTCATCCAGGTAGGCTTTGCTATGGCATCTCGCAGGTACCTACATTTCGGCGGCATTCTCGTCCACGGATCAAAAATGTGGATTTCGGAATTTACCAGTATTGCCTTGCTTATCCTGCTGTGCTCGGCGGTAACCGGTGCAATCGTCATCATACTGCTAAACGTCCAGGCTATTCGTTTTAATACGGATCGCATTGCGCGGCTGAAAACCGAGCAAGTTTTGCTGCAGCGTTCCATTGACCGCCAGCAGGATAAGACGCGCATCGGCCTTGCCGTGCTGGCTGCGGCCCGCGGGCAAGTCCCGCCTCAAACCCTGGCCCATTTAATCGAACTGGTATACGCAAACAGTAAGCAATACGGATACGATCCGCTGCTGTTATTGGCCGTTATTCAGGTAGAGAGCGTCTTTGACCCGCGCGCGCGGGGCCGTTTCCGCGATGGGGAATTTAGTGGCGCTTTGGGACTCATGCAGCTAAAATATGCCACAGCGCGCGAGGTTGCCGCCGATCTGGACATAGAATTGCAAAACAGAAACGATCTTTTTAAGCCGGAAATCAACGTGGTGCTCGGCGTTGCCTATCTGACCCGCCTGATCAAGCAGTTTCAGGACTTGAAGCTGGGGATCCTTGCGTATAACCAGGGACCCGGTACCATACGCAAAACCATGCGCGAAAACCGTCCGTTGTCAATTCGCTACTACAACAAGGTGCTGCGCTCATATTACGCCATGAGAAGGATTGTCGACGGGGGGCTGCGCGCTACCTCTTGAAGCGATTATAATCGATATTATATTTGGAAATTTTGTATTGCATAATGCGCTTGGTGGCCCCGAGCAGCCTTGCAGCCTCGGTCTGGTTGCCATGCGAGTCTTTCAGCGCATCGACGATCAATTCACGCTCGTAGGCTGAAACCAAAGCGTTGAAGGTGCTTTTTGAGGTTGGGTTATTACCCGATACTCCTTTCATCTGCAGTGTCGGTGGTAAATCGTGACCTTCAATAGCCGATCCGGTAGCAACAATAATGGCGCGTTCGACGACATTCTCCAGCTCACGCACATTGCCGGGCCAGTGATATGCCGAAAGCATATCGATGGCTGGTGTGGAGATTCGATTTATCAGCTTGCCGTGCTGGCTTGAATATTTTTTAACAAAATAATCGGCAAGCAGCAAAACATCAGCGCCCCTGTTGCGCAATGGCGGCAGGGGAATTGTGAAAACATTAATACGATAGAACAAATCCTCACGAAAACGGCCCTCACGGGCGTCTTTTTCGAGATCGCGATTCGTTGCGCAAATCAAGCGAACATTGACGCTAATTGACCTGGATCCGCCAACCCGCTGGAATTCCTTTTCCTGGATGGCCCGCAACAGCCGGCTCTGGGCACTCAGCGGCATTTCTCCGATCTCGTCCAGAAACAACGTCCCGCCATCGGCGGCCTCAAACCGGCCGATGCGTTGCGATGTTGCTCCTGTAAAGGAGCCCCGCTCATGGCCGAACAACTCGCTTTCCAGCAGTGACTCGGGCAATGCCGCGCAGTTAACGGCGACAAAAGCGCCCTTGCTGCAGGAACTCTTTTGATGAATTGCCCTGGCAACCAGTTCCTTGCCGGTACCGGTTTCACCACAGATACACACGCTTGTGGCCGACGGTGCGACCTGCGCTATCTGACGGAACACCTCGCGCATGGTTGAGCTGTTGCCGATCATCTTGTCCGGGCGTCCCATATCTTCAAGGTATCTACGCAATTCGAGATTTTCCTGCTCAAGGGCGCTGATTTTTTCCTGACTCTCGCGGCGTTGCTTGACAACCTGGGAAATCAGCGAGGCGATCGATTCCAGAAAATACAGCTCCTGCTCAAGCGTATCGGTATCGGATGTGGCTCGGTCAACCGACAGCGTTCCCAGTACTTTTTCGTCATGTTTGATGGGCACGCACATAAAGGCAATGTTTGACAAATGCAATTCCGACCGTGCGCCGGTTTTGTCGAGAAAGCCGGGTTCGTCCTCAATGCGCGGGATTAGGATGGAACGCCCACTTTCTACGACCTTGCCCGAAATACCTTCGCCGGGCTTGTAGCGCCCCTTGACGCGGTCTTCGTCGGCAATGCCCCGGGCAGTATCAACCAGCAATTCAGAATCGTCGGGACTGAGAATGCTTATCATGCCACGATGCATGCCGGCATGTATCTCGAGAATTTCAAGCACATTATGCATGATTTTTTCGAGATCGCCCCCTGCGCTGAGTACCCGCGCAGTGTGGTAAATAACGGAAATCGCATTAAAGCCGACATCAAATTTCAGCTCTTCAAGAACCATAGATCGTACCTGAAACATGTAAAGCGTTAGATATGTTACCAGCTTTCAACACCGGCGCTGCCCGTTTCATCCATCCCCTTTCCAAACGAAGAAAGGAACGTCCGCTGATAAAGGCCGACGTTCCTCGTAGTCATCAACGGTAATAAATGCTTTCATATGTCATAGTACAGAGCGAATTCCCACGGATGCGGACGCAAGTCGATAGCCTGCACTTCATTGGTCATTTTATAGTCAATCCAGGTTTCGACAACATCCGGCGTGAAGACATCGCCCTTCAACAGAAACTCGTGATCCTTTTCCAGGGAGGTTAGCGCTTCACGCAACGAACCCGGCGTGGTCGGCACTTTAGCAAGCTCTTCAGGCGGCAGATCATAGATGTCCTTGTCAAGAGGCTGGCCCGGATCAATTTTATTCTGTATACCATCGATTGCCGCCATCAGCATTGAGGACATGGCAATGTAGGGATTGCAGCTCGGATCGGGACAGCGGAATTCCAGACGTTTGGCTTTGGCCGACTGAGAATACATCGGGATTCGTACAGCCGCGGAACGGTTGCGGCTTGAATAGGCCAGATTGACCGGCGCTTCAAAACCGGGAACCAGACGCTTGTAGCTGTTGGTTGTCGGATTGGTAAAGGCAAGCAATGCCGGAGCATGTTGGAGAATACCGCCAATGGCATAGAGTGCATTCTGCGAAAGACCCGCATAACCGTCACCGGCAAAGGTATTTTCACCTTTTTTCCATATTGACAAATGCGTATGCATACCGGTGCCGTTGTCGTTGAAGAGCGGCTTGGGCATGAACGTTACGGTTTTGCCGTGTTTGCGGGCAACGTTTTTGATGGCGTATTTGTATTTGAGGAGCATATCGCCCATCGCAACCAACGGCCCGAAGCGGATATCGATTTCGGCCTGGCCGCCGGTGGCGACTTCGTGGTGCTGGCATTCGATCGGGACGCCGATATTGATCAGGTCAAGCATCATTTCGCTGCGGATATCCTGCATGCTGTCGGTGGGCGGAACCGGGAAATAGCCTTCTTTGTAACGGGGTTTGTAACCAAGATTTCGCGAGTAGCCTGAATCGTCGATATTTTCTTCACGCCCGGTGTTCCAGCGTCCTTCACTGGAATCGATGAAGTAGAATCCGGCGTTTTGCGTTTGATCGAAACGTATATCGTCAAAGATAAAAAATTCTGCCTCAGGTCCGAAGAAGGCCGTATCACCCAGGCCGGTGCTTTTGAGATACGCTTCCGCCTTGCGAGCAATGTTGCGGGGATCGCGCGTATAGTCGGCGCCAGTGATCGGGTCGCAGATGTTGCAGATGAGCACAATCGTTTTGGCAGCAACGTAGGGGTCGATAAATGCCGTTTCGGGAACCGGCTTGACGATCATGTCTGATTCATTAATAGCCTGCCACCCGCGAATGGAAGAGCCGTCGAAACCCAGACCTTTTTCAAACACGTCTTCATCAAGCTCCGAAGTCGGAATTGAGAAATGTTGCCACAAGCCGGGAAAATCCATAAATCGAAGATCGACAACCTTTACATCTTCGTCTTTCATCAGACTCAGCACATCTGCCGGAGTTTTGCACTCACTCATGATTACCTCCTGAGGATTCATTGAGATTAAATGTTAATTTCATGACGATTTGTTCTTTGCCCTGTGCAGGCAATTCATTTTTGTGATTCAAGCAAGCTATATTTGTGCCAAATCATGCCATATGCTGTGACCATTGGCGAAAACACATTAATTTTGCCTGTCTCAAGCTCAATCATTGATCATACATCGCAAATTTGTATCCCTCAGGGGGAAAGCTGATAAAATTGGCACAAAAGACGGTACAAAATTGTGCCAGGTTGCACATCGCGAAACAATTTTGTACCAATGTCCATCAAGCTGAAGAGCGAACCCTCATTTCGCTGCACAAACGCACTGGCTTACGGCAAATACTCGCCGGCATTCAGGTATGCCACAAACCGGCTCATGCCGCGCACGTAATAAATATACAAGATGTGTCATTCGTGACACAATTTCGTTCCGCACAGAAGTGCCGGAGCGTGCTCACCATGTAAAAAATTGGGCAAATGAATTTCATGACATATATTTTGTGGGGGCAATGCTGGAACTAACGCACAGCATATGAAATTGCTATCGACATGGCACGAAAATGTACCTACAACCCGGCATTTCCTTTTTCTTTGAATTAATGAGCGCCTGCATGGCATGTGCTTTGCTTTCCAGTTTTGCGCCTGATCGTCAATTAGAATATATGGAGTACAGCCTATGATTAACCAGCAAGGTCTCTATGACCCGGCCTTTGAACACGACGCGTGCGGCGTCGGCTTTATAGCTAACATTAATGGACATAGTTCACATTCAATAATTAGCGAGGGCATCCAGATTCTCAAAAACCTCGAGCATCGCGGTGCGATCGGGGGAGATAAAAAAACAGGCGACGGCGCAGGATTGCTGTCACAAATTCCGCATGGCTTTTTTGCCTCAGTCTGTTCCGATTTACCCGATAAAGACCGCTACGGTGTAGGTATGCTTTTCATGCCGGCTGATACCTCGGTTCGCAACGAACTGCTTGCGGCGATGGAGCGAATCATTGCTCAGGAGCACTTCGAGCTGCTGGCCTGGCGCGAAGTCCCGGTCCACCCCGAAGACCTTGGAGAAATGGCCCGCGAGTCGATGCCTTGTTTTATGCAGGTGTTTGTTTCGTCCCCGGACCTCAGCGGCGACAATCTGGAGCGGCGGCTTTTTGTGCTGAGACGCTGCTTCGAAAAAGCGGCCGTGCAGAGACAGCTTTCGCTCGAAGACTTCTACGTGTGCTCTTTGTCATGCCGCACCATCGTATATAAAGGTATGTTCGTTGCCTCTCAGTTCGAGCACTTCTTCCCCGATCTTGCCGATCCTGAGTTTCAGAGTTGCCTGGCATTGGTGCATCAACGCTACAGCACCAACACGTTCCCCTCATGGCCGCTGGCACAGCCCTTTCGTTTTTGCGCGCACAACGGCGAGATCAATACCCTGCGCGGTAACATCAACAAAATGAAAGCTCGTGAGTCATCACTTTCTTCGGAGCTGTTTGGTGAGGGCATCTCCAAGCTGCTGCCCATTATCAATCCCATCCTCAGTGACTCGGCGATTCTCGATAATGCCCTGGAGTTGCTGGCGCGCGGCGGTCGGTCGGTCGAGCATTCGATGATGATGATGATTCCCGAGGCGTTCGGGCCCCGCTACCACATCAGTCAGGATAAACGCGCCTTTTATGAATATCATGCATCGATTATGGAGCCCTGGGACGGCCCGGCGGCGGTTGCCTTTACCGACGGTTTGAAAATCGGTGCAACTCTCGACCGCAACGGTTTGCGTCCGGTCAGATTTTATGTTACCAGATCCGGCAAAGTCATCCTGGCTTCCGAAGTGGGTGTGCTGGATGTTCCGCCCGAAGAGGTTGTCAAAAAGGATCGCCTGGCGCCCGGCAAAATGCTGCTGGTTGATACGGTCAACAACCGCATCGTCTATGATAACGAAATCAAGGCCACGATTTCCCGCCGCAAACCCTATCGTCGCTGGCTCGAGAAAAATCGCATTGAGCTTAAGGGCCTTTTCCAGGTGCCGACTCCTTTCAAGCCCGACATCGAGGATTTGCCGCGCAAGCAAAAAATTTTCGGCTACACCCGCGAAGAGCTCTCCATGATTATCGAGCCGATGACCCTCAATGCGCAGGAGCCGGTTGGCTCGATGGGCAACGATCAGGCGCTGGCGGTGCTTTCCGACCGGCCACAACTGCTGTACAATTATTTCAAGCAACTGTTTGCCCAGGTCACCAACCCGCCCATCGATCCGTATCGGGAAAATCTCGTCATGTCGCTGATGAGTTTCATCGGTCGCGAGGGCAACCTGCTGGATGAAGCGCCGCAGCACTGCCACCAACTCAAGCTGCCGCATCCGGTCGTAACCAATGAGGACATGAAAAAGCTGCGCAGCATGGATGACGACAGCTACCGGGCAACGGTACTGCCTATACTTTTCCGCAAAGGCGAATTGGAATCGGCCATTGATAATTTGTGCAAAGAGACTGAGCGTAGAGTTGACGAAGGCTATTCGCTGATCATCCTCTCCGATCGCAACGTCGATGCGGGCATGCTGCCGATACCGGCGCTGCTGGCGTCCTCGGCGGTACACCACCACCTGGTGCGAGCAGGCAAGCGGCAGCTTTCGGGATTACTGGTTGAGACCGGCGAGGCGCGGGATGTGATGCACTTTGCCACACTGGTCGGCTTCGGGGCAAGCGCCATCAATCCCTACCTGGCTTTCGAGACGATATCGCACCTCAAAGAGGACGGCTCCCTTCCAGGCGATCTCAAAACGCAGGAAGCCTTCGAGAACTACATTACCGCCATCAAGAAGGGCCTGCTTAAAATCATGTCGAAAATGGGTGTCTCGACCATACGCAGCTATCGCGGCGCGCAGATTTTCGAAGCAGTCGGTCTCAACACTGCATTAGTCAACCGCTACTTCCCCGGTACCTCTTCCCGCATCGAAGGCATCGGTATCGAGCAGATTCAGCGCGAAACCGAGCAACGCCATGCGGCCGCGTTCGAGGATATCGATCGTGAGCATCTTTCGCTGGATTCGGGCGGCAACATTCATTTCAGGAATTTCTCGGAAAAGCATCTGCTGACACCCGATGCTATTTCCATGATCCATACGTCCATACGGCAAGGCTCGTACGATGTTTACAAAAAGTATGCCGACCATATCAATGACTATTCGCGTAACCTCTGTACCCTGCGGGGTCTGTTTCGGTTCAAGCAACGCACGCCGGTTGCCCTTGACGAGGTAGAGTCCGCGGAGTCGATCGTCACGCGTTTTGTTTCTTCGGCGATGTCATTCGGCTCGATCAGCAAAGAGGCGCACGAGACCATCGCCATTGCCATGAACCGGCTGGGCGCAATGAGCAACTCCGGCGAGGGCGGCGAGGATGAGGCCCGTTACACACCGTTGCCCAACGGCGATCTGGCCCGAAGCGCCGTCAAGCAGGTTGCGTCGGGACGATTCGGCGTAACCAGTCACTACCTGATCAATTCATCCGAGCTGCAGATTAAAATGGCGCAGGGCGCCAAGCCCGGTGAAGGCGGTCAACTGCCCGGCCACAAAGTCAACGAAGTCATTGCCCGCGTTCGACACTCAACCCCGGGGGTGATGCTCATCTCGCCGCCGCCGCATCATGATATTTATTCGATTGAAGATCTGGCGCAACTGATTTTCGACCTGAAAAATGCCAACCCGCAGGCACGGGTTTCCGTCAAGCTTGTTTCGGAAGTGGGCGTGGGAACCGTTGCCGCCGGTGTCGCAAAAGGCAAGGCCGACATGGTCCTGATCTCGGGACATGACGGCGGTACCGGCGCTTCTCCCGTTTCGTCGATCAAATATGCCGGCATCCCGTGGGAGATCGGTCTGGCCGAAACCCAGCAGACGCTGGTCCTCAACAAATTGCGCGACCGTATCCGCGTCCAGACCGACGGGCAGCTTCGCACTGGCAGGGATGTTGTTGTCGCCGCGTTGCTGGGAGCCGAAGAATTTGGTTTTGGCACGGCATCGCTGATTTCGATGGGCTGCATCATGATGCGCAAATGTCATCTCAATACCTGTCCGGTCGGTGTTGCCACGCAAGACGAGCGTTTGCGTCATCTTTTCCAGGGCAAACCGGAGCACCATGTCAATCACATGATGTTCATTGCGCGGGATGTACGCGAGCACATGGCACAGCTTGGTTTTCGCACCTTCAATGAAATGATCGGACACGTGGAAGTGCTTGAAGTCAATGATGCCCTGGAGCACTGGAAAGCCAACGGGCTGGACTTTTCACGAATTCTGAGCAGGCCCAAGCCACCCGAAGGCTCGTCGCTATACTGCACCGGCAGGCAGGAGCACGACTTCGGTCTCAGTCTCGATCCTGAGCTGATAACCAAAAGCAGGCAGGCACTGGAGGAGGCAAAGCCGTTGAAGCTGTATGCTTCGATTCGCAATTGTAATCGCACCGTTGGCGCAACGTTAAGCTCTGAGGTATCAAAACGTTACGGCAGTAAGGGGCTTGCGGATTCTGCGATCCATGTCAAATTCACCGGCTCGGCCGGACAGAGTTTTGGCGCCTTCCTGGCGCCGGGCATAACCTTCGAGCTTGAAGGTGATGCCAACGATTACTTCGGCAAAGGTCTTTCGGGCGGCAAGCTGATAGCCTACCCGCACAAGAACGCGACCTTCCGTCCACAGAATAACATGATGACCGGTAACGTCAACCTGTTTGGCGCAACCGCCGGCGAGGTTTACATTAACGGCATGGCGGGCGAGCGTTTCGCCGTTCGCAACAGCGGCGCCAAGGCGGTCGTGGAAGGCGTCGGCGATCACGGCTGCGAATACATGACCGGGGGGGTTGTCGTGGTACTCGGCAGAACCGGCGTCAACTTTGCGGCCGGCATGTCGGGCGGTATCGCCTTTATTCTGGATGAAGACCAGTTGTTCGACACCAAGTGCAACCTCGAAATGGTTGACATCGAGCCGGTCATCACGCAGGACGATCAGCAAATATTATACGAACTCATCAATAATCATATACACCATACCAACAGTGAATATGCATCCCGCATTCTCAAAGACTGGAACGAGATGCTCCCGCTTTTTGTCAAAATTATGCCGATTGACTATCGCATGGCCTTGCAGCGCATCAAAGAAGAGCAGGAAAAAGGATCTGAGGTCGAATCGGTGACCGAGGAGGTATACGGATAATGGGAAAACAAACCGGCTTTATAGAATTCGAACGCAAAGCGCCCGGCTACAAGCCTGTTGAGGAACGCCTCAAAGAGTACACAGAGTTCGTGGTACTGCAGCCCGAAGAAGAATTGCAGCGGCAGGGCGCACGGTGCATGGATTGCGGCATTCCCTTTTGCCATACCTCCGGATGCCCGGTTTATAACCTGATCCCGGAGTGGAACGACCTGGTCTACCGCGGCAAATGGAAAGAAGCCTACGAACGTCTGGAACTGACCAACAACCTCCCCGAAATAACGGGGCGCATCTGTCCGGCGCCCTGCGAGACGTCTTGCACGCTTGCCATTAATTCTGCGCCGATTACGATCAAGCAACTTGAGCTGGCCATCATCGAACGTGCTTTTCGGGAAGGCTGGGTTGTACCGCGTCCTCCGCGATTCGAAAGCGGCAAAAAAGTGGCGGTAATCGGTTCAGGACCGGCCGGACTGGCCGCCGCGCAGGAAGCACGTCGCGCCGGCCACCAGGTCACGCTCTTTGAGTCGGCCGACAAAATCGGCGGTATTCTGCGCTACGGCATACCCGACTTCAAACTCGAAAAGTGGATTATCGACCGGCGCCTGGACCAGATGAAAGCGGAAGGCGTCGAATTTGCCGCCAACGTAAAGATTGGCGAAGACTTGTCGGCCCGGTACCTCAAACGCATGTTCGATGCCATCATCCTTACCATGGGCGCGGGAGAGCCGCGTGATTTGAAGGTTCCCGGACGCGAGCTTGACGGTATTCACTTTGCGATGGATTTCCTGACACTCAACAATAAATACGTTGCCGGCGATCTCGAATTCAATCAGATTATCTCGGCCAAAGACAGGAACGTACTCGTTATCGGCGGCGGCGATACGGGATCGGATTGCGTCGGAACTTCGAATCGTCACGGCGCCGGGAAGGTGCACCAGTTCGAGATCATGCCCAGACCGCAGGACTGGGGCGAAACCTGGAATCCGCAATGGCCGCAATGGCCTTCGATCCTGCGTACGTCAAGCTCGCACGAAGAAGGATGCGAGCGCGACTGGAACATTCTGACGACGCATTTCTCCGGTGACAAGCGGGTCGAGACGGCGCACTTCAAGCGCATCGAATGGCAGAAGAGCGAGGGTTCCCCGCGACCGAAAATGGTCGAGGTTCCGGGCTCGGAATTCGAACTCAACGTCGATCGGGTCTTTCTGGCAATGGGCTTCGTGCATGTCGAGCACAGCAAGCTGCTGGAAGATCTGGGAGTGGAGTTCGACCAGCGCGGCAATATCATGACCGATGGAAAATATGCCACATCCGTACCGGGAGTCTACACCGCAGGCGATGCCAACATCGGCGCTTCACTGGTGGTGCGGGCCATTTATCACGGACGCGAAGCGGCGCATCAGGCGGATATGCATCTAAAAGCAGCCGCAACAACGTGATTGTGTAGCGGACTAATTCTCACTTGTCGTCACCATCCTGTCGACGTCCGGGACGAAAACCAGCGCACAGATCGTGCGAAAGGTACCGAAGCACAGTTTTCCCCAAAAAGGCCGACTGATTCCGCTGCACGACCGCCCCCTTTCGAACCAGGGTCATCGCACCTGCACACCCGCGTACGTCAATTTTGACACGCCGCATCCCCGATTTATATATTCGCATAGAGCTGAGATTCCCAAACCCATACCGGCTAAAAAAGGAGCAAGAGACGCCATGAGTATTTCGGCACCCACCTATCCAATTGATTCGGCGCCCGTTGATGAGTCTGCAATTTCCGCAGCTCTGCACAAATATTTCGGCTTCGGCGACTTTCGCCCGCACCAGCGCGAGATCGTCCGGAGCATCCTTGACAAGCGTGACAATTTCGTCGTCATGCCGACCGGCGGCGGCAAGTCACTGTGCTATCAACTTCCGGCCTGTCTGGGGCGCGGCGCCTGTGTCGTCATCAGTCCGCTGCTTTCGTTGATGAAAGACCAGGTCGATGCCGCAAACGACAACGGCATCCGCGCGGCAAGCTACAACAGCGCCATCGGCGAACCCCTGCGCCGGGACGCACTGCGCAGACTCAACCGGAGCGAGCTCGATCTGCTCTATGTCTCACCCGAGCGATTTACTATGGATTCTTTCCGCGACACGCTGCTGTCCGCAGATGTCAACCTGATCGCCATAGACGAAGCGCATTGCATCTCGGAATGGGGACATGATTTCCGGCCTGACTACCTTGCCCTTGCCGGTATCGTCGACCTGTTTCCCCGCATTCCCATTGCCGCGTTCACCGCCACCGCCACGATGCGCGTGCAGAATGATATCATCACCCGCCTGCGCCTGCGGGAACCCCGCATAGTGCGGGCCTCCTTCGACCGGCCAAATCTCAACTACTCGGTAATAGAAAAAGACGACGTTGAATCTCAGCTTCTCTGCTTCGTCAGGGAGCGTGAAAATCAGGCCGGCATCATCTACCGCACCACGCGAGCCGATGTTGAAGCCACAGCCGAATTTTTGCAAGCCAACGGACAGGCCGCGCTGGCTTATCATGCCGGTCTGGATGATGCAATCCGCGCCCGCAATCAGGATGCATTCAACAAGGACGAAGTCCCCGTTGTCGTCGCCACAATAGCCTTCGGCATGGGCATTGACAAATCAAATATCCGCTACATCCTGCACGGCGATTTACCCAAAAACATGGAAAGCTACTACCAGGAAACCGGCCGGGCCGGACGTGACGGCGAACCGGCCGAATGCGTGCTGTTCTACCGCCGCGGGGACATACCCAAAATCACACATTTCATCAACCAGGTAGTCGATGAGCGCGAGCGCCAGCGCCTGCACGCATCCCTGCAAACCATGATCAATTACGGCGGCACGCTTCTCTGTCGCCATAAGGCAATTCTTGCCCATTTCAACGAAGATTATCCGCATGGCTCCTGCAATGCGTGTGACGTCTGCAACGGAGCGGTCGAAACCGTGGACGGAACGGTTGACGCGCAGAAAATTCTCTCGGCCATCGTGCGCACCGGTCAACGCTTTGGCGCCGGGCATATCATCGACATCGTGGCCGGTGCGGACACTGTTCGCATCCGTAAATTGCATCACGACCGGATCAAAACCTACGGCTCCGGCAAAAACAAACAAAAAATGTACTGGAAGACAATCGTCGACGAACTGCTGGCCCAGGAAGTGATTCAGCAGACGCAGGATCAATACCCCACCCTGCGCCTCGGCTCCCGAGCACACGCCATTCTCAAGGGCGAGCACCCCTTCTCAATCGTCAGGAAACAGGAACCCAAATCTGTCAGCAAGCCAAAACAAACGCCTGCAGGAGTTTATGACGAAGCCCTCTTCGAAAGGCTCCGGCGGCTTCGCAGCACCCTCGCCCGGGAGCACGAGGTTCCGCCCTATATCATTTTCAGCGACAAAACACTGCACGATATGGCGCAGAAGTTTCCTTCGTCAATAGAAGAAATGCTGCTGGTCAACGGGGTGGGTGAGGCAAAATTTGCCAGGTACGGAGCCGATTTCATGCGGGAGATTGACGAGTATGTAAGCTCACACCCCGGGGCGCCGGCATCGGCTCAGCAACGTCTGGATAGCAGCTCCGCGGCGTCTTCCCGTCCGGCGACAATTCGACGCGGGGTAACACACACTACCGACCAGACATACAAGCTGGTGCAGGAAGGCTTTACGATTGGCGAAATCGCCGACCAAAGAGAGTTGCGCCCGTCAACTATCTACGGCCATGTCGAAGAGCTGGTGAAAAACCGCAAGGTTGCCGACATTTCACGCTTCGTCAGCGATGGGCAGCGGAAAAAGCTGACAGGCCTGTTCCGAAAGCTGGGTACTGCATCGCTTCGCACAATCGTCGAACACCCCCAGGCGCACACCACCTACGAAGAAGCCCGCCTGGTCAGGACGTGCCTGCAAATCGGGCAGTGATTTTTTCGAGCAGCGATCAGGGAACAGCTTTGATTCCGCTCCAGGATTTGTTTGTGCAATTTCGTTTTTCAATAGCGGATTAGCACACGACTTGCCGACAAATGGTACTCACTCTTCAAATTATCGCATAATAAATTCTTCAAAAACAACGTTCTATTCCGGCAATTTCAGGATAAGGTTCGAATAGTGCAGAGACAGCATCATGCCGACAATCGGATTATACTCCCACCCCGAAGTGGCCGCATTATTCTCATTTTGTATCCACTGATTGTGCAGCGAGAGGTGAATGTCAACATATCCTTTGAAATATCCCCGCAAATTGACGAACAAGTCAATTGTTTTTTCTACATTTTCCCGTTCGTACAACGGCGTTTCCTTGCGATAGCCGATGGTGCCGACCGGATTCAATGAATCTGCCGCCGGCCAGTCGGTATAGATCGTATTCGTATCGCTGCGCCTGAAACTCAACCCCGCATCCGCCATCCAGTAATTGTTGCCGAGAACTGTTGCCGTGATTTCCGCGTAATCCCCGTCGATCTCCGGCTGGCCGAGGCTTTTGCCCAGGTATAGATAACGTTCACCCGTTCGGGCACCCGATCTGTGGACGGTGTAAAGCCATTTCGATTTGTAGCGATAATTCAGCGAAAGCGCATGCTGCAGGCTCAGGGGCAGGAAGTTTTTCCAAGAAGCGCTCCAGTCGCCGCCCCAGTGAGTCGGTTCTTTGTCAGCGATGATTTCGTTATCCGCCTGAAAATCATCGATGATAATCTGCCCCAGCAAGGTTATCTGCTTGACAAAAGGATGCACTTTGTAATGAAATCCCCACATTAAATTGCCGCTGCCCTCCTTGTTTGTGTTGGTAACGGTGTAGATGCTGAAGGGGTTGACATACTGGAAATCGGGAAATCCGGTACGAGTCAGCAGAATGCTCTCCATGATACCCAGCGTCGCCCAGTCCTGAATAACGAAATTAAGCGCATGCGCAGCGAAATACTTGTTATAGGCGGCATTTCCGTCAATGTTTTCGTACATGCCGCCCGCAGCATGGTTGAGATAGGCAAACAAGTGCCGGAATTCGAAATAGCTGCGGTGCATCGACCATTCGAAAGCATCATAGGTATGCGGATTGGACGAGAGCAGGAGACTGCGATCGATATACGGGCCCCAATTGCGTTTGAGCCGGCCGAAGCGAAAGAGTCCATACTTCCAATTGTAATGAAGGTAGGCCTCTTCGATGCGCCCGGCTGCAAAGCGATCCTTTTTCCAGAGATAGATGGGATCGTCCATATATTTGGTATCGATATCAAGCGTCAATCTGACCAGCAATTTTTTCAGACGAATATCGCTGATCAGATCTCCATGCAATCCATAGTTCTCACCAGTCAATTCTTCCTCGGATCCGGCACGCAGGTTCAATGCCGGAACAATATGCCAGTAGCTCTGCGCTTCCGTGACGGTATAGCCGGGCCCTGCCGAGGTGTCTACCGGGATGTCATCCCAATGCATTCCACTCGGGGAAGCTTGTAGAGAATCAAGTTCCGAAAGCACTTTTTGATATGGAAACAAATAAGAGTCGATGGGAGCCGAGTGCAGGCAGGCACAAATAACTAAAACCGGAATTAAGCTTTTTTCGGTTCCCATACTTGAATATCACTCCCTTGATACGATTCATGACGGCGCCAGATTTTTTCATCCCAGCTTATTTTCGGCACAGGATCGAAAAGCAGCAAATGCGACTCATCTGCATTGCCGCGATCGGCGCATTCCTTGAGCTGCGCAAGCCCCTGATAGATCGGATTGGCGGCAATAAAATATCGCAACATGACAGTAATATAGCTTTTGCCTTCCGACGGTTGATCAAAATTCATCCTCAATATCCGGTAATATATCCCGGAAAAAATCACTATGACCTCTTGCACTATACGCGAAAATGAGTACCCGGTTATTTCATTGTTGTATATTGTCATACGGGAAGGGATGTACGTTTACCTATGCCAACATCGAAGAGAAATGTAACGGTTTTTCTCCTTTCGCTTTTCGCCATTCATGTATCGTTGCCGGCAGCCGCACGTCCCGAGCCCGGCGCCGATTCGCTCTCTTCGAAATTCTCACTCTCCCTCAACGGCAGCTACAAAATTCTTCATGGCAATTTAGCTGAGAGCTGGAACAATTATTTTGCCGGCGGTCTGGAAGCACGGTTTGCTACTCATCATAACAAGTATTATCTTAGCACCACTTTTGACTTCGGCAGAATTGACGGAAAAGCCCAATTAGATAAAAGCCACTTTATCATGCAACTTGGCGTGCTGATGGAGCGTAAAATATTCATAGCCGACAACATCACGCTTTATCCTGTATTGGGAGTGATAAGTACCGCAATCAATCTGCAGCCTTTCGATCACATAACAACCTTGGATATAATTGCCACCTGGGAAAATGAGTTCGGTTTTCAAGCCGGCTTGTCGGCGGGCGTTGGTTTCGGCAAATATTTCATTGCAATTCCACTTCGTTTTGGGTGGACTTTTTCACAACCGGAACGGCTGCTGAATACCGCTATCTCATTTTGTTTCGGCAGGGATTTTTGACCATTCATATGTGCTATTTCTCTTCAAAAAACGCGGCTATCCAGGCATTGCTTTTATTTATCACTTCCCTGTCATGTGCAGCCGGCAAGCAGGTTGACATTTTATATGATGGCGTTAACCGGCATGTCTTTATTCACGACAGCATTCCCACTCATTTACACGCAGATGATTTCATATTCGGCAATTCGACAGTCAAAGACTCCTTCGATGCCAAATTTATTATACCCGACAGCTCTTTGGCTGCCGCATGGGTCTCGCTTGGTGCAGAAACCGGAGATTTGCTGTTAAATGGCGCGGGTTCACCACGCGAGCACAGAACCGACCTGGGAATCAAAACGAGTATTTTTGACAACAAGGTTTCGCTTTACGGACGCTATTTGCATGACGGCAATTTCGCCGATCAATACTATGCACGCCGGGCACAACTCGGTACCGTACCCGAACAAAACTTAAACCACCAGGCTCTTTTAATGGAATACTATGGGGGAATGCTGCTTAACCTGCACGACTTCTCATTAGATGTCGATTTCTCCAAAACCGGACAATGGGGTTTGACACCATACCACTTTTCTCCCTTATTTCGCTCCGGTTATGCTCTACAATCGGATGCAGCTTTCAGCAATAAAAAATTTACTTCGCACTTGCGTGTTGAAAGCCTGCTTTTTGATTACTTTTACGAATTCGTATCCTCAAAAAATGAGCGCTTTTTCCGCGTAAATTCTAAAAATCACTACCAGCTCAAAGAAAGCATTTCCACCTATCTTAATCTTACTGTTGACAATGCGTATGTCAATTCTTCCGCCGCCTGGGCGGGATCGCACTTGCATTTTGACAAACTGCATTCCGATATCGGTATCGGTTTTACTCACGATAAGAATCCTCAAGCGCGGTTTAACCTCGCTTACAATACACGCGATTACCTTACTTTCCGCAACACCCTCTCCTATCAAGAGCATTCCCGCAAGCCCGACATTACCTACCGCGCCTTCGATGACACGGTTACCTTTACCTACCATACGATTAATTTCTGGCGCGAAAAAGCAACTATTGAGCTCGGTAATTTGGAAATTTTTCCGCTTTCTTTTGATCTTTGGGCAGAATATATCTCGAATTCACGGCAACTGTCCGCAGCGAACGACACCCTGCACAATGAAATCCAAATTGCCGCAACATCAGCTACATCGCTGGCATCGATCGGATTCTCAACATCTGCTATGCGTCAGTGGTCGGCGGCAAAAATAGAATGGCATCTGCATGCTCAAAAGGAAATCACCTCCGGCAGAGAGCCAATTGAGATTCCCTGGAATACCGCTTTGGAACTTTACTTAGGTAACTCAGGCACGCACACCATCAAGGGAAAGATTCGCTTGGGCATTACCGGTCCAATTACCTACACGTTCGTTGATTTCGACGGCCAAGGATTTGAGAGGCGGATTAAAGAAAGGGTAGATCTCGATGTATCGTCACACATCCCGTTTATATCGCCGATCTTTACGAAGCAGATGCAGCCTGAATTTGTTCTTTCAGTGAATTCGCTGAATCTGCTTGGCGAAAAGAGAATGCGGTTTCATCCGGAGGGAAATGAGGCAGGCATGAAAATCGAGGCTATTATGATTGTTAGAATAAAGAATTAAAACAAGATGCACGGGACGGAGTTGCCTATGTTGCCTTAATGTTACCGTCGCCTGCACATCTTGAGTACCGACGATGCGTTCACACCAAGATACACGGCAACTTCCCTGAGTGTAAAGCAATGCTGCTGGACTGCCTTCCGGCAAAACGAAGCGCGAGCAAAGGAGCGACTATCACCCCGCCCCCGCTTCAACACCTGCTCTAACTCAACCCGATACTCCCCACAAACATTCGCCATAATTTTGTCAAGTGTCGGTCGGCGCCTGATTTTCTCCAGTCTTGCATTTCGGGGCTCCACCGATCTACCTAATGCCTTGCGCACAAAATCGGCATCACCTGCCAGCCGGTCATCAAATACCTCGTAAGAGTCGCCTTCCTGTTTGGACTCCTGCCCAAAACGCCAGCCCTGCAGCTCGCAACCGATTCCATCACTAAGGAAGCTAAGGTAAGCACCCCGGGCCGCCTGCCGGGTTCTGCCGAACCGACTCAGCGCACTCTCGGAGTCGTGCCAGTCGACTCGCTCCAGCCCAAGCATTGCCCGGTGTCCTGTCCAGGGGTACTTTGCAAGGTCATCGAGCGACTTCACGATGTTTGCGCGTAAAGGATTGAGATGTATGTAGCGGATTATCTCACGAACATAGCCGAGCTCCTGCGTGGCTATAGACTTGTATCGATCCCCGAAGAGATACCCCCGTCGACCATGGCGAGCATTGAAATACCGGGCATAGGATCCGTTTACCTTCCGCATCATGATCCCCAGTCCCGGATCAAGGGGACGCAACAACAAATGGTAATGGTTGTCCATCAGCGCCCATGCGTAACACCTACATGGGGTTTCTCCGTCTCCGAGGTATTTTTGAAGAGTCCGGACAAACCGCTCCCGGTCGGCATCATCGCGGTAGGCTTTTTCGCCATCTATACCACGCGCCATCACGTGGTGAGCCGATCCAGGAACTATGATTCGTGGTTTTCGCGGCATGGTATAAAATGAGTTACGGCGAGCCCCTAAAGCAATTAAGGCAACTCCGTCCCAACATGCGTCCCTACATATCTGATTAGAAAAAATAACAGCGTAATTTTATTATATATATACAATAATTACGCGTAATGTTGGTGTTGACATTCTATTGACACGCCTTCGCATCCATAGTATATTGCATAGTATGAGAAATCGACAGCTTGATGCCTATATCTGGGATAAAGATCTGATTGCCGATAAAATGATCTTTTTATCCGGTCCCCGTCAGATTGGAAAGACAACATGGGCAAAAGCACAGCTTAATCCTGATACATATTCAAATTATTATAACTGGGATAATCCAGTCACACGGAAACTGTATAGAGAAAACCCTCTTTTTTTGCTTACAAATGCATCGCCCGGGGAAATTACCGTTTTTGATGAGATTCATAAGCGTACAAACTGGAAAGATATCCTGAAGGGGATATATGATTCCATTGATCCTGCTATCAGACTTATCATTACCGGCAGTGCGCGGCTTGAATGGTTTAGGAAAAGCGGAGATAGCCTTATAGGTCGATACTCTCATTTTCATTTATTTCCATGGTCATTATCAGAATTATGCAACGCATCGTTTAGTAACCTATGGTTATGCAGCGAGTCGGACTGGAAAGATCCAATTGAATCATTGATGAGCAAACTTGATGGTGTCACCGTATTAAAAGAAAAAAAGGAGATCATTGACGATCTCCTTCACTATTCGGGATTTCCGGAACCATTTGAAATGCAATCCTCACGTTTCACAAAAAAATGGCATTCAGATTATCTTTCATTAATTCTTACGGAAGATTTACGTGATCTGACCAACATAAAAGATATTAATCGCATGGAATCAATAACGGCCCTCTTGCCAAGCCGGATTGGCAGCCCGTTATCTGTCAATTCATTCGCGCACGATATTGAAACCGATCACCATACGCTTCAAAACAGTTTTAAACAGCTGGA
The DNA here is from genome assembly GCA_014728295.1 of Chitinivibrionales bacterium. Lineage (GTDB taxonomy): Bacteria > Fibrobacterota > Chitinivibrionia > Chitinivibrionales > WJKA01 > WJLW01. The sequence continues at coordinate 1,713 of WJLW01000070.1, read as the reverse complement.
AAAATTATGGTTGATATTTTCTCTGTCCCCCTGGCACAAAAAGCTCCATCGAGCGCTAAAAAAAGAAAAAAAATCTTACTTTGTCAACTGGATGTTTTGCAAGGAACCAGCCGCACGGTTTGAAAATTTTATTGCAGTTCAACTTCTTCGAGCATGCACAATTTTAAACGATTGCGGATTTGGTAATGCAGAGCTCTGGTACATCAGGACGTTTGATAAAACGGAATGTGATTTTCTTATAACGCTGGATGATACGCCTGCTATTCTTCTTGACGCCAAAATGCAGGATACCACCATTTCCCGAAGGCATCATACATTGTCAGATACGATGGGAATACCATTCATTCAAATAATCAATCTTTCCGGTGTATACAAAAAGGTCGCGAAAAACCGAATAGTACTGTCCGCGGACAGATTTTTATCGGTATTGCCGTAGTGGGGTTAATCGGGTGTACGGGGAAAAAATATTACATGAGCGAATGTAAGATTGATATAGCTATCCGTTGGTAGGTGAGTTCAATCACCATAAGGAGATTCTCAGGCACGCAGGGCCGAAATATGTAATAAGCGCACACACAAGCACATGTGTGACGAAATAAATAATTATTACCAGCATGCATATTTATAATGTTTATTTATAAGGGTGTCTTTGGAAATTAAATAGTTATTACCGGTTGCTGCCTGGCCAACAATTATTCTATCAAACGGATCGCAGGTCCATTTCATTTCTTTTGATTTAAGTATTACAAGATCAAATGAAAGATCACATTGTTTAAGACCGATTGATGTATTGAGTCCATCAAGGATCTTTTCTGATCGGGCAGAAATTCGCTTTATTTCAAATAAATACGTCAATTCAAGATCTACAATTGGAGAATAATACAATTCACAGGTATCAATTGTATCTTTTGCCAATTTGGTCAGATACTCCAGTTTCGCGGCATAGAGCCATACGATAATGTGGGTATCTAAATAGGCTCGTTTTTCCATTCCTGCTCCCAGGATATTTCCGCTAAATCTTCAGGATCACCGTTAATAATATTATGAGGCTTTAAGTTATCTAACTTAGATACCGGTTCTTCACATATCACTTTTAATGTTTTCCCTTTTCGATTAATTTCAAGAGGAATACCGGTTTCTATTACTTGGTCCAGAGCTTTATACATATTTTGTCTGAATTGTGTAACATTTAATATCATTTTTATCTCCAGTGTAGATACATACTAATACGATTATTATACCACATGCCACGTACGTTGTCAATAGAATTAACGTACGCCTGCAAAATATATACATACTGTACTACAGATTATGCACAGATTTTGCTGTTTCCGCGTGGTATATTTATTATCGGTTTTTATCGGTTTATCGGTGGGTCGGTGAGTTCAGGGTTGCAGGGCTGAGGTACGGACTTGCTTTATTGCCTTAACAAGCCCCTTGAGAGTTTATACGCCGCGCCATTCTCATTACCGGTGCAATTGATATTCCAAGATAGTCAGCTATAAATGTAAATGAGTAAGGTATGAGTTCCTGAAAACGTGCATTAAATGCAAAGTTCGCTCTTGCAGTACTTAAAGAGTTACCTCTTCCCTTGTTATAGAAAACCTGTGGCTCAATTCCACATTTTTTGCAGGCTTCATTCTTTAACATATCAAGAACAGTGTCATAATCAACTTTTCGATGAAGACGTTGTTTCCTGACCCTATGTTCTTC
>WJLW01000069.1 GCA_014728295.1 Chitinivibrionales bacterium | reverse complement strand
CATCCTAGGGACGGAGTTGCATATGTTGCATTATTTATCTCCCCGCTAAACCGGCTTCGCCGGAGAGGTCAGACGTCAGCCGGAATCGATCTTGATATATTGCGAAAAACATACGCAAAAATCGTAGAAGTTACCAACTGAGAGTTTAAACGCCATACATGCCGTCATCTTTGAGGTGGCGGAAACATTCGGCGAGCTTCGCCCTGATGTCAATTTTTTGCAGAAAGCGCTCAAAACGAATCAAACCGGCAAAGCTAGTCATTTTTTGTGATTCAAATCGTACCTGCTGGAAGATTTTGTGTCGCTTTCTTGTTGCGGAAATACTATTTTTGATATTGAGCGTTTCCTTTGTTATGTGTCTTATCTTGTCAATTAATAATAATGTTGAACTGTGCAGCACTTGCAAAACATTATAATCAAATCGCGTTGACGCGCGTTCCTTACAAGTGGCCTGCAAAAGTGATTTATTGTTACGCTTCTCGAACCAAGTACTTACCCGGGCCGCCAACAAAAAACTCAGTGCACTTCTTCATTTCACTTTTATCCGATATGCCTTCAACCTTCGTCTCTAACTATGGCTTGGCGGGAAAGGTACGTGCCATACGAACTAAAGATTTATGTGTCACACATGTTAAGGGCATTCGCTCGATGCTCAGTGGTTCCCGGTCAATCTGATATAGTCTCCCAGATACAGTGTGTCTCCCTTGAACTTGTAGGTGTAGACATAATAGTAATCACCCGTCTTACGTTCGGGATGGCAGCTCGTCTGCAATCTCTGGGAGTATGTTGAATCGGTGTAGATGCCGGAAAATGTCAGCGAATCGCTGGTGGCGTTTAGAATCCCAGCGGCGTAGTCGTGCCATTGGTGGCTGTTGCAAGAATCCGCTACAGGGGGGATAGCATTTGTAGCAGAGGAAATGTCAATAAAAAACGAATCACCGGAGATCGTAAGTGAATAATTCGGTGCGCAAGGTACGTTTGGTGGACAAAAACCGCCTGAAGTGGTCCAGGTTGCACCATGCCAGGTACCCTGCAAGCGGGTCATTATGTCCGGCTCATTCAGGTTATCGGTTTCATTGTCTAAACAGGCGGTGACTAAAACGATCAACATGGGGATGATGTTTTTCAAGTACATTAGAGTTCCCTTCTCACGATTGATTTTCAATAAAAGTAAGTTAGTTCATTGTGACCACGAATGATTGCAGCCCGAACACTACACCATAACCTCGTCGAATCATGGAATCGAAGTTTCGAGATGCAAACGCAGGTCATAATTTGATTTTGGTAAACCTGATCCTGCGCCGATGACCCCTCCGCCACGGTATTGCAAATTATCCCAATCGTTCCAGGACGCGTTGAGCGTTGTGGAACCCTGACCAGAGTTAGCGGCTCGATTATAGTTAATATCGACGCTGACGGGAGCCGCATCAATGATGCCGTCGTTATCCCAATCGATGCTCATGGCGCAATCATCGGCCGTTACAATTCCCCCCAATGGATCAAAAAAGATTGTTCGGTAACCGGATAGCAAAAGATCATTACCTCGTAATTCATCGAGACCATTGCCTTCTATAAGATTGCTTTCATCGAGCGCTGCGATAGTAAAACGTGAATAATCGATTCATGCTCCAGAAATATGTGGCAACCATGGGAACTGGAATAAGTAATTCATAATTTTTAGTGACCCGTTTAGATGCCTTCCGCACTTACTTTGAAATAAAAAGACTTTGGTCGTGAGATGTCCGCTAAATACCGGCTTTTATGGCATAGCACGCGTGACATCATGTTAAAAGCTGGATGAACAAAACTCATTCGTTATGTTACGGTTTTCTCCGATAGGTGCTTTGACCTGAATCCGGACACGTCAGTGTCAGCAAAGTATCGGTCAAGCTGTAGGCACATGTTTTGTAAACTATGCTGGAATCGACAATGGCCCGCTGTGTGTTATATATGTAACGTATACCGGCAAATTGAATGGAATCCCTTGCACTTGTCCATCGCCCCTTTTCAATAGGAGAAAACAGTGAATCTTCTGGTGGAAAGTTCATCTCCAAAATGTACTGTGAATCTGCAAAATGAAGTTTCACTTCACGAAGATAGTGTGACAAGCTGCCAAACGGCACATAACTGATTTGACGGCTCCACGTGCCGATAAGACTAACTGGGTCGGAATTATTGCTAGCCGTTATATCGTCGCAACTAAGCAATAGCGATGCTATAAGAACGAGGATTGAGATGCGACAATGTAAAATAACAGAACAGAACATTAATACCCCCTACGATGGAATGCATTCTACTATCAAATATAGTCGATCAAATTTACCACCAAGTTCATTACAAGTTGAAATATATGGCCAAAATCAGTGGCTCCCTTCTGAGCAGATCATGACATCTTAAGCATAAAATCTATTGCTGCTTGTTGCATACTCAATGGCCAAAATCATCGATGTGAGAGGTCGGCGCTACCGCTTCCCCGCTTTTAGGCAGACCTGCCGGTCCAGGTTGGCCAATGCCACCGACTGGATCATAACACCTATAAACCAAATTGAACCAATCTTCTGATTGTCCAGACAATACGGTGGTATTTCCATCGTTGTTGATATCGACAGAAACGGCTGTCTCGATATTGTTGCCATTAGCATTCCAGTCCACATTTGAAGAGCTACCTGTTGGTTTTTCCTGATAAGTAGCCGCAGCATACCACCGGCAGGGATAATCATCTATAAGTGCATCCATATCCGAATCGGTAGCAGAAAGGCCTATGGATTCGTTCAGGTTAGATTCATCCAAGTCCTGCATGTTTAGCGCTGAGTAATCTAGGAGATAGCGGGTATCGTTGGGCAGTGGATTAGCCGCAAAAAGGTAATTCATGATGCTCAGGTAATTAGGTTTGTAGTTCACATCGACGATGTTTGGATCGCTCAAATGGTGACCCCCATGACGCAATCCAAGGCAATGACCCAGCTCATGCATAAATACCGACGCGATAATTTCATGCGGCAAATGGGTGTCGCTATTGCTGTAAACCGAGGTTACCATGAATTGAATAGCACCAAAATTTTCAAACGTAACTTGATCTATCCAACCCTTCGTCATTCCGGAAGGACGCCCACGTGATCCATCAGGATATATTATTTCGGGCAATCGCCAGCCAAAAATACAGTAATGAAAAATATGATCGCGTGTGGTGGCAAAATCGGAAGTTCGAAGATTATCCATTTCAGTAAAATCATAGTTGTTGTTAGCATCAATGGTACCTAATTCAGCATCAAACGGAATTGCATTATCAAGAATAACATGCAAAGTTATTCCCGTCGTACCATTCGGATTTGCGGTAGGTGAATTATCGAACGCTTCGATCACGGCGTCGATAGCCTCTCTTTCCGGAAGACAATTATGAGAAACGTCAAGGGGATCTTCCATCCAATCTAATTCCACGAATACATCTTTTCGCAACGGATCAGCACCCAGCCTGGCAAGGTCTACATCGGGAATATCACCCGCATTGCATATGCCGTTAACGTTACCGTTACAGTAACCATTGATTTCCCAATCGTCCGGCAGCCCATCACCATCTGTATCAATAATTGCCTGGGGTATCCCAAAATATTCATACGCACCTATATCAACACTATTTGCTTGCAGTCTTAAATCGTTAATAATATCAAACTCTGACCAT